>JBGVOM010000126.1:0-111333 GCA_045126515.1 Lachnospiraceae bacterium
AAGGGCGGCTTAGGCGTGACAGCTTTCTGGAACGTCTTAGCCGCCCTTGACAGTTAGTTCGTATTTGCGTTGCCACTGCCTTCCAAGGAAGAAGTGATACCGCCTATGAGCGTCCGTAAAATCACTCCCCTTGAATCGTCACATATTATTTTCCTCTGCAACCCACTTTGCAATATGCTTAAATTCAATTATCAAGTCCCCATGATAAATCCCAATAGGAACCTGCTCATTGATGCCATAGATTACGGGACATGTTTCACTTTCAAAGAAATAAACGATTAGCTTTTGCTGATATGGGTCTAAAATCCAATATTCTCTCACTCCCGCTGCCATATATTTAGACAGCTTCTTAGTGTAATCTTTTCTCTTGGTAGAAGGAGAAATAACTTCCAACACAAAATCCGGTGCACCATGCAGACAACGTCTGTGCATTTTTTCTTTGTCACATAAAATGATTACATCCGGCTGAACCATGGTTTTTTCATCACAATCCAATTGAACATCTACCGGTGCCACAAATGGAATACATTCCCCATCATGATCCAAAATGAAATTTGCAATCTGACGATGTATCTCCCCGGCAATCCGCTGATGCAATGGCACAGGTGCTGCCATGTCATAAAAATATCCATCAATTAATTCTACCCTCTGCTCGTCCGGCAGTGCCAAATAATCTTCAATGGTATAGCTTCCCTGTCCATGAGCAGAATAAGCTACTGTCTCCTGTATCATAGAAGACTCCGAAAATAACTGCTCTAGTGCCAGCAAGGTATCGTACCGGGGACTTAGCGTTTCACCGGAAAAAATCTTTTGTATGGTTCCCAAAGGTACTCCCGACAGTTCTGACATCTGCGCATAAGTATATCCCTTTTCCTGTTTCTTTTTTTTCATTTCATCGATTGTCATAAAAAACACCACCTTCTACTATAAGTATAGGTGGTGAATTTCCATTTGTCAACCGTATTTCAATATAATTTCAACCGTTTTGTTTTTTAGATTTCCATTTTTTAACCGTTTATAATTCTTGCAAATACTTCACAATCTTATCAAATCCCATGCCATGGGATGCCTTTACCAATATGGTATCTCCTTTTTCCAAAAGAGTTCCTATTCTGGCAATAACTTCTTCTCTGTCCTGATAGTGAAGTACTACTTTGCCTGTGCACTTTCCGGCTTCTTCCGCCATTTCTTTCGAACGTTCTCCCACACAAATAAGCAAATCAATCCCTGCTTTTCCTGCATGAGCTCCTACTTCTCTGTGAAGTTTAAGCTCATCCTCTCCCAATTCAAACATATCCCCAAGAATGGCTACTTTTCTTCCCTTTGACTTTGCAATAATATCAACCGCCGCTTTCATGGACATTGGATTAGCATTATAACAATCATCTAAAATGGTAAAATTTTCTGTCCGGATGGTGTTGTTTCTGCCGGCAATGGACTGATAGTTTTCAATACCTGCCTGAATTTCTTCGTTGGTAAGCCCTAATACTTTCCCGGCAATCGCTCCCGCCATGGCGTTATATACCATATGGCCTCCGGCAATAGGAATCAATGCCTGAATACTTTCTCCATCTTCGAAAGAAATAGTAAGCTCGGTACCTTCCATGCCTTTATCCACAATATTTTTTGCCACACAAAAGTTTTCCCCATTTTCTTTTAATCCAAAGAACTTCGGTTTGATACCGCGGACCTCTTTGATTGTCTGCAGTTTATCATCTTCACCGTTCAAAATCACAATTCCGTTTTTCTGCATACCTTCAAAAATTTCGCTTTTTGCTTTTAAAACACCATCTCTGTCACCTAAATTTTCCAAATGACACTGACCTATGTTAGTAATAATACAGATGTCCGGTCTTGCTATTTTTGTCAGACGACTCATTTCTCCAAAATCGCTGATTCCCATTTCCAAAATTGCAATGTCATCGTCTTCCTGAATCCGAAATACTGTTAAAGGAAGTCCAATTTCATTGTTAAAGTTTCCCAGAGTTTTTGTCACTTTATATTTTTGTTCCAGAATGGAGGCCACCATTTCTTTTGTACTTGTCTTTCCCACACTTCCGGTAATTCCCACAACTTTTGCTTTTAAAGTTTTTCGATAACCTTCTGCAATGTCTTTCATTGCCTGCAAGGTAGATTCCACTAATATGTAGGTTCCCTCCGCCTCCGGCACCTGCTCTACCAAAGCACAGACTGCACCTTTTTCAAAGGTATCTTTTACAAATTTGTGTCCGTCCACCTTTTCCCCTTTTACTGCAACAAACATGGAGCCTTCTGTTGCCTGGCGGCTGTCGATGGTAATGTTTGTTACAATTTCTTCCGGATTTCCTATTACTTTTCCTTTACAAAATTCTCCAATTTTGGCAGCTGTAAGATGCATCTCTTTTCTCCTTTTCTACCGTTTCAATTTATCACGCCTTATGCTCTCTCTACTTTTAAAGAGTCTTCCACAATTTTTTCACATAAGTCTTCAAATGACATTCCTTCCACTGCTGCTTCCTGTGGCAGAAGACTGGTGGCTGTCATACCCGGTAACGTGTTTGCTTCCAGACAATAAATATCGTTGTTTTCATCTAACAAAAAGTCAATTCTGGCATATACCTGTAATTTTAATGCACGGTAAGCATGCTCTGCTTCTCTCTGAAGCTTTTCTGTAATATCCTGTGGTAAAACCGCAGGACATGTTTCTTTTGTCTTACCTGCCTGATACTTATTGGTGTAATCATAAAAACCTTCCAATGGTTCAATTTCAATAATTGGCAATGCTCTTCCGTTCATTACTCCAATCGAAAACTCTCTTCCGCTTACGTATTCTTCCACTAACACTTCATTTTCCAAGGCAAAAGCAGCTTCCAACGCCTTGTGGTATTCTTCCTGTGTTTTTGCAATAGTAACCCCTACACTGGAACCACCGCAGCATGGTTTTACTACTGCTCCTTTTTCAAAAGGCATCTCGTTCATTGGTGCCTGTCTTGTAAATAATACTGACTTTGGAGTTGGTACCTGATAATGAAGAAAAATCTGTTTTGACAATCCTTTATCCATTGCCAGCGCACTGCCAAGACTTCCGGCACCTGTATATGAAATTCCCAGCAAATCAAAAGCCGCCTGAATTTTTCCGTCCTCTCCATTCTGTCCATGAAGCGCCATAAATGCAACATCAGCATCTTTGCAAAGCGTCAGTACATTCGGTCCAAAAAAGCTCTGTTTTCTTTCCTTTCTCTCTTTCACCAGCTTTTCTACTTCTTCCACTCTTCCACTTAAAGAAGCTGCTACTGCATCTACATCTGTCTGTGTATTATATAATTCCATCGGATTGTTACTTTCATATCCCATAAACACATCCAGCAACACTGCCTGATGTCCTTTGCTTCTCAATGCTTTACAGACCATTTTTCCTGAATTTAAAGATACTTCTCTTTCTGTACTGGTTCCACCAGCTAATACGACGATTTTCATTGCTTTCTTCCTCTCTATATGCATCATACAATAATGACTCTTTCTGTTTCTGACTTTAAGTATACCACAACATTATTTTGTATCAATACCCATTTTATGCTGCAATACTTTCAAATAATGCTTTTTGCCTAAAAACAACACTGCCCTTGTGCATATATCTTAGGTTCTTATTGAAGGAAAAACTTTTCTATGCCGATATAAATACATATGTAAGATAGACATAATTAATGGAGGGATAATATGAGAAAAGAACAAAAGAAAATATCAAGTTTTGTAACCATTCTATTTGCATGTATGCTACTAACAGTTACAAACTCAATAACGGTAAAAGCAAATGTAAGTACTGACAGACCCACAAAACTTTTGCTGGAGAAGTCTGAAATGGTATGTAAAGTTGGCGATGAATTGTGGATAAATGTAGATAAAACAAATACAATGCCCCAAAACGCAAATACGAATATGACTTGGGAAACATCAGATACAACAATAGTAACAGTAGATCATAGTTACGATGGTATGGAAAATTGTCATATAAGTACAAAAAAGGCAGGAACAGCTGTTGTCACAGGTACCAGTGTTGCAGATGAAAATATAAAAGTACAGTGTACAATAAATGTCATTGAGGGACAGTATAGTTCTGGTGGTATATGGGTACTGGACAAGGAGGGGAACCTCACTACAGTAGATAATGGATATGTTTATGACGAAGCATATCGTGATAAGGTAAAAACAGCAAAAGTAATTGTCACAGAAAAATGTACTGATTTAGAGGGGCTTTTTTATAATTATTCTAATTTGACACAGGTGGAATTTATAGCAAAAAATTCTTCTAAAGTGACCAATATGATACAAACGTTCTATGGATGTACAAATTTGGTAAATGTGAATTTTGGTAAATTAGATACATCAAAAGTAACAAATATGTATGGTTTATTTGAAGAATGTAGCAGTTTAAAAACAGTAAATCTAAGTTCATTGAATACCTCAAACGTAACTGGCATGGAAAGCATGTTTGCAGAATGCAGCAGTCTACAAACATTGGATTTAAGTAAAACAGACACATCAAACGTGACTAGCATGGAAAGCATGTTTACAAATTGCAGCAGTTTGAAAACAATAAATCTAAGTTCATTGAATACTTCAAACGTAACCAACATGAAAGATATGTTTTCAAGTTGTAGCAGTTTGAAGACAATAAATCTAAGCTCATGGAATACTTCAAACGTAACCAATATGGAGGACATGTTTTTAGGTTGTAGCAATCTACAAACAATGAATTTAAGCTCATGGAATACTTCAAAAGTAACCAGCATGGATAATATGTTTGCAAATTGCAAAAAATTGAAAACTGTTAATATGAGTGGATTAAATTTGCACAAGATCACACAACTATATTATGTATTCAGTAGTTGCACAAGCTTAGAAAACGTGGACCTGAGTAATCTTAGTGCCCCAAATGCCAAAAAAGTAGCGGATATGTTTCTAGGATGCAAAAAACTAAAAAAAATTAATATGAGTGGGATGGATTTATCAAAAGCGACAAATATAGAATCCATTTTCGATTGTGAAAATATACAATTGGAAACCATTGATATGAGTAATATGGATTTGTCTAATGCCAAAAGTTTAAAGGGAATGTTTGGGAAGTGTCTTAAACTAAAAACAGTAAATATGAAAAATTTACAAATACCCCAAGTAACGGATATGTCAAATATGTTTTGCTACAGTCATGGAGGGTTGGTTTGGAAATCGTGTAAGCAATTAAAAACGGTGGATATGCGCGGAGTCAATGCACCAAAATTGAAAAATATGCGAGAAATGTTTTTTAATTGCACAAGCCTGGAAAATATATATTTTGACAATGCAAATGCTTCCAACATAGAATCAACGTGGTCCATGTTTAATGGATGTACAAGTTTAAAAACCATTGATTTAAGCAGTCTTGGTTTTAAAAATTGCATTATGGCAGAAATGTTTGTAAAATGTACTAACCTAAAGAAAATAAATTTAAATACAATTCACAAATCTACAATTAGTAATATGCATGCTACATTCTTTATGTGTACAAGTTTAAAAAACGTTTATTTAAACAACTTAGATGTATCAAAGTCATATATGGGGCAGACATTTGGTAATTGTAGTAGTCTGGAAACATTGGATTTGAGTGGATGGAATACGTCAAAGGTAACCTGTATGTCTATGATGTTTTGGAATTGTTCAAATTTGAGAAAATTAGATTTAAGGAATTTTAAAACTTCAAATGTGTCTAATATGCAGCTTATGTTTTATGGTTGTAGTAAATTAGAAGAATTGAACATAGAAAATTTTACATTGTCTACGAAATTAGCCTCAAAAGTGGTAGGTGATTATATCGTAGGTGTCGGAGATATGTTCACGGGCTGTAACAGTTTAAAATACATAAAAACCCCAAAAAATGTACAGCTGGATGTAAGACTGCCTCATGAAATGTATGCTTCTAATAGAATCGCATATACAAAACTACCAAAAAACGGAAGTGTTGTGTTATCGATAAATGGATATACACCCGCCAAAGTAAAGCTTACAAAACTTACTATGAACAAATCTTCGTTAAAACTGAAAGCAGGAGATAAAATAAGCCTATATGCCTCTGCATCTCCAATTAATGCCTCTAGCAAAGTGATATGGAAATCTTCAAATAAAAAGATTGCTACCGTAGATTCCAAAGGGAAGGTAAACGCAAAAAAAGCCGGAAAGGTAATTATCACTGCCACCAGTATGAGTAATAAGAAGGTAAAAGCTTCCTGTAAAATCACAGTGTATAGTAAGATAAAAAGTGTAAAACTCAGTGGAACAAAGAAAGAATTAGCTGTTGGGGAAAAGCTGAGTCTTAAAACAACCATTTCACCAAAAACAGCAGAGAAAAAATTCTGGTATCGCAGTAGCAATATATCCGTGGCACAGGTGGACTCGAGTGGCAAAATAGTCGCAAAGAAAGAAGGCGTAACAACTATCACTGTTATCAGCATAGAAAATAAAAAGGTAAAAGCAAATTATGTGATTACAGTAAAAAGCAAGAAAGTATCTACAGAAAGTGAGAAAAATGCAAAGATGCAAAATGAACAGAAAAAAATCACCGGAACATTGACGCCAACACTGGAACCAATTACACCAGAGATTCCATCAACTACAGACATTCTAATATCGCCAGAGGTTCCTACAGAAAAAAACTTATATTCTATGCTCACATGGGAAATATCATAAGCAGAATCAACGTAAACGTGTTCAAAAACAGCCAGCCGAAAAATCGGCTGGCTATTTTTTCTGATTTTGCTAATTACTTAGCTTTTTTTACTGTAATCTTACATTTCGCTGTTTTCTTAGTTCCATCCTGAGTTGTTACCTTGATAATAACTGTTCCTGTCTTTTTCGCCTTTACAACTCCTTTTGAACTTACCGTAGCCACTTTCGTATTAGAACTTTCCCATTTTACTTTCTTATTTGTGGTATTTACCGGTGTAAATTCCGCTGAAAGTGTTAATTTTTCTCCTACTTTCATAGTTTTTTTAGATGGAAGCGAAATTTTCTTTGCTTTCAGACTATCCTTAGTTACTGTTACCTTTACCGTATCTTTTTTACCGTTACTGCTAGTAGCCGTAATCTCCGCTTTACCTATACCAACTGCCTTAATATTTCCTTTTTTATCAACCGTTGCAACCTTTTTGTTTGAAGTTGTCCACTTAATCTTCTTATCTGTGGTATTCTTTGGACTAAAGCTTACTTCCAGCCACTGGTATGTGGTTCCTTTTTTCATGGTTATCTTTGATTCATTCAAAGAAATTTTCTTTGCATTGATATTTTTTACAGTAATCGTATAATCTGCCTTTGCTTTACCATCATTAGAAACCGCTGTAATAGTTACTTTTCCGGCTCTTACTCCGGTAACTTTACCTTTTGCATCCACTTTTGCAACTGTTTTGTCAGAAGATGTCCAAGTTACACCATCTTTGGTTGGCTTTCCTTTTCCTGCCGTATCTATAGAAGCCTTCAATGTAATGCTTTCACCAACATTAACTTTCGTAGAACCTGTAATTACAACCTTGGATGCATAAACTACATTTTGTGCAACCACAATTGTAATTGAGCCACTGTTTCCTGCTTTATCCTGTGATTTACAGGTAATTACTGCTTTTCCTACTTTATTAGCTTTGATATTTCCTTGCGCATCTACAGAAACAATACTGCTGTCTGAACTGGACCAGGTTACATTTTTATTGGTTGGTTCAAAGATTAATCCTGTTTCTAATTTTGCTGTAAGTTTTGCCGTTGCTCCTAACTCTAATGCACTGGTTCCCTGAATGGTAATCTTTTCTACTGGTACATATTCCGGTGCAAAAACTGCATATGCAATATATGGCTCTGTCAACGGACTGTTTCCATTTAATTTATTTCCTTGGTTATCACACAGATACTGGTACTTATATTCATAAGTGTTTGTATCATAAGAATAACCGTATTCCTGCAGATATGCTTCGATTGGCTGATAAGTGGTTGCACTGCTGTCTAATTCCATATATTGAGAATAACCTAAAAACCAGATGTCATTTTTATTTTTGAAATTCTTGGCACTACATACGAGATAATTTCCATCCCACATATTGTTCATAGAGTATAATTCATCTTCCCACATATCCTCTGTAATATCTTCAGATTTCTGTATACTGATAGAACCACCGGAAGCTATAAATGCATTATAAGTATTATAGTCATAAACATACATACGATTCTTTTTACTCAGTGTGAAAGAATAATTATTTCCTTTTTCATTAAGTATGAAAAACTTATATGTGATACCTGCATATAATCTCTGATCCCACCAAGAATCCAAATAATCATCATCCTCATTGTACATATATATGCAATCTGAGAGTCCGTTACATGCAATACTGTAATATCCTGTTTTATCCGGTGTAAATGAATAAGCTTCTACATCAGATTCTGCTGTTTTTGTAATCGTATTACCCAGTTTAATTTCCTGCGGTGATACTTCTACTTTACAAATCTTTACTTTGCAGCTATTGTCTGCCGGCGTTCCTTTGGCTATGATTTCAAAACACGTTCTGCTATCATTGTATTCTAAATCGTAAGAACGCAAATAGATTATCTTTGTATTTTCAGTTCCAAAAGCACTTGGACGCGTGCTATAATAATTTCCTTTCACATAACCTATAGAGTATTTGTCTATATCCCCTTCCAGTGTTATCTCATAAAATCCATTCGTCAAATCCGGAATGGTAATATCACACGCTTTTGCAAAGCTAAGTTCCATTTCCTGATTCAACATTCCTTCCACATTTTCGTTCTTTTGAGCATACACAGTTGCATAACTAGGCGCTTTATATCCTTTTATCCGAATAAAGTACTCATATCCTTTTTCCAGATAGTAACTTATTCTAATCTCTCCACCTAAATCATAGCCATCATCGCAGGATGACAAACAATTATCTGCTGTTCTTTGATACAAATTAGCCCATACATAATATCCGTAATCCTCATTCTGCTGTTCTAATATACTTCCTAACATATAGTAGCCGGATTCTTCCGGTGTATATTTTACCCATGTTTCTTCTTTTTCCAGGGTAATATTTTTCAACTCTGTTTTTGTGTCTACTTTCGAAAGAGAAATGGAAATAGTATCTTCCCCAACATCTCCATAGTATGGTGAAACTACAATATTTCTTGTTCCTACTGTAAGATATGCATAGTGCGTATAACTTTCATCAGAATCATTACACCATGATGAACTATATTCTCCGTCTATTCGAATAGCATAATCCAGATATTCTTTTTGTGCCTGAACCTTAATTTCATAGATACCGTCTTCCGGAATATTACATTTGAAATTAGCAGCATAAATTGTATTTAAGGAAACGGCTTCATCTAACTTTTCTACCTTTCCTTCTTCACTTTTTAATACGCAAAGGTCCGCACTGGCTCCATCTGATTCTGTAGTTGCCTTTACATAATAGGTAGTTCCCTGTTGTAAACTGCTATCTAAATAGTATGTTCTATTGTTCCATGAGCCATACGAGCTATAGTCCATAGAACATAAACAATTTTCCTGCTTATCTTCTTTGTAAAACTCTAAAGAAACAGCCATTTCTTCATCGTCTCTGCTTCCTATACTAAAAATATAGCTTCCCGTTTCTTCCGGTGTGAACTGGTACCAGCAAACATCATTAGAATCTCCTAATACAACTTCCTGCTTTGATGGATCTTCTGTAGTATAATCCTTCAAAGAACCGATGCTGTCATTCTTTTTTATAGCAAATGTAACCTTGTCTTTTCCACTGCCTTTTGGAAATTCTCTGGATAAATTAATCGTAAATTCTCCTGCCTGGTTGAAATATACTGTCTTGCTAATTCCTTTATATAAAGTAGTCGCATCCTCATAATTAATATGATAACTATCCGCACTACCTGTCGCTGTCAGCTGATAGAATCCCTTTTCCGGTATGTTAATCTGTACTTTTGCTGACTTGTACATCTCAATCTCGGCACTTCCTTCTGTGCTGTTGGTCAAATCGATGGATGCATTTGCAGCTTTTCCCTGACAGATGAGATAATCTCCCGGTTCTGCTACACCTCCTGCATTTACTAAATAATATGTAACATCTTGTGCTAAATCTAAAGATATATCAATCTCATCACTGTAACCTAGCTCTGTTATCTGATAAAAATATCCATTTTCCCTATAGCATATGTAAAGATTCTGCCAAGTATTTGTGTAACTTATTCCCCAGAAATTATATGTTCCATCTGTTTCCGGAGTAAATTTACATAGCATATAATCATACGCTGACAAGGAATCTTCGTTTTCTAGAACAACATTTTCCTGTAACTCTGGCACGTCATACTCTCTTATTTCTACCGTATAAGAACCATCTGTATCAAGGTCCTGCGTCCTTGTAAACATCAGGCTGGCTTCCCCAGATTCATTGGCATGCATTTTCTTATTTGAATACTTATTCACAGAATAGTTTCCTGAATAGCTATAGAAACTCATATCTTGCAAATTAGAATATGTCATTCCATACATTCTTTCATCATTAGAATTAAAAATGACCTGATAGAATTTATCTGCTTCTACATCAAATGTTAGTTTTGCAGCCTTACTAAGAGAAATTTTATTTCCTAGTTCCACCTTCTGACTCTCCAATTTTGTAAGCATAACCGGAATTTCTGTTGTAACATCCTCTATATCCGTTCTATAATAAGTCTGTCCTACGTAAAAACAATATGTCTTTCCTACTTCTAACTCAGCTATTACAGAGCCATTAATCCCTCCTAAACTATTAACCCAACTATAACAACCTGTTCCATCTGTTGTTTCGCTATACGCATAAAGAGCTTCACCTACATTACAATATTCATCCCAAATCTCACTTTCAAAAGCATAACAACCACTTTCCTGTGGTGTAAAAGCTACTAAAATTTCTTTTTCAAAATAGCCATTCGGACTCTGCTTCTTACTTGCCTGTATTGTCTTTAGTACTCCTGTTTGTTCTATAGAAGAAGCAGGCACTACTTCAAACTTCACTGTTACCTTATCTTCCTCTTCACTATTCTTCCACAAATCAAATCTAGGATTTAAGTACGTCATATCCGTATAGAATATTTTTAATGGTGTATCGTTTGAAATTTTATATCTACTTCCGCCATTGCTAACAAGATAATAGCTATACCCCTTTTCACTTTCAATTGAAATTTGTATTAAACCAGTTTGTTTCATTGGATACTCAAAGGAAGCTTTTCTACCTACTGTACCCGTTACCTGATTGTCATTTACCTGCAATTTGCTATTCTTGTCAAATAAAATTTTAAAGTTTGAGTCTTCCTCATACAATTCGTATTCTATCTTCCAAGTATAATTTTCACCTTTCTCTAACTTGTATGACATAAACTCTGTAAAATCACTATAAGTAGATAACGACCGACTCCAACAATACTCTTCTCCTTTATATAGATATACACTCATACTAGTATTACGCTGCTGTGTCAATTCCATACTATAATAGCCATCTTCTTCCGGCACAAACGAAAACTGTTCTGTGACATATTCCCCATAAGTGTTTTTATATCCACTTCTGGAAATCACTTCACCAACGGTAATTGCTGCCGGTGTGGTTACATCAGAAGCATTAATTTCCAGCACATTCACCTCAGCTTCCTGTTCAGCAATCACCGGAATTACCGAAGGCATTGCTTCCTGCTCTTCAGGGGCTTCAGTGGCTGCACTGTTTACTTTTTCTTCCGCAACTTCACTTTCCTGTTCTTTTGCTTTCCAGTCGTCCTTGCCAATAATTGGAATAATTTCTTCTCCACTGCCTTTCTGACTGCCTGCATTCACTGTTGCTTCTTTCACTTCCGCTGTTTCCTCTGTTTCATTCAGGGAAATGTACTCGTCCGGAACAGGAAGCGTTTTTTCAACATTCTTCTCTGTTTCTGTAGTTGACGTGTTCTTTGGTACTTCAGCAGCTCTGATCGTAGCAGCATTGCTGCCGATTTCCCCAAAAATCAAAGCTGTACTTAAAAGAAAAGCAATTCTTTTCTTCCATAAAATGTTTTGTTTCTTCATACGTACCTTTCCTCCTTTTATTATTTATATATAAACATACAAAATCGCATGCTTATTTCACCGTCTTTTTGTTGCTTAATCCGGACATTATCCCCAATAACAGCCAGAAAAAAGGAGCTACTGCCACAGTAGAATCATTGGCAATGCCTGAGATGAGATAAACTAAAACACCTCCTAAAATCGCCGGAAGCATTTTTGCTTCCACAGAACTTTCTTCTGCTTTTGAATAACTTTTTATCTTTTTTACTACATTGCATAAGATTATCCCCATAAATCCCAGCATACATACAAGTGAAATTACGCCTGTCTGCAATGCAGTTTGCAAATACATATTGTGCGGTCTCGTAAGAATTTCCGTGAAAAAACCTTTTTTGGCTGCTGCCCTTGCCACATAATCATTTTGCGGAAAAGTCACTAAAAATGTGTCTGGTCCGCTACCCAGCAAAATATGCTGTTTCAACAGTGGAATCGTTCTATTCCATATATATCCCCGATAAGTAAATGCTCCGTCTAGCTTTTCAGAAAAACACGTTTCTGCTTTTTCTATGTTGTCTGCCTTTCCATACAAGGTCAGATAGGTATATCCACCATCTTCTGTTTCATTGGTAAACATCCAACATAACTCTTTATATTCCATGAAAATGTAGGATATTCCCTGCTTTTCATAACATCCCAGTAAAATGTCCTTAAGTTCCTCTTTTTCCGGTACACATGCATTTTCCTCTGCATTATACTCATAAGCCATCAACTTTCCTGACTCATCCGCCAAATAGAGGGCAGGACTTCCATTCTGCTTCTCCTGCCAGAAGCTGAACTGTTCCCCACGAAATGTAACCTTCACCTTGTCGCTCTCTACCTGAATATCTTCTAAACCGTAATCCCTCTCTCCAAATGAAAATCCCTCCACGAAAGCCGTAATACTGTGATTCCCCAAAATAAAATCATATCCTAGCCACAAAAACAGAAAACTCACCACTACCAGAAAAATCAATTTGTATCTTTTTCTGTCCCGTATACATAAAAAGACTCCAAAAACTACTCCCACTACTATAAGAGCAGCAATGGCACTTTTAGAACCGCTGCCAATAAGGCAAATCGTCTGCAGAATCACTGCAAGAGTTGCGAGAACACGAAGCCATTTCCTCGAGGAAGAACAACTAACTCCCACCAGAACCGGAATCATCATTCCTGAAAATACCCCTGCATAATTTGGATTATAAAAAGTCATATATACGCTTTTTGTTGATTCCTGTGAAAAATTAAATTGAATATTATCTTTATATTCTGCCAGACTATCTGGTACCAGGAGATTCTGTATAACAGACCATGATAAAAAATCTTTGTGAACTAACTGACTCACTCCTAAAATTCCCAGTGCAATAGCTACTACCGCAAAAATCCCACCAATACATGCAATATTTTCCCTGCTTTTTGCGATGGAAAATCCATAACAGCACACTACACAGTATCCCACTAAAACCCATACCGACTCATACTGCTCAATACTTCCATGAAAACTGATTTCTTTATGTTGTGAAAAGGCCGCTGACAACAAGCACAAAATACTATAAGCCAATAGCAGAAACCATGATTTTTCAAATAATACTTTTTCATTTTTTATAAAAAAAGTGTCCAGCAGAATCATTGCTACTCCAACAGATATTACCAAAAACAGTTGCATTTTTCCATATAAAAAGAAATCCCCCCATTGTGACTGATTTGGAAACCACGGGTAATTCCATAAATCAATTTCTTCTATATGTAATCTCACTATAAATGGTAATATTCCGTACAACAATACTGCTGGAATTATGCTAAACGATATGCTTTTTTTCATTCCCCACACCTCATCTTATGTCTTCTTATTTTTCAAAATAAGATTTTTTATGCCTCACATAGGTGTAGTATAGCACCGCATCTTTTTTCTGTCAAATATTACAATTTCATTTCCTTTTTATTTCTTTTTTTATCCAAAACGCACAAAACCTTTGACATAATAATTCAAATTACTATGCCAAAGGTTTTATAAGTTATCATTTTTACTGGAACCTCAATGCCTCAATCGGGTTCATCTTAGCTGCTTTTTTCGCCGGATAAATTCCGAAGAAAATACCCACTGCGGAAGAAAATAATGTTGCTATTACTATAGTGCTGACACTGATTCTCGGTGAAATCGGCGCAAATACGCACACCAGATACGCACCACCGATTCCTAAAAGAATTCCAATCACACCACCAATCAAAGTAATGATGGCAGATTCTGCCAAAAACTGCATCATAATAGACTTTGTTCTGGCACCCAGCGCTTTTCGAATACCGATTTCTCTGGTTCGCTCTGTAACAGATACCAGCATAATGTTCATAACACCGATACCACCTACCAACAAGGAAATCGCTGCTACCAATACAATAAAGCAGGTTACCATATCCAGTACCACCATAATAGAACTCATCTCGTCTTCAAAACTCTGCATCAAATAGGCATCTTGACCCGGACATTGATGACGTTTTTCCAAAAGGCTGATTACATCCTGGGCAACCTGTTTGGAATACTGTGGCTCTTCTGACACCACATACATATAACCAAAATCTTCGCGTTCATATCCTATAACTGCATCAATAGCTGTGTAAGGAGCTTCCAACATGATAACATCACTTCCATAACTCATGGAGAAAAGGTCTCCATCCTCCACTCTGGTTACACCTATAATTCGAAAACTTCTGGTAAATCCATACAGTGTAACATCCACTTCCATTCCCACCACATCACTGGTTCCGAATAAAGTCACTGCACTGTTTTCGTCAATAACGCAGACATTGTTGGCAGAAGCCACATCACTCTGTGTAAAGTATCTTCCATATTTTAATTCAGAATTTAACAAATATTTTAAATCTTCCATTCCAAGATTGATATATACTTCAAAAGTTCCCTTACTACTGGAAGTATTTCCATATTGCATCTCCTGAATAGATGCACCCTTTACATGTTCCACCTGTTCTTTCACTGCCGCGAAATCCTCTGCCTCAATAGGATTTTCCAGACTTTCATCTCTTTCATTTGGATAAACATAAATCTGTCCTCCGGCAATGCCGTTCAATTCATCAGAAATCTGCCCCTTGGCACCATTTCCTAAAGATATAATCATAATAACCGAAGAAATACCAATAATAATACCCAGCATGGTAAGAATGGAACGGCCTTTATTGGCACGAATGTTATCCAATGCCATTTTCACATATTCTTTTAACTGTGCCATAGCTTTCTCTCCTTTATTCTTCCGTTACTGCCTCTTCTGTCATATCCGCTGTGTCACTTTTCTGAGTCATAACCTGCATACCTTCTGACAAATCTCCGGTAACTACAGTAATCACTTCTTCTCCTTCTTTGATACCCTCTAAAACTTCCACATACTCACCATCGGATGCACCAATGGTCACATTTCTTTTTTCTACCACGCCGTTTACCACCACATAGCAGAAATCACCATCACTGCCTGAATTCAATGCCTGCATCGGAATTGTCACTACACCGGCTGCACTGGCTGTGTGTATCACTACATTTGCCTCGATTCCAAGATAAATATCTCCATCTGTTTCATTTACAGTAACTTCTGCAGTAATCACTGGAGTTCCCTGCTGGTTTTTCACTGCCTGATGGTTGATTTTAGTTACGGTACCCTTATATTCTTTTCCTGCAATGGTTACCTCTGCATTCTGACCTTCTTTCAAACGTTCCAGATCATTTTTGGAAACATTTACACTTATTTTTACGCTGCTTACATCTGCAATGGTAAATAATGCTGCACCTTTTGCTGCCATACCGCCTTTTTCCACCTGCACCGCAGTTACAACGCCTTTAAACTCAGAGGTTACGCCTGCTTTCGCCTGCTCTAAATCCTTCTTTGCACTTGCACTGTTCAATTGAGATAATTCTTTTTCTGCTGCAATCTGTGCCCTTGCATTTCCGCTTAATTTTCCTGCTTCTGCACTTGCCTTTTCACCTTGATATTCCGCTAACTTACTGTTATACTTTGTAAGTTCACTCTGCATATTTTCTAAACGCTGCTGATGAATGAAAATAGCATCTTCTAATTCACCTTTTCTCTTAATTGCACTTTCAGAAAGCTTTTCACCACTTCCTGTTAATTTTGTAAGTTCCTGATTAAACTCAGCAATTTTAGTATTTAAATATTTCACATCTGCTTCTGCACTTGCAACTAATTGTTCATATTTTGCTACATTTGTTGTGGAATCTGTAAGCTTTGCTTCACTTTCATTTCCTGCCTGTAAAGTATTGGCATATCCACTCTGGGCTGCTTTATCTGTCAGTTCAGCCTGTTTTGCGGCAGTCTCTAAATCTGTCAAGTCATAGCTTAACAGCTGAGCTCCATTTTCTACGATAGCACCTAATTCCACATTGCATTCACTGATCACAGCATTGACCGGTGAAAAATATGTTTTTTCGTTACTGCTTTCAATAAATCCGCTGGTATCTATAGTTTCTTCTATATCACGAATCTGTGCTTCATCAACAGTAACCATCTGCGCCGCATCCGGTGTAATTGCTCCTACTATCTTAGACAATATAAATAATGCCACTACGGTAATTGCAATAGCTATTCCTACGACCTTTCCTGTTTTTATTGGTTTCTTCTGCTTTGGTGCGGTAACAGCTCCATCCACTGCTTCTACCTGATTCTTATTTTTCTTCATCTTTATGCATCCTCCCTCTCGTTTTCTTCATTCAGATAATCTGCTTCTATTCTTCCGTCACGAATTCGTATTACACGTTTCGCCTGAGCCGCAATGTCGTTATCGTGGGTAATAAGGATTACCGTTCTTCCATCTCTATGAAGATTCTTTAAAATCTCAAGAATTTCCTTGCTGGAACGGGAATCTAAGTTACCGGTTGGCTCATCTGCCAAAATCACCGGTGGCTTTGCTGCAATTGCTCTTGCTATGGCAACTCTTTGTTGCTGTCCTCCGGACATTTCAGCCGGTTTGTGATCCAATCGATGTGCCAAACCAACCATCTCTAAGGATGCTAAAGCTAACTCTCTGCGTTCCTTCTTTCCGATTCCTCTGTAAATCAACGGTAACTCCACATTTTCTACGGCTGTAAGATTTGCAATCAGGTTAAATCCCTGAAAAATAAAGCCAATTTCACGATTTCTGATATCCGATAAATCATCATCCTTCATATGGGACACGTCTGCTCCATTAAGAAAATACTGTCCTGCACTTGGAACATCCAGACATCCAAGCATATTCATTAATGTAGACTTTCCGGAACCTGACTGTCCAATAATAGCAACAAACTCTCCATGCTGAATGGATAAGTTTACACCATCCAGTGCACGGACTTCGTTTTCGCCGGGATTATATATCTTATAGATATTCCGAATGTCAATTAAAGCACTCATCTCTCTCCTCCTCACACTTTTTTATACAAATTCTTCCTTATTTGTACTATTCAAGTAGTACAATAATACATTTCATGTAGTTTGTCAAGGGAATTTTTCTTAAGATTTCCAAAGAATTTCTAAAAAAATATTATATATGTTCCCCCCAGAAGTCTGTGAGAATATTTCGCAATTCTTTTAAGCGTTTTTTGCTTGCATACAGAACCATACCATTTTTCAATATTACCTCACTCTCAGTCAAGGTAACAATCTGCATTAGATTCACCACATAGCTTCTATCAATATAGACAAATTGTTTCTCATCAAGTTCTTCATACACCTGATTCAACGTTTTTCTAATATAAGTTTCTCCACGACTGGTAGCAAATATAGTATTCTTATTTTCTTTTTTTACATAAAAAATGGAGTCGTAAGAGATTCTCTCATAGCGGGTAGGTGTCACAAGCAGATAACTTTTATCTTTTTGAATGTTAATGTAAGAAACAGCATCCTTTAATGCTGTGTATAATTTATCTTTTATCCTGTCTTTCGGAATATATCGAAAAACAGACAGTTCATAAGACTCTATTGCAAATTCTGTATGGGAAGTGATAAAAACGACTAATGTTTCTGGGGAAATCCCTTTGATTATTTTCGTAATATCCATGCCACTTTTTCCCGGCATTTCAATATCAATAAAAATCAAATCAAAAAATAAGCCTTCCTGAATTTCATACAACAAAAATTCACCCGACTGATATGCAGTTACTTCTGCAATCTGGTGAATTTCCTGTAAATACTTCTTTATACTTGTTTCGTTTTCTAACAAAGTACTTTCTTCGTCATCACATATAGCTATTCTAATCATGTACTCTCCTTGGTATATCTGTTGCTTCCATGCCTATATTCATAAATAAATTTACAAGAGTACAAAAGCATTTGTTCTCTGCATTGTATTTATACTTTACAACTCCTGTATATTTGTCTGCTGTACTTTCCACGCTCTTTAATCCCCAGCCGTGAAATGTTTTATCTGATTTTACAGTAAGAAAACTCTTTTCCTTCCGTTTCGGTGGCTGGTCACAACTGTTTTCTACCTTGATAATCAGCATATTCCCATTTATTTTAATGCGGATACAAATCCACTTTTCTCTTGCTTCTGTCATGCGCCTACACGCTTCAATGGCATTGTCAAACAAATTTGCCAGTATTGTGGTCATATCGTTGGCAGCAATAGCTCCCGCTGCCGGATAATCAATATCTGCCTCAATATGTATTCCGTGCATTTTTCCTTCTTCTATCTTATTGTTTAAAATAAAATTCACCACAGAATCTTCTGTATAAAACACTTCTGCACTAGAACGTTTTTGCAGTTCAAAGCCTGCTATGTATTCTTTTAGTTCCTGCATGTCATCCTTATCAGCTAACCGCTTCATCACCTGAATATGATTCTTAAAATCATGAAATAATTTTGAATTTTCTTCATATACAGACTTTAAATTATTATAGTTATTTTCCAAAAGTTCATTTCGCATATTAGCTACATCTAAAATTTCTTCGTTGCGCTCCTTTGAAAAATGTAGCTGCATTACTATCATAATCAACACAACTACCACCATGATTAATATCCAGGATAATGCTATGTCAATATTAATTTGCTCCCAAGTCTGCTCTGTCAAAAAAAATGCTCCACTCAAGCCGCCTGTAGAGAGAATAAACACATATTTCGGTCTGATAAAATCCATATTTTTTTTCACCCATTTTTTTATTCCAAAATAAAAACACAAGCAAATCATTTTATCTACTATCAGAAATATACTTCTTACCTTCCCCGGCTGTATAACATCTGTTGCAAAATTCGGCTGTGACAGCACCAAACCACATACAGATATCACTGCATAATCAAGTAAGTAAAGAAGCAATGAAAAAAATAATGTATAGGACAGGCTGTATCCAAAGGATTCCTTTAAATCAATCATGATTATCGCTACCATACTGCTTATAGTGATTAGCATATTGAAATATGAAACCAACTGAATACTATTTAAACCTGTCACTATACCTACTAATACGAAAATACTTACAAATTTTGCTAACCAGCCAGTCTTCTTTTCAAAAAAAACTTCCGCTAACGAATAAAATATATAGCTCTCAACTAAACTGGCACCTATTTCACTCAACCAACTGCACATTATTCAGACCTCTTGTCATAATATGTATCGACACACTATCACACTCACTGGTTTCAGTTTAGCACTTTATTTTACAAAAGTAAAGTATTTTCTCTTTTTAATATTATAAAAACACATTTGCTTGTTAATCACACAAGTTTCTTACCACTGTTATTACTTTAAAAGACTTTCCGGTGTCTCAGGTTGATAACATGCAAAAAATGATGCTGCTCCCGCTCCCATCATTGCAATTTTCTCCAGTAAAAAAACTAATAATCCCATGTTCATCTCTCCTTATTAATTATAAATTCTCCAAATAGTTACCAATCGGACTTTCTGCCAGTCCAAACAACAATACTGCCATAAGAATCGAATAAAAAGCCATCATGCCATAGTGTTGATTCCACAAAGAAACTGCTACAAACAGTAATAAATCCATAAGCATTACTATTTTTAATCTTTTCCGATTCTTCTGCACCATCCTTTCTGAAATTGGATGATTTTTATTGATATGGGGTGCCCTGCCATACAAAAAGATAAATGCCAAGATAATTGCGGATATTTTAATTCCTATATTTTCTATAGGAAATTTCTCAGCTCCCATTACAATAACACCAAAAACTATAAGCGAACAGCAATAGCATTTCAAATATGTTGATGCATGGAAACCTCCACTAAACAGCCGAACGGGTACAAAAAAAGCCAAAAATACCACAGCATCCAGCTTATGAAAAAAGGTCAAACTTAACACTGCAATGGAAAAAATCAATATTAATGTGGAAATGCAAAGTTCCAGTCCATACTGTATAATCTCTCTCTTGTCTTTGTCAACGTTTCCTGTTAATACTATCTTTTCTGTTAATTGTCTGGCAAGTGCTTCCATACTCTCCCTCCTTTCTACTTTTAATCACAGTGGTCTGATTCTGATTTCTATTCATATCCAAAATTATCTCCCGTAATTGCATTGATACGCTCTGCCGCATCATTTTTACTATCTACAAATATCCAATACGGCTCTAAGGTTCCCTTTTTATAATCCTCAATGGATGTTTCTGAAACAAAAATATACTCTAGCCATATTTTATCAAAAGTCCTTTTCTCTTCTATCACCTGATTGTCATATTTACTTTTTATATATTGAACTGCTTCCTGCGCTGTAATAATATTTTCCTCTCTGTCTTCTTCTAATTCAAAAGCTCCCTGAATGGATAAATACTCCAGCCCCTTTTTATCTGCAATCACTTCCACATTTGTTATCTGTATGTCACTACTTTCCTTCCCTGTTTGAAGCTCAGGTTCTCTATTCGAAGCCATTGGAATTCCTTTATTTTTCACTGTAAAAGATAGAAAATAAGCATCTTTCGTAAGAAAATCTTTCGTGAATTCCCTGGTTTCCGCTTCTGTTACAATATCTCCTGTCATTTTTTTTCGTTTTTTTATAATATCTGTCATAGAAATTTTTACAGCCTTTTGAAGATAAAATTCTTGCTCATCTTCTAAACTATAAATCTCATTTAATTTTTCAACTGCATTTTTTACTGTAGCTTCCTCTAAAAATTCCTGTGCCTGCGCCGCATCTGTCTTATCTATTTTGTCCCAATAGCAGTATTTTACCAGAATCATTAAGTCTGCCATGCCATCTTTTGCCTCGTAATCAAGTCTATCTGGGGATGCACATAAATTTCCACCCTCGGTATCTTCAATTTCAACGGAAGCTTTTTTTTCATCCACTTCCTCAGTCAAATCTGTTATATCATTGCATAAGACTTTTTTTATACGGTCAATATCAAATTCTTTTCCTGTGGTCTTATATACAATACATTTTTCTACTTCGCTATTTTCTATATCAGCATCTATCTCAACATTTTCTACTATTTCCATGGATAAATGCTCTATTTTCTCATTTCCTGCAGACTGTTGGTTTTGCACTTTATCAATGGTTGTTCCATTGTTCTTCTGTACTCCACATGTAACAAGCCCTATTATTATGATGATAAGGCAGCTTCCTACAATACCTGCTTTCTTCCTCAAATTCTTTAAACCTCCACTATATTTTGAAAGGCGGCTTTCTCCGCCTTTCATCTCAGTTCTACATTACTCTATTCAGAGCTTATGTTGCAAACTCATATACGCCTCGAGTATACTTTGACTGTCTGATACACGCTTTATACTTGATACATTAACTTTTCCTGCTAGTGTATCCATATTCTCATCACCTCGTACACTGTTTAAACATTTATTTATAATATCTGAATATAAAGAAATTCCGAATTTTGATGTACAGTCTGTCTTATTTACTTTCCCTGCCAAGGTATCCGCCTGTTGATATCCCTTTATGCTATTTAGATATTTATTTGTAAGTTCCCTATAGGAAGTATTGTTTGTTGCTAATATGTAACTATTTTCAGAACTCATTGGTTTTCCTGCCCTCCTTATTAGCCGTCTGTTAACATATTTTTTGAGAAAATCAAAAAAATAGTGAATATTTTATAATTATTCTATAGTACAGGTTACTCTCACCCAATCCGACAAACCTACCGTAACGCCACCGATTTTTACCATGTAACTGCCTGTTTTCTCTGATTTTCTCCCTGCCACAACTGTATTATAACGTTTTTTTACCTCCCCATTTCATTTTGTCCTTCAATTGTGCGTTTTTTGTCCTCGAATTTAATATCGAATCGACTGTTTAGAGTAGGAGTAGGGGGACTCCCCCCATTCTCTCACACCACCGCTCATACGGTTCCGTAAGTGGCGATTCGTTTGTCTGGCAGCCTTACCCGGTATACCATGCCTTATATGTGATTTCTCTCTGTCAGACCAGAGGTTCGCCATCCGACTTCCTTTAGATTCCACCTCACAATGGATACCCTTGCCATTGGCTGTAAGTTAAACGCTTTTACGAATTTGCACTGATTAGATTACGCCTATGCTGGGCGAAATAAAAAACAGAATTGCCAAATTAACGACAATCCTGTTTTTATATCTGTGCCATTTATTAAGACTATTCCTGCCTACCTGACACCTTCGTTCTTTCCTTCTTTATTTCCATTGAGCACCTCTGACAACTGCTCCATACCACTCTGTACATTCTCCATAGACTTAAGAATATTTTCCACTCCTGCTGCCTGTTCCTCTGTAGAAGTGCTTATTTCTGTTGTGGTTTCTACAGATTTCTTTGAACTGTCTTCTACCCTTTCCATTGCCTCTAACAAATGTTCCTTAATCTCAATGATGTTAGACAGCTCTTCTTTCAACACATCAGTAACAGAGATAACTTCCTCTGAAGAATGAAGCATTGTTTCAAAGATTTTCACTGTATCATCCAATTTGTCATTTGATTCTTTTACAATGACATTATTACATTCAATTGCTTGATTTGTTTCTTCCACAGTGGATATAATATCTTTTAAAATAGCATCAATCTTTTGAGTTGCCGCTGAAGACTCTGACGATAAAGCATTAATCTCATCTGCTACTACTGCAAAACCTTTTCCTGCTTCTCCTGCTCTGGCTGCTTCAATGGCCGCATTTAATGCAAGCAGATTCGTCTGTTTCGCAATCTGACTGATACTTTCAATAATCTCACCAATAGAACTGGATTTCTGTGATAAGGCTGTTACACCTTCTGATGCCACACGGGTGGATTCAATATTTTCACTGAACTTCTTGGAGAGCTCTGCAATAGCCGCAATTCCTTCGTCATTCTTTTCTTTCAACTGCTTTATGTTTTCTACTGTCTGAGCCACCCGTTCTTCTGAACTGACAATCTTATCGTTTAACTCATTGAATATCTCAAGACTTCCATTAACTTCTTCAATCTGCTGGTTTGCACTATTAGAAATTTCTGCTGTAGATGCAGCAATTTCCGTAGTACTTTTCTCAAAATTATGCAAGGAATCATAAATTCTTTCCGATGACTGCTGTAACCCGTCAAAAGCTCCCCTGACATTATCAAGCATTTCTTCTACTTCATTCTCTTTTTCCTCTACATTTAAGAATAAAGAACGTGCTCTGACTACAATCATTACTGCCACAAGAACTGCAAGTATATATACCAGCCAGACAAAAATCCATATGGAAAGCGTATACATTGCCAGATACGCTTTCGGAAATATAATCATAACAATTACATTTGGCACGATAGTAATTACGGTACACCACTTTATGGTAGATAAATTATAATACGGAACTGCTAAAAACAATACTAAAAAATAAGCCTCTGCCATAGCTCCAAAAGCAGCAGGATTACCACACACAATAGTCACTGCACCCAAAACCGGTAAAATTGCAATATAACAATACTTTGCATATTTTCCCAAAGGTTTCTCAAATACTTTAACCAAAACACTGCACACTACCATAGTAAGAACAACAGTGTCTTTAAGTGAGCCTCCATTGAACAACAATACATATACCAATGCAACAATCGGTATTACTGCCAAAAACAGAAACATTATAAAATTCATTCTTTTTTCTTCATTTTTTAAAATCTCTAAATTCATAAAAAATCCTCCTTACTTAGCCCCATCTAAATATCAGAAAAGATTTCATATTCTTACAATTTGCCCATGAATTGTAACTAATATCGATAAAGCGAACAAGCACAGGTGGTACCTGCACCTACTGTCCAAAATATAACATAATCTCCTTTTTCCAATTCGCCATTTTCCATTGCCCTGGCACATGCAATCATTGGACTTGTAGTTCCGGTGTACCCAAACTCATCGCCAATAAAAGTAAATTTTTTGATATCTTCATCCAATTCTTCGCATACACCTTGTATGCTTTTCCATGCAAATTGTGATAAAAAATATTTTTTGATATCACTTTTTGTCAAATTGTTTCTAAAAAGTATTTCCTCAATGGAAATAGTGGCACTATGAAATGCTCCGCTGTAATCAAAAGGAGTCCACTGTACCAACTTATCCTGTGTAGGCAGATTTCTATCTCTTACCACACTAGATAATCCCTTTGCAGGAAATACCATTTTGTCATGATTACTGGAATTTGTGTAATACTCCGAATCCACCAAGCCTCTATCTGTATGGAATACGTTTTCCAATACCATAGCGCAAGCGGAATCTCCAAAATTAGAATATGCTATTGCTTCATCGTATCTGGAATACCGGTTTAATTGATCTGAACCTACAATTAAAGCATATTTTATGTTTTGATTATTCTGCATGGCTCTCGATGCCTGATCTAATGCCACAACCATTCCTGCACAGTTTGCATTCAAATCATAAACACAGCATTTTTGCCCTACTCCTAACATAGAATGTAATTTTACCGAATTTGGTGGAAGCATATATTCCGGAGTACCCGAAGAAAATATAAGTAACCCAATCTGTGAAGGCTTCACATACACTTTTTCTAACACATCTTTCGCTGCCTCAAATCCCATGGTAAGTATATTTTCTTCTTCGTTATCTGAAATATACCTGTTTTTTCTTCCGGTAGTCTTTAAAAGATTATCAATATCTGTTCCCTTTTTCCTAAAATGTTCGATAAAATACTCATTATCCACTTTATGTTCCGGATGATAATAGGAAATTCCTTTAATCATTGCATTATTTTCCATCTACAACACTCCTCACGCTCAAAAATATATAGTCATGCCTCGTAATCCTTTATTTTTACTTTTAAATCAACTTCTCAAGGAAAGACATAATTTTATTTTTCACTGTTTCCCCATCTTCCATAATCGCTGCATGTCCTTTATAAGGAATCATCAGCAGTTCACTTCCCGGAATAGCTTTCCATGTTTCTACAGCCGCCATTGGCAATACAATCACATCGTCACTTCCATGTACTAACAATGTTGGTACATCAATCTCCTTACTGGCTTCTAATCGATCATAACGATTAGATGCCATCAAATCCCCATAACCAATGGCATCTGCAACCTTTGTAGAATCAAAGCTGTCCCTAATTACCTTTTTATCTTCTTCCGGTGTATCTGTACCGAACAGATATTCTAATATATCTGATGTAGAAAATTGTTCTACCGGTACTTGCTTTAATTCATCTACAGCAGGCGTATGATGCTTTAAATCCGCTCCACTGCTTAAGAAAACAATACCTTCTAATTTTAGTTTCTTTCTTATGGCAAGTTCACAAGTAATAGCTCCTCCCATAGAATAACCGAGAACAACAATTCTCTCACCAATCACTCCACTCTGCTGTAAATAGGATACAGATTCCTCCACATCCTCAGCAAATGTTTTCACTTCCTCCGGTTCTTCACCAGCAGATTCCCCATGTGCAGTCAAATCAAAAACGATGCAATTATATTTTTCAAATTTTTCTGCTAATGGTAGCATACCTTCCTTTGTCATAGTTGAACCATGCAAAAAGACCAACGTAATTTCACTACTTCGATCCCCAATCTGTCTGAACGACAATATACTCTTTCCCTCTAACATTTCCTTTTCCTCCTTTTATTATCACTATTAAGTATGACTATCATTTTAGTAAATATTTTCATTTGATAATACAAAAATAATAACTGTCGTACTTTTTGGTTACATTATATCAATTAGTGTATTGCATGTCAAACTTTTTTGTGCAAAAAAACTATACAAACTCAAAAAAGACGCTAAAACAGCAGCACATTGCCATATTAGCGTCTTCTTATATTTTTACTTACCCTCTGTCATATTTACCATCCAGCGTCTTGATTTAAATATACACGTACAAAGCAGTACTCTCACATATTCTTCCATAGACAGAATAAAATACACAAAATATATCGGCAGTTTCCATGCATAAGCTGAAAGCAGTCCCAAAGGTACTCCAAACACCCATGTGCCGACCATATCCACCAACATAATATATTTTGTCATTCCTCCGCTTCTAAGTATTCCACCACCTAACACCATATTGATTACTTTTGCAGGAAATACCAACGCATAAGCAACTAAAATGTAAATCGTTATCTGTCTTGTATCTTCGCTGACTCGAAATAACTTTACATAAAAACCACAAAATAAAATAATACAAATTGAAATAATAAGCGCTACACTTATCGTAACCTTCATAAAGCTTTTTGAATCTGCATATGCCTTATCCTTGTTACCTTCGCCAAGAGAATTTCCAATCATTACTCCGGCGGCGGCCGAAACACCCGATAATGCACCAATGGCTAAAGTCTGCAAAGGATAGGTTAAAGTCATGGCTGCACAGCTTTCTGTACCGATATGTCCATAAATAACTGCATATACATTCTCTCCAAGACTCCATAAAAATTCACAAAGCAGAATCGGGGTGAGCACCGGCACTATCTTTTTCAGAAAATCTGTTTCAAAGCGGAAAGTTACCTTTAATTCAATTTCCTTTTTCTTTTTAATTTTCATAAAGATTGTACATATGATGACCAGCTCTATAATTCTTGAAATGCCTGTCGCCAGTGCCGCACCTGCTACGCCCATAGCCGGAAGACTTCCAACACCAAAAATAAGCAGATAATTCAACAGCGTATTAGATACCACGGAAATTCCTCCAGCCACCATAGGCGCATGTGCAGCATCCACATTTCTAAGAAGTGCTGATATCATCAGTGTAATTGTCTGTGGCACAAATCCTATACTCATAATTCTTAAGTATACAACAGCTTCACTTATGGTATCTGCATCCTTCGAATACAAACTCATAATCTGCCCCGGTATCGTTACAGATAACACCACAAAAATCAAAGTAACCAGTAAGGCAAAATAAAGATTTGCAAAAAAACTGTCATTAATTCCCTTTTTACTTTTGTTTCCACAATACTGTGCAATAAAAATACCTGCTACTGTCACAATAGCTGTCATAGTAACTGTAAACAGCGAAATAAATTTTGCGCCCAAACCTACCCCGGCAATACTGGCACTTCCCAGACTTCCAATCATAACCTGGTCAATCAGGCTTAATGCAGCCTGCAAAAACCCCTGAATTGTAATAGGTAGCGCAATTCGAAGCATATCCTTGTAAAATTCCCGTTTCATATTTTATACCTCCCTTTTCTTGTTGTATTTACAGTATAAGAACATTTTCCATTGTTCTCAACAATTAAATTGGCAAATTCTAACACGATACTGCTACTTTTATACTTTTTTGAAGGTACATCTTATAAAATAATAAAAAACAGAGTATTTGTTTTTTTCAAATACTCTGTCATCTATTTACTATGATATTGCTTACATTTTCATTATTGAAGCTTAATCCTCAAAGGCTTCCTTTACTTTATCCATAAAGCCTTTTTTCTTTGGTTTTTCTGTATTTATGGTATCTGATTTTCCTAAGGTGTTACCTGTAACCTCATCATATTTGCGAAGTAATTCTTTCGCTTCTTCGCTTAATTTATCCGGTACCTGTACCACCAAAGTTACATAGTGATCACCACGGATATTTTTATTTCTAAGAGATGGAACACCTTTTCCTTTTAAACGAACTTTAGTATCTGTCTGTGTTCCCGGTTTTACATCATAGAGAACATCACCATCTACTGTATTAATTCTCACTTCACCGCCCAATGCAGCCTGCGCAAATGAAATCGGTGCTGTAGAGAATATGTTCATATCCTGTCTCTGGAAAATCGGATGACGTGATACTACCACTTCTACCAGTAAATCTCCTCTTGGTCCACCGTTAATTCCCGGTTCTCCTTTTTCACGGATACGGATACACTGTCCATTGTCAATACCTGCAGGTACGGATACCTGAATCTTTCTCTTTCTGGTAATATAACCGCTTCCATAACAATCCGGACATTTTTCTTTTACCACTTTACCCTTACCGCCGCATTCCGGACAGGTCTGTACGTTTCTGACCATACCAAACAATGACTGCTGGGTGTATACCACCTGACCTTTACCACCACACTTGCTACAAGTCTGTGGTGAAGTTCCCGGTTTGGCACCGGTTCCGTTACAAGTCTTACATTCATCTTTTAAGTTTAATTCAATCTCTTTTTCACAGCCAAACACTGCTTCTTCAAAAGTAACCCTTACGCTGGCTCTTACATTGGCACCTTTCATTGGTCCATTGTTTGATGACTGACGTCTTCCTCCACCAAATAAGTCACCGAAAATATCACCAAAAATATCGCCCATATCAGCACCGTTGAAATCGAAACCGCCGAATCCACCGCCGCCACCTGCGCCGCCGTCAAATGCCGCATGACCAAACTGGTCGTACTGTCTTCTTTTATCCGGATCACTAAGTACCGCATATGCCTCTGAAGCTTCTTTAAACTTCTTCTCTGCCTCTGCATCCCCAGGATTCATATCCGGATGATATTTCTTGGCAAGCTGGCGGTATGCCTTCTTAATTGTGGCATCATCGGCGCCTTTGTCAACGCCTAGGACTTCATAATAATCTCTCTTACTCTCTGCCATTTTTTATCCCTTCTAAACTAATGTAATGAATTGACGAAGTCAATTGATCGCCTACTTACGCACGTAACCAATTGACCTCTGTCCATTATCAAGATTTAATTATACTTCTCTGTAATCTCCGTCTACCACATCATCTGCTGTATAGTCTGCGTTTCCTGCATCTGCGCCTGCTGCACCGCCCATATCAGGACCTGCACCGGCTGCCTGAGCCTGTTCGTAAACTTTAGCAAATAACTTCTGAGCACTTTCCATTAATTTTTCTTTTGCAGCCTTTAATTCGTCTACCTGTGCTTCTGTCATTTCTTCTGGATTAGACTTTTCAACTAATTCTTTTAATGCTGCAAGATCAGCTTCTACTGCTGTCTTATCGTTGGCATCAATTTTATCTCCAACTTCTTCTAATGCCTTTTCTGTCTGGAATACAAAGGAATCAGCATCGTTTCTTGTGTCGATTGCTTCCTTACGTTTTTTATCCTGAGCTTCATATTCAGCAGCTTCTTTTACAGCTTTTTCGATATCGTCATCAGACATATTAGAACCTGCTGTGATAGTGATGTGCTGTTCTTTTCCTGTTCCTAAATCTTTTGCAGATACGTTAACAATACCGTTTGCATCGATATCGAAAGTAACTTCAATCTGAGGAACTCCACGTCTTGCTGGTGGGATACCATCTAATCTGAACTGTCCAAGGGACTTGTTATCTTTCGCAAACTGACGTTCACCCTGTACTACGTTAATATCAACGGCTGTCTGGTTATCTGCTGCTGTTGAGAAAATCTGGCTCTTCTTTGTAGGAATTGTTGTATTTCTTTCAATCAATCTTGTAGCTACACCACCCATTGTTTCGATAGATAGGGACAATGGTGTTACATCAAGAAGAAGGATTTCTCCTGCACCGGCATCACCAGCTAATTTACCACCCTGAATAGAAGCACCTAATGCTACACATTCATCCGGGTTCAATGTCTTAGAAGGTTCCTGACCTGTTAATTTCTGTACTTTATCCTGTACAGCCGGAATACGTGTAGAACCACCTACTAATAATACCTTTCCAAGTTCAGAAGCTGTCATGCCTGCATCCTTTAATGCACGATTTACAGGTTCTGCTGTTCTTTCTACTAAATCATGTGTTAATTCATCAAATTTAGCTCTTGTAAGGTTCATATCAAAGTGTTTTGGACCTTCTGCTGTAGCTGTGATGAATGGAAGGTTGATGTTTGTTGTTGTAGCAGAAGATAATTCTTTCTTAGCTTTTTCTGCTGCTTCTTTAAATCTCTGTAAAGCTACTTTATCAGAGGATAAGTCAACACCTTCTGTATTCTTAAATTCCTGAATCATGTAATCTGTAATCTTCTGGTCGAAGTCATCACCACCAAGTTTGTTATCACCTGCTGTTGCAAGTACTTCGATAACACCGTCACCAATTTCAATGATAGATACATCGAATGTACCACCACCTAAATCGTATACCATAATCTTCTGTTCTTTTTCGTTGTCAAGACCATAAGCTAATGCTGCTGCTGTAGGCTCGTTGATGATACGTTTTACATCAAGACCTGCAATCTTACCAGCATCCTTTGTTGCCTGACGCTGTGCATCATTGAAGTATGCCGGAACTGTGATAACAGCTTCTGTTACTTTTTCACCTAAATAGTTCTCTGCATCTGATTTTAATTTCTGTAAAATCATAGCTGAAATTTCCTGTGGTGAATATTTCTTATCATCAATGGCTACTTTGTAGTCTGTACCCATATGTCTTTTAATAGATGCGATTGTTTTTTCTGCGTTGGTTACTGCCTGACGTTTTGCAGGTTCACCTACTAATCTTTCTCCTGTCTTTGTGAAAGCTACTACGGATGGTGTTGTTCTTGCACCTTCTGTGTTGGCGATAACTACTGGTTTACCACCTTCCATAACTGCTACACAAGAGTTTGTTGTTCCTAAGTCAATACCGATAATCTTACTCATTATTAAAACCTCCTAAAATTCTGTTTAGTTAGCAACTTTTACCATACTGTGTCTTACTACTGTTTCTTTATATAGATATCCTTTTTGGAATTCTTCTACAATTACATTTTCTCCTGCTTCTTCATCTTCCACATGCATTACTGCATTATGAAAATCAGGATTAAATTCTTCGCCTAAAGCTTCGATTGGTGTTACGCCCATTTCACCTAACACTGTCATCATCTGCTTGTAGACCTTATCCATTCCATCCACAAAGGGATTGGCTTTTTCTTCTTCTGTCACGCTTGCAAAGCCTCTTTCGAAGTTATCAATGACCGGAAGAATCTTTTCGATAATACTCTTTGCTCCGATTTCGTACATCTGTGTTTTTTCTTTTTCTGTACGCTTACGGTAATTATCAAATTCCGCCATCTGTCTTTTTAACTTATCTGTCAGTTCCTCTATCTGTTCATCTTTTTTATCCTTTTTCTTTTTTCCGAATAAGGATTTCTTTTCTTCACCTTCTTGTGCAGTTTCTTCTGAAACCTCCTCTGCTACTTCTTCCGCTTCGGCTGTTTCCTGTGCAGATTCTTCAGTTTCCACTGTTTCTTCTACTGCCTCTTCCTGCAGTTCTTTTTCCTTTTCTGCCACTCTATCTTCCACCTTTCTCTATGTTTTCTTAAATATTTTATCAAGTTGTGCCATCAGTGTTTTCATGGCACTTAACGATTTTTCATAATCCATACGCTTAGGTCCGATAATTCCTATAGTTCCCTGCATACCTTCTTCCAATTCATAGGTCGCCGTAATAACACTACAATCTTTCATTGCCTGCACCGGTGTTTCATTTCCGATGTATACCTGAATTCCTGTATTATTTTCATCCGCCAGTGTTTCCTGCACCAGTTCGGTAAGTGGTTTCTTTTCTTCAAAAGTATTAATCAGTTCACTTGCACGCTCACTGTCGCTTAACTCCGGATAACGGAAAATATTTGTGGCACCGCTAGTATAAATCTCTAAATCATCTTCCACCTTAATTGCCTCAGCAACGGCATCTAACACCTCACTTACAATATCACTGTGAATTCCTGCCTGTTCCTTTAATTTTGCAATCATTCCAAGATTGATTTCCTCTAAGCTTAAACCATTTAAGTTGGTGTTCAAAAGCATATTCAGTTTCAAAAGTGTTTCATTGTCCAAAGCTTCGCTTACATTGATAATTTTGTTTTTTACAATGTTTCCTTCTACCACCACAACTGCTACCAGCTGTTTTTCATCCACATGGGAAAGCTGTATGAACTTCAGCTTATTTTTATGGTAGGAAGGAACAGACACCATAGCGGCATAATTGGTATTATTGGCTAACACCTTTACCACCTGTTTTAGAACCAGCTCCATCTTATCCTGACGCTCAATCATAAGCTCTTTCATCTCGGATACCTCTCGGTTCTTATCCTCCATAATTCGGTCTACATAGAAACGGTATCCTTTATCGGAAGGAATTCTTCCTGCTGATGTATGAGGCTGTATGATATATCCCATCTCCTCTAAATCAGACATTTCATTTCGAATGGTTGCAGAACTCAAATTCAAGTCTGTATACTTTGAAATCGTTCTTGAACCTACCGGCTCTCCCGTTTCTAAATAAGTACGAATGATTGCTTCCAGTATCTTGTTTTTTCTTTCATCCAGTTCCATCCATTCACTTCCTTTCCGATTTGTTAGCACTCGTCAATGTGGAGTGCTAACATCCATGTACTTAACATATCACTAGGCATATAAAATGTCAACCCTCTTTTCATTATTTTATAAAATTTATTTTCTTTTTATACTTTTTGTGAAGGATGAAGAGGACGGAAGTGATAAAAGTTATGGTCGGAAAAACCCAGAGAATATTTAGGGCTTTTCCGACCATAACTTTTATCACTTCCTGTGTACTGCACTGACCTACCACACAAAAATACAAATAGCAGTATGCGTATTTTCACTATTGCTATTTTATCAACATATCAAACTTAGTGGTTGCCAAGAAACAGCTCATAGCCGATACAAATTTTTCTCAGCTATGAGCGTCCTGTCAACCAACAAGTCTGACCTGTTGTCTACTTTACATTAATTTCAATATAATCTGTTTTATTTACACCGCCCTCTGCACGCACTACTACGCTTACAAAGCCGCGTTTTAGTCCTGTAACGGTTCCATCTTCTGCAAAGGATACGATTCCTTCTTTGTCCGGTTCCCAGCTATATTTACCATTTGTGGCATTTGCAGGTGCTACAGCTACATCAAAAGATATGCTCTCGCCTGTTTTTAAGTTAAGTCTTTTTACATTCTCTTTATTGTAAGTAATAGTTTCATTTGCCACTGTAATATCAGATACTAGAATTTCATCAGAAATTGCTTCAAAGTTCAACCCTTTTTTCATAGCGTAATCATAAGCATAAGAGTTTACTACGCCTTTTACAGTTACGTTTTCTGTGCCTTCTAATACAGCCAGTCCAAATTCTGAAATGCTGCCCGGAAAAGCAATAGACTTTAATCCGATGCAATTTGCAAAAGCTCCACTGCCTACAGTTGTCACTGTTTCAGGAAGAACTATTTCGCTTAGTGAAATACAGTTACCGAATGCAGCACTTCCGATTTTTTTCAATTTCTTTGCGGACGAAAAATCTACCTGCTCTAATGCACCACACCCCTGAAATGCATTTGCCTGAATAGTGACAATTCCTTCCGGTAAAATTACTTCCTTTAAATTTTTACAATTTCGAAATGCTTCTTCTGAAACTTCTGTCACAGATGTTTTTGACAAATCAATTCGCTCCAAAGAAGTACAATTTTGAAATGCTCCGCGTCCTATAGTTTTTACTGTGGAAGGCAATACAATACTTTTCATGGATGCACAATTGAAAAATCCATTTTCTCCAATCACAGTAATTCCTTCCTGCAGTATGACATTTTTAAGTTCGAACTGGTTTTGAAATGCTTCTTTTTTGATTTCTGTTCCATCCAGTTCATCTGCCAAAATATCAATAATCACCGTTTCTTCATTTGCTGTACTTTCTACACTAAGCTGTGATGCATTTACATATAATGGTAAACCATTTACCCCCACGGTTGTTGCTGTAAGAGATACTGCCACCAGCCATGCGTTGACTTTGTTAAATTTCATGAAACATTCTCTCCTTCAAAATACCTTCGTTTATAAGTTTTTCCTATCTTTTCTTTCTTGTTGAGTATATTATATAGTAATTGTTCACAACATTCAATATATTTGTTACATTTTTTTTACATTTTTATAACACGTACAATTTTTATGCCTGATTTTTGTTACATTTTCATGTAACATTTATGTATAATTTCCACAAAAAATGCACCTCAAATTTGAGATGCATTTTTTCACTAATTATCCGCTTCTAATTTCTCAAAAGTAGCTTTGGAACGCTCAATCAACTGACTCTGAAGGTGTTGTGCCTGTTCCCGCTGTCTTCTCGCAATATAGGAATCTACAATTTTATTGGAAATATATAATTTACATCCATACAATGTTTTTTCATCCTCGTCTGCTACCTTTCGCACCAGTCTTCCGGATAAATCAAAACGAATATCACGGATGCTGTCTTGAAAGGTAAGTCTTACATTTTCGCCTAGTGGAGTTTCCGATTCTCGCTCTCCCAAAAAAGAAAAACCAGTTGCACTAATATCTTTTACCGTCACTTTCATAATGCCCGTATGTTCCCCAACTTGTGCCAGTCCTTTTTCCCCTATAAAAATACGGAAACACTCTCGGCGATTCACTTCAATCCCCACATTGTTGCTACCAATCATATGGTATTGCTTTCCCTTATATTCCACTGACTTAATATAGCAGTTACTCCATTCAATGGGTTTGCGATTATTTCTGGTGTAAAGCACTTTGATTATAATATCTGACCTTACAAAATTTATTATTTGATTGTTATAACGAATAGGTTCAATAAAAACTGCTCCATGAGCCGAAAATTTACTTACTACATCATACTCAAGACGCCCCGTCTTGGCAATCACTTCAATGTGCAGTTTTTGATTTTCGGCTAACTCCTCAAGTCTCATTACCCCCATGATTCCACTCCTTTTCTTTTGCAAGTTTGCTCTTTTTATTATAGCACACTTTGACGGAGAAAGAATACTATTTTTGATTTTATTATTTTAAAATACTTTCAATACACTGTAACGGTATAGTAAACTCTACAATTCCCATGCACCCAGGTGCCACCTCGTATTCATCAAATACAATTACAAGCTCTCCGTTTTTACCAAAATAAAAATTCTGGTCTTCCTTTATTTCCTTAAATTCGCCTTCTTCTATGCCATCTCCATCTCCTTCGTAAAAATATACCTTACTTTCATCTTCTTGCATTTGCGTTTTCATCTGTTCTAAAATATTTTGACTGATGATTTCCACATAGTCACTATCTTCCACAAACAAATCTGAAAGCACTGCTTCTTTTCCTGTTTTCTTATCTATATGGAAGAATTTCACCTGCTGATATCCACTGGCTTCTACCTGCAGTGCATTGACCTTAAGGGTAAGCCATTCTGCATTATCAGTTACCACTTCATAATCCAACTTTAAATCCTGGTATCCCTCACCTTGTGATTTTAAATTTTCCTGAAATTCCTGCATAAATCCCTGAGCATATTCTTCGATGCTCTTATTCATACTTTCCGCTGTCTCTACTTCCTCTTCTGTAGCATTTTCTTCTGTTTCTACCTTTGGCACTACCACATCTGCAGTGTTGTTGTCATCCTCATAATGATATTCCCGAAAGGTCACTACCTGAAAATATTTTCCCAGCACCGGGATGCTTTCCATAGCTTTTGCAATGTCTCCATTCACATTAGGTAAAATAATAGAAATCAAAACTGCCGCTGCCACACCTACTGTCCACTTCATAACTCTTTGTTTTTTTATACTTCCTTTTTTCATAACTTTCCTTTCTGCCTCTGCTACATACTTTTCATCTATCTGACCAATCACTTCAAACAATGTTTCCTTTTTCATAAAACAATACCCTCCTTCTGAAAATGTTCTTTCAATTTTTTTCTAGTACGAAACAATAGGGTTTTTACATAACTTTCTTTCATTTCATACAAATCTGCAATTTCCCGCATAGTATCCATATAAAAATATCTTCGCACAAAAATTTTCCGTTCCAACTCTGGCAATTGCCCTAGATATGCATTTAATTTTTCCAGAACTATTTTCTCTTCTATTTTACTCTCTACAGAATCCTTATCACTAACACAATCCTGCAGTTCTTCCATAGATACCATCATCCGTTCACTGACTCTTTTTCCTGCGTACTTCTTTTTATACATATTCAACGCCAGATTTCTTGTGATTTTCCCAATATAAGCAGAAAATTTTTTGGGAATCACAGGCGGAATCGTTTCCCATGTTTTTAACCATGTATCATTCAGGCATTCTTTACAATCTTCTCCACTCTGCAAAATCCGCCCGGCAATCGTTCCACAGTATGCCCCATATTTTCTCTCTGTTTCCACAATAGCCTGCTCCGAGCGCTTCTGATATAACTCAATAATATCTTCATCTTTCATTGCCTTCACCTCGCATTTTCTATTATTTTAAGAGCTCTTATTATTATAGACAACAAAAATTGAAAAAAGTTTCAAAATTTACACAAAGTGAAAGCCCCAAAGTGGTGGAAGCACTTTGGGGCTTTCTATATGTCCTAAACTATAAGGGGGATAGATAAACGCTAATTTATATATCTTACTTGTAGTTGGCCTTCTGGAAGTCTGGATAAGAAGATTCCAAACCATGCTCTGTCGGGTCAAGACCCTGAAGTTCTTCTTCTCTGGAAGCACGAAGACCGATTGTTTTATTAATAACGAAGAATACAATTGTCATTGTTACGATAGTCCATGCGGCAACTGTTACAATACCAAGACACTGGATTAATAACTTATGCACGCCGCCACCGTAAAACAAACCATCTGTATAATCAAATAAACCTACTGCAAATGTTCCCCAGATACCACATGCACCGTGAACAGCAACAGCACCTACCGGGTCATCAACTTTTAATATATTTTCTACCAAGAGTACTACAGCACATACAATAATACCTGCTACAATACCAATAATGAATGCACCAACTGCATCTACATTAGAACATCCGGCTGTGATACCAACCAAACCTGCCAATGCACCATTTAATGACATTGATACGTCTGGTTTTCCATTCTTAATCCATGTAAAGATCATAGCGGAAACAGTACCCATTGCAGGAGCGATTGTTGTTGTTACAAAAATCTGTGCCAACTGGTCAACACTTGTTGCAGCTGCACCGTTGAATCCATACCATCCAAACCAAAGAATAAAGCATCCAAGGGCACCGGCTAATAAGTTGTGTCCAAGAATTGGCTTACTCTTTCCGTGTGCATCATATTTTCCAATACGAGGTCCTAAGAAAGCAGCACCAATCAAGGCTGAAATACCGCCGACCATATGAATCGCACAAGAACCTGCGAAATCTACAAATCCTAAATCTGTTAACCATGCTGTTCCACCCCAAATCCAGTGAGCTTCAATCGGGTAAATCACAAGACTGATAACAAAACTGTATACACAATATGCAATAAATTTAGTACGCTCTGCCATAGCACCTGAAACGATGGTTGCTGTCGTAGCACAGAACACTAAGTTAAACACAAAGCCAGACCAATCCATCTCTTGAAAATTTCCAAAAGGATTTAATCCGTATCCGATAAATTTATTACCTTCACCACATAATAAATTATATCCTAATAAAAAGAATGCCACGGTACCAAAGCAAAAATCAATTAAGTTTTTCATAATAATATTTCCAGTATTTTTCGCTCTGGTAAAACCAGCCTCCACCATTGCAAAACCGCACTGCATAAAAAATACTAAAGCTGCACCAATCAGAAACCACACTCCAAACACTTCTGAAGTAATGGCATCCATAATTTCCGGTGCCAATTCACTTGTTAATAACATCATAATAATATCCTCCTTCAATCACCGTATAAAAAAGGGATAACACTGCATGTATAGGGCTTCCCTATACGCTGCATGTGTTATCCCCATTGATAACGGCTTCTATATTCGATTATTTAAATTGCTGATTCGCCACGTTCGCCTGTACGAACTCTGACAACGTCTTCGATATTCGAAACGAAGATCTTACCATCGCCATAATTACCGGTGTTGATTTCTTTTACTACCATTTCAATCAATTTTTCTGCAATATCTTCCACCACGACTGTTTCCACCTTAATCTTTGGAAGAAGATTTACATTATACTCACTTCCACGGTAATTCTGCTTGTAACCTTTCTGATTACCATAACCCATTACGTTGGTTATCATAACACCGGTAACCTTACATGTGTCGAGGATATCTTTCAACTCATCCAACTTTTCCGGTCTGATAACAATTTCCAATTTTTTCATATAGAAACCTCCTTATTGAATACTATGCTCTGATTTCACAGTATTTGTTTAGACTTTTTCCGGCTTCCCGAAATCTAGGACATGAATTCCGGTTTGCCAATATAAACAAAAAAGGAGCTTCGACAGACTTATCGTCTTTCGAAACTCCCTTGTTTCTATAACCTATTATACTCGCTATTTGACATTTGTCAACATTTTTTTTTGCAAACTTTAGGAGAAGTCTATCCAAAATTCTGGATATAAGATGACTGACCTAAAACCACTGAAAATATAATCACGGGAATTGCAATTACAACACCTAAAATAGAAAGAATCATACCAGCAAGTGCCAGCTTTTCCATCTTTCCTGTAAGTGATTTTGACTTAGAAATAATCGCAAGTACAATCCCAACAATACCAAGAATTACTGCTAAATATGCACAAAAGCAAGAATAAATTGATGTAATACCAATTACTAAAGAAGCAATCGCTAATCCATGCCCCGGATCCTTTACAGGCTGTTCCGGCTGTGGTGTATAATTAAAATTGTTTTCATTATTATTCATATTTCTTCTCCTTTGTTAATTTCCTCTACTTTTCAAACTTCATAGTCAGCTTAATCTGTTTCCTCTCCATGTCTACGCTTAAAACTTTCACTTCAATAATATCCCCAATGGACAACACTTCCATAGGATGTTTGATAAAACGTTCAGTAATCTGTGAGATGTGAAGTAAGCCGTCCTGATGAACACCAATATCTACAAATGCACCAAAATCAATTACGTTGCGGACAGTTCCTTTTAAAATCATGCCTTCTTTTAAGTCTTTCATATCCAACACATCTGTACGTAGCACTGGTTTTGGCATTTCATCACGAGGGTCTCTTGCCGGCTTTTCTAATTCTTTTACAATATCCTGAAGAGTGATTTCGCCCACATTCAATTCTTCAGAAAGTTTATGATAGTCCTTTACTTTTTTAGAAAGTCCTGTGAGATTTCCTGCCACTACATCCTCAGGAGTATAACCTAATTTCTTTAAAAGTTCTGTGGCAGCTTCATAGCTTTCCGGATGCACACTAGTAGCATCCAAAGGATTCTTTCCACCACTGATTCGCAGGAAACCAGCACACTGTTCAAAGGCCTTCGGTCCTAATTTTCCTACTTTTAACAATTCTTTTCTGTCCTTAAATCTTCCATTATCTTCACGGTATGCCACAATATTTTTTGCAATCACTTTGGATACACCGGAAATATACTCTAATAAAGAAGCCGAAGCAGTATTTAAATCTACACCTACCCTGTTAACACAGTCTTCCACTACTCCTGACAATGCCTCGCTTAACTTCTTCTGGTTCATGTCATGCTGGTATTGTCCTACGCCAATAGATTTCGGATCAATTTTCACCAGCTCTGCCAATGGATCCTGCAGTCTTCTTGCAATAGATGCAGCACTACGCTGTCCCACATCAAAGTTTGGAAATTCTTCCGTTGCCAGTTTACTTGCTGAATATACAGAAGCCCCGGCTTCATTTACAATCACATACTGCACCGGAGTATCCAGTTCTTTTAACAAATCCACAATCACCTGCTCAGATTCTCTGGAAGCCGTTCCGTTTCCTACGGATATCAGGGAAATATTATATTTTTTAATCATCTGCTTTAAGATTTTTTTGGACTCTTCCACTTTATTTTGTGGTTCTGTAGGATAGATTACTTTCGTATCTAATACCTTACCTGTTTCATCTACCACCGCTAACTTGCAGCCTGTACGGAAAGCCGGGTCCCAGCCCAATACCACATGTCCCACAATCGGAGGCTGCATTAACAGCTGAGTCAGGTTTTTGCCAAACACCACAATGGCACTGTCTTCTGCTTTTTCTGTTAATTCGTTTCTGATTTCACGCTCTATGGCAGGTGCAATCAAACGTTTGTAGCTGTCTTCTGCCACCTCTTTTAAAATCGGGGTTGTATAAGGATTATCCTTTACAATCACCTTCTTATTTAAGTAGGTAAGAATTTGTTCTTCCGGAGCCTCAATTTTTACAGTTAAAATCTTATCTGCTTCTCCACGGTTCATGGCAAGCACACGATATCCCGGTACTTTATTTAACTTTTGGGTAAAATTGTAATATGTTTCATATACAGACTTCTCTTCTTCACTTTTTGCAGAAGATACGATATTTCCTTCTTTCATGGTCAGATTACGGATATAAATTCGATAATCTGCTTCTTCTGAAATGGATTCCGCAATAATATCTTTTGCTCCATCCAGCGCTGCTTTTGCATCAGCCACTTCTTTTTCCTCTGAAATATATTTTTCCGCTTCTTTTTCTAACGGTTCTGTACACATCTGAAGCAGAATATAATTGGCAAGTCCTTCTAAGCCTTTTTCTTTCGCAATCGTTGCTCTTGTACGTCTTTTCGGACGATATGGGCGATACAAATCATCTACCAGCGCCAGCGTTTCTGCTGCTACAATTCGTGCTTTTAATTCTTCCGTCAATTTTCCCTGTTCTTCAATGCTGGATAAGACCTGCTCCTTTTTCTCCTCTAAATTTCTAAGGTAGGTTAACCTCTCATGCAGCTTTCTAAGCTGTTCGTCATTTAGCGTTCCGGTAGCTTCTTTACGGTATCTGGAAATAAAAGGGATGGTGTTCCCTTCATCCATCAATTTTACGGCAGCTTCCACCTGCCAGTTTTTCACAGATAATTCCTCTGCAAGAACTTTAATAATATCCATTTTTTATTCCTTTCCAAAATCTATAAATTGTGTGTATTATTCAAAAAAATATATATATTTTGCAAAATCCAGTTCACAATAATAACTACAACCCCTCCATACAAATATCCGTGGCGGTATTTCAAGCCAATTTTCCACTTGTTTTTTGTAAGAAGCTGTATGGTGTTGCTAATCATAAAAACTCCTGCAATCACTGCACAATACAATACAAAGGGATGATACAAAAAAGATTCCACTAATCTGCCTTGCAGCAATGCACGGACAGCTCTTGTTCCTCCGCATCCCGGACAATAATAACCGGTTACAAAACGAAATCCACAAGGAGGTACCAGCTTCAAAAAATCAAATTTTGCTACGTTTAAAATCACTTCCATAACAAGAATAATAACTACTGCTACTAATCCTAGTATATACAATCGTTTTTCTGTCTTTTCCATACTTTTTCCATCCTTTTATGTGGTAAAAAAGCTATAAGGTTTTTACCTTATAGCTTTTATTTTCTACTATCTCAAATTACTGATATGCTTTTAAAATCTCGTTGTACATTTCCTGGTATTCCGGTGACTGCATACATACTAAACCAAATACAAAATAACCAATGGTAAGTACTAAACCTATAATAGAAAGAATCATACCAATGAGTGCCATTGTTTCCATCTTTCCTGTAGATGATTTTGACTTAGAAATAATTGCAAGTACAACACCAACTACACCAAGTATTACTGACAAATAAATACAGCAGCATGAAAGAATTGATATAATACCAACTACTAAAGAAGCAATTGCTAATCCATGTCCGCCATCCTTCTGTGGCTGCTCCGGCTGTGGTGTATAGTTGAAGTTTTCTTCATTAAAATTGTTATCCATGTCTTCCTCCCCTATTGTTATGTATTTTTCTTTTTGTGAATCCAAAAAGTATTTTAACATGTAATAATACATATTTCAATAATTTTTTATATTTTTTTAATATTTTTGATTTTCTCTTATCTGCTCAGGAAATAATCAATCATTGTGTGACCTTCCGCCACATAATTTCCGCTTGCCTTTCCTTCTTTTTCGTTATAATGCCATGCGTTATTTTTCACATCTGTACTGTCATATAACAGATATGGCACTGGTGAGGCAGTATGTGTACGAACACTGATTGGTGTAGGATGATCCGGCAGTACCAGCAGACGGAATTCTTCTCCTGATGCCTCTAAGCCTTCCACTACCTTTTTAATTACTCTCTGGTCCAGATTTTCAATTGCCTGTACCTTGCGTTCTACACTGCCCTGATGTCCCATTTCGTCCGGTGCTTCCACATGAACATACGCAAAATCATATCCATCCTTTGTAAGTGCGTCCACCGCTGCCTGGGCTTTACCTTCGTAATTGGTATTCAGACCACCATTGGCACCTTCCACCTCAATATTATGCATAGAGGCACCTACTGCAATTCCTTTTAATAAATCCACCGCGGAAATCATAACCGCTTTTTTTCCGGTCTTTTCTTCAAATGAAGATAATGCCGGTCTTGTTCCGGCACCCCAGAACCATAAGGAATTTGCTTTATTCAATCCTGCTTCTGCTCTCTTTACATTTAAAGGATGATTATTTAAAATTTCATAGCTCTTTACCATCATATCACGCAGTACCTGGTCTTTTGGAAGATACTGCCCAATGGTCTGTCCCAGTACATCATGTGGTGCTGTTAAGTCTATCACTTCACCCTTATCCCAGATAAGCAAATGTCTGTAGCTGGTTCCTAAGTAGAACTCGTATCCTTCCTTTTTCAGTCCTTCTTTTACTGCATCCAGCAAAACTGCTGCATCCTCTGTACTGATTTCCCCGGAACTATGGTCAATAATTGTCTTCTGCTCATACGGAACATCTTCTTCTGAAATGGTAACAATATTGGTACGAAGTGCCACATCAGTTGCTTTCATATCCACACCGATACTCAGTGCTTCTAACGGAGAACGTCCGGTATAATACTTCTTCGGATCGTAACCAATAACAGAAAGATTGGCTGTATCGCTTCCCGGCTTCATTCCTTCCGGAATGGTATGTACCAGACCGATTTCAGCTTTCGCCGCTAACATATCCATCATTGGTGTTTTTGCATACTCTAATGGTGTTTTACCGCCAAGTTCTTCAATTGGCTCATCTGCCATACCATCGCCTAATACAATGACATATTTCATTTTATTAATCCTCCAAACGAATCCGGTTAATAATTTCTGCAGTCTTTTCTGCTTTTGCGGCAAACTCAGCTTCTGTCATAACTTCTGTCACAAAGCCGATTTCACCTGCGATACCGGCATCTACAATATTTACTTTTCCGTATGTATTTTCAATTTCTGCAACTCTTTCATTGCCGCCTTTTACACGCACAAAGAAACGTCTGTTTGCATTTTTAATATCTGTTAATTCCAGCTTTTTGCTACTCCAGAAGGTCATAATATTACGGTGTAAATGTTTTGCTGCATCTACCACATCCGCTACAACCGCACTGGCAGTAGGAAGCTTACCTGCCCCACTTCCGTAGAACATTACATCACCTAATACATTACCATGGGCAAAAATCGCATTAAATACATTGTTTACACTGTACAATGGATGAGATGGTGCTACCATACATGGTGCTACCATAGCGTAAAAACTGTCATTTACTTTCTTACTGGAAGCCAACAGTTTAATGGTTCTTCCCATAACCTTAGCATATTTAATATCTTCTGCTGTGATTTTAGTGATGCCTTCTGTATAAATATCTTCATAATCAACCTGTCTTCCAAATGCAAGAGAAGAAAGAATTGCAATTTTTCTACATGCATCATATCCTTCTACGTCTGCTTCCGGATTACGCTCTGCATATCCCTTATCCTGTGCATCCTTTAACACGCTGTCAAAATCAAGACCTTCATCTGTCATTTTAGAAAGAATGTAATTTGTAGTACCATTTAAAATACCGGTAATTACATCAATTTCATCTGCTGTCAGAGATGAATTTAACGGACGAATAATAGGTATTCCGCCACCAACGCTTGCTTCAAATAAGAAGTTAATATTTTTTTCTCTGGCAATTTCTAATAATTCTGCACCATGTTTTGCTACCAATTCTTTATTTGAAGTACATACACTCTTCCCGCTCTGTAATGCGCGTTTTACAAAAGTATATGCAGGCTCTACGCCACCCATAACTTCAATTACAATCTGAATCTCAGGATCGTTAGCAATCACTTCGTAATCATGAACGATTTTTTCCTGAATCGGATCTCCCGGAAAATCTCTTAAATCAAGAACATACTTTAAATTCAATTCCTCTCCGGCTTTTTTGTTGATACTGTCCCGATTGGTTTCCAACACTTCCACCACGCCTGAACCAACGGTACCATAACCTAATAATGCAATGTTTATCATTTTTTCACTCCCTAGCTAAAATTTTGATGGAATGGATGCCTTTTTGCCGCTCCATCTCCTCTATCATCTGCGAAACATCGTCCGTAGATGGCAATACTTCAACACTAAGTGTCAAAGTAGCGACTCCATTTACAGGTATACTTTGATGAATGGTTAATATATTTGCATGATATTCTGCTACAATCTTCAAAATATCTGACAACAGTCCCGGTTCATCATCCAACTGCAATACCATAGTAATTGTTCTTCCTTTGGCATTTTCATGGAAAGGAAAGATATCATCTTTATATTTGTAAAATGAACTTCTGCTGATTCCTACTCTGTCTGTTGCTTCCTGAATGGTAATTGCCTTCTCTGATTCGAGAAGTCTTTTCGCCTCTACGACTTTTAGAAGAACTTCTGGAACTGCTTTTTGTTTCACAACAAAATATTTATTCACTTCTGCCATCTTCCTAATCTCCTGAATGCCAGGCCAGCAGACCCTGTCTGCTCCCTGTATATTTGTTTGTTTGAGAAAAACACTTGTTTTCACTAGAAAGATATTAGCACACTTGGAAAAGAAAGGCAACCTTTATTTTAAATTATACAAAAGAAGAGCCTGTCAACGCCAACCTTTCTGTAGCATTAACAGACTCTTATTTTATGCACTCTGTTCTTTCACAAATTCTTCCATATCTCGCTGTTCTTCTTCTGAAAGCAGTTCCTCCACATCCAGAATAATAATAAGATCATTTCCCAGCTTTGCAATCTCTTTAATGTAAGCGGTTTTTCCACCTTTAATAAGTATAGGCGCTTCACTGATGGAAGATGACGGTATGTCAGAAATTTCTTCTACTCCTTCTACTTCCACAGCTATCATCATTTCACCTATCTTTGTAATAATCAACTGTGAATTTTCATCTGATATGTCCGCAAATCCAAATTTCTTTGCAAGATTGTATACCGGTACAATAATTCCTCTCATATTAATAATTCCCTTGATATTCTCCGGCGAATTTGGAACAGCTACTATTCTCTGCTCTCTCTCAATCCCCATCACCAGATTAATATCCACTCCATACTTTTCTCCATGCAACTTAAATATCACTGGTTTCAATTCAGCCATAATAACCCTCCTGACTACTCATCATTATTTGTATTCAGCCACGCAAGATACCCATTAATAAACGGATCTATTTTTCCGTCCATTACTGCATCTACATTGCTTATTTCAATATTCGTTCTATGATCCTTCACCATGGTATATGGCTGCATTACATAAGAACGAATTTGATTTCCCCATCCGATTTCTTTTACTTCTCCACGTATCCCGGAGGCTTTTTCCGCCTGCTCCTGTTGCTTTAACAAATAAAGCTTTGCCTTTAACATCTGCATGGCTTTATCTTTATTGCTGTGCTGGGAACGTTCATTCTGGCACTGTACTACAATCCCTGTTGGGAGATGTGTAATACGGATTGCCGATGATGTCTTGTTGATATGCTGTCCGCCTGCTCCACTGGAACGGTAGGTGTCAATCCGCAAATCATCATCATTAATTTCAATGTCGATATCTTCTTCAATATCGGGCATAACATCCAGTGAGGCAAAAGAGGTCTGCCTTTTTCCTGCTGCATTAAAAGGTGAGATACGCACCAGACGGTGCACTCCCTTTTCTGCTTTCAGAAAACCATAGGCATTCTCTCCGTTTACCTGAAAAGTAACCGATTTGATTCCGGCTTCTTCCCCTTCCAGATAGTCCAGTTCTTCTGTGGAGTACCCCTTGCTTTCTGCCCATCTTAAGTACATACGGTACAGCATACTCACCCAGTCGCATGCTTCGGTACCGCCTGCACCGGAATGAAGTGTCAATATGGCATTGTCTTTATCGTATTCTCCTGAAAGCAAGGTCTTAGTTTTAATTGCCTCATACTCTCTTTCCAGTTCCTGTAGTTGTACCTCAATCTCTGGAATAACAGATGCATCATTTTCTTCATAACCCATTTCCAGAAGAATCTCTATTTCTTCGTATAAATCCGTAAGCTTCTGATATGTTTCCACATCATCTTTCAGACTTTTTAATTCCTTCATAAGATTCTGGGAACGCTCTGCATCATCCCAAAAGGTAGGAGCTTCCATATCTTTTTCTAATTCTTCAATCCTTTGACCTTTTGATGCTAAGTCAAAGTGAATCCCTCAATTCTGTTAATGGCACTTTATACTCATTCAGACGTGTTTTAAACCCATCTAATTCTACCATATTTTCACCTCTTTCATTTATTCACTTCTATTTATATATCGGCTTTATGCCTTTCTTCCACAACACTGTTTATATTTTTTTCCACTTCCGCATGGACATGGATCGTTTGGATATACTTTTTCCGCTGTTCTTTTTACAGGTCCTTTCACAGCTTCATCCTTGTTGGTTCCTGTAACCTTTGCAACCTGCTCACGTTCCACCTTCTGTTCAATGCGCACATGCATCAGAAGTTTTACGGTATCTTCGCTGATAGCTTTTGTCATTTCATCAAACATATCATATCCGCTCAAACGATATTCAATCTTTGGATCTCTTTGTCCAAATGCCTGAAGACCAATTCCCTGCTTCAGCTGTTCCATATCGTCAATGTGATCCATCCATTTTCTGTCAATTACCTTTAGCAGAACCACACGTTCCAATTCACGAATAGCAGCAGCATCCGGAAATTCTGCTTCTTTTTCTTCGTATAACTTCACTGCTTCTTCTTTTAACTTCTGTTTCAGTGAATTTTTCTTTAAGTCTTTTACTTTTTCTAAAGTTAATTCTTCGATTGGAATAATCGGTCTTAACAACTGATTTAATTCTTTTAAATCCCAGTCTTCCGGAAGAGAATCTTCACCAATCGCCATATCTACTTTGCCTTCTACCTGCTCTACAATCATCTTGTAGATTACATCGCGCATACTTTCTCCATCCAGTACACGTCTTCTTTCTTCGTAGATAACTTCTCTCTGTTCATTCATAACCTGATCGTATTCTAACAGATTTTTACGAATACCAAAGTTATTGGTTTCAATCTTAGACTGTGCCTTTTCAATGGCATTGGTAAGCATTTTATGTTCAATCTGTTCATTTTCCGGAACACCCAGTGCATTAAACATGCTCATCAGCTTTTCAGAACCAAACAATCTCATTAAATCATCTTCCAGAGAAATGAAGAATCTGGATTCACCCGGATCTCCCTGACGTCCTGCACGACCTCTTAACTGATTGTCAATACGTCTGGATTCATGACGCTCTGTACCAATAATCTTAAGACCGCCTGCCTCTCTCGCCTTTTCGTCCAACTTAATATCGGTACCACGACCTGCCATGTTAGTGGCAATGGTAACTGCACCATGTACACCAGCTTCTGCTACGATTTCCGCTTCCAGTTCATGGAATTTAGCATTCAATACTTTATGCTGGATTCCTTCTTTACTTAACATTTTGCTAATCAATTCAGAAGTTTCAATGGTGATGGTACCCACCAAAACAGGCTGTCCCTTCTTATGTGCTTCCACAATTTCTTCTACCACTGCTTTGAATTTTTCTTTCTTTGTCTTATATACTGCATCCTGTAAATCGATACGCTGTACCGGTCTGTTGGTAGGAATTTCAATTACATCCATTCCATATATTTCACGGAATTCCTTTTCTTCGGTAAGAGCAGTACCAGTCATACCGGATTTCTTCTTGTATTTATTGAAGAAGTTCTGGAACGTAATGGTTGCCAGTGTTTTGCTTTCACGTTTTACCTTTACGCCTTCCTTCGCTTCAATTGCCTGATGTAAACCATCGGAATATCTTCTTCCCGGCATGATACGTCCGGTAAATTCATCTACGATTAACACCTGGTCATCTTTTACCACATAATCCTGATCCTTAAACATCAGATAATGTGCACGCAGTGCAAGAATAATATTGTGCTGAATTTCAAGGTTTTCAGGATCTGCAAGATTTTCAATCTGGAAGAATTTTTCTACCTTTTTTACACCTTCTTCTGTCAGGTTTACAATCTTGTCCTTTTCATTTACGATAAAGTCACCGCTTTCTTCGATAACTTCACCCATAATGGCACCCATCTTGCTGAATTCTCCACTTTCTTCACCACGTTTCAGCTGACGGGCAAGAATATCACATGTTTCATATAATTTTGTAGATTTACTGCTCTGTCCTGAAATAATAAGCGGTGTTCTTGCTTCATCAATAAGAACAGAGTCAACTTCATCAATAATGGCATAATGTAAATCTCTTAACACCAACTGTTCTTTGTACACAACCATGTTATCACGCAGATAATCAAATCCCAGTTCGTTATTGGTCACATACGTAATGTCGCAGGCATATGCTTCTCTACGTTCATCATTGTTCATATTGTTTAAAACCACACCAACTTTTAAGCCTAAAAATTCATGCAGCTGTGACATCCACTCAGCATCACGCTTTGCCAGATAGTCGTTGACTGTAACAATATGTACACCTTTTCCTTCCAAAGCATTCAAATAAGCCGGAAGGGTAGATACCAATGTCTTACCTTCACCGGTACGCATTTCAGAAATTCTTCCCTGATGAAGTATAATACCACCAATCAACTGTACACGGTAATGTTCCATGTTCAGCACACGGCGTCCTGCTTCTCTTACTACTGCAAATGCTTCTGGAAGCAAATCATCTAATGTTTCCCCTTTTGCCAAACGTTCTTTAAACTCTTTTGTTTTTCCTTGAAGCTCTGCATCGGAAAGTTCCATCATTGTCGGACGAAGTCCCTCAATTTTGTCTACAATCGGATTAATACGCTTCAATTCACGTTCACTGTGTGTTCCAAAAACTTTTTCAATTAAACTCATACTATACTCCTAAATTAATTCATGATGTTAACACTAATTCCCATTTTACCACTGAACTTCCATTTTCACAATAAAATTTTCATAAAATCTAATAAATTTGGTAACATTTTAGGCCATAAGTGTTGGGGGGACGCCCATAATAACTATAGAAGCTTTTCAGGCAGAATTTGAACAGCCCGGAAAGCTTCTATAGTTATTATGGGCTGTGCGTAGCATCATCTATGGGCTAAAATGTTGCGAAATTCAAAAAACAAAAAGCAGGTGCTTTTTGGGGCACCTGCTTTGACTCTACACTTTATATTTTTTAGAATTCCGGCTCAATCAAACCGTATGTATTTCCTTTTCTCTTATATACCACATTCACTTCATCTGTTTCTGCATTTCTGAATACAAAGAAATTATGTCCTAACAATTCCATCTGAACACAGGCATCTTCCGGATACATTGGTTTTATTCCGAATTTTTTGGTTCTGATAATATTAACTTCATCTTCTCCTTCAAAATCATTATCAATAAATTCCTGCTTAAAACTGGAACTTCCCTGCTTTGCATCTGCCAGTTTGTTTTTGTATTTCTTTAACTGACGTTCAATGACTTCTTCCACTAAGTCAATAGAAACATACATATCATTGCTTACCTGTTCGGAACGGATAATGTTACCTTTTACCGGAATTGTCACTTCAATTTTCTGTCTTTCTTTTTCTACACTTAATGTAACATGTATCTCTGTATCTGGCGTGAAATACCGCTCTAATTTACCAATCTTTTCATTAACCGCTGATCTTAACCCCTCCGTAACCTCAATATTTCTTCCTGTAATCACAAACTTCATGATGTCCAACTCCTTTCGGTTTCCCTTATACTCATATAGAACGTCCTCCTATATATTTAACATTATATCATATTCGTGTTAATTTTCAATCATTTTTGTGCTAATTCACAAATTTTTAAACATTTTTAAATATATTAAAAGAAGTGTTTAGAAAATTTCAATTTTCAAACACTTCTTTTATCAAAATTTTATTTCTGACTCAGTACTTCAATCGCCTTCTGCAGCTGATTATCACTTTCGTCTTTTTCATAAGCTTCTGTATCAAACTCCAGCTCTATATCCGGTTCAATTCCGGTACCATGAATGCATACCCCACTCGGAGTATAATATTTAGAAATTGTCACTTTCATTGCCGAGCCATCTCCCAGGCTGACCATCTGCTGTACGATACCTTTTCCAAAGGTGGTGGTTCCAATAAGCGTTCCTATGCCATAATCTTTTACCGCACCGGCAAAAATCTCCGATGCACTGGCACTATTGCCATTTACCAGCACTGCTAACGGTACCTCTATCTTATGTTCTTCGTCCGACTTATATTCTTCTCTCTGACCATTTTTGTCTTCGTGATAAACAATCATGCCTTCCGGTAAAATAGAATCCAGAATTTCTGCTACCACAGTCAGGCCACCCCCAGGATTATTACGAAGGTCCACAATCAGTGATGTCATCCCCTGCTGTTTTAACGCTTCGTACGCTTCTGTCCACTGGGAAGTTGTAATTTCATCAAATTCCGAAATAATAATATAGCCCATCTTATTATCTAACATTTCATATTCCACCGTAGGAACAGAAATAGTTTTACGCACCAGTTCCAAGTTCATTTCTTCGCCGTCACGCATAATGGTAATATTTACTGTGGTTCCTTCTTTTCCTTTCACCTTTGAGACAACCTCTGATAAATCTTCACCGGTAACTTCTTCACCTTCTACCTTATAAAGAATGTCATCGGTTTTCAGCCCCGCTTCCTGAGCCGGAGAGCCTTTAAAGGTCTTTACAATGGTAATCAGTCCGGTATCTGCATTTTGTAACAGGCTGGCTCCTATACCACAATATTCTCCAGTATAGGACTCCTGAAATGCATCATACTCTTCTTTGGTAAAATACACGGAATAGGGATCACCCAGTGCCGCTACCATTCCCTTGTATACACCTTCCTGTACCGCCTTCACATCTTCCTTTTCCAGATACATCTTATCAATAATCTGCTGAATTGTTTGTGCTTTTTGCTCCACCTCTTTGGTAATAATCTTGTCATCACCGCTACCCAATGCTATACTGCATCTCCCTGCAACAAACGCAATTCCCAAAACAATCACCAAGAACAATACTTTTTTTCCTTTGCCTTGAAAAGTTTTTTCCTTTTCTCCCTCCGCTTCTTCCTGATTATAATTATTCATCTTTTCCTCCATGATATCCTCCAAAGTCTTATTACTTACTAATATAGCCCATAGGGTCTACATATTCTCCATTAACACGTACGCTGAAATGCAGATGGTTTCCGGTAGAACGTCCTGTGGTTCCTACCGCTGCAATGGTTTCTCCTTTGCTTACCTTCTGTCCTGCACTTACATACAATGCAGAAGCATGCATATAAACAGTATAGATACCATCTCCATGGTTAATCATCACATAATTTCCCATGGAATTATTATAAGCCGCACTGATGACCGTTCCGTCATAAGCTGCCAGAATTGCCGAACCTGCCGGAGCCGCCAAATCCACACCATTATGGAATTTCACCACCCCAAGAGTCGGATGCATTCGATATCCATACGGACTTGAAATCCTTGTATACGCCGGACACGGCCATGCAAAAATACCACCATCATACTTCTGTGTGGAGGTTCCTGACTTTGCTGCCTCCTCTGCTGCTCTTTTTGCCGCAGCTTCCAGTTCTTCAATAACTCTGTTTTGTTCTTCGATGTCAGCTTCATACTCTGCAATTAATTCTTCCTTGCTGGCTATCTGTCCCTTTACAGTCTGCAGCTCCGCTTCCTTGGCAGCTACAAGAACTTCAATGGCATCCACTTTATCCTTCGTTTCTTTTTCTTGAATTTCTAACTCCTGCTGTTCTACCACAAGACGAGCTTCCAAATCTTCAATTTCTTCTCTTGTTTTTTCGTATTTTTCCAACATCTGCCTGTCATATTCCGAAATACTGGACACGTAATCTGCTTTATTCAAAAAATCCGCAATAGATTCTGCTTCAAGAATCATTGCCGCATACTGGGTATTTCCCTGTTCATACATATATTTTATGCGAACTTTCATATCTTCATACTGTTTTTCTTCCACCGCTTTCGCTTTGGCAATTTCAATTTTTGTATTCTCAATTTCTTGTATCTTATCTTGAAGTTTTTTCTGAAGTTCTTCCAATTCTGCCGTAACACTGGCCAGTTCTGTGTCCAGTTCCTTCATGTGACTTTCCACGCTGCTTTTCATGGTTTCTAAATCCTGTAACATCTGTTTTGCAGCATCCAAGCCCTTTTCCATGGTTTTTTTCTCTTCTTTTGCAGAATCTACCGCCTGATTTGCCTTTTTTACTGCTACAGAGGTAGGAGCTGTTTTTGCTGAAGACTCTGCCGGTGTCGGCGTAGCTGCAACTTTTTCTCCACCTTCTGTTTCCTGTGTGCTGTCATTCTCCACAGCATAAACGGAACCAACCGTATTGACCAGGCACACGACGCATAAAACCGCTGCTAATACCTGTTTTTTCTTCATATGCTTCTCCTTTAAACTATACACGCAAATGCTTTCTTATAGTTACAAAGCTTCCCAAAAATCCTATTCCCACTCCAAGACACAGAGAAATCGGAACCAGTATATCAAATACATCTCCTACAGAAATAAAATGCAACCAGTTACTGATTCCCATAAATTTCTCATTCACATAACCTACTACAGTATTGTAAAAATAATGCAATACCAGCAGAGGAAGTCCGGAACCTACCAGACCAATGACAACACCTTCCACAATAAAAGGTGCTTTTACAAAGAAGTCGGTAGCTCCAATTAATTTCATAATGGCAATTTCTTCTTTTCTCACTGCAATACCAATGGTTACAGTATTACTTATCAGAAACACGGACACTCCCATAAGAATTACAATAATTGCCACAGATACATAACCTACCAGTACATTAAAACTAGTCAGGGTATTCGCCACTGTGTCAGATGCCTTTACTTCACGTACCCCGTCTATGGATTCCACATACTTTACCAGTTCTGCCTGCCGTGATACATCATTTAAATACACCTGATAATTTGCGGAGTCTGCCAACGGATTGTCATCTGCAAACGCATCTGCTAATTCCGGCTTGTCCCCAAAATATTCTGTCTTAAACTGATCCCACGCTGCTTCGGCAGATACATAGTGCATATCCGAAACTTCGGAACGTTTTTCTATCTTTGCACCAATCTGGTGAACTTCTTCCTCTGATAAATCCTGCTCAAAGAAAACTGTTATTGCCACGCCGGATTCTATTTCATTCATTACGCTTTTGAAATTTGCTACTACTGCAAAAAATATACCAAACAGGAAAATACAAGATGCCATGGTTCCAATGGAAGCCAAAGAAAACATTTTATTTTTGTAAATATTTTTTAAGCCCTGTTTGATGGTATACCATACACCACTAATCCTCATATATATACCCACCTTTTTCTTCATCGCTTACAATGATTCCTTTTTGCATTGTAACAACTCTTTTCTGCATTGCATCAACAATTTCTCTGTTATGAGTCACCACCAAAACCGTGGTTCCCTTTTTATTTACCTGCTCCAGCAATTTCATAATTTCCCATGAATTTTTTGGATCCAAATTTCCGGTAGGCTCATCTGCCAATAAAAGCTCCGGACTGTTTACCAGGGCTCTCGCCAATGCCACCCTCTGCTGCTCACCTCCGGAGAGCTGCTTCGGATAAGACTTATATTTTTCTGCCAATCCCACCATGGACAGCATTCTCGGTACCTGTTTTTTGATTTCTCTTGTAGGTGTTTGTATAATACGTTGTGCAAAAGCAATGTTCTCGTATACATTTCTATCCTTTAACAAGCGGAAATCCTGAAATACTACCCCGATATTTCTGCGATACTTTGGAATGTAGCCTCGCTTCATGGTACCTAAATCTTTTCCATTGACCGTAATCTTACCTTCCGTAGGCTCTAACTCCTTTAAAAGCAATTTAATCAGTGTAGATTTTCCTGAGCCGCTGTTTCCCACAACAAACACAAATTCTCCCTGTTTAATATGCAGGTTGACTCCGTTTAAGGCAGGCTGACCGCTTGCATAACTCTTACTTACGTTGTCAAGAATAATCATTTTTGTTCCTCCTTATACAAACACCTTTACTCTCAAATATCCAGAAGCGTAATTCTGCCTTCCGGTAAAATTCCCACCCCTGGATACTTTTTGTATTTGTATATAATATTAATATTCAAACGTTTCCATATATTTCATGTACCGCGCAACCATCAATGCTATACGAAATGTAATGGCATCTTCAAAAACTCTAAGATCCAGTCCGGTACTCTTTTGTAACTTATCCAATCTGTATACCAATGTGTTTCGGTGAATGTACAGTTGACGTGATGTTTCTGACACATTCAGACTGTTTTCAAAAAACTTATCAATGGTAGCCAATGTTTCTTCATCGAAATCATCCGGTGATTTGTCGCCAAAAATTTCTTTGATGAACATTTTGCAAAGGGGAATCGGAAGCTGGTAAATAAGACGTCCGATACCAAGTGAACTATAGGCAATCACATCTCTTTCGCTAAAGAATATTTTTCCCACATCCAATGCCATCTTCGCTTCTTTGTAAGACCGCGACACTTCTTTTATCTCATTTACGATTGTACCATAAGCAACATGGGCTTCGCAATTGTCTTCCTGAAATACATTTAAGATAACTTTGGCAATTTTACCCATATCTTCATAGGTGTCACCTTCTGACAGTTCCTTTACTACAATAATATTTTTTTCATCTACCGCAGTGACAAAATCTTTTGATTTTCCTCCGAAAAGACTTCTTACATTTTCTAACAATCTGCCGTCTTTATCGTGTTTCGCTTCCACAATAAATACCACACGTCTTGCCTCTGTGTCAATATGAAGTTTCTTGGAGCGATTGTAAATATCTACCAGCAGCAAGTTATCTAACAAAAGATTTTTTATAAAATTATCTTTGTCAAACCGCTCCTTATATGCTACCAAAAGATTTTGAATTTGAAAAGCTGCAATTTTTCCCACCATATAAACATCGTCATTGGTTCCACCGGCGATTAATATGTATTCTAACTGGTTATCGTCATATACTTTAAAAAACTGATACCCCTGTACCTCCTGGCTTTCCGCCGGTGACTCAGCAAAAGCAGTAGTTGCCGCCCCACACTCTTCGATTCCTTCCATAGTGGCTGCCAGTACGTGTCCTTCTGTATCAACAATACCAAGTTCGATTCTTGTAATCGCTTTCAAACCTTCAATGGTATTTTGTAAAATCTGATTTGATATCATAGTAATAACCTCCTGTTTCATTACGTACCACTTTCAGCACCCCGATTCGAAAAAGTACGCCTTTCATTTTTACTACCTTACAAACATTTTAATACAATTTGACCAAAAAATAAAGCAGAATTTTTCTTTTTTTGTGATTTTTTTCATTAATTATGTATATGGATTTTTCTCACGCCTTCCGATACAATAGATAAAAAGGAGGGCTTTATATGGATATTACTGAAATTTCCACTTCTATAAGTCAGGCAAACACACTTAATGCTGTCAGTACAGCGGTTTTAAGCATGTCATTAGACATGGTAGAAACAACCGGAGAAGGTCTTGTTAAAATGATGGAGTTATCCGTAAATCCTAATATAGGAAGCAACATTGACGTCTCTGTATAATCTGTAGATTTAAAAAACGAGAAAAGAAAACATATTTTTCTTTTCTCGTTTTTCTTTTACTGTTTGCAATCAGCAAAAAAAGCTTCCAGACGTTTCCTGTCATCTTCCTCATACACAGCTAACTCTAAATCCTTCATTTCTGTATCAGCTAAAATTCCCGCCAATGAAACATACTGGGACAGCTTGGATTTCAGATTCAGGCAGTCTCCTTCACCAGTAATTAATTCCACCTTACCACTGCAGCTGTCAATAACTTCTAAAAACTTCCCGGTATCTGTAATATTTCTAATTTTCATACCCTATTATCCTTTTTAAAACTGTTGGAGAATTATTTGATTGCCATTGCTTCCACTTCCAAAAATACATCCTTTGGAATTCTGGCTACTTCCACGCAGGAACGTGCCGGAAATACTCCGGTAAAATATTTTGCATAAATTTCATTAATTTTTCCAAAATCTTCCATATTCTTAATGAATACAGTAGTCTTTACTACATTTTCCATGCTGCTTCCTGCATCTTTTAATAAAGCTGCCATGTTGGAAAATGCCTGTTCTGCCTGTTCTTCTACGGTAGCAGGAATTTCTCCAGTCGCCGGATTTACAGGAATCACACCAGAAGTATAAATCATTCCATTTACCTCGATTGCCTGTGAATATGGTCCGATTGCTGCCGGTGCGTTTGGTGTACTAATTGCTTTTTTCATGTTATTTTCCTCCATATATTTTATTTATGGTTCCGTAATTCTTTTATTTTCAAAATGGAACCATATTATTTCATTTTTATTGTATTTTTTGTTATTTCAATTTTTCCCACCTTTAACAAATGTCCTATAGCTCTCTTAAAAGCGTTTTTACTCATCTGAAAGCGTTCTTTAATTTCCTCCGGTTCCACGTTCTTGTCCGTAAATGGGAAGCTTCCACCGCTTTCTTCCAGCTCTTTTAATATATATTCTGCATCTTTGTCCATTTGCAGATATGCTTTTTGGCGCATGCTTAAGTCCAGTTTTCCATCTTCTTTTACTGCGCTGACTCTCGCTTCAATCTCATCACCAATGTGCATCTTCCCAAAAACGTCCCTTTGCGGAATTCGGGCAGAATAAATATTATCCACCGCCACATACACTCCAAAATCTTTTGTCACATCATAGACAGTTCCTTTGACGATATCATCCTTCATGTACGAAGAATCCGTCCTCAGATGTCCGTAAACTTTCATTGTGGCACATAATCTGCTACTCTTGTCCACATAAAGACATACAAGACAAGAATCTCCGGCTTTTACCGGATATGCCTGTTCCTTAAACGGAAGCAGTAAATCCTTTTCCAGCCCCCAGTCTAAAAAAGCACCTATTTTACTTATTTCCTTGACTTTCAGCACTGCCGGCTTCCCAATCTGAATGTATGGTTCTTTTACGGTAGCTATCATACGGTCCGAAGAATCCTTATACAAAAACACTTCTATGGAGTCAGATACATCCAGTCCTGCCGGTACCTGTTTTTTCGGCAATAGCACTTTTTCCTCACTATCCATTTTTTCTGCCAGATACACGCCAAATTCTACCTGTTTGACAACTACAAGGGTTTGTTTTCTTCCTAATTTTAACATTTTTTCCTGCTTTCCCGCCTTTCCGCTTTACGACAGTAAGAACTCTACGACAGCAAAGGCTTTGTTTTTTTCATTATTTAAAGTTACAACATAACGATTTTGTTCTTTATATACCAACGGCTGAATCAAGTCACCTTCCATAGCAGACTTTCTGTACTCTGCCCGCATCTGCTTTATCTGAATTTCTTCTTGAATTGCCGCGTATGCCATATTCACATATTGCCCGTTATTTACATGACCGTTGGTGTCTATCTGATAATTTTGTACGTGATAAGCCTGGCACTGCACTGGTGTCTCTTCTGGAACTGCAATTTTTATATCTGCATATTCCATAGGAAGCTTTTCTTCTATATGATACTTTTCTGCCTGTTCTTTGTTTACACGTACCGGCATCATTTTTTTCGTATCCATATACAGCCATACGGAATTGGCATATGCCACACAGATGCCTTTTTCATCATACATCATAAAATTACGATAGCCAAAAGAGCCTTTGAAATCGTATGCTTTCGTAGCTATTTTTATTTTTTCTCCAAATCTTGGATATCTCTCTACTATAATCTGCCACGACAGTAAAACCCAAACTTTCTTTTGTTCTGCCAAAAATTCAATGCCACAACCGATTTCTTCCGAATGAAATGTGGTACAATCCTGAAAATAATTTAAAATTGCTTCCAGAGTTAATTTCCCGTCTTTTCCTGTTTCACTGTATCTGACACGACTTTCAAATTCATACATTGTTTTTTCCGTCGCTTTCTACTATTTTTATCCAAATCTGATAGTTCTATTTTGCTTCTGTTTTCCTAAAATGTCAAGATGCCTTATAACAAAATAAGAGAATGGATACAGTCCATTCTCTCATCAATAGCTGGGCTACAAGGATTCGAACCTTGAAATGCTGGAGTCAGAGTCCAGTGCCTTACCATTTGGCGATAGCCCATTAATTACTTGCTTTCTCTCAAGCACAAATATGATTATACTGGATGTTTTTAAAAAAAGCAAGTACTTTTTTCAAATTTTTTTATTTTTTTTATTTTTTTTAATTTTTTGAACATTTTGCACTTTTTGAGCTGTTACATTTCAAATTTATTGGCTACGAAAACAACTCATAAGTGGCGCAATTTAAAATTTGAATCCAAAGAACTTTTATGATATGATTACAAGTACAACAACAGTAAGAAAGGAAACAACTATGTGGATTGCAGATAATTGGAAAGACTATCAGGTATTAGATACTTCCCGGGGGGAAAAATTAGAACGATGGGGTGATTATATTTTAGTACGTCCGGATCCACAGGTCATCTGGGACACTAAGCGCGAAAATAAAAACTGGAAAAAGAAAAACGGTCATTATCACAGAAGTTCCAAAGGCGGCGGAGAATGGGAATTTTTTGATCTACCGGAACAGTGGAGTATCCATTATAAGGATTTAACTTTCCAACTGAAGCCTTTTAGTTTCAAGCACACCGGTCTTTTTCCGGAACAGGCCGTAAACTGGGACTGGTTCTCTAATAAAATTCGACAGGCAAACCGTCCGGTAAAAGTCTTAAATCTTTTTGCCTACACCGGTGGTGCTACTCTGGCGGCTGCCGCTGCCGGTGCCAGCGTTACTCACGTAGATGCTTCTAAGGGAATGGTAACTTGGGCTAAAGAAAATGCCAAATCTTCTAATCTAGCAGATGCTCCAATCCGCTGGCTGGTGGATGACTGCGTAAAATTTGTGGAACGTGAAATACGCAGGGGCAATAAATATGATGCTATCATTATGGATCCACCTTCTTACGGCAGGGGACCTAAAGGCGAAATTTGGAAAATCGAAGAATCTTTGTATCCTTTTGTAAAACTGTGTACCCAGATTTTAGCAGACAAGCCTTTGTTTTTCCTGATAAATTCCTACACTACCGGACTGGCTCCTTCTGTTCTCACCTACATTCTGTCCACAGAATTAAAACAATTTGGTGGTCATGTAACTGCAGATGAAATCGGACTTCCGGTAAAAGACAGCGGCCTGGTTCTTCCATGTGGTGCTTCCGGACGTTGGGAAGCGTAAATATTTCAAAAAACATAGAAAAAGCTCAATGTCACTTCATTCAGACATTGAGCTTTTCTGTTCTTTTATACAGTTTCGTCTACTTCAATCCCTTTTAAATCTTCTTCCAGCAAGAGAGTTTTCTTCGAATTCTGCCGTTGTTCTGCATCTGCAACCGCCTCAAGAATGCTCTGTAATTCTTCTCCTGGAGTTTCTTCCTCAGATGCATTATGCAATTCTTCGCTTTTTTCCTTGGCTTCTTCGGCTTTTTCTTTTTCTTCCTCAACCTTTTTATCATAATTTTCTTTCATTTCATCCATCAAGGTATTCTGTTCTTCCTTCAGCGCCTCTTGAATGATTTCGTTTGCCTTCTTTGAAGCATCCACCATTGGATGTACCTTTAACAATGCCTGCTTCATACCTTCCACTGCACTTCCATGAGCCTCCGCCAGTCTTGCCGAATCCTCTGCACGCTTTTTATATTCATCCATGGCATCATCATACTCTAACATAAGCTTCTGATAATCCGTCAAATCATCCGTTTTTCTCAAACGTTCTGATTCTTCCGGTGTTAATATTTCCCCAGACTTTTGTTTTTTTCTTAAAGCTTCTATTTCTTCCAGTTTTTGCTGTTCCTCGCTTCCATCTTCCACGCCATAAGCTTCTTTCACCACTTTTTTCACATTTTCTATTGCTTTTGCTTCTTTCTGATTGTTTAAGGCATCCTGCTTTAGTTCTGCTTCCCTCTCTAAATGAGACTTCATTTCCTGATTATATTCATCGTCTGAAATCATCTGATCTAATTTTATCTTCAATGCCTGTCTTTCCTTTGCAATTCTCTTTTCTGCTGCACTGGCACCCAGATTCAATTCCGCTCCATTAATAACGTTTTTATTTTTCTTTTCCTTTATTTCCGGTTCAGAATATGTCTGAACATTTATATTTTCCACCTTCATACGCTTTTCCCTCCTATACTATTTACATTGCACTTCTTTTACTCTTTATCGGAAGATACTGGAAATTTCTTTACAATATGTAAAAAGAACTGCTCCGAAGAACAGTCCTTTCCACACATTCGTTACTCTATTATTTTTATCGAATTAATTACCGGCTGGTTTTCTGCCATTACAGTTCCGTTGTCATCTTCCACAGATACGGCTTCACAGATGGCATCTACCACCTCTATACCCTCTGTAACCTTTCCAAATGCAGCATAATCTCCATCTAAAAACGTGGAATCTTCATGTACAATGAAAAACTGAGAACTTGCACTGTCATTATCCATGGAACGTGCCATAGAAATAGTTCCTCTTACATGAGAAATACTGTTTTCCACACCATTGTTGCTAAACTCACCCTTGATAGTATTTTCAGAACCCCCGGTACCATTTCCCAGTGGATCACCGCCCTGAATCATAAAGCCTGAAATAATTCTGTGGAATGTTAATCCGTCATAAAATCCTGATTTTGCAAGGTTTACAAAGTTTGTTACAGTAATCGGTGCAGCATCTGCATCCAATTCTAATTTAATTACACCATAATCTTTCACATCAATTTCTGCATTGATTTTTCCCGTCAATGTTTCTGCATTTTCTGCTGTTTCCTCTGTTGTGGCAGCTTCTTCATCCACCACTGCTGTTTCCTCAGACGCCTGTCCTTCTTCCGTCTGACTGCTTCCACAGCCTGCCAACATAACCACTGCCAATGCACCACATAGTAACCCACTTAAAATTTTTTTCTTCATATTTACTTATTACCTCCAAATATTTTTTATCATTATATCTTATAATTGTGTTTTCTTTGTTAACACAGGCTACATAATACCATAAATCACTGCAATAGACAGTACAATCTGAATAATAGCAAATCGAAATACGGTATGAGTATTTGACCAGTTCCACACCTTTCTTACGTGATCATGCAAAGGTGTTCTTACATTTGTTAAAATCCGAATCTTTAGAAAACGCAGTAAAGATACCTTTAACAAGCCAAGACCACCGTCTAAAATCAGCACCAATGCTACAGGTATATAAAGCAGTGGACGCTCTGTCTTTAAAATGGCAATGCTGATAAATAAGCCCATAGCTCTAGAACCCGCATCACCCATCATCAGCATACTTGGAGTTGCATTATACCATAAGTATCCCAAAATACAAATACTAAACAACAGGATAAGATATGTATGTGCATTATCCACCCCTTTGATATTTCCAATAATATAAATTGTCATTAATGTGATAATAGATAAGGTTCCGGAAAGCCCGTCCACACCATCAGAACAGTTTGTAACATTAATAGAGGTCCATACCAGAATCACTACCAATATACCAAACACCACCGTCGGAATGGTTACACTCTGCTGCAAACATTCAATATATATTACATTCGTGTTAAACCTAAGAAAAGTGATTGCCACCATAATAGCAATGATTAAATCCAGCAGTCCTTTCTTATATTCGCCCCAAGGTGCTTTTGCACAATCATCTAAAAACCCTGTAAGCATGGCTGCCGCCACAAGAATCAGATATACAATAATTTCTGTACTCAATTCACCGAATAAAATTGCAGAAATTAAAAAAACAATAACAAACAAGAATCCTGCACCTCTTGGTTTTCCGGCAGACAACTTTCCATTATGGGCAAATTCTCTCCCTGCATCCTTTGGCAATAAGCCTGAAAATTTATGCATGGAAAAGCAGGTTCCCACAAAGGCAACCATCACGCCCAAAAATGCAATTAATTTCGCATCCATATTTTGAAAAATTAAGTTAATCATTTGAATAAGTTCCTTTCCGTATTTTATAGTTTCGTAGATTTCACTTTGCTGTACGGACTGTAGATTTTCTTTCCACCCACTGTCCTGTAAGTTCTCACCTTAAAATAATAGCTTTTTTTGCTTTTCAGCCTGGTCTTTGTATACGTTACTGTAGATGCTTTTTTCACAGCTGCTATTTTTTTATATCCGCTACTCTTCTTACTTGACATATATATTTCGTATCCGTCTGCCTTGCTGACCTTCTTCCAGCTTATCACCACTTTCTGCTTTCCCTTTTTCAAAGATTTGATTTCCGGGGCTTTTGTGGCAGTGACCGCCTTTAGGGAATTGGAATAATTTCCATAAGTTTTCTTATTATTCTGTTCAGTGTAAGCCCGCACTTTTACAGTATAATCTGTAGCAGCAGAAAGCTTTTTAAACGTATAAACTGTTTTTCCCGTAACAGCCTTCTGCTTCTGTTTCTTCCCCTGATATAATATCACTTCATATCCTTTCGCGGAAGACTGTTTTTGAAATTGAATTTTTATATTATCTTTGCCGGCAGATACCAGTTTTAAACCTGACACTTGTTCTGGTTCCGTCTTCGTCAGTGTCGCTGTCGGTTTTGGTATCGCTGTTGGTTCCGGTGTCGCTGTTGGCTTTTCTACAATGTAAAACAAAAATTCATTTTCTCCAATATCAGCGTAAGTTCCCTGTCCTGAAACAATAGCCTTCGCCTGTCCTACATGGGTATTGTCAAGATACGATACTTGATAATTCCCCTCCTGCACAACCTCCCTGCGACCTTTTACCATATGAAATGTAAGTTCTGCCTTTTCTTCTTTGTATTCCACTTCATATGTATCTGCGTAAATCCGCAGCATTGGAAGATACAAATTATATGGACTTCCTGATATGTAAGTGCTGTTGCCTGCCATTTTATAAATATTTTCATTATCACTAATGAAATTTAAAAAATCACTCTCATAATTTTCCAGATATTCCTTAAACGTACTTCTTGTATCTGCAGAATCAAAGGCAAGCTGTAATAAATAATCGCCCCTGTCCTTAGCTTTTTCCACTACATTTGACATCAAATTAAAAAAAGTAATTTCGTCTGTCACTGTCTCAGCAGTAACATAAAGTCCATAATAATGATAATAATTATACGTTTGTGCACTGGTTTCCGGCACTTCATACATACCTTTAAAAACACTCGGCACATAGACATGATTTCCAAAAAGGTCCGTATTGCAATTATAATACCGGTAACGTATTCCATCATTGTAAGTAGCATTCGTACCTGTATCATCCCATGTAATGTCAATATTGTACCATGCACCATCTAAACACACCAGATTCCATGCATGTCCTTCGCCATTCCCATAGCCTACCGCATAAATGCTATCGATTCCTGCATAGTTCATAAGGAGCTGAAATGCTTTTGCATATCCCTCGCACACCACTCCGGTTTGCTCAAACACACCTACAATACTGTGGGCATAGGTAGCACTTTGTGGCGTTTTTGTTCCCGGAATATACTCATAATCCACTGCCTCTAAAATCATATCATGAATCAACAATTCCAGTTTCATGTCATCGACACCTTCCGCCTTTGCCTGATCTATGGCTTCCAGGTAGGGTTTCATACCTGCTTCAATGTTTTCCTTGGTCTGTTTACGGATTTCTGCTTCGATATATTCTTTTTCTATCTTAGGGTAAATTTTCGTTACCACACCACCTATATGAGCATAACTAAGACTTCCGCTAAGCCAAAAAAACTCCGGGCAGTCTGCCTCCACCGCAAAAAGCACCTTCTGGACCTGTTCTACTGTTAATTCATCTGTTTCGCAGACAACAAATTCAGCCCAAACATAATATTCATCCGTTATATTTCCAGAACCATCCATTTTCTGTCTGAGAATGGGCTCTTTACATTGTTCATGAAACTGGTATGCTGCTGTTTTTATCTCTGCATAACAGGAACGTTCCTGTTCTGTGGTCAGTGTACTATAACCATAGTTAGAAGCATATTCACTATTTACTGACGGTACGGAATAGCATTCTATACCCTGCAATTCCTGAAATGCCTCATGAATTTCTTCTGCTTCTTCCTCTGAAATAGGCGTTGCCTCATCAAGTACTACGCCTCCCTGGGGCTCTGCAAAATCTTCTTCCCAAATCTCCACATCTTCCAAAAACTCCTCAGAGTTTTTTTGTGCCGCATTGATGGTTATGCAACTGCTGACAATACATAATGCAGCTAGCACCCCACCGAAAAGTTTCGCAACCTTTCTTTTCCTCATACGCACTCTCCTCTATCTTCTTTTAATCAATTTAAAAAAGTAAAACAAAAACGGTAGACAGCAAATCGCCGTTATAATATCCGCCACAGGCTGTGCCGCCTCAATTCCTCTCACTCCATACATCCCAGGTAAAAAAAAGATTGCCGGAAGGAAAAAAATTCCCTGGCGGCAGGAAGCCATAAACGCGGCACTAAAAGGTCTTCCCATTGCCTGATAAGTCATATTGCACAGAACAGTAATTGTAATCAGCGGAAGGGCACAACACTGCAATTTTAATGCTTCCGTACCTACAGCTACTGCTTCCCGATCATTTCCGATAAACCAGTTTAACATATCTTCTGCAAACCAGTATGTTATCACTCCCAGTATGCTCATCACAACAGTTCCCACCCAAAAGGTGAACACAAAAGCTTTTTTTACCCTGCGATTTTTATCTGCTCCCAGATTATATCCCACCACAGGGCTGTACCCTTGCACAAATCCTATGATAAGAGAAAACAAAAATAAAAATATCCTGTTTACTATGGACATTCCTGCCACTACCGCATCTCCATGCTCTGATGCTGCTATATTTAACAGAACAGCCGCCACGCTGGCAAGTCCCTGACGAAAAAAAGAGGGAAAACCATTTTTCAAAATTTCCATATACGTTTTCGGTCTTTTTGCCAGAACCCCCAATGAAAATGTAATGGTGGTTTTTCCTGCCAGATACCAGTATAACAGCACACCGCATCCAACCATCTGACTCACCGCAGTAGCAATCCCTGCTCCTGCAATCCCCAAAGAACATCCAAAAATCAACAGTGGATCCAGAAGAATATTAAAGACTCCTCCTACCAGAATTCCCAACATAGCAAGCACCGATTTTCCTTCTGCCCGAAGGAGATTGTTCAGCACAAAAGAAACGCACATAAAAGGGAATGCCATAAAAATGTATGTGCTATAAGTAATAGCATAGGGTAAAATCGTAGACGTGGAACCAAATAATTTCATAAGTGATTCCTTCGCACACAAGCCTATTGCCATAAGAATACTTCCAAGCACTGCTGACATAAGAATAGCACTGACCGCATATTCATCCGCCTGTTCTTTTTTTTCTTCTCCCAGAAAAATGGAAACATGACTGGCACTGCCCATGCCTATGGTAAACCCAACCGCCTGAATGAGTGCCATTGCGGACATGAGAATTCCAATGGCACCCGATGCACTGGTTCCCAATTTTGAAACAAAATAAGTATCTGCCATATTATAAATAGATGTTATCAGCATACTGATAATAGCAGGTCCTGCCAGCGCTAAAACTAATTTTGCCACCGGCTCCTGCGTCATTTTAATATACTGCTCATTATGCTCAATCACATTTTGAACCTCCTCGCAGCTAATTTCATCTATTATATTTTTAGCATTTTTTTATAAATTACACTGGAATTAAATAGAATAATGATCCGATAAATCTCTGTCCCATTGAATCAAATCCTCAAGAGTAATATTATCTACCACGTCCTTCACAGCCTTATCAATCTTTTCCCAGACTCTCAATGTGACACAGCTATCTTTTCTAGGGCATGTATTTTCTTCGTATTCCAGACACTCCACTGGTGCAAGACTTCCCTCAATCGTTCTTAAAATCATTCCAACAGTATATTCTTTTGGCATTTTTATCAACATATAGCCACCCTGCGGTCCTCTGATACTTTTCACATATCCCGCCTTATTTAACACAGCTATAATCTGTTCTAAATATTTTTCTGATATATCCTGTTTTGCCGCAATCTCTTTAATGGGAACAGGCTTTTCTTCCTGATTTTTCGCCAGTTCCAGCATCATTCTAAGTGCATATCTTCCTTTGGTTGAAATCTTCATACTTTGTACCAATCCTTCTCAATATTTCTATTATTAAATTACTACTTTTTAACACTTTTTACAAGCCAAATTCTATTTTTGCAATTATCCAAAATTACGTTACCAAAAGAAAATGCCCTCTGCCAAACCTGACATAGGGCACTTTCTTATATTTTATTGCGTGTGGTGTTCTTATATATTATGCACCATCTCCCTTAAATAGTCAATAGTATACTTTTATTCTAGGTACTTTTTTTCGTGTTTTTTCGTACATCTTGTTTTCAATATATTTTTATTCTATGCATTGACCTAAAATATGAGTTTTCATATGATAGACTTATTCAAGGTTAGTTTTTCTTATCACAGGAGGACAAAAGAAATGAATAACGTTCAGAAAAAGCTGGCAAAAAAATACTTACAACAGGTAAAAGCTAAAATTCCTTACCACACCAAATGCAGTAAACATATGCTGCAGAATTTGGCTCTTGGTATCGACGAATATACTTTAGAAAATCCGGATTTTACTTTGGAACAGTTGATAGAGAATTTTGGTTCTCCGGAAGATATTGCATCCACTTTACTGGAAAACGTAGCTTCTAAAGATATCATACACTCCATCAAACAAACACGTACCTTGATTTGTACCATCGTACTTTTAATCATTGTGTTTGCCTTTTGTATTCGATGCATAGCCAAAACAGAAGCTGTAGGTATAGAAGAAGTTATCTATATGTCAAAACCGGCTACCACAGAAACAACGTCCGGCAATTAAAATCTATATTATTTTACAAATTAGGAGGATACTTTTTATGAAGAAAATTTTAACATTATTTACTGTTTTTTTAACCACTTTGTTTTCATTTGCAGGCTCTCAAACATTACTTGTCAACGCGGCATCAACGCAAACTATCGAAAAAACTGTTGAAGGAAAAATTGTTGCTAAGGAAGTCATTCCGCTAAACGAGTCCTATTACTTAGAAGTTGTCACATCTGACACCACTTCGCCTCTAGCTACTATGGCACGCACCACCTATTCTAGATCAGCATCTAAAACTCATAACATCAAGAATATATATGGAAACACAGTAGCTTCTTATACTTTAAGCGCTACCTTTACCTACAATGGAAGTAGTTCAAAATGTACCTCTGCTTCCCACAGTGAATCTATTTCCGTCTCCGGCTGGCGTTTTTCTTCTGCTACTGCTTCCTGGAGCGGAAACAAGGCAATTGGTTCTTATCTGGTGAAATGTTCTGCACTAAACCAAAGCATCACAAACACGATTACCATCACCTGCGATGCCAACGGAAACATACAATAATTTTACTGTGATTTTAAATTTTCTTGTGATTTTGTTAAAATTTTACCTTGTTTTCTTGCTCTAAACATAGTATGCTAAATGCTCAGGAGTGAAAATATAATGAATCAGAAATCATTACTATTATCTAATTATAAAAAAGCAACTATAGAGATGCTTTTGCTAAAACTGCTCAGTGAAGCTGATATGTATGGGTATCAACTGGCACAAGAGCTGAAAAAAAGAAGCAATGGGGATTACACCATACAGGAGGGGTCCATGTACCCTATCCTGTATCGGTTGTCAGATCAATCCTTCATCACTTCTTATGAAAGAAAGGTAGGAATCCGCCAAACCCGTATTTACTACCACTTAGAAAAAGCCGGGTACGATTATTTACAGAATCTGCTGGAATCCTATCATTCCTATACTAACTTAATACAATTTTTATTATCCTCTCAAACAGGGGACAGCTTTCCGGGGGAAACCAAGTAACTATATCATTTCCTGCAATAGTTCTATTACTTGAAACAGGGAATCAAAAATGTGACAACAGGTTTCCTCCATTTCTTTATTCACCGGCAGCATATCCGGCACCATAATCACATCCATTCCGGCTCTGTGGGCAGAGCGAATTCCATTATAAGAATCTTCAATAGCATAACATTTATCAGAACTTACTCCTATTTTCTCTGCGGCTTTCAGATAAATATCCGGCTCCGGTTTACTTTTTTCCACCATATCACCACAGATAATCTCATCAAAATAAGATATGATTCCTGCTGCTGTCAGTTCTGATTCCACAACTGCCCGTCTGGTGGAAGATGCCAGTGCTATTTTATATTCCTGTTCCTTTAAAAATGTCAGAAGTTCCACCACGCCGGGCTTCAATTCCAAGCCACCCTCCGCCGCTGTTTTATGAAACAGCTCTGCCATTTCTTTTTTATATTCATCATATGGAAATTCTCTTCCATAATGTTCTAAAAATTTTTCTTTTGTTTCAACCGCATTGATTCCAAGACATTCCGTACAGACTTTTTCTACATCTTTCACGCCGTATTTTTCTGCCACCACATTCCAGCACCGAAATACCAGTGTTTCCGAGTCAAAAATAACACCGTCCATATCAAATATAACTGCTTCTTTACTTCTTATCTCTCTCAACTTTTTCACCTGCCTTTACATTTGTTTTCGCACTACGCTGTACTCATCGCCATTTCTGTAATAGGCACACTGCTGTGTATTCCCCTGAAGGAAACGAACCATATCATCCTCATCCAGATTGACTTCACATACATAACATTCATAATCTTCATCATAACAAAAATTTGCACAGGTTTCGCAAACGCTCATAATTTCTCCTTGTATCCGCTCTTATTTCTTTTTCGGCGGTGTTACATCCTCAATTTTCACTTCATCTTCCAGTACATCAAATGCCTTACCTTTTGCCCAGGGACTTCCCACATCACATCTTCCATGGTGATACTGTCTTTGGGAAGTACCCGGTGCCACATCATCAGAAACCTGAATTTTTATACGTCCGTCGCCTTTTAATGCATACTGGTCTATCAATGCTACTACATTGTCAATATCCTCTTCACTTATAAATCCGTCCACTTCTATTCTCCTTTCGTGATATCATTTACTGTCTATTTTACCTTGTGACCATTTTTCTTTCAAGGTCTAACAGATACTTTTTCACATCCATCCCACAGGCATAACCTGTCAGTGCTCCGGAAATTCCCACAACTCTGTGACATGGAACTACAATCATAAGGGGATTCTTATGATTGGCGCCGCCCACAGCCCGGACCGCCTTTTCATTCCCGATTCGAATCGCAATATCTTTATAAGAGCAGGTACTGCCGTAAGGTATTTTTAAAAGCTCCTGCCACACTTTTTTTTGAAATTCTGTTCCTTTTATCTCCAAAGGCAGCTGAAATTCTCTGCGCTTTCCCTGAAAATATTCGCAAAGCTGCCCATAGGCTTTTTTTGCCAAAGTACTTTCCATTCCAGCGTTCTTTGCTTTTCCAAACTGAATTTTCGTAATGGCACTGCCATTATCGCCTATGGTCAGATATCCGATGGGTGTTTCATAACAATAGGTCTGTTCCATTCTATTCTTCATCCTCTCGCCATTCCAAAATATCCCCCGGCTGGCACTGCAAAGCTATACAAATTTTGTTAAGGGTATCCAGTTTAATTGCCTTCGCCTTGCCGTTTTTTAAAATAGAAATATTTGCCATAGTAATGCCTACTCTTTCTGACAACTCAGTCACACTCATTTTTCGTTTCGCCAGCATCACATCTATATTAATAATGATCATTTCCGCCTCCACTATATAGTCAGTTCATTTTCTTCCTGCATACGTGCCGCCTTGTATACTAAGTGAGAAATCAGTGCTGATGCCACGGAAACAGCAATTCCCACAAATACCACCAGACAAGACAAAAACAAAATGCCAAGTCTGTTGAATCCCAGCATCAGGTATAGTAGATTTCCTGTAAAAACAAAAGCTGAATCTGTCAATGCCAACACAGATACCAGTTTTAAATATTTTGCATTTTTTTCACTAAAGGAACGGTCTGCACCAATTTCTCCTGCCACCTTCCATCCCAGAATCAGTACTGTAAAGCAAGGCAACGCTGCAATCCACAAAAGTACCATCCATGGCATAAATCCATGACTTAACTCTAAATTTCCCTCGATTACTTCTTTTCCCCAAAAGGGAAGTACATAAAAACATAAGATTAATCCACAAATGAACACACCTATGATAATGCCTTTGAGCCATTTTGCAAGACTTTCCTGTTTCATTTTCCCATCCTTATCCTTCCTATTCTTTATTTTTTACTGCACGCCCTGCCAGATATACAGATAAATTAAATTTCCGCAAACTGATTTTCTCATATTGATTTAAAATATTTTCCTTATATTCCTGCTTTACTTCTTCATAAAACTCGTCCCTGTCCGCAGGAACAAAAGACCACAATACAGGTGCTGCATCTATAGACAAATCCCGTTTCAGTTCATACCATTCATAGCTGCTCATATCCTGCTGTACTGAAGTATTATAGTATGCCACCCAGTAATCCGGTTTTGCATAGGAAAACACCAGATAAAACGCTATTGCAGTAAGTGATGTCCATTTTAATAATTTCACTTTATCTGAATACATTGCTCCAATCAAAAATGCGAACAATACTGCAAGTCCCACTAAAAAGTACAATACCACAATTCTAAGAAAAGTCAAATGATAAACTTTCACATACAGCAGCATTCGGTAAAAAGAGGATACCATCATCACGTAAGTGCAGGCAGAAATCAACAATAGCAGCCTGCGCAAAATTTTGCTTTCTTTAAATCGATATTTTCCCACTAATACCATAAGATAATTCAGTACACTTACAAATAGTAATTGAAAAAATCCCTGCCTTGCATATTCAGCATAAGTAAATTTTTCCGGCAGTTCCCAGATGCCGCCAAAGAACAGATATCGTATCTGTACAAAGCAAAACATAAGATAAATTACTGCAACCATGGAACTGATGGTAATTGCCACCACCGGCTCTCCCTTTCTTTCCTGCTTCGGAATCTGGCGTAAGGAAACTTTCATCCCACCATAAGCCAGCCCGTAAAATCCGCAGAAAGCAATCAAAAACACAAGAAATATCAAAATGCACTGTCCAAACCAGTCTAATTGTAACACCTGCTCTAACATAGAAGCAAACACATCATCAGCACTGATTAACAGCAATAAAATCACACAGGTCAATGGTAAACCGCACAGTACACCTATTATGACATATTTTATGTTACTGCTTTTTTTCTCTGGATTTTCTCTCCAATACCTTAAATGTGCCAGACATTGAACAGAAGACACCAGTGTTTCGCAGCCCAGCAAAATAAAATAGCGAAACCACTGTATAAAATCTTTCCCCTGCATATCCACATAACTGATAATGATAAATACCAGCATTGCCCCAAGCACCAGCAGATGATTTAATCCATGAATCTGCCATTGTGCGGTAAGTGCCGTAGATAAAGCAGCTAAAATCATGATTCCTCCGCATACATAATTTGCTCTTTTCATAGGTATCTGAAGTTTTTCAAAGACCCACTTCATAAACAGCAGATATGCCAGAACACATACAACATAAGTATAACTTTGTACATTCTTATACATGCACGCCACAAAAATAATGGCAAACAAAATACCAGCCCCTGCAATCTGCCTGTAATTTTGCTGCCAGCATTCCTTCCACACACCGTCCTCCTGCTTTGGAAGCTCCTGATTTAATATGCTGCATACAGGAATAGCTACCAATAAAATCACCATTAATATGAGTATCAGTAAAACCATAATACAATTCTCCTCCTTTGGATTTTCTTTCCATAGAATATCACGAATTTTGATGAATTGCAATATGTTTTTATTGATTTACAATAAATTTTTATTGATTTCACGGGTGCACAGACGCTCATAGCGGATACAAATTCTTCTTAGAAAGACAGAGGCAGCACTCCTGAAAACTAACTGTTAACTACGACTAAGACGCTCCCGCAAGCCGTCGCGCCTAAGTCTTCGTAAACAGTGGATTTTTCATCCGTTATAAGCGCCTCTTAAATTGTCTTTCTAAGAAGAATTTGTATCCGCTATGAGCTGTTCTTGAAAAACAATAAATTAGAATGAAATTATGTTTAAACTTATTTCCTAATTTTCATGACTTTGCTGTAGGAACTATATACTTTCTTTCCTCCAACTTTTCGATAAGTTCTTACCTTAAAATAGTAAGTTTTCCCTGTAGTAAGTTTTTTCTTTGTATACTTTACTGTAGATGCCTTGGTGATGGTTGCAATTTTTTTATATCCGCTGTTCTTCTTAGCTGACATATAAAGCTCATAACCATTGGCATTTTTTACTTTCTTCCATTGTATCACTGCCTGATTTTCTTTGGCTTTCACTGAACGTAACACAGGGGCTTTGGTGGCAGTTGCTACTTTTACTGATTTTGAGTAATTTCCATATACTTTCTGGTTTGAACTCTGGGCAAAAGCGCGTACTTTTACCGTATAATCCGTTCCGGCTGAAAGTTTTTGAAATGTATACGTGTTATTTGTTGTGATAGCACTTTTTATCTGCCTGCTTCCTTTCCACAGGGAAACTTCATATCCCGCTACTCCCTGCTGCTTCTTAAAGGAAACCTTCACCTTATCATTGGTTCCCGACACAAATTTTACTCCTGTTACCTGCGACGGTATGATGACCGGCAATGAAGTAGGTGTCAGATTCACTGCCACAGTAGGTTCTGGTGCCATAGTTGCTATCGATGTAGGCGCCTTACTTGCTGTTATTGTTGGTGCTACTGTGGAGGTTGGCGCCTTACTTACTGTTAGTGTTGGGGTTACTGTGGAGGTTGGCGCCTTACTTGCTGTTAGTGTTGGGGTTACTGTGGAGGTTGGTGCCTTACTTGCTGTTAGCGTTGGTGCCACTGTAGTTGTTGGTGCCTTACTTACTGATAGCGTTGGCACTGTAGTTGCAGTCAAAACCGGCATCACTGTGGAGGTTGGCGTAGCTGTTGCTGTTGGCGTAGCTGTTGCCGTTGGCATAGCTGTTGCTGTTGGCATAGCTGTTGCCGTTAACGTTGGCACTATAGTAACCTGCCCTTCTGCCAAAACAGTAAATTCCAGTACAGAGGTTCCTAAAAATTCATAATCCCCCACTCCACTAACACTTGCCTGGGCTGTTCCCGGCTGTTCATTACCACTATAAGTGATTGTATAATTCCCCGCCTGTGATATTTCATTTCTTCCTTTCACCACATGAACAGTTAACTGAGCCCCTCCCTGATTATAAGGTACTTCATAATTGTCTGCATAAATGCGAATCATAGGATAATATACTACATACCCGCCACTAGTGCTATAGAAATAACTTCCTGTACCCAGATATACATTTTCACTTGTACTTTCTTCCCGCAGCACACTACTAGAATACTGTCTTACCATATTTACAAGTTCACTTTGCACTGTACTACTTTCACAACAAAATTGCAGTAAATAATCCCCCCGTTCACTGCATCGGCTTATAGCCTTTTTCATAAACTCCTTAAATGCCTGTTGCGTTGCCGCATTCTGCTCTGTTGCATACAACTCATAATACTTGTAATAATTATATGTATCAGCTGTGGTTTCCGGTACTTCATACATCCCCGGAAATACCTCCGGTACATAAACATGATCTCCAAAAGAAGAAGTATTACAATTATAATAAAGATACCGAACGCCATCATGGTGAGCACCGCTGCCTAAATCATCCCACGTAACATCCACATTATACCAATCTCCATCCAGGCAAACCAGATTCCACGCATGACCACCGCCATCTCCATAACCAACTGCATAAATGCTCTCTATACCTGCATAATTTGTCAGCAACTGAAATGCTTTTGCATATCCTTCACACACTGCCCCTGTGCCATTAAATACCCCCACAATGGAATGGGCATATCCGGCATCTTCCGGTGTATTTGTTCCATTTTTATATGCATAATCAATTGCCAATATAATCATGTCATGAATCATTAACTCTATCTGCATATCGCTTTTACCTTCTGCTTTCGCAGTATCAATGGCATTGATATACGGTGTTATTCCCTGCTCAAGCTCTTCCTGTGCAGCTCTGCGCGATTCCACAGATACATAATCCTCCGAAACTTCCGGATAAAAATTTGTAATAGCATTTTGATAATTCATACTATAACTAAAATTTCCTGTCAGCCAGAATAATTCAGGACAATCCGCTTCCAGCGCAAACAATACCTGCCGAATCTGAGATACACTTGTAAAATTGTATTGTGTCAAATCAAACTGTTTCCATGTATAAGAAACCTCACCACTTGCGTTTTTCCTCTCAATTGCTTCCTCAAATTTTTCGTGAAAACTATACGCTGCCGTTTTCAATTCATTATAACATGCCTGCTGAATTGCACTTAAGGTATTGTAACCATAGTCCGAATTATAACCCGAGTTAATTTCCGGTTCTTCGTACTCACCGTCACGCTCTGCAAAAGCTTTCTGCAACTCTTGAACTTCCTCATTAGAAATCAGCTCTATTTCATCCGGCAAAACTCCACCAGATGGTTCCTTTCTTTCTTCTATGGCTTCCCCTGAAACCATTTCTCCATTTGCATACGCCCCCAACTCCGGCACAATTCCGGCTATTAGAGACATACTCAATATCATTCCGATTAATCTTTTTACCCCTATACGCTTCATACCTTTTCTCCTTTCACAATTGTGCAATCTGACAGTTTTATGTTATCATTTTAACCCTTTTTAAGCATTATGACAATATTTTATTTCAGTTTTCTACATTATCTATCTTGACATTTTCCCAAAACTTATGCACAATAAAATTACTGAATATAGATAAATCCAACTGGAGGGGTGAGAAAATGGCAGACAATTACGAAGAAGAACTATTCAAGGCGACTATGCTGGAAGTGGAGGACCGTATCCGTATCCGGCGCGGGGATACAGAAGAAACTTCAAACAATACTTCCCCTGCATTTTCCGAAGATAGGTCTGACCGTAAGCAAGACACAGCACAGCCATCTAAAACAGATACCGGGCGCCGTTCTGACAGAGAAAAATTAAACTGCACTCTCGATATCGCTGAAGATGCCATGACTGCCTACCTGATGCTATATGGAAAAGCCGACGGAGATTATACATATGAAGAACTTATACAATACCTAAACGAACAAGGTATCGTATATGGAATCCGTGAAAAAACAATTAAAAAAATGATTTCCGAACGGCAATATTATGAAGAAGTTATAATTGCCAGGGGAACTTCCGCCGCCAAAGGTAAAGATGGTTATTTTGAGTTTCATTTTAACACCACGCCGGCAACCAAACCTATTATCCTTCCCGATGGTTCTGTGGATTATAATAAGCTTGGTAAAATCGAACTGGCAGAAACAGGACAATTATTAGTTACTTATCATAGTGCTATTCCCGCCACTGACGGAATTGATATTTTCGGAAACACAACGCCGATTGAAGAGGCAAAAGAACTGTCACCTTTAAAAGGCAAAGGGTTTGTGATTACTCAGGACGGTAAAGAATATTATGCTTCTACTGAGGGAAAAATTTCATATTCTCCCGGTGACCATCATCTTTCCATTACACCAATCTATATTATTGAAGAAAATGTAGATAACGCAACCGGAGATATTCGCTTTAATGGAGATGTACTGGTAAAAGGAAATGTGTTTGCCAACACCACCATTCGTGCCACCGGAAACATAACCGTAAATGGACATGTTGAGATTGCCAATTTATATGCTGGCAAAGATGTGATATTAAAAAACGGTATGCAGGGTTCCGGCACCGGCACTATCCATGCTAAAGGGCAGGTTATGGCAAAATTTCTGGAACAGACCATAGTAACTGCCGGTGGTACCATCAGTGCCAACGCCATTTTAAACTGCACAGTAGAATCCGGTACAGAAGTCATTGTATCCGGCAATCGAGGCACTATTATCGGTGGCTCCACAAAAGCCGTGGAAAAAATTACTGCCTTTGCTTTGGGAAACCGTGTAGGGGTAAAAACTAAACTGGTGGTAGGATTCGAAAAAGAATTTAAGGAAATTATCGCTTTGTTTGACGATGAACTCGCCAGTGCGAAAGATAATCTCTTAGATGTGGAACGCAACATTGCAAGACTGACTGCACAATTAAACAACAAACCTGATCCGGAGCTGGCAGAAGCAAAGGCAAAAGCTTTTCGCGACAAAATCACTTATCAGGCAAAGGTGAAAGAGCTGACAACAAAACGCGAGGAACTAATCGATGTACGCGAACGCTCCATAGACGGGATTGTCATTGTCAATGGTCCGGTTAACGTGGGAACCACAGTGATTATCAATGGTATTACAGAACAGCTGACATCAGAACGAAAAAATGTAAATTTCACCGCAAAGGGACGGGAAATGCGGGTGTATTCTAATAGTATGCAATAGATTATATAAAATGCAGGATGTGGAATCAGTTTCCATATCCTGCATTTTAAAAATTTTCTCTTACAACCTGCACATCCTATCCCGAATCTTTGTAACCTCTTCTTCCTTCACACAAGGAAATACTTTGTTCTGATTCTTAAAATCAGCCAGCAGGTAAAAGGTTCCACTACATATTCCAAAGTATCTGTCCAACAGGCTCTGGGCGGTTTCTAAATATTGCACCTTGGCATAGTTGGTTATCGTAATGGTTTTCTTTATGGTTCCTGCCGAAACCGAAAAATACTTTTTATCAAAACTGCTTCCAAGAGTATAATATTTTAATAGAATAACCAGTATCTCCACCAGCAAAATCCCAATTATAGTGGCTGCAAACAGCAGATTCCATGAAAATTTTTCTATTTTTGCATCCACAAACTGCTTTGCAATGAGTTCTCCCATGACACATCCACCCAATATAATCATGCCTGTCCGAATATACCCGAATAGCACGGCTTTGGGCTGTTTTTTTATGGTAAAAGCCAGATGTACCGGTATCTCCGGCAACAACAGTTGTAACTGCCGTTCCAGTTCTTCTTTTTTACAAGCAAGAATCAAATGGGATTTTGTATCTGCATTTCCATCTGTCATACCAACATTAATCAGTTCCACACAATACCTGTGAAAGATTCTACAAAAGAAAGGCTGGATTACTTCCACTGCATTGATTTTATCCACTGGAATTTCAAATTCTGTCTTTTTGAAAAATCCATAAGATAAATAAAGTTTATTTCCTACTCTTTTGGCCTTCAGCCCATAATAACTGAAAAATCCTTTCATCATACTTCCCACTGCCGAAAAAAGTATCATACATACTGCTATCATATTTACAAAAATTGTCAAAATACTACCTGCAAAATCTGTAAAAAGAACCGCCTCCCTTATTTCCTTGACTATTAGAACCACTGAAACCAGAAATGACAGTAACGCAAAAGGCGAAAGCATTAAGAACCCGTGACGTATGATATCACCTGTGGATGCCACCACATCATACACCATATCCTCTTCCTGCTGCCCTTCTTCCAATAACTCATTTTCTGTACCTTCATTGAGAACGGATAACAGATATGCCTTCAATGTTTTGCCATCCTTAAACTTTAAAACTATGGAAATATCATTTTTATTTGCTGTAGAAAGACTGTTGGTATCTAGTTTCACTTTACATGTTCCTAAAATACGTTCCAAAATATTTTGCTCTATATTAATATTAGAAATATTTTTTATACCTATGGTATTCACATTACGGTTCAGCGTATTTCTTTCACAAACCAGACTTCCCTCTTTCACATAAAACCAGGTTTTAGACCATACAAGATAGCAATAAAACACATACAACAAAAATAGACCTGCAATAACCGCTAAAATAATGCCCCATGGAACAGCTTCCTCAGTACTGGACATTTCTTTTAACTCCTGACTGTCCTGGTTCGCAATGGATTGGGCTGCATTAAAAGCTATCAGCACCAATGCCAGCAGAAGTCCTTTCATCTGTTCTAACAAAATGCTGATATGACAGCGAAATTTACAATTCTCCATATTTAATCCACTGCCTCCTTTTGAGCACCTGCAATTTCATTTATATGCTTTGTTAAAATATCTGCAATTTCCTGCGCCCTTTCTTCTTTTAAAAAACGTATAGTTACATCGCCACCCGCAGTAGTAACACTGACTTTTGTCACTCCAAACATTCTGTCAATAGGTCCTCTCTGTGTTTCGATTTTATGAAGTCGTTCCATTGGTACAATGGTTCTGGTAATGTTAATATATCCTTCCTTAACTTCAATACAATCCGGAGTAATACGATATCGGTAACGGTGAAAACGGAATATGGGTCCCAGCACCATATTACATATCAGCATTGCCATAAGAAAATAAATAACATACTTTGCTATGGTAATATTGTTAGGCATAATCAATAGTTTAAGAATTGCCGCCAAAATTGCCAGACAAATTCCATTTCCAATCCATGTTGCCACGTACATGCACCCCAGTGCATTTTTACTTAGTTTTTCATAATCCATTTTATCTCTCCTCTTTTAAAGCATACGTTTCTTCATCATTTAATTCCAGACACAATATAACAGATTCTCCAGAGAATACTCCTCCTGATATCCTATCATAACTTCCATCTCCTGAAGGTTCGGATCCGAATGTTCCATTTCTCTGGCAAAACGGTGTACTAAATCCACTTGTCCACATAGGTCAAGCTTTTTGCCCTCCTTTATCCACAATGCCAGGTCTAATTCTTGTATTAAAAGTGTATTTACCACTGCAAATCTTACCTTATCATAGGCATTTTCATCATACACAGCTCCACTAAAATATCCAAATAAGAAATAAACCATAATCTGCGTATATTGGTATTCCTGATTTTTATAATAGCTGCGAAACTCCTGTCTGTTTTTATGATAAACCTCTTCGCCCTGAGTATATAAAAGTTTTTCATATTCTTTCAGACGCTTTGTCCAGTTTTCATCTAAAACTTCCAGTTCGTACAAATTGGTAAATATCTTTTTCTTTGTTTCATAACTCTCTGCGGGACAGCCCTGATATTCTTCAAATTTTTTCTCTGCTTTCTTTTTAAAACCTTCTTTTTCATACCTGGCTAGTAAGTTATCAATTTCAAACAACTTATTCTTTCGAATTCTTCCCTGAATATCATGACTGGCTGCAAGCAAAAAAGATAAACGGTACTCTAAAGATAAACTTTCCTTCTGCACAATTTCCAAAAGAAAATCCCTTATCTCCTGCAATTTTGTAAACAGAAAGAAATCAAATTCTTCATATTCCTCCTCTTTTGTTTCCCGTCTGGAACTCACAAAGGTGACTTTTTCTTTTCTTCCTAAAATCATTCTCGCCACCTCCGGGCAAGACAAGGATAAGGACACTTCTCTCAAATTTTCAAACTCCTCTAAATGTCTTGGATACCTTTTACATGTTTTACACAGCATATCTTTTCCCGCTTCGCTGTATATATCACACAAGTTATCTTCATTTAGAAATGCACAGCGCTTCTCTGTCTGTTCAAAAGACTGCTCTTTCCAGTCAATGGAATTGTGCAGACGGCTGCCAAAACTTCCCGGATATTTTTTATACTTTTCTAATGATTTGTCATCTATCACAATGCCCCAGCCGGCACAACAGGTATTCTCACATTCTCCGGCAATGCATTGAAATTTTTTATAATAATCTGGATATATGTATTCCATTGTTTTCTCCTTATCGAAACTTTCTGTTCCATTTTTTATAAGCACAATACCCTCTGTAACATTTCCTCCGTAAATCTGTTATCTGGCAGTTTCACAATGCTCTCTTTCTCTGCACTCTCCGGAATTTCCAGATTTTCCGGACAAAATCCTGTGTCTGCTGCCATAAGCATAGATACATCAAAAGAACTGTCCCCTGCCGCAATAAAAGAATGATTTTCCCCTACATAATTACGAAAACGCCGCAGAGCGGAACCTTTATCTATTGTTTTTGGAAAAATATACACCTTGATTCCATTGTTACTAATATCTACGATATCCGTATCCAAAGTTTCTTTTAATCTTTTCATGGTTTCTTCTGGGTTATTACTTTTTGTAAACACAGATACTTCATCCACCATTCTTATCTCAAAGCATACATTCTCATCCTTTTTTAATAGTTGAATTCCTTTTTGCATTTCTTCCTCTGCATAACTTACAATTTCTTTTGTTTCCCGAAACCAGTCTTCGTTGATTTTATTATCTTCCAGCAAAATTCCACCATTGGACGTTAAGGCATATTTTATTTTTACCCGACTGCCAAAATCAATTCGAAAATACTGTTCCAGAGAACGGGTAGTAAGTGGAACCAGCTCTTTTTCCGCTACCACTGCCTGCAATAATTCATAGGAAGTCTTACTCATGTAAGAAAGTTCTTTTCCCTCTTTGGTTTCCACCAGTATTTTTTCTTTTCCAATATCATGCCGATAAGAATAAATCAGCGTATTATCCAAATCTGAACAAAAATAGACCATTCATTTCTCCTTTACCATCAAGCAACTTCTTGCATGAAATACGGCATATACCCCATATGGTATATGCCGTATTTCATTTCACAAACTACTTTTACAAGTACATTTTAATCAATTCGCTAAGTCCCGGATCTGTAGTTCCCTGACCAATGGCATTGAATTTCCATTCCTCATTGTGTCTGTATACTTCGCCAAATATCATAGAAGTCATACCACTATAATTTTCTGTTAAATTATATCTGCACAACTCCTGATTATTTCTTGCATCAACAACACGACAGAATGCATTTTCAATCATTCCAAAATGCTGATGTCTTGGAACTGCCTGATAAATATTAACCACAATAACAATACGGTCGTACTGACTTGGTACAGATGCCAAATCAATTACAATCTGCTCATCGTCGCCATCTCCGGCACCAGTTAAATTATCTCCCATATGCTGCACAGAGCCACTTTTATGTCTTAAATTTCCAAAGAATACCACATCTTCCTTTGGCACTGTCAGTTTTCCGTTGCTGAGCATAATGACAGAAGCATCACAATCGATTGCCTGCTGTGGTTTAAAGGAAAATAATCCCTTTGAGCGCTTTGCTTCATCCCATCCAAGGCCCACTACGATTTTATTTAATCCTGCATTATCTTTTGTTAAACTTACTTTTTGTCCCTTTTGCAAACTTATTGCCATAATATTCTCTCCCTTATTACTAATCTACATCTACGCCATAACTGCTACAAAGTGCTGCCAGTCCTCCCTGATAGCCACTGCCAATTGCGTTAAACTTCCACTCATTATTGTGCTTATATAATTCACCAAATACTGCTGCTGTTTCAATGGAGAAATCCTCTCCCAAATCATAACGCAGCAATTCTTCATTTTTTGCTTCATCTACGATTCTCACAAAAGCATTGTTTACCTGTCCAAAATTCTGTCTTCTGTTTTCTGCTTCATAGATAGTTACGGTAAATACTATTTTCTGAATTTCTGCCGGTACTTTAGATAAGTCGATTCTGATTACCTCATCATCACCTTCCCCTGCACCGGTACGGTTATCTCCCTGATGTTCCACTGCACCACTTGGATGTTTTAAATTTCCATAGAAAACAAAATCTTCCTGTTTTGTAACTTTTCCATTTTCTCCCACTAAAAATGCTGCGGAATCCAAATCAAAGTCACCACCTGTATCAAACTGGTTAATATCCCAGCCAATACCTACCATAATCTTAGCCAGACCTGCATTATCTTTTGTCAGGCTTACTTTCTGTCCTTTTTGTAAACAAACTCCCATATTATCCTCCTTAAGCTACATTTACACCATAATTTCTACAAAGTGCTACCAGACCACCCTGGAAACCGCTTCCAATAGCATTAAACTTCCATTCGCCATTATGTCTGTACAATTCACCTACTACAACTGCTGTTTCAATGGAGAAATCTTCTCCTAAGTCATAATGAATTAATTCTTCATTAGTTGTTTCATCTACAATACGAATAAATGAATTTGATACCTGTCCGAAGTTCTGTCTTCTCTGTTCTGCTTCATAGATAGTTACGGTGAATGCAATCTTTTCTACATTGGCAGGCACTTTTGATAAGTCTACCATAATCTGTTCGTCATCTCCGTCACCTTCTCCGGTTAAGTTATCTCCCATATGTTCTACTGCTCCACTGGCATGTTTTAAATTTCCATAAAATACAAATTCTGCGTCTGTAAGAACTTTGCCATCTGCTCCTAATAAAAATGCTGCCGCATCTAAGTCAAAGTCTGCACCGCCATCATAACGGTTTACATCCCATCCTAAACCTACCATCAATTTCTTTAATGATGGTTTTCCTTTTGTTAAATCTACTTTCTGTCCCTTAGTTAAATTAATTGGCATCTTTTTTCCTCCTTAATAATTATTATGCATGAAACATTTTATCAAATTCGCTTTTAATCTGATTTAAGCGTACCTGATCTTCTTCTCTCTGTCTTTTGGCCTGCTCCTGAATTGCCTTGGTTTCTTCAATACCGTTGACAATAGTTTTCCAAGTGGTTTCTAAAGTATCCACTTTAATAGAGCTTCCGGAAGCCAACTGTGTGGTTAATTTTGATGCCTCTACTGTATTCTGGGCATTCTTAATTAACATTTCGTTTGTTTTTTCATCTAAGGCTGCCATTGCGTCTGCCTGAATTCTCTGGCGTTTTAATAAAATTGCCTGTGACAGTGCCTGTTTAAAGACCGGCAGCGTGATAATAAATGCGGAATTGATTTTTCTGACTAGATTCATGTTGCTGAATTCCATGGTTTTAATCATTGGAATGGACTGTAAAGCAACATTTTCCGCAATACGTAAATCCTGTGTTCTCTGTTCTAACATTACCTTTGCCTGTTCTAAGCTGGTCAGTTCAAACTGAATGGAGGTATCGCCGGTATTTTCCAAGTCCTGACGGCGCTGTGCAATATATGCATCAATTTCCCTGATTCCCTGTTCTCCTGCCAAAATATATTTTACTAATTCATTGTAATATTTCACATTGGTCTGAAACATGTTCTCAAGATTTTTATTAGAATCTTTGATTTCTACTTCATATTGTTTCAACTGAACATATATCTTGTCGATTTCTTCACCCATGGTATGGTATTTTGAAAGAATTTTATCTAACTGTTTTTTTGCATTGTTAAATAACTTGTCAAACAGTCCTTTATTTTCTTGTATTTCTTTCATATCGAACTTATCCATTATTTTGGATAAAAGAATTAACATCTCACCGGAATCATTAATCTGGCTCATGTTTACATTATTCAAAACCACATCAGAGCATTTCGAGATTTCTTCTGCCACGCTTCCACCAAAGTTAACGATGGTTTCCGGCTCATATACATTAATCTGACTTGCCAGATCATCCACTTCTTTGGAATTGGTAAGTTCCTTTGTCATTCTTTCCCGCTCTGCCTGAATGTTATATTCCTGCACTACTTCCAGTTCGTTCCCTTTCTGTACTGCAACTACTTCCGGTTCCTTTGTGCCTGCAAAATTAATACCCATTTTTACCTTCCTCTCCTAAAAAAACGTCCTACCAGACTTTCACTGGAACGTTTCACTGAATTTAAATTTGGTACGCGTAAATCATATTTATACTCGCCTATTTGGTGTTCTGTTACAATTTTTTTTGTATAAAACCTCTCAACGCCCGTATAACCCGTTGGAACATACATGGCTATATCAAAACCAATCAGGCTTAAATAGGCAAGAAGTATACTGTCTTCTTTGGTACAATTGCTTTCTTTGGTATGTATCAATAAAATCTTTGGTATATCTTTTGTAAAATCATATCCCTGTATCAGTCTGAGAATCGCTTTATCCATGTATAACACGGTAGAAACAATCAAATTCTCTGTGCCATCCACGCCGGTTCCTTCAATGATTTTCTCATCGATCAGTTCCTGCAGCTTTTCCAGCATGTAATCCTGCATAGGTTCTCTGATGAAAGTATACGGATAATCCGGATGATTCTTTACTTTCTCCCTCATAAGTCTGCCGCCTTGCAAAAACAAATGCGTCTTTTCTTTCCATGGATTGGGATTATTTCCTAAATATGGAAGTTCATGAATAACAAAAGTCTGCTCCGTGCAAAGCTTTGCCACATCCTCCCAATACTCTGAAACATTTCCCGGCACTCCCATCACTTTAGAGAAAATCACCGGTACCATCACCTTATCTTCAAACACTTCAAAATTTGGACGGTATTTCGCTTCCTGATCCCACAAAATACCGATTTCTTCATAAGTATTCTGAAGCACCACAGGCACAGCCTTAGTAAACTGACGATTCCGGTACATTCCGGTATCCTGATACATTATTCTGCTGACTTCCTGCTCTGCCTGATATGCTACGGTTTCGAACTGCATGCTCTTTATATCGGTTGGAAACTTTTCTCTCTTCACAGTATTGGGGTACATTTTAGCAAAAAACAGTTCATCAGTAATCTCTAATCCCTGTTTTCCTTCCGGATTTATATGCAATACATCTAACGGTAATTTTGCAAGTGCTGACAGTAACAGCTTTTCTGTTTCTGTTTTTATTTCGCCATAATAAATAAAAAGCTTTTTTGCTTTGTGGCTTCCGGCACCAAACAAAGCATTCAGATAACGATTCATAAGACATACCAGTTCTATAGCCCGGTTCTGCTGCTTTTGTATTGGAAGGTCCGCAATTTTTTCCATCACCTTCAAAAAGGCAGCTTTTCCATAATTTTCTGCTTTTTTATCTTTACAAACAATCTGAGGTGCCAGACTAGAAATCAATTGTTCTGTCCCTGAATACTGCCCTCGCCGAATGCTGTTAATTTCATTATAGTCCGGCTTTTTAATGGATTCCTCCACTAGAAGCACTTCGGTCTGATTGCTTTCTAATTTCAATTTCCACTTCAACAGCTCTGGGTAATAACCACCGGATTCCTCTACACCATAAATACCCGCAAATACGTTGTAAAAAAATCTTTCTTCACTGCCTCTGCTTTTTAATTCCTGTTGCACATCCTCATATGGATTTCCCTGAATCCATGTATTGGTATTAATTATCTTTTCTGTAACCGGCTGCACAATTTTAGGTGCGTTTTTCTTCTTTATCAATTGTTCCCGCACTTTAAGCACCGAGTATTGCTCCGGAAAACTTTGCCCATCTACAAGTATATTTTCTGAATATTCAGACTCCTTATCCTGTTTCCGATAGGCTTCTTCTCCCTGCACTGCCACCAGAAGGATATCACATCCAGCCTTAGAAAGCACCGACAGAAATAACATTTCATATTCGTTTGGAATTCCTGCATACAACAGTTTAGGAACTTTATCATTGCCGAAATTTTGTAATAATCTTTCAAATTTATAATATAACCAACACATATATTTTATATATGCGTTTCTTTGCATATTTTCATTCTTTCCCTTGCGTGCAAGTCCATTTAAAATATCATAAAAACTCTCGGCAATCATCTGCCTTTTTTCTTCTGAAATTCTTGGCAACCAGCGTTTCAATTCCTGTATAAAAAAAGGTACACTGAGCTGATAACTCATTCCCATCATTTCTTCGTAATAGGACAAATGCTTTTCTTCCGGATTTCCGATTTTATCCTGAATACAGACACCCCACTGGATTGTTTCCTCTGCAAAACGTTCAATCATACGTTCCACTTCCAGACTCCACAGCGTAAAGCGCCCAAAATATACGCTTTTTTCCGTTCTTTCTTTATATGTGGTAAAATAATCTTCAAAATTATTTAAATGTGTTCTTTGAAACATTCCCTCACCTTGTCTACTGCTTTTTATTTAATGCCATACCACAGGCTGCTCCCACGATACCACCGATAATATGTGTCAGATTAGATACGTTATCCTGCACGGTAAGTCCATCTACAATCTGTCCTCCAATATAAATCACTGCCACCAGAATAAAGGTTAACGGAATTCCGCCTTCTTTCACACTGGTAATGGAAGAAAGTATGATAAACGCAAATACCACACCACTGGCACCAAGCAAGCCTGAGCTGAAAAAAATCACATTCACCAACCCGGTAGTGACCGCTGTCAGAAAAATAATCACCGTAATATTTCTGCTACCGTATTTTTCCTCCAGCATAGGACCTAACAACAATATATACATCATATTACCACTTAAATGCTCCCAGCCCGCATGCCCAAACACATGCCCTATCATTCGAATATAAAACAATGGATTGGCAGGTGAATCCCGATACACGGTAAATAACAGCATGTTCGTGTATCCACCGGTAAGCATATTCAATAAAAATGCTCCAATACAAATAAATACAAAACTCAATACTACAGGTGAATTAAATTTAATCGCTTTTGTTATCTTCATTTTCCCCTCCTTAATTATAGAAAATCATACAACAAAAAAGGGGAATTTTCAATACATTTTGGGGAAATCTCGTTAAATTGTCAAAATATCCGGGGCAATTTAATATTTGTATATGACGGACGCCCATGCAAGTTGCAACAAGTCCTAATCGATAAAGTTCCCAAGAAATCCTCTCAACGTTTTATAGTCTACCGCCAAATTCAAATTCTGCCCATCATCAAAACCTGCGGTGACGATTCCTATAAGCTCTCCCTGAAGATTTAACAATGCTCCGCCGGAACTTCCGTGGGAGGTTGGCGCAGTGAACTGTATCATAGACACTTCATCAATTTGGCGGAAGCCTGCGATAATGCCATCTGATACAGTGTTAAACAAACCAAGAGGACTGCCGATTGCCACTACCTTCTGCCCTCTGACCAGCTTTCTGTTATTGCATATGGGAATCGGTCTGCGGTTTACAGGCTCGATACGGATTAATGCCAGATCATTTTCCGGATGATACTTAATCAACTCTGTCGTGAACCTTGGTTCTTCCTCTTCCTCTAATCGCACTGCATAGGCTACTGCCCCACGCACCACATGGAAGTTTGTTAAAATATAACCATCATTATTAATCAGTACTCCAGAACCGGATGCAAAAGGTTCTTTCTTCTCATTATACACCACAATCATCACTACAGAACTTGCCATTCCTGCCAGTTCCTCATAAGAAAGTTCTTTGTGGACGCCCTCCCTGACTGATTCTGGTCTTTGCAAATTTACACTTGTTTCCATAGCAGCCGGTATAGGTCTGCTGCTCTTTGTTACACTTTTTGCTTCTTTTCGCTGTGCTGCTATTATCTCCGGGTTGTATGCAGGAATTTTTCCCTGAAATTCCTGTTCCCTTTTTATCATCTGTGCGTGAAAAGAAATTTCATCGGACTTAACAGCCAGTGTCGTTCCCGGATGAATGCAATAAACATCACATCCACACAAACTGAGCAAGCGCAAAAAATAGTATTCCCCTGTACCACACACTCCTGTATACACAAATTTGGGAAATTTGGAAAGAATCTTTGTATTTTTAAAGAGTTTCGGAAAATAGTTGTCTATTCTACTAAAAAGTAAAAGCAGGAAGTTCTTTACTTTTGCGGGATTTTTCTCTTGCTTTCCATACTCTTCTAATATCCGGCTCATGGCTTCTTTATATGCTTCGTTCCACAGTCCATTTTCAAACTCAAATGGAAGATGACGTTCTGTAAGCATCCCTTTTGCCGTCATCCATTCTTCAGCGATAGCAAGATATTGTTCTCTTTTTCCCGGCTCCACAAAACTGTCTAACAGTCCGGTACGGAAATACCATGCTTTTGCATTTTTATCAATATCCGCCAGTTTCTGGTCTGTTTCTTTTATTTCCTGCAAAAATGAAGCTTCATCTGCGATTCCTGTCTGTATGATAAATACCGTGGGCTTATTTCCATTGTTGTATCTGTTTTCCAGTGTGGCAAATTCTTTTAAGGAAGTTATCTGCGACTGATTCATTTGTACTTCCAGCTTCACCCTTACCCCTCCATTCCTTTTTTATCTTAAAATAGCATATGCCATGTAAATTACATACATAATAAGCATGGTAATTCCTTCTGCCCGGTCAATTTTCCCCTTAGAGTGAGAAAAGGCAAACGTAACCAGACTTAAGATAATCAACACTGTAATATCTATAAAACTCTGCACGCCAACTGCAATGGGACAAATTGTGCAAGATGTTCCAAGAATAAATAAAATGTTAAAAATATTAGACCCTAACACGTTTCCTACTGCCAAATTCGTTTCGCCTTTTCTTGCTGCTACCAAGGACGTAACTAACTCTGGTAAGCTGGTTCCAACTGCTACAATTGTAAGTCCCACCAACGTTTCCGACATTCCAACTGTCAGTGCGATTGCTTTTGCACTATCCACCACAAAGTCCCCGCCAAATTTAATGGCAACAACGCCTCCCAGAATACAGAGAATGCTTACCGGGATATTTTTCATCTTTCCCTCTTCTCCGCTTTGCTGACTTCGGTTTTCCAGTGCTATTTTCACAGTAACTACCAAAAACACCACAAATAATATCAGTAAAATAATTCCATCTGCTCTAGAAAGAGTTCCCATACCTGTGTTTGCTTTTTTTGCAAGTGGATTTATATTATCCAAAAACATCAATGCCAACAATACAGACATCAACACAGAAAACGGAAATTCTTTTTTCATAACGCCTCTATCCACCGGAACCGGACAAAAACACGCACAAGCGCCTAAAACCACTACAAAATTAAACAGATTAGAACCAATAACATTACTAATAGCAATTGCATTAGAACCACTAAGTGCCGCCGATAAACTTACTGATAATTCCGGAAAACTAGTTCCCATTGCCACAATTGTCAGACCTATCACAATACTTGGCACCTTCAGGCGTTTTGCAATACTCGAACTTCCTTCTACAAAATAATCCGCCCCCTTGATTAGTAACACAAATCCAATTACCAGCAATACAATGTTTTTTACAATTTCCACTTCTTTTATCTCTCCTCATACTTTTTTCTTATGGTATCACATATTAGGTTACAGTGTCAAAAATAGCTGTGACAATTCACGAATTCTTAATTTTACTTTTCTTAATATTTATGGTATGATTTGCCATACATAGAACATATGATATAGTTATAAGTTTTTAAAAGGGGTAAAATAATGAATAATATAGAAACAATAGATACTTTTGTCAAACAGCTTGATGCTTCCCTTATAGATGCATATCGGGTGGGAGCATTGATGTATTCGCCGGGAACAAACTCGGAAATTTATGAAAAACTATTATCCGGCATATGGGGAAACAGCTATTCTTTAGCATTGTGTCTGGAGGATTCCATTGATGATAATGCAGTGGAGTTGGGGGAGCAGACTGTTACGGAAACTTTTCATAAAATCTATGAAAATCAGGAAAAACTTCCTTTTCTTCCCAAACTGTTTATTCGAGTGCGCAGTCCAAAGCAAATTAAAAAGCTTTATCAAATGCTTTCTGACAGCAGTCAGCTGTTAAGTGGTTTTATTCTTCCAAAATTTGTACCGGAAAATGCACCATATTATATAGAAGAAATCCAACAAATTAATAAAAGCAGTTCACACAAAATTTATATGATGCCTATTTTAGAAAGTGGTGAACTGGTTTCCTACCGCACACGATATGAAACCTTAGAAAACCTTCACACATTGCTTCTTTCTTGTCGTGAGTATGTATTAAATGTACGAGTTGGCGGAAATGATTTATGCCATTTATTCGGCATACGGCGCAATGCCAATGAAACTATTTATGACATCAAACCAATTGCCAGTGTTTTAAGTGATATTGTAACGTATTTTTTTGATGATTTTGTAATCTCCGCACCAGTTTGGGAATATTTTGCAGATGAAAATGACAATTGGAAAACAGGATTGGAAAATGAGCTTCGTATGGATATGTTAAACGGTTTTATCGGAAAAACCATTATTCACCCAAATCAGATTCCCGTGGTTGCCAATGGTTTAAAAGCAAATGCCCATGACGTGGCAGATGCCATAAATATTCTAAACTTTGAAAGCCCATTGGTCAGCGTCAGCAAAAGTGCTTCCGGCACACGAATGAACGAAATGAAAACCCACACCAACTGGGCTAAAAAGCAGATTTTACTTGCAAAAATATATGGAGTGAGATAGATGAATTACAGTGAAAATAATTTAATTACCATTGCCAAAAGAGATAACAATACCAAACGCCCTTTTCTTTTGGTAAATCCTCTACAGGGAAAACATATACCAGCAGTACCTTCCCAGTGTCTGGCACTTTTTGCCGCACTGGCAGAACGTGTTTTTAAAGAACCGGATTACACATATGAACACACATTAATTATCGGTTTTGCCGAAACTGCCACTGCAATCGGTATGGGGCTTGCTGTGTGTGCCCCCTTTCCTACCGCTTATATTCAGACCACCAGAGAACACTTTGAAGGAAAAGAATTTTTATATTTTAATGAAGAACACAGCCACGCCACGGACCAGATGGTAATTCGTGATTTTTTAGATGAACATTTACAGCCGGATACTCATATTATTTTTGCTGAAGACGAGGTAACCACCGGTAAAACCATTGAAAACTTTATTCGTGTTCTGAAAAAGACTTATCCTGACTACCACTTTTCCTTTGGAATTGCTTCCATTTTAAATGGTATGGGCGAAGAAAAGAGAGCATTGCTTCAGGCACAGGGAATTTCCATTCATTACCTTCTGTCTGTTCCGGCCTACGATTATGAGAAGATTTTGTCTGAATATACTTATGAGGAATCCTTACGCTTCTGCTGCCGCAAACTTTCTGAAAATAAATTTATGCCGGAAACCACAGCAACAAAAGATGCAGGCCAACAAACCATCAAGGTACTATATCCGGGCAATTATCAAAACACCAGACTGGGAGTAATGGCACCAGACTATCAAAAGCTTTGCAGACAGTTGTCCGAAAAAGTTCTGTTGGAAACAAACCTTGCAGACATTTCGGAAAAACGTATCTTAGTGCTGGGCACGGAAGAACTGATGTATGCCGGAATCTGCCTGGGCAATTATATAGAAAGACATACGGACAACCAGGTACTTTTTCACGCCACCACCAGAAGTCCCATTTTGCCCAGCAGCGAAGAAAATTATCCGCTGCACAGCCGTTATGAACTTACCAGCTTCTACGAACAAAACCGTACCACATATCTGTATAATCTAGACACTTACGACCTATGCCTTGTGTTAACGGACAGCACAAAACACACCACTGCCATGGAGGAGATTGCCCAGATTCTTGCACTCCACCATTGTGACAGAATCATACATATTATCTGGAGGTAACCTATGAAAAGTAGCTATCTTGACCGTGACGTAACATTACTATTAAAAGACATTTCCGGACTGGTTACTCCTTTACCAACAAAGGAGCGAGAACAGCTGATTCAATCCGGAGTCCACTACTGTGAAATGTTACCCTTAGAGTACAAACCTACACAAAAATACATGGAGGCCTATCATTTTGCCCTGAATGCCTACGCACAAACCACCGCAGATGCTGTATGTCGGGCGGCAGAAAAAATATATGCTTCCATACAGGAAGATTTCCGGCAAGAATCCCGGAGTTTCTCGGAAATTGTACTGGTATCTCTTGCCCGTGCCGGAATTCCAATTGGTATCTTAATCAAGCGCTATTTGGAACATAAATATAATATTTCCGTATTTCATTATTCCATTTCCATTATCCGTGACCGTGGAATTGATGAAAATGCCATTCATTATATATTAGACCGTCACCAGCCAAAATCAGTGCGCTTTGTGGACGGTTGGATTGGAAAGGGCGCCATTCAGCGTGAATTAAAGCAGGCTCTGAAACCTTATCCGGAATTAAATCCAACTTTGGCCGTTCTTTCTGACCCTGCCAACATCACAGATTTGTGCGGAACCCACGAAGATATTCTGATACCAAGTTCTTGCTTAAACAGCACCGTATCAGGATTAATCAGCCGTACCTTCTTACGTTCTGATATCATTGGTAAAGATGATTTTCATGGAGCCGTATTTTATTCTGAGCTGATAGAGGAAGATTTATCCTATGAATTTATTGATGCTATCGAACGTCACTTTGATTATGATACAAAGCTTGTGGATACCACCCCGTCTGGCATTACCGGACTAAGCGAGGTGGAAAACATTGCAAAGCATTTCCACATTGATAATATTAACTTTATTAAGCCTGGCATTGGTGAGGCCACCAGAGTGCTAATCCGTCGTGTTCCATGGAAACTGCTGGTCTGCCCCGGCGCAAAACACAATCCTCTGTTGGCACACCTTCTACAATTAGCCAAAGAAAAGGACGTTCCTGTGGAGGAATATCCGCTGCAAAATTACATTGCCTGCGGAATCATTAAAAATGTGGCTGATGCCTGATTTTAATTCTATTTCTCTATCTACAATCTACAGGCATTTGTACGAACTTAAACCTTTGCAGCGTTTACAAATGCCTGAAAAATCTTTATGCTGTCCTCATCCGTCTGATAAGAGAACTCCGGATGCCACTGGACTCCCCAAACAAATTTTTTATCCGGCATATAAACTGCCTCCACCAATCCTTCCGGTGCGTATGCCATAACCCGAAGGGATGGAGACAGTTTTTTTATCCCCTGATGATGATAACTGTTTACTGAAATTTCCCGTTTCTCCAATAATTTATGTAATGGCGTATCTTCACAAATTTCTATTTTATGAGAAGGAACATAGTAAGGCGGTTTCTGATGATGTTCTAGATTGCTTGGAAGCTCACTGGGCAAATCCTGATACAGTGTTCCCTCCAAAGCTGCATTTAGAAACTGGATTCCCCGGCAAATCCCCAAAACAGGTTTATCTAATTCCAGAACCCAGGAAAGCAGCAGTTGTTCCATTTTATCTCTTTCTTCACTACATTCACCGCATACCGGCAATTTTTTCTCCCCGTACATTTTGGGTGAAACATCCTGCCCGCCAGTCAACAGAAAACCGTCACACTGCTCTGCCAACTGTGCAATTACATTTTCCTCCTCTGTCAAAGGCAACATAATTGGAAGTCCGCCTGCCAAAGCAATCCCCTCCATATATCCCGGCAGCATCCAGTAACTTTCTCTCTCTTTATCCACCAAAGGCATACAGCCAATCCATGGTTTTCTTTTCATAATTATATTCTCCTTATTCCTGCACTTTTTTTACGCTCATTCTTCTGTTGTAATTATTTTCTAAAATCATTTTTCGATATTCCTTTGGCGTTAGAGCCGCATATTTTTTAAAATCTCTGATAAAGTGGGACTGATCATAATATCCTACATCGGCACCAATATCTGTCAACTTACAGTCCTCTTCCTGATTGATTTTCTGTATTACTTTCTGAAACTTCATAATCATCCCAAAAGTTTTGGGATTAATTCCCATATTCTGCTTAAATACTTTATTAATATACCGCTCGGTATACCCGGTCTGCTCTGCCAACTCACTTACCGAAACATTTCCATTTGTAGAGATAATCTGATTTTTCATATACTCCACCAATTGTCTGGTATTTCCTCTTTCCGTGCAAGAGGCCTGCTTGTCAAAGGCTTCTTTATAGAATTTTAAAAATCCTTCCATCCACTCACCCTTATCGTAAGCCTCCTCCATGCGTTTTAGAAAATCCCTGTCCCGTACCACATCTTCTAAATTAATTTCATTCTGCACAAAATCTTTCATACTGGCATTCACAATGGCCGGAAGTTCCCCTGCCAGAAAACGCACCCCAAAATATTCTTTACCATTTTTGTTTTCTACCATGGTTTTTTCCAAAACAGTTCCTGCAACTCTTGCCTTAATTCCACTGGCATCTTTTTCAAACATAATATCAATACACCCATCGGGAACCACCATAATCCTGTTTTCCAAATCCGCATTCTTATAATAATCATAAAAATGCAAAATTCCATAATTCATTACAATTCCCTTATGATATTCCGGTGTTGCCATCACAAAATATGGCTGAATTGTTTTCATAATGCTTTCCGCTGCCATAAGTATCCCTCGCTTATCTAATCTACGCTTTTATCCAATACAAAAGGGACAAAGACCCACATCTGCCATGTGAACATCTTTGTCCCTAAAATTTCCACTAATAGTATTCTTTTTACTTATTCATACTATAATTTCTTAGGGAAAATGTCAATCCTTTTTTCAAATTACACTTCAGCTTATTGGTTTCACGGACGCTCATAGGCAATGCCACTTCTTCTCCAAAAGGCAGAGGCAGCGCTGCTGCAAACTAACTGTTAACTGCGACTAAGCCGCTCCGCAACGGCGTCGCGCCTAAATCTCCGTAAACAGTGGATTTTTCATCCGCTAAGAACGCCTCTTGAATCGCCTTTTGGAGAAGAAGTGGCATCGCCTATGAGCTGTTCATGAAAAAACGTAAGTTTGAACGAAACAACTCAACTTTGCTGCTAAAATGTGCACGTCAAATTGCCACGATGCATTTCACATTTAGTGGTTTTCGAAGCACAGCTCATAAGTGGGAACACTTCTTCCTTGGAAGGCAATTTGAGAGGCGTTTTTAGCGAATGCAAAATCCACTGTCTAGGGCGGCTTAGGCGTGACAGCCTTCTGGAACGTCTTAGCCGCCGTTGACAGTTTGTTCGCATTCTCGTGCCCTCTGCCTACCAAGTAAGAAGTGTACCCACTTATGAGCGTCCCCGAAACAAATAAATTGCAATGTCTGCTCTACTTCATACTACGAATTTCCTCCAACGTAGCCCCCTGAAACATTGGCTGTTTCTTCACGCATTTCACCCACACAACCGCAAATACAATCATAATTACCAAAATAATTCCATACAGCTTGAAGATGAAAATTCTTTCATCACCCTCTGCAATATTTACAATCATATAAATATCACCAATGATGGCAAGCACCTGCGGAATTCCAAACAGCGTAAGCTTTTTATTTCTCTCCGGCAAATTCGGGAAACGTTTTCTTAAAATCAGCACAGTAAGGTTTATCAAAGCATAAGCAGTTAACCAGAAACAGGAAGCTGCAAGAAGCAATGTGGATAACGTGGAGGAATCGGTAAATCCGGTTATAATTAAGATTCCATCTCCAATGGCAATTAACAATAATCCTGCAATATTTACATCATGCTTATTTTTCTTTGTAAACACTGACGGAAACAAATCATTTTCTGCCATACCGCCCAACACTCTCGGAATACTTCCAAGTACTGTATTTGCAGTGCTGACCGCTGCTAAAATTGTCACAATACCCATCCATACCTCACCGGCATGACCAAATAAATTATACGCAAATACCATATGAGGCATATCGGAAGAAGCCAGTTCTTCTAATGTTACATAATTTGTCATTCCAGAGCCAAGAACCGACTGAATAATAAACAGCATGGTCACTCCAAGAATCATGGCAAGAGGTACATCTCTTTTCGGATTTTTTAAATCCTTTGCCACCGGAATGACAAATTCAATACCAATAAACAGCCAAAATGCCATTGCTGATAAGCTGATATAACCGCCCATTCCTGTTACCACAGGTTCTGTCTGTGCTGCCGCCTCTATCACCGTACCTGTTCCTAATTTAAAGAAACTACAAATTCCCATACCTATCAGGGATAATAACAACAGGGAAACTACTACATTTTGTATCTTTGAAAACATATCAATTCCCCTATAGTTTACAAATGCCAGTAATATCAGAAATAAAACACTGATTACCGGTGCCGGCACCTGTGGTAAAAATGTGGAATTCACCACAATACCACACATAGCAATTTCAACAGATGCTGCCAAAAGATTCACTACCACATATGCTGAGATATTAGCAATCATAGAGGGAACAGAACCAAGTCCTGCCTTTGTATACTGTCCCAATCCACCATCTACATTTGGCATAATATTGTATAGTTCGTTAAATGATAATGCAAGACAAATATTCAGTATCAAAACAATAAACATAGATACGATAAATCCTTTTCCTGCCAGTCCAATTCCCTGCCCTAACGACAACAGACAACTGGATGCAACAATAAGTCCAACCCCAACCGCTATGGCACTTGGCAGTCCTAATTTCTTTTCCATAATGTCAACCTCCTTCGCATATGTGCTGATATATACCAATATTTATCCTTTCTATTTTGCCTTAAATCTGTCATACCGAAGTTCATCCAGACTTAATGTCAATTCCTCTTCCATAGCAAGCTCAGAAAGAAGCATACCTACCGTTGGAGCAATTCCAAAGCCATGACCGGAAAATCCACAGGCTGCTATAAGTCCCGGTACTTCATCCACATTGCTAATCACCGGTACATGGTCTGCGCAAGAATCCATCCAACCTGCCCAGGTTCTTACAATTTTTACATCAGAAAGAATCGGGAAATAGCTCATAATTCCTCTACAGGCCGCCGAGGCTGCCAAAGATGAACTTACCGGTCTGCCCGGTTTTGCATATGGCTCCAGACCTGAATTTAAACCAAATACAAAAGAGCCATGAGTACTCTGATGACCGTAAAAGTCTGCCGCTGCAGTACCAAGCATCTGGTAGAACAACGGTTGTACTGCTTCTGTTACCAGTGTTTCTAACAGTACATGTGTCATTGGCACATCAATTCCTACGGTATTTAAGATTCTTCTACTCTCGAAACCTGCTGCAACAATGACTTTTTCTCCTTCATATACATTATTTTTTGTGATAACTTTTCTGACTTTACCTTTGATTTTCTGAAGTTCAATAACTTCTTCACCGGTAATAAACTGTGCCCCCAGTTCTCTGGCTCTCTTATAAAATCCAAGAGTTGCCACTAAGGGGTTGGCATGACCGTCGGTGGAACACCAACTTGCCCCGATAACTACTTCGGATAAGTATGGACAAATTTCTCTGGCTTCTTCACCGGAAATCATTTTTACATCCAGTCCACACTTAACTGCTCTATCTGTAAGTCCCTGTAACGTTTTAATATGCTCCTCTGTCTTACCAAGACGTAAATTCCCTTCCTGATAATATTCCACATCTACGCCAAGTTCTTCGTTTAAATTCGGCCACAGATTTTTAATCCCGTACATTACTAAAGGCAGTTCTCTCGGGTCACGTCCAGACTGTCTTACACCTCCGCCATTTCTTGTGGAGCCGCCATTTCCAATATTATCACTGGCTTCTAATACAATTACTTTCTGTCCTTTTTTTGCAAGATTATAAGCTGTGGAACAGCCAATAATTCCGGCACCAATAATTACTACATCTGCACAATTACTCATTTACTCCACCTCCTCTAAATCATCTGCCATAACTTTCATCTCTATGGGACGCATTGGAGCTCTTGCGGTAGCAGGCTCTAATTCTGCCGGTGACACGCCAAGCTCTCTTGCCACAATTCCTTTTACCAGCTTTGCGCAGGTCTGTCCCTGACAAAGTCCCATTCCCGTTCTTAAAAATCTTCTGATATCAGTTAAGGTATACATACCTGCATGTACTGCACGTCTGATTTCACCTTTAGTTACTTCCTCGCAGCGACAGATAATCATATCATCATCTTCCGCTTCTATATATTCTCCTATATCTCTGCTTCTATCGTTTACCATGGTTTACACCTCCGCCTTATAAAATCTTGCCTTCATTGACATATCTGCCGGCACTTTTATGGTAAGAAGATTTGTCTTATCAAATGCCGGAGAAGTACGAACTTCTACTACCTCAGCCTCACACACTTTTTCACCTGCTCTGTTATAAGCACTTCCCTTGTCACCTTTCACCGGAAGTGGTAAAAATTCATAAGGCATGGTAACGGTTGCATATCCATCTTCATAATCATCATTTACCAAAAAGATTGCCTGACCGGAACAGGATGCTACACACATACCACATCCAATACATTCCACTGACTCATCAACCGCCGGGAGAGATGTGATTTTCTCACCGATTTTAATACATTTCTTTGGACAGGCATCCTGACATGGGTTACACGGAATATTCTGTGTACATTCCATCACCGGATGAATACCTTTTGCTTTTGTAACCCCTGGGAACCGTTCGATTTCATCCTCTGCCACAAATCCATTCTTTAAGAGGTTTTCAGAAATCGCACAACCTTCTTCCGTGGTTTCAATTTTCTTACCTCTGTTTTCCGGTGCAAACATTCCCTGACGAAGTCCTGACAAAGCATTTTCCAATTCTTCTGTCTTTGTTTCCAATTCTTTCTTTTCAATAAATCCAAGTCGGTATGCTGCAGCAACCCCGGCAATTCTTCCTTCAATCATAGCAGAGCTTGCTTCTTCAATACCGGATACATCACCTGCGGCAAAAATACCCGGAACAGAAGTTTCACCGTATTTATCTATTACCGGAACAAATCCCGCCTTCTTTGGGTTATCCTCCATCTGACAGCCTGCCATATTGGCTAATTGTGACATTGGCGATAAACCAACTGCAAGACAAATGGTATCCACATCAAAATGTTTTTCCGTACCAGGAATCACTTTCCAGTCTGGTCCCACTTCACCGATTGTAACACCGGTTACATGATCATCCCCTTCTGCCTCCACAATAGTGTGTGACATATAGAACGGTACACCGCATCTTGCAACTTTAGAAGCGTGAACTCCATAACCGCCAACTCTCGGTGCTGCATCTGCAATTGCCACTACTTCACATCCTGCCTGCAACAGCTGATAACTTACCACCAGACCTACATTACCACTTCCAAGCATAAGAACTTTTTCTCCCGGCATAACACCGTGTAAATTCATCATAGTCTGTGCTGCTCCGGCTCCAATGACTCCCGGTAAGGTCCAGCCCTTGAAAGTTACCATATTTTCAGAGGCACCTGTAGCAATAATTACGGCGTCTCCCTTGTAATGCTGTACTTTATCCTTGATTTTTACCGTAATTTCTTTTTCCTGAAACAGACCAATGACAATAGCATTTAACACTACTTCTACCCCTGCCTCGGAAGCTTCTTTTAACAGTTCTTCGCCGATGCGGAAACCTCTGACTTTTGCTTTATGTTCCTTAGATCCAAAAAATTTATGTATCTGCTTAAACAACTGACCGCCCGGCTTTGCATTTTCGTCAAATACTGCTACCTTCATGCCTCTTTTGGCTGCCTCTATGGCTGCGGATAAACCAGCTGGTCCTGCACCTATTACAATCAAATCATATCTTTTCATGTCTATACCTCCTAATGACTTTTGGCTGAGACACCATACTGAGTTTCCACTGTCATGCCTTCTTCTAATGGTGTAATACAGGTTCTTACATTTGGCTTTCCATTAACCACCATAACGCAGTCTGTACATCTTCCAATTGCACAGAAAATTCCTCGGGGCTTATCATATTTTTTAGTATGTCTGTGTGCCATCACTCCAGCCGCTCTCAGTGCTGCCGCAATCGGTTCACCTTCATATCCCTCCATGGGTTTTCCATCATACATAAATGTTACTTTCTTTCCTTTTTGTGGTTCTCCTAAAATCGGATGTTCCTTAATTCGCATATCTATCCCTTCCTTTCCACGATATCAATGAACTAGGCTAATTCCGGTGTTTCCCAAAGGTTTAACTTAGTTCCAATTCCTTTTTCTAAAGCATTACGGTACACTACTGTTCCCCATGCCACGTCCTCTACCGGCATGCCGCCCACCGAGTAAATAACAATTTCATCCTCTTTTCTATGCACCGGAATCTTTCCTAATAAGACATCTCCCAAATCGTCAATCTGGTCTGTGGTCATCTTGCCCTCTGCAATTAAATCCATAACATGTACAGCTGGAATCGGTATGGTGTTATAAGCATTTGGCTTCATTTCTTCTTCCCAGGCTTCGTATAATTTAATATTATCCGTAACTGTCCTTGCACGATTGATAATGAAATCATCGTCAAATCTTAAGGCTGCCGTTGTTTCAATAATTGCTCCCGGCTTAATCCATTCTTCTGCAATGTATGGATACTGCATAGGATCCCCTGTTGGGGAAGATGTGGAAACAGATACAATATCTGCATCCCTTACTGCTTCCTCGATTGTTTCTACGGCATATACCTCTACACCCGGAAATTCCTCATGTACATATTCAATAAATTTGTCTAAAGATGCCTTACCCCGTCCTTTAATCTTTACTGTTTTTATACCCGGTCTCACTGCCATGACCGCTGCCAGCGCTGTCTTGCTCATTACACCCGGTCCTACAATACCAACTACTTTTGCATCTTCTTTTGCAAAATACTTAAATCCCACACCCGGAACAGCTCCGGTTCTGTAAGCCGACAAAATATTTGCGGACATATAAGCTAACGGTGCTCCGGTATCTTTATCATTTAGGGTAAGCATTAAAATGGAGCGAGGCAGCCCTTTTTCTCTGTTATCTGCGTTGGAGCCATACCACTTCATACCTGCCATATCGAACTTGCCACCTAAATATGCCGGCATTGCCATAAATCTTCTGTCCGGTCCGTCTACCGGCATTTCCGGAAACGGAGAAGATTCCGGAAACATAACCATACAGCCATGAGAATTGCCGTTGGCGCCACCCATACGGAAATTTCCAATCTTTAAAAGCTTAAACATTTCTTCCATGGCTTCTACACAGCCTTTCATGTCTTTTACACCTGCTGCAATCATATCCTGCTCATTTAAATATAAAAAATCCACTTTACTGCTCATATCTTTTCCTGCCTTTCCTCTGTCGAAAACTAGAACATTTTCTATGCTGCAAACAAAGAAAGACAAAGGCATCCCCTGTAGACACCTTTGTCTTTCTTTGTTTTCGTTTCTGTAATTATCTTATTCCTTTTGTTTTATAAAAAATTGTAAAAATCGGAACTTTAAAAAATTTTTGTAAGCATTTCTGATGCAATGTCTTTTGTTACAGTAATAGGTGCAAGTCCAGCCAATGGCTCATTCGCTACCCTGACAGCAAGATCATCGATATCAGCTTCCGCCGATACATACTCTTCTATCCTTTTTACGCCCACCACATCATATGCAAACTTTTTGTATGCCTCTGACGCTTTTTTTCCAATTTCTTCTGCACTCTCACTTCCATTATATTCTGCTCCCAGAATTTCACCAATATTCTTTACCTTTTCCGGCAAAGCTGTACTGATTGTTTCTAATACCGCTGGAAGGGAATATGCACAACAGGCTCCATGAGGAATATGATACATTCCACCAATTACATGCGCAAGGGAATGCCCTACATGAGCACTTGGATTGGCTAACATCCACCCCGCAAGTGATGCTGCAACATGCATCTTAGTTCTTGCTTCCTTATCTGCGCCATTTTTAACAGCCTTAGGCAGATATTTCACTACATTTTCCATGATAGATTCTGTAATCATATCAGACATGGGATTTGCCAATACCGTTGTATAACCTTCTGCTGCATGGGAAAATACGTCAAGCCCTGTCATAATGGTAAGATCTGTTGGCATACCGGATGAGAATTCCGGATCGATAACAGCAAATTCACTCATTCCGTTAGCTGCAAGAATTGCCACTTTAATATTATTTTTTGTGTCTGAAATAATAAGTCCGTTGGAGAGTTCAGAACCAGTGCCAGATGTGGTAGGCACACTCATTAATCCTAAAGATTTCTTCATCTCCTTCTCAGGATTGGCATATTCTAAAATGTGACCGCCATTTACTCTTAAAATGTTAATTCCTTTTGCAGTATCGATAGCGCTGCCTCCACCGATTCCAATGACACAATCACATTTTTCTTTTCTACAGATTTCAAAACCCTCATCAACTATTTCTGCCGGAGGATCCGGTAATACTTTATCAAACTCTGCATAACTGATTCCGGAACCTGTTAAGTTTTCTAAAACTTTATCAACAATTCCTGCAGTCTTTACACCTCCGTCATAAACTACGAACGCCTTTTTATATCCGGCCTCTTTTAGAGCTGCGCCCATATCTTTATGGCAGTTTTCACCAACCATTATTTTTACATTCTGCATGCATGTGTAATTTACCATTTTTGCCCTCCCCTTTTATTCTTCATCCAAAATAGCAGTAAGTTCAATCTCAACAAACTGTGTCGGTCTGTTTAATGCCGGCGTGCCTACCATTGTGAAAAGCGGTTTAATATCATGAAAAACTTCTGAATATGCATCTCCCACTTCTTTTCCATAACTCATATCTGTAATAAATGCTTCCACCTTCACAACATCTTCCGGTGTAGCACCTGCCTCTTTTAAAAGCTTTACAAATTTTGCAAAAATGTATTTTGCCTGTTCATATGCTGTAGCACCATATACTGTTCCATCCGGCTGGACTGAGGTAGTTCCCCCTATAAACACAAATGGTCCCTTTTTCACCATTCTGGAATATCCTACCTTTTCTTCTAGTGGTGCTCCTGAGGAATAATTTGTTCTTTTCATATATATTCACCTCCATAATTGATATGGAGATTATAGCATTCGTAATACGGAGAATATTGTATAAATCAGAACTACAAACGGAGGTGTTGTCAGAACATAATTAAGTCCTGACAATACCTCCGTTATTTCTTATTTTCCCAATTGTGTTTTTGGCATGATTTTATATGTTTTATCTATAAAAATGCTGACTATCGTATAATTCTCTATAATATTCTGCCGACTGTCAAGTACGATTTGTTCCAGCCTGCGGCAAACCTTTTCCGGAGCATCCATTCCCTCTGCTGCCTCTATCAGTTCTTTATTTCCTATATTTTTCCATGCTCCCCTTGTATAAAGGACAAATATGTCACCGTCTTTTAATTTTCGCTTTTTATCTACAACAGGCTCAAATTCCCCAGACTGCCCTAAATAACTCTCTTTTGCCTTCCACTTGATATTTCCATTACGGATTCCAAATAATTTGGTATTTCCTATGCTAATCCAAAGAGCCTTTTGATAATCCGTCAAAAGAATTACCATGCTGGTTTCTATAGCTGCTTTCTCCTTGCCATTATGAAGTTTTTTATGTGCTTCCCACATATAATATTTTGCCAACCTCTTACTGCAGCCGGGATTTTCACGAAATGCTGTTATTACAGCGGTTACTGCAAGCTTGGCACTTTCGCTCTTTAAATCTTTCTCATTCCCATCTGCAATGCAATAACAAGAAAAATCCTCTAATTCCACAAAATCAAAGTAATCCTGATTTTTTATACAGCATCCGGATTCTGTAATAAATTTGGTTCGGAATACCGAATTTTCTTTACGCATATCTATCCTTTCTTCACTGACAATACATATTGTTGAACAACAATTTAACTGTCGCCTGTTTCTTAGCAAAGTTTGGTGTTATTTTTTTTCGGAAACAGGAAACAGTTATTATTGAAAGCAACGTCCTAACATTACGATTGCTCTGTTCTGACTTGCCTAAGATATTGTATCATAATTATTTCAATTTTTTCTTCTTGGAACTAAGCGGTGCATTTTTCGCAACGAAAATATTGTCTAATTTTTACAATTTGTTGATTTTACGGGGTTTTCGGCGATTTTTGATGTTTTCTATTTTCCGTTCGTTGTTAAAATCACGCCATTCGGTACTTTTTTGGATGCTTTTTCATTTTTATGATATTATAAAAATTTATTTGTTGCCTATATTAACAGAGTCACCATCGTGGTGCTGTTTTCTTTCATCATCTCCATTGGTACCGCCACTGCCGTCTTTATTATTCCTTTTATCTTCCTATTTTGCTCTTTATTTTTGCATTCACATAAATAACTATTGCCAAAATAACCGCAATAATAATAAAGGTAATCATAAGTTGTTCAAACGGATCCACTGTTTCTGTTTCCTGCTGTTCCCATCGTCCTATGGCATCTATATAAAGAGATTTGTTTTCCTCCGATACGCCTTGCTGCTCTCCTAATTTATCAAGCGTACCATAATAGTTTCCCATAGAATAAGTACAAACCGGTAATTTTATATATTCTTTCTTTTTTATATCCAGTAACAATGGGTCCATCCATACCTTGACTTTCTCACCACTCTCCAAAGTTACAATAAAATATTCACCGTAACCAACTTGTTCCATATTAAATCTCAATTGCCTTAATTTATACCTGATATCTCCCTTTAAGTCTTGTTTATAGGAAAATGCCTGGAGTATTTTAATTGTGGAGCTGCTTCTGTGACGCCCTGATGTGGTTCTATTTGTTTTGATTCCCGCCTTAGATTCTTCTTTTATTTTAAAACATCTTGTAGACATTATATTTTCTTCTGAAATTTCAATGGTAAAATACTCATATTTTTTAATATCCTCCACGGACTTAGCTATCGGTATATCCTCTCCCGCCGGATAACCTACCACATCGGAATCCACTTCTGCATATGATATGGCTTTTGTCCTTTCATATACAGGTTTGTAATAATTTCTGGTATAACTCATAATTCCTGCTAGCACCACTATTACAACAATAGTGGCTTTTATCAGTGTTGGTAATTTATGTATCTCATGCATATCTTGTCTTCCTCTCTTTCTTATGTAAGTCATAATATAATTCTCCACTATTCACATCTAATTCTCTACCTTCACTTGCAAACCATGCAACAAATTCTTTTGGTAATCCATGATGAATTTCACCTGTTGGTTCTTGTCGCGTATACTCTTTGCAACGTTTACGATGAACTTCTATTCTATTGCTACTTGCATCATTGAGCGAAACAATTCCAAGTTCAGCATTTGAAACATACTTTCCGTTCTTATGTCATCTTTCATATTTATCTTGCTTATATCCTTTCTTTTCTAATTTCGCCCTAAAATCTTCAAATTAATCTACATGGATTACATTATCTTCGGTGAGAGCCATTACGATTAATATAAAGACCGTGGTTATTTTTTAGATGGTAAGTGTCCTTAAGTGAAAACATAATTAAATTTTAATATTTCTTCTATCCCATTCTTGAAGAAACATCTTAGCTTCAAAACCAACTAATCCTTTTCTATTCTGTAATTCTCCTAATACATCTCTCGCATCATCTGGTAATATCCCTATTAAACTAGATGCCACGTTTAACTTAACATAATCATTATTATGTTTCAGACTTGGGAATAGTAAATCAAGTTTACAACTCTCTACTAATTGTTTTCGAATTTTTCTTATAATACTTGATTGCTTATTTGCCGTTTTAGATTCTCCTAGTTCTATTGATTCACCGTATTTAATTGATGCATCTATGAATTTTTCAACTAATCTTTCCATTTCTTAATTTACCTCCCTAATCAAACGGAACAAATTGCCATCCATTGCTCGTTTCAATTACATCTCCGTATTTCTTTAATACATCCATACCAAAATCAAATTGTTGTTGAAAACTTTGTCCACTTAACCACTGTCTAACCGTCAATCCATTAGTAAAGCCAGAAGCTGGAATGGATAAATAATATCCACTTATTTTGGCATGAACAGTACCTTTTCCATGCGGTATTGCAATAATATTATTTACATTATTTACTTCATTAGATGAAAATCCAGATTTACCTATCTGGGATTGTTCCACAATATGATGCCAAGCATTACCCTCTCCTGGACTTCCTAAATATTTTTCAAATCGTCAAAACTACTGAATCCCTTATTTGGTACAGATGCACTACCACTCTTGACAAAGACTCTTTAGTCTTATAATAATCCAAGCCGATGCTCAACTTCTAAAAAAGAATACACTTTCCAAAGCCGACCTTTACATCTGCTTAAAATTTTACCACACATTTGACATTTGCTCTACATATTTTCGCTAGCATTTTCCACTACTGGCATACGGTACTCTGTACCGCTTTTCAACATCCCATAAATAATACTGATTAATCGTCTGGAAATACAAATCAGTGCCTGCTGACTGCTCTTACCCTCTGCCTTACGCTTCTCGTAATACGAACGAACTACTGGATTTCTTGGTGTACCTTTTGAGGATACCTGCACCATCTGAATCGCAAGGAAATAAATCGTAGCTTGTAATCTTCTATTGCCTTGCTTTGTAGCAAAATCCTTACCTTTCCCACTAGATGATAAATGAAGCGGTGCAATACCAGCAAACTGTGCCAGTTTATTGGCATTGGCAAAACGTTTGATATCACCGATTTCTGACAGAATCTTCACTGCCGTGATGACACTTACCCCTGAGATTGTTGTAAGTGTACAGCCAAGCATTTCATACATCTTCGCTAACATCTTATCTACTTCAGCCAGCTGTTTGTCATAGTGCTGTAAATCACTGACAATGCTAAGGGTTACCATATCCCTTGCATCTTGAAACTCATTATTTTTGACTTTGTCACTGGCAACAGCATCCAAGATTTTCTCGCAGGTCTTGATGGAACACTTGTTATGACTGACAGGAACAAGTTCCTCACGCAAATCCTCAACAGTCTTACCCCTTAGATACTTTCTGGATGGGTAATGCTCCCAGAAATACAGTGCAGTAGGTCTGCTGATATCATTGAAAAACTGCTTGTAAGACGGATACGCAATGCACAACTGCTCATGAAGCTGGTTAACCAGTCTGGTTCGCTGTTTCATGATATTATCTCTCCGATGCACCAGCTGACCAAGTGATCAGTAAGTGTCATTCGGGCAGGCATCTGGAAGTTTATCAAGCATATTTAACGTTGCCAGAGCAATAGCTTCTGCATCATCACTGTCACTCTTTCGGTACATGGCACCTCTGTGTTTCGCCTGACGATGGGATATCGCTGTATTTACATCTTTTACGAAATACCCCTTATCAATGAGCCACACCGCTAAAGGTCTGCCGTAACCATATGCATTCTCCAGTCCGAATACTACAGTTTTTCCATCAGTATTACTCTTCTTTACTTTAGTTACCAGCTTAGGAAAATCGGCTGGTCTGTTGGCGAAAGTAATCTCGCCAAGTTTGTTATTGTAGCAGTCAATGATGACTGCGGTGTGAGTTTCCTTATGCAGGTCGATACCCACATAAACATAATTCTCTTTAATCATTACATCAACTCCATTCTCAATGTTTGACAAAACGGTGGCAATCTCAACTATTAAGCATCTTTCTCGGAATTACGCATCTTTTCAGCAACCAAGTGTGCAAGAGTGGTACAGCCTATCCACTTCTGGTCAGACGCAAAATATTCCAATCGGAATACCGCTGACTTTCATGGAGATGGATACTTCCTGCAAGAAATGCAGGACTTACAAAAGACTTACGAATTGCTTCTGTAAGTGTCGTGATGTTAACTCTGAATACCGTCGTATTCAAGTTAATTCTGCTTTCTCTTAAAAGAAAAAGACATTTTAACCATACCCCAAGTCTCATATACTTTCAGCGATGTAGATTTACCAGCTGAGCTGTTTCAAGGACATTTTATACACACCATATTTCCAGCTAATGGATTTGTGCCACCTACTCATATAGTTACTGCTGTTACTCCAGTTACCAATCACTCACGAAACAGATAATCCATCTTATCAACACACACATTTCTTGCTACCAGAGCAAAAGAAAACTGCCCCCTACTGACAAAGTGCCATATAGGATGCAGTGATAATGAGTTGTCTTTCATTTTGGAATTTATCTTAGCCAAGACAGACATTCTTCTGGATGGCTTCTTCCAGTTCCTTAGAACCGATACCGATATATCTCTGGGTCACATTCACACTGGAGTGCTGGAGCAGGGATCTGACCAGTTCGATATTGTAATGATTGTTCACATACACGTTAGTGGCGAATCCTTTGCGGAAACTGTGAGAACCTACCCCGTTAAGAGCCAGATAAGAGCACACTGCCTTCAGATGTTTCAATACTGCTCTTTCTGTAATCGGAAATAATCTTGCACTTGAAGAGATACCATGAGCATAAGCATAATCACGCACAAACTGATACACTTCATTCGGTACTGTGAAATTTCTGTACTTGCCAGTCTTCTGCTCATACATATCCAGACGATACCGACTGCCATCTTTCACAAAACTGTCTACCTTAAGTTGCAGGATATCACCAACACGCAGACCAAGATTGTATTCTAACACCAGCACTGTGGCAATCCTCTCATTGGGCTTATACTGCACACCTTCATGCACAAAGCCATTCTTCATGGTGGTTATAATCAGCTTGTAAGTATCTTCATCGATTGCTCTTGTTCTCTTATTCATCACACCAACTCCAATCAAATATCATCACAGACCAACCAGTAAAGGTCAGCCAAAATATGCCAAGTTCCAATAACTACACCCAGATAGTTCCTAAAATTCGCTAACGATACCACAGAACCCACCAGTACAGCCATAGTTCCTAAACCAGTACGAATAGGAACTATAACCCAAAGCCGTAATTCGACCAGTTTTCGATTTTGCACCACAGTAGCAGTAGTACGCACCAAAGAGCGTAAAACGCAACGTAGGGCATTGTGTGCAGGCGTGAGGGGCAAGCCAAGCGGAAACCGCAAGACCATACCCCAAAGGCAGGAGCAGAACAAAAAACTGCAAATTTACCCCACAACCAATACGCACTGCCAAACTTACCAGTACCAATCAGCTACCACGTTTTAACACACCATCCGTAGAAAACAGATGTGCCAGAATATCAAGGTTTATCATCTCGAAGCACCGATAGGCATACTCCCACTGGGAATCACTCATCTTAAAACCTTGTACCATCATGCCCTTTGCTTTCTGCTCACTCTCCACCATACTGGCAATTACTTTGGCAACTGCAGGTCTCCACTGCTTACCATTGCCAATATCAAGATACGGTTCAGCTACAAAATGAAGAACGATACCCCTTTCATGACAGAACCTTGCAAAAGTATACACCTGCCGAACTGACGCAAAACGATTACAGCTAACTGTATAAACTACATCTCCAGTCTCTAACACTGATGTAAGTGCACCAAGACTTCCAGCATTGTAAATGTTATTAACACGAATCTTCTTACTTCTGAAAAACACCTTTGTTGTATCATCATCAAGTGATGATATAAATCCATAAATCATAAACACAAGCCTCCTTTTCATTGTTGGTAAACTTATGCCTATATGCGTCATTCTGAAAACAGTCTGTAGTTTCCAAAGTTCCTTAAAGTCGGCAGGAAATGTTTAAAAGATTTGTTTAAATTTATACACTTTTTCATCTTGTTTCTTGATACCACACTTCTTACTTCAGAAAATACGCCAAAAATCGAGCATATACAAAAATTCAAATATCATGATAAAAGGAATATTATGCGGATTTATGGAACTATACAGTATCGGTGGATGAGCAGGTTATTGAAGATATTGGTTTGATTGATATTCGAAAAATCAGAATGAATCAAAACAGAGGTGTGATGTTAGGAAGTGCGGATTAAGATTGGAGAATTTCGGTGGTATCAGATGCAGATAGTATCAGATTGCTGGGGATTATCCATCATTGTCAAAGTTGTCTGTATTTATGAGACCCCAGCGAATTGTTTGTGAGCTGTCTGTGAATGTCATAATCCATCTTGAAGTGAAACTTAATTACGAGAAAATCTAAGAAAATAGCTAGATTTCTAAAGTAAAAAGGGCTCCTGTAATATCTTTGAAAGTAAAATCAAAAGAATCCGATATCGTCTTAATGACAAAAATCTGTATGTGATTTACCGCCTTTCGAAGCAATATTTGAGTCGAAATTACCGCTTTTTTGACCAATTTTTATGTCTGAAATATCGCTTTTTTATGACTGTTTTTCATAAAAATGTTCGCAGATTATTATAATATTTTCACGGAAAAACGCACCCTTTCGCAACATTTTTATGTTACTAAGAGTGCGTTACATTAGCATATTATATTTACAATATTCATTCGCATATCAAAGAAAATATACTAAATCAGAGATATTTTCCAACTGTAAAAAATCTCCGACTAAAGTAATGTATTTTTGTTTACACTTACTCTGTTATCTTTCCATCTTCCAAGAAAAGTATGTATCCTTCACCATCATCACAGAGAATTGAAATTTTGGCATCATCAATTATATTATATTCAACAATTATATCTCTAAATCCCATTTTCCATTTCTGCTTTTCTGCACAATAACAGTATACATCTAATTCGCATATTACACATATATAGTTTTTGTTTGTATCATAGCATAATTCATAAAATAAAGATTGCAAATTTTCATTAACTATTACCTTGTTTTTGTATGTATCAATACACAGAAATTTCTTTCCAAAACCCAAATATAATAGTGTACCATCTCTAGAATATTGAAAATCTAATGCAACACCATAATCATAATATGCTATTCCTAGCTTTCGATTATTTTCAAAATTAACAATCAAAAAGGTATTCTGCATATCATCACATAAAATCAAGTGTTCTTTATCAACTTGGTTTTCCAACTCACCCAAATTTTCCACTTTTTTCACATGAATATTAACTTGTTCCATCCTAGTTTCCTCCTTTAACTATAACAGTTAACAATCTATTACCATCCCATACTGATTCGACCATAACAGCACCTCCTGGTCCCATTAATAAGCTTTCTCTAGTAGTTGCTGTATATTCCACAACTGGTTTACCTGGTAATTCTTTTGCAATATAACTTCTAACCTCAACATTACTAATGTTGGTTGGGTCTTTAAGCACATTATTTAAATGATTAGAAATATATTCTCTTCCAGATGGAGTATTATGAATACCTATTTTCTGTAATTCTGCTTGCATTGCCTTAGAACGTTCGATATTATGCTTATTTCCAGAAGCCTTTCCAAATAAATAATCTAATTTATTTCCTAAATCAGCCTTACTACCACCCTCATTATCACCTTTTTTCTTCTCATTATCTGGCTTTCTCGAACCCTTATTCGTCTGGTTTCCCTGTTGGTAAGATTGCTTATTCTTTTGGCCTTGAAGATATCTGTCAGCCGCTCTCTTTCCCTGATTTTTCTTAATCAA
>JBGVOM010000127.1:0-46537 GCA_045126515.1 Lachnospiraceae bacterium
TACAGTAAAAAGAAACCAGATTATATGGCGAGGTTTGAGTATTTTAAAAAATTGGTTGAAAGAATAGAGACCACTCCGCATTTAAAATCTTTCTTAGAATTTTACGAATATTTTAGTGGATTGTGTGAGAAGTGCTCATAACTAATAGGAAAAATTGGAGAACTCTGGGAGAAAATAAATCATGTCAATGAATTATGACTTTGGCCCCATTTAGTAAGCTGTGATTATTTTACGGTAGATAAGTTTGTTTTGGCTGGAAAAACAAAAGGAAAAATGTCAGGAAATGTGGATTCAACTTCTTTTGCCAGCATTCTTGTATTGAGCGGAGAAGGAACCATACGCGCCGGAGAAGAACTTCTGGAAGTGAAAAAAGGTGACAGTATCTTTGTGGAAGCCGGAACCGGAGAGTTTGAGGTGATGGGGGAACTGGAGATGTTGGTTACCAGGATATGAGCATACACCATTGTGCATCTGACAAATCCACCCTAACACTAGGTGCTTACGGTTTAAATACATAATTTAAGACACTTTGGGAAACAACTGATACTGAATGAATTGGTTGGTCGATAATTATTCTACAAGAAACAAGTTATATAGTGTGTTTTCAGTAATTTTATTTCTGAGAACGTGCTATATAACTTGTTTTTTGCGTTTTATTGTTATATAATACCCTTAGGAAAGGAGATGCAAAAATATGTTATGCCAGTTTTCATTTCAGAATTTTAAGTCCTACAAGGGAGAAACAACTTTAGATTTTCAGGCGGCCACACTTCCTGAGTTCAAAGAGACATTAATTACAGAAGATAAGGCAGCTGATCTTCTTCCGGTCAGCGTCATATACGGACCGAATGGAGGCGGCAAGTCCAATCTGCTTCAGGCTCTTTCATGTGTGATATCTACCATTGTAAAGCCTGTAAATGAGTTAGAAAAGAATCGTCAGAATTTCATTCTTCAGCAAACCAATGATGCTGTTCCATTTCTCTTTGATGAGATATCAGCGAATGAGCCTACTGAGTTTCGTATGTTCTTTCGAATTAACAAGAATGAATACTGCTACTACATTGCATTAAAGAACGATGAAGTGATGTCAGAATCACTTTACCGAAAAGCAATTACCGGTAAGAAGTCTGCTATGATTTTTGAGCGGGAGACTGATGGTATTACACTCGGATACACAATCAACAAGAAGAGCATAAATACAAGTGTAAATCCAAAGATGCCTTACCTTTCGTTTCTTGCCATCAACTATGATATTCCGGTCATCAATGAAGTTATGAACTGGTTGGAAAGCTGTATCATTCGAAGTTATGCCAATCCTATTGTAGAGCATCAAATCATGCTTGCAAAGGATGCTTCGTACAAAGCTCAGTTTATTCGTGCCCTTAATGACATGGATATTGATATCACAGATTACCGTTACGATGAAGACACTCACCAGCTTTTTATGAAGAGAATCCTTGGTTACCATGAATACGAATTGTCGTTTTCAGAAGAGTCGGATGGTACCCGTAAGCTGATTGCTGCTCTTCCGGTAATTCTTCTTGCACTTCGTGAAGGGCGCCTGATTATCATAGATGAACTTGATGCCAAGCTACATCCAAAGCTTCTGCGCTATGTTATTTCGCTCTTCAAGAATAAGGAAATCAACAAGTTCGGTGCTCAGCTGTTGTTTACCTCTCACGACATGTACACCTTAAAGAATACGGTATTCCGGCGTGATGAAATCTGGTTTGCAGCACAAACTGAAGCCCACGAAAGTGAAATTTACTCTCTCCACGAAATCCGCGGTGAGGACAATGACAGGATAAAGAATACAGCTGCCTATGATAAACAGTACCTGGAAGGGCGCTATGGAGCAGACCCTTATCTCTCCAGTATACTGGGAGGTGGATTTGAATGAGTCTAAAACCTCCCAAGAAAAGTGATGGACATCATAGAAGAAAAGTTATATAATAAAAAATACAATTTATTTTATTAAAAAGAGGCAATTTATTGTAGTAAAAGATGCCGAAAACAGAGAGGTGTTCCATATCAAAAGCTTGCAAACGGGAGAGAATTTAATCTCTCAAATGAAAGAAAAAAATATCAAGTTTGTCTATTTTTCTGAGGAAAAGGCAAAGGAATTTTTAACGAATAATTCATATTATAAAAAGATAACCAGTTATCAGAATAATTTTCATTCGTACATAGAAGATGGAAACAAAAAATATTCGGATTTGGATTTTTCTTATTTAGTAGAGTTATCTACATTGGATATGGAATTTAGGTTTCTTGTATTAAAGATGTGCCTTAATATAGAACATGCTTTAAAAATAATAATTATCAATAAGTGTCTTGAGGCAAAAGAAGATGGATATAGTATTATAGAAGAATATTTTTCATTGCATCAAGATGCTAAAGGTGAGATCTTAAAACATGCCACAAGTTCCTATTGCAAAGAATTGATATTAGAACATAAAAATCGGATTCCTATATGGGTATTTTTGGAAGTGATTTCTTTCGGAGAATTGTGTCGTTTTTGTAAGTTTCTATCAGATAGGGGATATTTTTATCCATGGGAAATAGATATTATTTTTAATGTCAGAGGGCTTAGAAATGCTGCGGCACATAACCATTGTTTATTTAGCAGATTAATACGAACAGATGTAAAGCCAATAAATAAAGTGCGACAGTATGTGGAAGAAAATGACGAAATAACAAAAACGCAAAAAAACATGAATTTAAAATCTAGGTGCATAAATGACTTTGTCACATTATTGTTTGCTTTTGAATATTATGTTAAGAGTGAGGGAATAGTAAGACATACAAGGGAAGATATTAATCAATTGTTTTTTGGCCGGATGTTACAAAGAAAAGAGTATTTTAACAATTGTCTTACCGTCACAAATGCCTATGGTTTTGTGAAAAAAATACTTGACAAATGGTGCACAAAATAGTAACATCTTTTCATGGAATTTATAAACGGTAACGTTTTGTAATGGCTGGGTGAGTAACCCGGCCTTAGTTTTTGCTCTTTGTGAATATTCAATGCTATCCGACAATAACTATCCAACTTATGGGATATTTCATAGACTTTTGTGAGAAACAAGTGCAGGACCCATTGAGCGTGTTATTATCTATATCTAAAGAGGATATGTTGGATGAGCGGGTTGAAGGGTGTGTAGAGGAAATGTTGGAGGATTATGTATGGTAAAGGGATTAGAAAATGGCGAACTTGTAGAACGACTTCGCAGATTATATATGTTATAGCTCTATTAGAATCAAAGGAAAGGAGACTGGCATATGTATCAACTAATCGATCAGGTGAAAACCGGCATAAAGTTAAAAATGATGCTTAGCGCAGCAGGATATGATGTGAAGTACATTCAGGAATACCTTCACCTGTCATGTCCCCAATCTATTTATAGATGGTTCAAAGGGAAGATACTTCCTTCAGTGGAACACTTATGTGCACTTAGTAGATTATTAGGAGTTCATATGGAAGAATTGTTGGTTTTGCAGGGAGAAAATATGATATATAGCATCGTAGAGCTATCTGGGAATCCGACAACAAAGAGACTGCTATCGTATATGAAATACTTTTACAAGGTGCCGTAAAGCTATTGGATTATCTGGCCAATGACAAAATTAATATTATAAATTATCCTCTTATTAGAACTATGATATTCGGTGAAGATAGGGGGATTTTTTTATTTGATGGAGAAAGCAATTGAATTGTATTTTTTTGATTGGAGGATTCTGCCTTATGGAGACGGGAAATACTTTATTTGATAAGGGATTTGAAAAAGGCTTTGAAGAAGGGAAGATCATTGGAAGGATTGAGTTAATTAGTAATATGCTGAAAAGTGAAGATGATGAGGCCATAGAAACATTGGAGGCTCTGATACGGGATAGGATTTTTACAGAATATCAAAAACAGCAGGCATTGCTTTATATTCGTTTGGGTATCAGTAGGCAACAAAAACGTAAGAGAAGGAGAACATAGCTTATGGAAAAACAGATGATTCCGCTTAACATTGTGATGACATATCCAGTATATTGGGGGCGATATAAAATCTTTCGGGATTATATTCAGAATTTTTTTGATTCTGTCGGTCCGCATGATTGGAAGGAGCGGTTTTGTTATAGCTTTGAAGACGGAAAGCTATGCATGTGGGTGGAGAATGTGGTTTTTAGTTATGAATGGCTTTTACATATTGGAGCATCTACAAAAACCGGCGACACTGAAAAAAGAAATGCAGGTTATTTCGGAGAAGGATTTAAAATTGCTTCCCTGTGTGCGCTGAGGGATTACGAGTGGAACATCTGTATGTCTTCAGGGGATTGGACATTGGATGTGGTAAGAATTCAGCAGGAGATTGACGGGAAAAATGTGGATATGTTGGCTTATGATGTAAGGGGGAGGAAGCCGTCCGATGAAAGTCGTCTGGAAATGTACCCTATCACTCCGGATGATTATAGAAAATTTATGGCTGCTTTAACAAGTTTCTACTATGATGGAAATCCACTTCTTGGTGAAAAAATATGGGAAAGTGGAGAGGGTGCTGTATATGTGTGCAATACAGATCAGTACAATGTTGAACTGCCATCCACCTATTCTTATGGAAGAAATGGTGCTGTATTCTGTGCATATCAGCTTATAGGATCAAATCCTTTCGGACTTAGTGTCTGTCTTCATGATTACAGGCAGAAGGACAGGGAAAGGAGTACATTTTATGACTTTGAGGTCGTGCAGGTGTTTGGGGATATTTGCACACGTATCTCACCGGAAGGAGCTGTGAAGGTACTGGAGAAAATGCGTCGCTATTGGAATTCCGTTCCCAAGAATAAAATTGATGTCAGTTCGTGGGCACCAGTCATACGGACACTGATTGTACGGATTTCCAGGTCCGATAATGCCACTCGGCTGTTTCGTGAAAAATATCCTTTTCTCCTATATCTTTCACCGGTACATAACATTAGGGAAAGAAACCGGAGAACAGAAGCATATGCATGGCTGAGGCAGCAGGAAAAACCGTATCTGACAGTGCAGGTGTCGTTTGAATTACTGGGATATCCATCCCTTGAGGAGGAGTGCGAAAAAAATGGCGGATTTGTTATGGACTGTGCTCCTAATGAAAAGGAAAACAAGTGCATAGAAATTATCGAGAAAGCAGTTGTAGATATTTACAGCACATTTTTTAATGTAGACAGGGAAAACATGCCGGAACGGAAGATTATAACTAATTATGCAGCGTCTTATCATGGAATGGCATTTCTTCAGAAAAGCAGGAATCAATTGAAGAATGACCGTGGATTGAAATTAAAAAATACGGTATGCCAGATATATTTAAAGAGAACAGTTTTTTGCAAAGATGGTTTTTATGATGCCTTGTCAACCTATATCCATGAATACTGCCATTCGTTTGGTGGCGATGCATCACAGTCTTTCAGTCTTGCACTGACTTTGGCAATTGAGATTCTCATGGAGAATCATGGTGTTTTGCAGAAATATAAGAAAAAATGGGAAGAGATATTTGGATGAGTTAGAGATGCGTCCCTTACCGGCACTACTGGCCGGCAAGGGAAGATTCCTGGAAGTGGACTGCTGTTTTTAGTCTGGATATTTCTTCCTGTTGTAGTTCAAAAATATCTTCTGCAAAGTCACGAATGTCATCATTGATGGAATAAGCAAGGATAGATTTTGCCATTTCTACCGCCATTTCATGGTGGATAATCATTCCCTGAGCATATGCCTGATCAATATTTTCTGTGGCGGTGGTTCCGTGCTTCAGGTAGTGGTCTTCTGATATTAGTTCATTATAGGCAGCAAGATAGTCTTCTTCGGTTTTTACATCGGAGATACCGATTTTTTCCAATCTGGCTGCTGTTTTTTGCATTTCTGCAATTTCTTCCGTCTGCTCTTTTATAATTTCTTTTGCGATTTTCTTTACTTTGCGATTGGAACCTCCATAATTCAGATAACTTTCTGACATCTGTATAGCGGCCTGATGGTGGGGAATCATACCATAGAGAAAATCTAAATCAGCATTTGTAGTGGGAGCTATTTCCATGGTACGCTCCATATTTTTCATAATCTCATCCTGTTCTATCAGATAAGAAGCTAAGGCTGCTTCTTCGCCTTGTGGATTAGCCTTGGTGTTGTCATAATATAAAGTGGCAATAATAATGAAAATCAGAAGGACTCCTGCAATTCCTGCTAAAATCCAGCGTTTTTTAACTTTTTTCATATAAAAATCCTTTCTTAGAATAAGTAGTTGTTTATCTTTAGTTTGGGAAATTTAATAAAAAATATACAAAAAGATTAGGAAGTCTGCTTGAAGACAAGGTGAGAAATACATTATAATAGGAGCAAAATAAGAATGACGAGGTTTGTATGAAATATAAAAAAATAGTTTCAGGAAAATTTATTTCCAGACCAAACCGTTTTATTGCCCATGTGGACATTCAGGGGCAAGTGGAGGTTTGTCATGTGAAAAACACGGGAAGATGCAGGGAGCTGTTGCAGTCGGGAAGTGTAGTATATTTAGAGGAAAGTGACAATCCAAACAGAAAAACAAAGTATGACTTGGTGGCGGTCTGGAAAGGAAATATGCTGGTGAATATGGATTCTAATGCCCCCAATAAAGTGGTGCAGGAATGGCTGAATACACAGGATTGCTCTATTTTGCAAGGAAAACAGAAACGCTTCATAAAGCCGGAATGTAAATATGGCAACTCCAGAATTGATTTTTATGTGGAGACGGATGACAGAAAAATTTTTATGGAGGTGAAAGGGGTTACGTTGGAAGAAAATGGTGTGGCAAGGTTTCCGGACGCACCGTCAGAACGGGCAGTAAAGCATGTGAAGGAGTTGGAAGCAGCTGTGACAGAAGGATATGAAACTTATGTGATGTTTGTAATACAGATGAAAGGGGTAAAGTATTTTACGCCTAATATAGATACTCATCCCGAGTTTTGTCAGGCATTGCGGGAGGCAGCGGAAAAAGGGGTACAGATACTTGCTTATGATTGTCTTGTGACAGAAGATTCACTGGTGTTGGATGAACCGGTGGAAGTACGTTTATAGAAGGGAGAACCTATGGAAGAAGAATTAGACAGAGGTAGAAATGCGTATATTGTAACTATTTTACTTTGCGCAGTGAACATTCTCATTTATGTATATAGTATATTTTATATGGAAGATGCGTATCTTAGTGGTGGAATCAATCAGCATATGGTTTTAGAGGAAAGGGAATATTACCGTTTTTTAACCAGTATTTATCTTCACGGGGACATTTCTCATATAGCCATGAATATGCTGGCGTTGGTGGTGGCAGGAAGACTGGTGGAATCTTATTTGGGCTCTCTAAAAATGGTAATTATTTATTTTGTATCTGGATTTGGCGGAAGTCTATTGTCTTTGCTCTTGCAGAAACCGGAAGAAAATGTGTATTCCATTGGGGCATCGGGAGCTATTTTTGGGCTTTTGATGGCATCTGCATTAATGCAAAATAAAAAGATGGGAAAGTCTTTTGTGAGGGCATTGGCGTTTGTGATAATTTATGCGGTGGGAACCTGGTCACAGGGAGTCGACTTATTAGGACATATAGGCGGTGCACTGGGAGGTGCAGTAGCCGCAGCTGCCGCCTGTATCCATTTTCAGGAGGATTATAAAGAAAGTAAAATCAAGACTATATTGGGAGTTGCAATTGCTGTTATCATTTCAGGGATTGCCAGTACGTTTATAATAATGAAATAATATATTCTATGAAATTTAAAATAGTTCTGTGAACAGCTCTTGAAAGGAATTAGAAAACAGATTGTCTTTCGCCCAAACGATGGATATCTCGTGACGAAGAAAGAAATCATCTATGGGAATCCGACAAAGGACATTTGTTTCTAATTCTTTGCGGACTGCGGTTTCATACAGAAAAGTAATTCCGCAGCCTGCGATAACCATATCTTTAATGGCATGCATATTTCCTACGGTAACAACATGCTTAAAGTCAGCAAAGCTGATATGATGATTGGCAAGTGCCCGCTCTAAAATAGAACGTGTACCGGAGCCCTCTTCCCGAAGTAACAGATTTTCCCCAGTCAGGTCAGAAAGATTGTGGGGCGTGTGGGAAAAGTGGTAATCAGGACTGCAAATGGGGATAAAATTGTCTACCAGATAGGGTGTATGTGCATAAAGTGTTTCTGGGTAATCACCCTCCAGAATGGCAAAATCAATGTCTCCCAGGTCCAGTTTGTGCAGTAGCTCCTTGGTGTTGGCAACTGTCACTGACACATCCGCATTCTTGTGTCTGCGTAGAAAGGCAGAAAGGGGTGCAGCTATCATAAATTCACCAACAGTAAGTGTAGAACCGAAATGCAAGGTTCTTTTTTTGTCTGTCATAAATTTTAATTGTTCTTTAAGATATAGTTCATTGTTTCGCAAGCTGGAAAGGGATTTTTCTAACAGTACTCCTTCGGCGGTAAGAAACATTCGCTTGCCTGAAAAGCGGAACAGTTTCACGCCGTAGTATTCCTCCAGATACTGAATGTGTTGGGAAACCGCAGGTTGGGTAATATGAAGTTTTTCAGCAGCACGAGTATAATTCATTTCCTGGCAGACGGTAAGAAAAGTAAGGGTACGATTATCTAACATTATGTTTTCCTCCTAGTTGATTCTGAATAATATTAATCATAACATAATCTTATCATAAAATAAATAATCATAATTTTACGTAATGATATAAGGATGGTAAAATTTACCTATAATATAATTGAGAGCAAACATGAATGGAGGTAATTTAAAATGCAATTTGTTAAGAAAAATGGAAAGGGCGTTGGTTTGTGTCTTCTGATTGCCATTGTGTGCTGGTTTTTAGGCAAGCAGTTTCCAATTATCGGAGGTCCGGTATTTGCCATCATTGCCGGTATGGTTCTTACATTATTTATGAAAGATAAAACAACGGTAGAGAGCGGAATTAAATATACATCTAAGAAAATTTTGCAGTATGCAGTGATTCTTCTTGGTTTTGGATTAAATTTACAGGTCATTGTTCAGACTGGGAAGCAGTCTCTTCCTATTATTGTGTGTACAGTTACCACATCACTTGTAATTGCTTATGTGCTGCATAAAGTAATGCACATTCCGGAAAAGATATCTACCCTGGTAGGGGTAGGTTCTTCTATTTGTGGTGGCTCTGCCATTGCCGCTACGGCACCGGTGATTGATGCAGAGGATGAGGAAGTTGCACAGGCAATTTCCGTTATTTTCTTTTTTAATGTTTTGGCTGCGGTGTTATTTCCGGCGTTTGGTACCTGGCTTGGTTTTGATACTACTTCCGGTGAGGCGTTTGGTGTTTTTGCAGGAACAGCAGTCAATGATACCTCGTCTGTAACGGCAGCAGCTTCTACTTGGGACAGCATGTATGGATTAGGCAATGCAACCCTTGACAAGGCAGTTACAGTAAAACTTACCAGAACCCTTGCTATTATTCCGATTACGCTGGTACTTGCTGTTATTCGCATGAAAAGGGAAAAGGGAAGCGATAAAAAGGTATCCATGAAACAGGTGTTTCCATTCTTTATCCTGTTTTTCATTGGTGCTTCCGTTATTACCACAGTGTTAACATATTTCGGTGTGCCTGCAAGTTTTTTTGCACCTTTTAAAGAATTATCCAAATTTTTCATTGTTATGGCAATGGCGGCAATTGGTCTAAATACCAATATTGTAAAGCTGGTAAAAACAGGGGGAAAACCTATTTTCATGGGACTTGCCTGTTGGATTGGAATTACGGCGGTAAGTCTTGGATTGCAACAACTTTTAGGTATCTGGTAAAAGAAAAGTTCATAATTTAACCACATTTTTCCCATATTTTGAACACAAGCGTCAAATATAATGATTTTAATGAAGGTCATTTGTGAAAAAAATAAAAGGAGGTCTTGGTTTGAAACTGGGAAAAAAGAAAGAAAAACAGACAATTGTAGATGAGGAAATGAAACCGAAGAAGAGTATTAAGTGGGTAGGTCGTTTTTTCAAGCGCCACAAGGGTATTACAGTACTTGTTTGTATTGTGGTCATTGGGAGTGTAGTTGGTGTTACAGTATTGGGAAATACAAAAAAGAAACCAGAAATGGGAGGTGGTATGGCATTTGAAACCATGACACTGGAAAAGCGTGACATCTCTAATTCCATTAGTATTACAGGAACCATTGCCAGTGCGGACAGTCGTACACTGACGTCTACATTAAGTAATATAGATGTAGAAAGCCTGAATGTGGCAGTAGGAGATACTGTAAATGTAGGGGATGTGCTGGTGGTATTTGATGACTCTGATTTAGCAGACAGCTTATCGGATGCAAAAACCAGTTTGTCGGTAAGTCAGGAAAAAACAGCCAATGAATTAGAATCCGCACAGCGTTCCTATACAGAGGCCAGTGAAACAGCAGAAATTTCGGCATCCAGAGCTGCGGAAAACGTATCAAGTGCATATAGTACATATACCAAAGCAGTTGCTACAGAAGCAAGTTTTAAGCAGGCTTATCAGGAAGCAGTGCAGGCAGAAGAAACATTGAAAAAAGAGACAGCTGAATTAGAAGCAAAAGTCACAAAATTAGAAACAGAGATTGCAGAACTGGAAACAGAATTAAAGAGTGCAGCGGAAAGTGAGCAGGCAAGTATTCAGAGTAAGATCACAAAGAAGCAGGCATCTTTAACTACGGCACAGAAGGAGTACGAAGAAAAAAATACAGAATACAAAACTGCGCAGCAGGGAACAACTACTGCGAAACAGACTTATGAGTAGGCAGCAACTTCTCTGGAAAGTTCCTATTCGTCTTATACAAAAGCGGTGCAGGAGCAGGAAGATACTACAAGAAACAATGAAAGTACATTGGCAAATCAGGCGTCTTCTTTAGAAAATACAAAATTAAATGCAACCACTAGCTCTAAAACAGAGGAAGAACAGGTAGAATCCATTCAGGAACAGATTGATGACTGTACTGTCACAGCACCGATTTCCGGTGTGGTTACATCACTTTCAGTATCAACAGATGAATCCTTTGCCGGTGGTGAAATCCTGGAAATTCAGGACAACAGTAGCTTTATTGTAGAAGCAAGCGTAGACGAATATGATATTGCGGATATTGAAAAAGGAATGAGTGTTGTAATAAAAACAGATGCTACTGGTGATGAAGAATTAGAAGGTGAAATAATTTATGTGGCACCTACGCCAACCAGCTCTGACAGCTCCTCCGGAGCAGGTATGTCATCTTCCAGTTCCAGCAGTTCTACTTATGAAGTACAGATTAGCATCAAAACATCCAATGACAGATTAAGAATTGGTATGACTGCAAAGGCAAGCATTTTAACAGAATCACGGGAAGATGTGTTTGCAGTTCCATATGATGCCATTGAAACAAATGAAAATGGTGAATCAGTTATTTATGTTGTGGATGCGGCTGTAGGCGGAAACAGGGAAGTTTCAGATACAGAAAAAACATCAGAGACAGAAGAAAAGGCAGATGAAACAAACGGAGAAGAAACAACAGAAGCCTCAGCCGAGGAGGAAAGTGTAGAAGATGGAAGCCAAGAGAGAACACATGGTGGTGAAAGACCAGATATGAGTGGTGATGGCAATAGCTCCGGTAATATGCAGAATAAGAGAGCCATTGTGGTTGAAGTAGGCTTAGAAAGCGATTATTATACAGAAATCTCCAGTGATGAGTTAGAGGAAGGAATGTTAGTTATAACAGGAACCTCAGCACAGTCCTCTGGTTCCGATAAGTCAGACAGCAGTGATATGAGCGGAATGTTTGGCGGCATGGGAGGCGGCAGTATGGGCGGTGGCTCTCAGGGTGGAATGCCCGGTGGTGGTCCGGGCGGAAGATAGTCTGGAGGTGAACGCATGTCAGAGGTTATTATTGATTTAAAACATATTATAAAACGTTTTTATGAAGGGCAGACCAATGAACTGGAAATTCTCCATGGAATTGATTTGACCGTGAGAAAAGGCGAATTTGTATCTATTGTAGGAGCCTCCGGTTCCGGTAAAACCACCTTAATGAATATCATAGGAATTTTGGACCGAGCTAGTGAGGGAAGTTATGTACTGGATGGTTTAGATGTAAGTGAGGCAAAGGATAAAGAGTTATCAAACATTCGGAATGAAAAAATCGGGTTTGTATTTCAGACATATAATCTGATTGCAAGAACCAGTGCTCTGAAAAATGTGGAGCTTCCAATGTTATATGCTAAAGTACCGAGAAAGGAGCGAAACCAAAGAGCCAGAGAATTGTTAGAACTGGTGGGAATGGGTGAACGTATGTCACATAAACCGGATGAATTATCCGGTGGTCAGAAACAGAGAGTTGCAATTGCCAGAGCCATGGCAAATGATCCATCGATTATTCTGGCAGATGAACCCACCGGTGCGCTGGACTCAAAAACCGGACGTAAAATTATGGACTTGTTTCATAAATTAAACAAAGAACAGGGAAAGACCATTGTATTGATTACTCATTCGCCTGAGCTGGCATCAGAAACCGGCAGAATTATCACCATAAAGGATGGAACTATTATTGGAGAGGAGGCAGGAAATGCATGTTAGTATTAGAAAATATTTGGCTTGCTTTGACTAGTCTTGTTTCCAATAAGATGCGAGCACTGTTGACTATGCTTGGAATTATTATAGGAATTGGCTCGGTGATTGCGATTATGACAGTGGGGGATTCTATCACGAATTCCGTTACCACTTCCATGCAGTCCATGGGGGCAAATAATATTACTGTAGGGTTGCAGCAGAAAAGTTCAGAGGATGAGGTGACGGAATCCGGAATGAAATTTGAAGGCGGGCCAAGGGGACGCAGCATGTCAGAGGATGATTATATTACAGATGATATGTTGGACGAACTGCAGCAGACTTATGGAGAGGAGATTGATGCCATATCTTTAAGTGAGTCTGTGGGAAGTGCAACTGCAGAAGACGGAAAATCATATGCGAATATTAGTATTACCGGTGTGAATGCCGGTTATCTGATGGCAAATGAACTGGAGATGACAGCCGGAAGAAGTCTGACAGATGTGGATCAGGAAAAGGCAAAGAAAGTGGCGCTTGTTTCTGATAAACTGGTGAATAATCTTTTTGATGGTGATGCAAATGCGGCTATTGGAGAAACCATTGAGGTTACTTTAAATAATAAATATTTGATTTATACTATTGTAGGTGTATATGAATACAGTGCGTCTTCCTCCGGATTTTCTTCAGATTCTGAAGAGGACATTAGTACAGAGGTATATATTCCATTAAAAACGGCACAGACACAGAATCACAATACTTCCGGATATTCGCAGTTTACGATTATTACCAGTGTAGATACCGATTCCACCGCTTTTTTGGAAAAGGTAGAGAAATTTTTTGATCAGTATTATGCAAAAAATGAGGATTATCAGATTAGTGCATATAGTATGGAATCTATGATTTCATCCATGACAGATATGCTTTCTACCATATCCATAGCAATTGCAATTATTGCAGGAATTTCATTGTTAGTAGGCGGGATTGGCGTTATGAATATCATGTTGGTATCAATCACAGAACGAACCAGAGAAATCGGAACTAGAAAAGCCTTAGGTGCAACCAACGGCTCCATACGTTTTCAGTTTATTATGGAATCTATCGTGATTTGTCTGTTAGGCGGATTTATCGGGATTGTGCTGGGAATGGTACTTGGCTCCGTGGCAGTGAATATTATGGGTTACGATGCCAGCCCAAGCATTGCGGGAATTATCTTCTCCGTGACCTTCTCCATTTTAATTGGAGTATTTTTCGGATATTATCCGGCAAATAAGGCAGCTAAGATGAATCCTATTGAGGCATTGCGGTATGAATAAATAGACGGGAATAATTCAAGCTTAATGATTTTACGGACGCCCCTGATAGGGAGAGAAGCTTCCCGGACAGGCGGAAACAACGCTCAAGCGAACTAAGTTCTAAGGCACACTAGGTTCATCGCCCTAAGGCTCTTCACCAAGTGTTGCCTAAGAACTGGATTTTGCTTTCGCTAAAAACGTTTCCCAATTGCCTGTCCGGGAAGCTTCTCTCCCTATCAGGGGCTGTTCGTGGCAAACAGTAAGAAGGTTGAATTGTTGGACGATTTCATCACGGTATTGTATAATTTAAATCTTTCCGTTTTCGAAGAACAGCTCATAAGGGGGGACAATTCTTCTCTGAAAGGCAATTTGAGAGGCGTTTTTAACGAATGCAAAATCCACTGTCTAGAGCGAGTTAGGCGCGACGGCTTTCCGGAGCGTCTTACTCGCTCTTGACAGTTAGTTCGCATTCGTGTTGCCTCTGCCTTTCAGAGAAGAATTGTCCCCCCTTATGAGCGTCCGCGAAACCAAAAATTTCAAATGCTACTTATAAACGTTTAAATCTTCTTCGTATAATTAAAGAACACATGCCCCTGCAAAATATAATATTCATTTGCACTGTAAACACTGAAAAATCGTGTGGTCTTTGCATAACTTACTGCCCAGAAATTCTTCCATGTGAAATCGCAGCGTTTAAAGTTTGGAACGCTGTCGGTATTTTTGTTTAAATCATTGAGAATGACTTTTGCAGCGTTTTTGCAGTCGGTGGAAACTAAGTTGTAGTTCTGTAAATAGTAGGTTAGTACACCGGTTCTGGCAGGCTGGAACTGATATTGCTGGTAAATAACTTCTTTCATTCCTAAGGAAGAGGTCATACGATTTGCAATTACGTATCCAACTGCAAGGTGACCTTTATATAAAGTTATGGTTTTGCCGTTAAGTTTTCCTTGAACAGGATCATTTTTTTGATTTCCTGCTTCTGCATAAAGGATGCAGGCCAGGAGTTTTTCCGTACTGACTTTTGGGTCCGTGTAATATTGCAGGTGCATTTTTGCACCTTTCACAATTATATAGGAAGCTTCTTTTTGTAGTGAACCGTCTGTGTTAAACACAGCATATGTATTATCAATTTTCTTTGTAACACCGTTTTGTGCGGGCATAAACCTTGCACCGGTTTTGGCATCGAAGTAATAGGTAACACCTTTTAGCTCAATAAATCCGGTCTGCATGACGCCGCTGTTATTAAAATAGTAGTACTTTTTGTTGATTTTTTTCAGACCTTTTACCATAATACCTTCTGCATTAAAGTAATACTTCTTTTTGCTGATAGTCTGAAAGCCGGTCTGCATCACCCCGCTTTTATTAAAGTAGTAGGTTTTGGAGTTGATTTTCTTTAATCCTGTGAGCATGACACCCGATTCATTAAAATAGTAAGTTTTCTTTTTTATGGTTTTAAAGCCGGTCTGCATAACGCCCTTACTGTTAAAGTAATACTTCTTGTTTTTTATGGTCTGAAAGCCGGTCTGCATGACCCCTTTTTTGTTAAAGTAGTAGTATTTTTTGTTGATTTTTTTTAACCCTGTGACCATTTTTCCGCTTTTGTTAAAATAGTAAGTCTTATTACTTATTTTCTGAAATCCTGTCAGCATAACTCCCTTTTTATCAAAATAGTATGTATGCTTGTCAATTTTTTGAAAGCCTGTTAGTTTTTTGTTATTTTTGTAGTAGTAGGTTTTCCCATTCTGGGTAATAAAACCGTTTTTTCCTTTAGTATTTGTGCTTTTGGACGCCGCAGTGGTAACAACAGGTTCTGTATTGGAAGCCAGAGCGGACAACGGAGTGCACAGCAGGCATGTCAATACAAGAAAAAGCGGCATAATAATGAATTTTTTTTTCATGAATTCCCTCCCTATTATTTTATAGCTTATATTTTAACATATATTTCGACATAAAGTGTGAGAAAATTATGGTAATTCTGATGTTGAAATCTATTTCCCCATACTGTAATATGAAGAAAGAACCACGAGAGGAGCAATGAAAATGCGTTTAGGTGCACTGGAAGCCGGCGGAACTAAGATGGTGCTGGCAGTTGGAAATGAGATGGGAGAAATTTTTGAACGTAAGGTAATTCCTACGGACACACCGGAAAAAACAATGCCGGAACTTATAAATTATTTTAAGGATAAGAATATAGAAGCCTTAGGAATAGGGGCATTTGGACCGGTGGATGTAAGAGAGGGCTCTGGGACCTATGGAAGAATTCTTGACACTCCAAAGCTTGCATGGAAACAGTATGATTTGGGAAAAAATCTACAGGAACAGTTAAAAGTGCCGGTAAAAGTAGATACAGATGTGAATGCGGCCTGTCTTGGGGAGATGACTTTTGGGCAGGCGAAGGGCATTTCGAATGTAATTTATATTACCATTGGAACCGGTATTGGAGTAGGGGTCGCAGTAGAGGGAAGACTGTTACATGGAATGCTGCATCCGGAAGGGGGACACATTTTAATCCAAAAAGCACAGAGAGATTCTTATGAAGGAAAATGTCCTTACCACAAAAGTTGCTTTGAAGGGCTGGCAGCGGGACCTGCATTAGAAGAAAGATATGGGAAAAAGGCATGGGAACTGGCAGAAAACGAAGAAGTCTGGGAGCTGGAGGCAGATTATATTGCGCAGGCACTGGTAAACTATATTCTTATATTGTCGCCGGAGCGAATTATTTTAGGCGGTGGAGTTATGCACCAGATGCAGCTGTTTCCGTTGATTCGTCAGAAGACTTTAGAATATTTGGCGAATTATTTGCATACGCCTCAGCTTGAAAGTATGGATACTTATATTTCAATGCCCTCTTTAGGGGATAATCAGGGGATTTTAGGTGCTTTGCAGTTAGCAGTAATGGCAGTGGTGTAAGAGGAAAATATCATGGAAGAATTGTATGAGAAATTAAAGAAGTATCAGGAAACCGATTTTTATCCTTTTCACATGCCAGGGCATAAGCGAAACATGGGAGAAATGTGTAATCCTTATAAAATTGATATCACGGAAATCGAGGGATTTGATGACCTTCATCATGCGGATGGAATTATAAAAGAGTGCGAGGATAGAGCGGCAGCACTTTATGGAGCAGAAGAAACTCATTTTCTGATTAATGGAAGTACTGGAGGAATTTTAAGTGCTATTTCAGGAAGTGTCAGGCGGCGTGGTAAAATAGCTGTGGCGAGAAATTGTCATAAGTCGGTATATCATGGGATTTTATTAAATGAATTGGATGTTTGCTATTTATACCCGGAATATCTGGAGGAATTGGGGATAAATGGAGGAATTTTTCCGGAAGATGTGGAAAAGTTATTAGAAAAAGAGCCGGATATTCAGGCTGTGGTGATTACGTCTCCTACTTATGAAGGCGTTGTATCTGATGTGGAAGCAATTGCAAAAATTGTACATGCCAAGAAAATACCGTTGATTGTGGATGAAGCCCATGGAGCACATTTTTATTTTCACCATAAGTTTCCAAAGGGAGCCTTACAGTGTGGGGCAGATATTGTAATTAACAGTGTTCACAAAACACTGCCGGCATTTACTCAGACTGCTTTGCTTCACATGCAGGGAACACTGGCGGATCGGGAGAAGGTTCGGAGATATCTTGGAATTTATCAGACAAGCAGTCCGTCCTATGTATTGATGTCCGGCATTAGTCAGTGTATTAATATCATGGAGCGGCAGGGAAAATCGCTGTTGGAGCAGTTGTATCAGCATTTAAATGATTTTTATAAAATAAATGAAAAATTAAGAAAAATCTCTGTTGTCACAGATTCCATAAAAGAATATAATAGTGTATGTGATTTTGATATTTCAAAACTGGTAATCAGTACAAAAAATGCAAATATAACAGGAAAAGAACTGCAGGAAAGATTAAACAGAACTTATCATCTGGAAATGGAAATGTCGACCTTGTCTTATTGTTTGGCAATGACCAGTGTTGGTGATACCAGGGAAGGTTTGCAACGGTTGGAAACGGCACTTTTAGAACTGGATGAAACTTTGCAGAAAAAAGAAAATACCATAACTTTGTGGAAAGAGAAATTTTCAGGAAAGACAGTATACAGAATTGCCCGGGCGGAGGAGCTTCCTCAGAAACAGATTCCAATAGAAAGCTGCTGTAATTGTATTTCCGGAGAATTTGTATATATGTATCCGCCGGGCATACCAATGTTGTGTCCCGGAGAATTGATTACAGAAGAAATTTATCTGCGGCTGAAAGCGTATAGGGAGGCAGGAATTACTTTTCAGGGATTGAAAGATGAAAAATCAGAAAAAATCAAGGTGATTACCGAAGAATAAGGGAGAAAGAAGTATGAACAAGAAACAAATTATTAGCTTACTGGTGGCAGCAGCAGTCTTTGTGGTTACCGGTGTTGCCAGTGTAACAGTCAACACATGGTCTGACATGAAGCAGTCACAGAACGAGAAAAAGGCAGAGAGTTCTTTAAATAATCTGTTTGGAAAAATGGAAGAAAGTCTTCCTTCCGAAGATTATATTGCAGTGGTGAAGGTAGAAGGAACTATTTACAGCGAACCTGTAACAACCATGTTTGGTGAGAGTGAAGGATATGACCATCTGTCCACCATGGAATATGTTGACAAATTGATTGAAGATGACCATAACAAAGGAATTCTTTTATATATAAATACACCGGGTGGTGAAGTTACGGCATCTGATGATTTATACTTAAAACTTATGAAGTATAAAGAAAAAACAGGAAGAAAAATATACTGCTATTTTGCAGACCAGGCATGTTCCGGTGGTTATTATATTTCTATGGCTTCGGATGAAATCTATGCCAACAGAAACTGCTGGACCGGTTCAATCGGTGTTATTATCAGCCTTTCCAATATGAAAGGGCTTTATGATAAGCTTGGAATCCAGGAAGTAAATATTACAAGTGGCGCGAATAAGGCAATGGGGTCTGCCGGAGAAAATCTCACAGATGAACAGAGAAGTATTTTACAGTCCTTAGTGGATGAAGCATATAATCAGTTTGTGGGAATTGTGGCAGAAGGAAGAAAACTGGATGTAAATAAGGTAAAACAGCTGGCGGATGGACGTATTTATTCTGCAAATCAGGCAGCGCAGCACAAATTGATTGACGGAACCTCTACTTATGAGGATTATAAGGCAAAGGTAGAAGCAGAAGTAGGAGATGGCATATTATTCTATGAAAAGAATGATAAGGATATGAGTCTGTCCAGTCTGTTTTCTACTATTCAACAGTTAAGGGGACGTTCTGATGCGGAAGTTATCAGTGATGTATTGGAAAACAAAGGAAATGGAGGACTGATGTATTATGAATCAAGCCTCAATTAATTATACAGAACTGGAAAGTAAACCGGTAAAAAATCAGCCGGCCGGCTTTTTCATACGTCTGGCAGCATATCTGATTGATTCTCTGCTTGCCGGAGGAATTATAGCAATGATTAACATTCCACTATGGTTTGTAAAACTGTTAGCTTCTGATAGTATAGTATTTAAGAATATACTTTTTGGTTATGATATTTTTGATATCATGAACTTCTGTCTGCTTAGTGCTTATTTTATTATCATGACTTACACATGTGGCAGAACGGTGGGTAAAATGTTAATGAAAATAAGAGTAGTTTCTGTAAATAGTCAGGAATTAACTTTTGGTCAGGTATTTTTCCGAGAAGTTATTGGGAAGTATCTGTCGGGTATTTTGTATATTGGATATATTCTGGTGGGAATCGACAGTGACAAGCGTGGAATTCACGATATGTTGGCGGATACTAGGGTTGTGTATGATATGCAATAAATAGAGAAAAAGATAAAATAGGACATGACCACCAGTCGGGGGGTCATGTCCTGTTTTGAAAGGAAACAATTTGCATATGCAAGAAATATGTGATATTATAAATCTATAGAAATCAATTTCAAAGATTCGACCAATTCATGGTTAGAAAAATCCCAAAATTATTTTGAATACAAATACAGCAGAAAATGTTGCAAAAGAAAGTGAGGAATATTATGGCAGATACCTTTAGTGAAAAAACAAATATTGAATCCTTGGAACTTTTAGCAGAATATCCTATGAACTTAAGTGATTTTGCTTTGTTTTTGTCCGTGATGAAAAATAAAAAAGCTTATCAGTGTACATTAAGCCTGATTCTTGAGGAGCCGGATATAGAACTGAAAGAAGTAAAGGTGGAGCAGGTAGTGCTTAACAAAAGCGGGAAGCGTGCCATTCGATTGGATGCCTGGGCAATCGCCAAGGACAACCGTCAGTTTAACATGGAAATGCAGAACAGTTCCAGAGACGATAACATTCCCAAAAGAACCCGTTTTTATCAGGGGTTGTTGGACACACCTATTTTGAAATCAGGAAAGAACACGAAATATAAAAATCTTCCGTCTACGGTGATTATTTTTATTACGCAGGAGGATATCTTCGGAAAAGACCTGGCGAAATATACGTTTACGGAACAGTGTGAAGAAATAGGCGGACTTCATTTGGAAGATGGAACAAAGAAAATTTTCTTAAATATGACCAGTAAAAATGGTTCCAAAGAGCTGGTAAGTCTGTTACAATATATGAAAGACACAGATATTGATAATCCTGAAATTCTGGTAAAAGATGAGCGTATACTGGAATTGGACAAAATTGTAACAGAGGTAAAGCAATCAGAGGAATGGGAGGCGGTTCAGATGAACATATTGGAGATTGGAATTAAGAAGGGAGAGGAAGTAGGAATAGAAAAAGGAATAGAAAAAGGAATAGAGGAAGGAAGAAAAGAAGGAAGGGCAGAAGGTGAGGAAAGGGTTAACCGCTTGATACAGATTCTGCTAGAGCAATCACGTTCAGATGAAATTCAAAGAGCAGTGAGTGATAAAGAATATCAGAAAAAATTATTTGAGGAATTTAATCTGTAGTTTATAAAGGCATCATTAATTTTTTTACAAGGAGAGTTTATGGGCAATATATTTTATTTGATGGGTAAGAGTTCTTCGGGAAAAGATACCATTTATCAGGAGCTTTTAAAAGATAAAGAATTAAATTTAAAAAAGGCAGTGTTATATACTACACGACCAATCAGAGAGGGAGAAACAGATGGTATAACATACCATTTTACAGATGAGTCAGAGCTGGTAAGGCTGCAGAAGGAACACAAAGTGATTGAAGTGCGTAGCTATGATACAATCAAAGGAAAGTGGTATTATTTTACGGTAGATGATGGGCAGTTTCAGGAAACATGTGAGGATATTATAATGATAGGAACCTTGGAATCCTACACAAAAATGAAAGATTACTTTGGTAAAAGAGTGTTTCCAGTGTTTATTACTTTAGAAGATGGGGAAAGACTGCTTCGTGCCATCAGACGGGAACAGCAACAGAAGACGCCGGTATACGCAGAAGTATGCAGAAGATTTCTTGCAGATGAAAAAGATTTCTCGCCTCACCATTTGCAGGAAAATAACATAGTACGGACTTTCGAAAATGACCAGTTGGGAAGATGTGTGACAGAAATTAAAGAATATATAAAAGAGAAGCAGATATAAAAGCGGATATCCTGATTTTTCAGGATATCCGCTTTTGGGTGCGCTGAATTGTTACCAATGAGAAAAATCATCAACAGAAATGATTGAACATATTACATGTAAGTAATATAATGTAAATACAAATGTTATAAATAATTAACAAATTTAAGGCAAAATGAAAAAAAGGAGTGAAGCACCTATGAGAAGACCAGTAATTAGTTTCCTTTTAGCATTTAGCATAACTACACTAGTCGTAGAAAATCAAACGGCTGCAGTGGAGGCACAGGCTGCTGAGGTGGAAACAGACACCAATATTATTGAAGATGAAAATTTATCAGTTTATAGTCTAGCCGATAATATTCAGGATGGAGTGATTCTCCATTGTTTTGATTGGACCTACAATGATATTAAGGAAGAACTTCCAAATATTGCAAAGGCTGGATTTACGTCTGTTCAGACATCCCCTGCGCAGAAAAGTGCAAAATCGGGAGCGTGGTATTGGATGTATCAGCCGTTGAATTTCAGTGTGACTAAAAATAAACTTGGTACAAAAGAAGAACTAAAGTCTTTGTGTGAAGAAGCAGATAAATATGGAATTAAAGTAATTGTAGATGTGATTGCTAATCATATGGCAAGTAGCCACACCAACATTCAAGGAGATTTAAAGGATGATAAATACTGGCATCTTTCAGGATATACCAGTGACGGAAGTAATGGAACGATGATAATTGACTGGGATGACAGATGGCAGGTGACTCATGGTGATATTGGTACACCGGATATTAATTCCGAGAATAGTTACGTTCAGGCAACGGTAAAAAGTTATGTACAAGAGTTGAAAAAACTGGGTGTTGACGGAATACGTTGGGATGCAGCAAAGCATATTTCCCTTCCAAGTGAGGATTGTGATTTTTGGAAAAAAGTAACAGGTGAGGGATTGTACAATTATGGAGAAATCTTAGTTGGACCGGACGACAGAAAAGAAGGTAACGAAGATTTAATGCAGGAGTACACAGTTTACATGAGTGTTACCGATAGTGATTATGGAAAAACTCTTCGAGATGCTTTCAATGCAGGGGTAGCGCCTGCCACTAGTGGTAATTGGAGCGAGAGAGGTGTGGCGAAAGATAAGCTGGTTTACTGGGCAGAAACTCATGATACATGGTCCAATGATGATAAATGGGGTTACTCTAATGAAATGAGTCAGAATGTAATTGACCGTGCCTATGCGGTGGCAGCCAGTCGCAATGATATTACAGCGTTATATTTTTCACGTCCTGATTCAAAAGAAAAAGAAAGTATCAAAGCGGGGCAAAAGGGAAGCACCCATTTTACCAGCCCGGAAGTAGCCGCAGTAAATCATTTCCATAATACGATGATTGGTCAGGAAGATTGTTATTTAAAATCCGCTGGTTGTGCTGTTGTTTGTCGTGAGCAGGGAGCAGTTGTTGTAAAAGGAAAAGGTTGTGGGGAAGTAAAAGTAGAAAACGGGAATGCTACCACACAGCCGGGGATTTACATTGATGAAATTACGGGAAATGAATGGACAGTAACTAAAACTACCATTTCCGGTACTGTGGGTTCCACCGGAATTGCAGTTTTGTATAAGGCGGATTTGCTTATGCCTTCTGCTTTTGTAACACCGGGAAATTCCTCTTACAGAACGGACACATTTACATTAACGCTAAATTGTAAAAATACAGGTTATGCACAATATTCTGTTGATGGTGGTGAGTACCAGCTATTTACCGACGGGCAGACAATTACAATTGGTGAAAATGCAGAATATGGGACCAAAACAACTGTCTGTGTGAAAGCAGAAAATGATTTTGGGATTTCTAAGGAAGAAACATATGTATATACCAAAAAAGATCCGCAACAGATACAAAAAGTATATTTTGATAATACAGGCTATCAGTGGACCGATGTGTATTGTTATATTTATGATGAATCACAAAAACCTGCTTTGGAAAACGCTGAGTGGCCTGGAGTGAAGATGGTAAAGGATTCTGCTACTGGTTATTACATGGCAGAGGTGCCGGAAAATTTAGAATACGGAAATATAATTTTTGCAGAAAATGAGAATACATCCATCAACCGTTATCCGTTGAGCAACCAAAAAGGTTTGGAACTGCAGGGAAGAATAAAATTGCTAAAGTCAGGATATGTTTTTGAAACATATGACGGGGTAACGCCATTGTTTACGCCAATCCCAACGGTATCACCAATTATAACAGTAACAGAAACTCCGACAGTGACTCCAATAGTGACAAGTGTTCCCACGGCAACAGAAACTCCGGTTCCTACCCGGACAGAGCAAACTACACAGAAAATATATTTTGATAATGCAAGTTATCAGTGGTCTAAGGTATATTGTTATATTTATGATGAGTCGGAGAAATTAATCATTGAGAATGCTAAGTGGCCTGGCTTAGAAATGATAAAAGATTCTGCTACTGGTTATTACATGGCAGAGGTGCCGGAAAATCTACAGAATGGATATGTGATTTTTACAGAAAACTATAGTATTGCAATAAGGCGTTATCCGGAAAAAGATAAACAGGGTCTGAGTCTGGAAGGAAAAACAAAGATTCTAAAGGGAGAATATGTATTTGAAACATATTACAATTTTGTTGATAATCCTACGGTAACAGTAGAGCCAACTGTATCACCAACAGCAGTAGCCACCCAGGTTCCAACTGTAACCCCAACGGTGGAGCCTACCCGGATTCCAACCGAACCCCCAACGGTGGAGCCTACCCAGATTCCAACTGTAACCCCAACAGTGGAGCCTACCCGGATTCCAACCGCAACCCCAACGGTGGAGCCTACCCAGGTTCCAACTGTAACCCCAACAGTGAAGCTCACCGAGGCTCCAACAACAGCACCAACAGTGGAGCCTACCCGGGTTCCGACCGCAACCCCAACAGTGGAGTCCATCAAGTTGCCAACACCGACAGTAATTCCAACTCAGAAACCAACGGAAGGGCCAACGGCAATTGAGACACCGACCGCAACTTCAACTGTAACACCGATACAGATACCCACGGCAAAGCCGGAATTAAAAATAAGTAAGGTGTCCTGTAGCAAAACTTCTCCTCAGACAGTGGGAACACAAGTGAAAGTTACGGCGAAGGCTGTAGGAGGAAATGGAACATATCAATATTGTTTTTCGATTAAAAATAGTAATGGAAAGACGGTAGCAAAGACAAAGTGGAATAAATCTTCCCACTATAATTGGAAACCTGACAAGGCAGGAAAATACAAAATTGTAGTAATGGTTCGAGAAAAAAACAAGAAAAATACTACAATAATAGCAAGCCGCACACTGACCTTTGAAGTTGCACAAAAACTAACTATTGACAAAATAACCATAAAGAAAAAGGCAAAAGGATGGTATATTACAGCAAAGACAAAAGGAGGAATTGGAACGAAGCACTACTACTTTTATGCAAAGAACAGCAAGGGCAAACGAATCCAACTAAGTAAAAAATATTCTTCCAAAGAATCCTTTTACTGGAAAAATGTGAAAAAAGGAACTTACAAAATATATGTGAAAGTAAGGGATAATTCGGGAAGTAGTATGAAATGCAGTAAAATATCGTAACAATTTTAGGGATTATTGGTTAGACGGACGCACATAGACGGTGCCACTTCTTCCTTGAAAGGCAGAGGCAACGTCTATGGGCGTCCTGGTAATAACCAAGTCTGACTTGTGAAAGTAAAGAATGAAAAAAACCTCAACAAATACTATAAGTTCTCCCAAAAGTGTGTTATAATAGTACGAGAGTTTGCACCATAAGATAGGGGGATACAAACATGGATATTAAGGTAAATAGTGCACAGCCTGTGACCACAGCGGAAGCGGTTACAAAAACAGTTGAAGGAGACAGCGAATTTAAGTTTACGCTGATTAGTCATATAGAAGAAAAAGATTTACAGCAAAAGTTAAATGGGCTTATGGAAGAAATCACTAAACAGGGGGAGAAAATTTCTAAGCACATGGATATAAAGGACATGAAGCAATACCGCAGTCTGGTAAAAGAATTTATGAATGAGGTGGTAAATCGTTCTCATGAATTTTCCAGAGAAAATTTTCTAGACAGACGGGGAAGACATCGTGTCTATGGAATTGTAAAGCTGGTAGATAAAAATCTGGACGAGTTGGCAGGAGAACTTGTAAAAGATGAAAAAGACAATATAAATATACTTGGAAAAATCGGGGAAATCCAGGGATTATTATTAGATATTCTGGCGTAGACAGAATAGGAAAGGAGGCAAAACATGGCGGGGTTTGAAGATATTATCGGGCATGAGCAGATTATTGAGCATCTGCAAAATGCCATCGAATTAGATAAAGTATCACATGCATATATTATAAATGGAGAAAAAGGAACCGGAAAAATGCTGATTGCAGATGCATTTGCAATGACACTGCAGTGTGAAAAACAGGCGCGTATTCCATGCCTGAAATGCCGTTCCTGTAAACAGACACTGTCAGGAAATCAGCCGGATATTATTCATGTGTCTCATGAAAAGCCAGGCAGCATCAGCGTAGAAGAAATCAGAAGTCAGTTAAATAACGATATTGAAGTAAAGCCATACAGCAGCCCAAGAAAGATATATATTATCGACGAGGCGGACAAGTTGACGGTACAGGCACAGAATGCACTGTTAAAAACCATTGAGGAGCCACCGGCTTATGCAGTTATTATTCTGCTTACCTGTAATTCCGATGCACTGCTGCCAACTATTTTATCCAGATGTGTGCAGTTAAATATAAAACCGGTACAGGATAAAGTGCTAAAGCGCTATCTAATGGAACGCTTAAAGGTGCCAGATTATAAGGCAGATTTAAGTGTGGCATTTGCCAGAGGAAATGTGGGAAAAGCAGTGGCACTTGCTTCTTCCGAAAATTTTGATATGATTAAGAAAGATGCCCTTGATATGCTACGCTATTTAGAGGATATGGAAATCCATGAGGTAGTGGAATGGGTAAAAAAGATTGCAGATTATAAGTTAGAAATCAATGATTTTTTAGATATACTTACCGTATGGTTCCGGGATGTGCTATTATTTAAGGCAACCAATGATGTAAATATGTTGATATTTAAAGATGAGATTCAGGAAATAAAGAAAAGGGCAGCGCGCAGTTCCTACAGTGGACTGGAGGAAATTGTGAATGCCATTGAAAAAGCAAAGGTAAGGCTCAATGCCAATGTTAATTTTGATTTGACCATTGAGCTTATGCTTCTTGCCATTAAGGAGAATTAAAACATGGTAAAAGTAATCGGTGTAAGATTCAGAACAGCAGGAAAAATATACTTTTTCAGTCCCTTAGATTATGAAATTCATAAAGGGGACCATGTAATTGTAGAAACTGCAAGAGGAGTAGAGTACGGCGCGGTGGTAATTGCACCGAAAGATATTGAAGAAGATAAGGTGATTCAGCCATTAAAGCCTGTAATACGTGTGGCAAGTCCAGAGGATGATGCTGTTGAGGCAGAGAATAAGGTAAAAGAAAAAGAAGCTTTTCAAATCTGTTTAGAAAAGATTAAAAAACACGGACTTCAAATGAAATTAATTGATTCAGAATATACTTTTGATAATAACAAACTGTTGTTTTATTTTACGGCAGATGGAAGAATCGATTTTAGAGAGCTGGTAAAGGATTTAGCGGCTGTGTTTAAAACACGTATTGAATTAAGACAAATTGGTGTCAGGGATGAAACCAAGATTCTGGGTGGTATTGGTATTTGTGGACGTCCTCTTTGTTGCCATACTTATCTGGCAGATTTTGCACCAGTGTCCATTAAGATGGCGAAGGAACAGAACCTTTCCCTAAATCCAACCAAGATTTCCGGTGTTTGCGGAAGACTGATGTGCTGTTTAAAAAATGAGGAAGAAACTTATGAAGAATTAAACAGCCATTTACCGAATGTGGGAGATTATGTAACCACACCGGAAGGGTTGAAAGGCGAAGTTTCCGGCATTAGCATTTTAAGACAGCTGGTAAAAGTAATTGTGACCATTAATGATGAAAAAGAAATCAGAGAATATAAAGTGGATGAACTGAAATTTAAAACCAGAAGAAAGAGAGAAAAAATCAAGCTTTCTGCAGAAGAATTAAAGGAATTAGAAGTGCTGGAAAAAGAAGAACGCAGGGAAGAAAGGGTGTCAAAGCTGGATGACAATTAATTTGAAAAGTCAGGAAAGAATTGACGATTTAGGCAGAAACGGATATAAAATCATTCAGAACAAAGAAAAATTCTGCTTTGGCATTGATGCGGTGTTGCTCAGTGATTTTGCTAAGGCAAAACCTGGTGAGCATGTGTTGGATATCGGCACAGGAACAGGAATTATTCCCATTCTTATGGAGGCTAAGACCGAAGGAGAGCATTTTACCGGACTGGATATACAGGCGGAAAGTATTGAGATGGCGCAGCGAAGTGTTGCCATGAACGGTCTTTCCGAAAAAATTGATATGGTATGTGGTGATGTAAAAGAAGCAGTGGATATATTTGGAGCTGCTTCTTTTAAAGTCATAACCACAAATCCACCGTATATGACAGGAAGCCACGGTATTGTAAATCCTGAAGAACCAAAGGCGATTGCCAGGCATGAGCTCTGTTGTACTTTGGAGGACATTCTGAAAACTTCAGCAAAGCTGCTAAAAGAAAAAGGAAGATTTTATATGGTGCACCGTCCGTTTCGGTTGGCGGAAATTATGTCGGAGTGCGTGAAATACAAATTAGAACCCAAACGAATACGGTTTGTTCATTCCTACATAGATAAGGAGCCGTCGATGGTTTTGATTGAAGCATTAAAAGGCGGTAATTCCAGAGTGACGGTGGAGCCGCCACTGATTGTTTATAAAGATGTAAATGTATACACAGATGAAATCTACGAAATTTATGGATATGACAGGAGAAGTTAAATGCAGGGAAAATTATTTTTGTGTGCAACGCCAATTGGAAATTTAGAAGACATTACCTTCCGGGTGGTTCGTACTTTAAAAGAGGTAGATTTGATTGCGGCGGAGGATACCAGAAACAGCATCAAACTGTTAAATCATTTTGAAATCAAAACGCCCATGACCAGCTATCACGAATACAATAAAATAGAGAAGGCAAAAACATTGATAGCAGAAATGCAGGCAGGCAAGAATATTGCGTTGATTACAGATGCAGGAACACCCGGCATATCCGATCCGGGGGAAGAACTGGTAAAAATGTGCTATGAAGCAGGGGTAGAAGTGACTTCTCTGCCGGGGCCGGCAGCCTGTATTACTGCATTGACCTTATCCGGACTGCCCACCAGACGGTTTTCCTTCGAAGCATTTCTTCCAGCCGATAAAAAAGAGAGAAAACAATTATTAGAAGAAATGAAACAGGAAACCAGAACCATCATTTGCTATGAAGCACCCCATCATCTGGTAAAGACTCTAAAAGAGCTGTTAGAAACTCTTGGGGACAGGAAATGCACCATCTGCAGAGAACTGACCAAGCGCTATGAAACTGCTTTTCAGACAACCTTAGCATCTGCATTATCCCACTACCAGGAAGAACCACCGAAAGGAGAATGTGTGGTTGTCATTGAAGGAAAATCAAGACAGGAAATTCTGGAAAATGAGCGGGAAAAATGGCAGGAACTGACCATTGAGGAACATATGGAAGTGTACTTAAGCCAGGGCAAGGACAAAAAAGAGGCTATGAAGCTGGTGGCGAAGGACAGAGGCGTTAGTAAGCGGGATATTTATCAGGCGTTGCTTTCGTAGGAGGGTTATTTTACTTGTAAGGTAAAGCGCATTGCCATGGGAATATTAATATTGCAGTTGGTAATATTTTCGTTAAATGGCTCAGGTATACTCCATGCGGTAATTTCATACATACCAGGTGTTTCAGGTGCTTGAATAGAAAATTTACCGTAAGATACCTTTTCAGGTTCAGTAGCCACGTAATAGTAAGAGTGTTCATTGATGTGGGCCTGTTGATTGGAAATATTTAACAATATCAAAGAGTCTTTTCTGGATGCATCTGTCGAGCCACCGCCTACATGATATTTTAAAGTTACGTTTTCTTTTGGCGAACAAGTAACTATATTATTTGGAATGCGGCGGATATTTTTTTCTTCGGTATTTAATATAAACCCGTCATCAAAATTGTCTTCATATATTTCGTCAGGTTGATTTTGCATAAAAAGTGGTTCTGCTAAAGTATTGTTTGGATTAAAAGATAAAATACCATCAAAACAGAGAGAAGTGTCCGTAGAACTTATAACTGCCTGTGTATCTTGCTTTGCCATTAATATGTTGGAATAAGCGGTCAGGATGGCTAAAATTTTATGATTTTTTGTTGTGTCAATTTTTTCTGCAAATTGGAAGGCATATTCTTTGGAAAATTCACCATCGGTATCAATATAAAATGTGTCATATGTTGCATTATCAACGACAATTGGCATTTGGACATAGTCAATAAAAATCTGTACGGCAAACTGGCGTTTGCTGTCACCGGCACTTTCCACACTGAAATACATAGTATCTTTGTCAGAGGACAGTTCAAAAATGCCATCCTCATCCACACCGAAAGAAGGCTTTGTATCTATGCCAAATGCATAACCTTCGGTATTATCAGCGTAAATAGTGTGCATTCCGTCCATAATGTCAGTACTGTTTAGGGTAACAGATACATTCTCTTCAGTTTTTCCACAGGAAGGTAAAAGGCATAGACAGAAAAAAGTTAGTAAGCTAGTGATTATTTTTTTCATGGTAGTGATTTCTCCTTTCAAATTTCAAAAGAGGGAGAGAAATTCTCCCTTAAAATTAGTTTTGTAGCCTGCACTTGTACTCAGCCAATGGAAATGATAACATAATAGTCAAAAATAATAAGAAAATTTCTTGAACGTGATGAATTACTGCGTGAACGTAAAAACGTGTGGATAAGTGAGGGACTGTGGATGCTTCAAAGAAAAGTCGAAATATTGGTTGCTGTTTTGAGTGAAATTATTTTGTGTTTTTGGATTTATTGGTACAATAAAGAGTGTTTAGGCTCCGTAAAAACGTATCAGGCAGAAGTGCAGACGCTTCTTTGTTCTATAGGATTGCTGGTTTTGGACAATCTATTTTTTCTATTGTGGGATAATGAAAAAATAAAAAAGTTTTGGACAATCTTTTGCGTTATTATTTCGGAAATCGTTATATGTCTGCTGTTGTATCGGTGGCAGGTGGTAAATAATAAGCAGGGAATCTATCATAGAGAAGGTGCATTTTTATATTCAGTACTGATTTTGTCCCTTCTTTTAATTGTAGATATGTTTTTTGTTTTTTTTCTTCGTATTCGGAAAAAGAGTGTGAAATTGCAGAAAACAGAAGAAGAAAAAGCGGCATTAGAAGATTATAATAACCGTCTGGAAGAATTATATAAAGAGGTTAGGGGTTTTAAACACGATTATATTAATATATTATCGTCACTATATTTTTATATGGAAGAAGAAAATTATTCAGAGATGCGTGAATATTTTTTAGAACACATTTTGCCAGGGGCTCAAAATTTGGCAAAGGAAGATCAGCTAATCGGAAAACTTTCTAATATAAAACAGCCTGATATCAAAGGAATTGTCTATTTAAAGCTTTTCAAGGCTTTTCAGGAGCATTTACAGGTAAGGATGGAACTAAAAGAAGAAATTGTACAAGTGTTTATGGAAAGCGAAGATTTGGTGAGAGTATTGGGGGTATTTTTAGATAATGCAATTGAGGCAGCAAAAGATACGGAAGAAAAGTACTTGTATATAGGTTTTTTGCCAGTGCAGGCTGGGCTGTACATACGGATTGAAAATTCTACGAAAGAGAAACAAATTAATTTATCGCAGTTATGGGATTATGGTTTTTCCACAAAAGGAAATAATCGGGGGCTGGGATTGTATGGAGTGGAGCAGATATTGTCTAAATATTCCAATGTATTACAGAGCACAGAACAGAAGGGAAAACGATTTGCACAGGAATTAAAAATCTGTAGGAGGGAAAGCAATGTTACCGATTTTTTTGTGTGACGATGTAGAAGATAACTTGTTGCATATAAAGAATATAATTGAAAAACAAATATTCATAGAAGCATTGGATATAAAAGTGACAGGTGCCACGACAAATCCTGAGGAGTTTTTGGATATGATAAAGGAATCTCCAAAGCCTGCGCTTTACTTTTTGGATGTGGAAATAAAAAATGGAATGAATGGCTTTTGCCTGGCAGAGAAAGTGAGGGAAATAGATCCCAGAGGTTTTTTGGTTTTTATTACAGCTCATGAGGAAATGTCTTATTTAGCATTTCGATATCAGGTAGAGGCTATGGACTATATATCAAAAGAGCAGACAAAAGAAATGCCAGAGCGTATTTTAGAGTGTTTAAAAATGGCACAGAAGCGCTTGATAACCAAGAATAATGATATTCATAAAGTGTTAAAAGTGAATACGGGAGAAAAAGTTATGTTGCTTTCTCAAGAGGATATTTATTGGATTGGTACTTGTGTGTCAGCACACAAGGTAAGAATCTATTTAAAAGATAGTATGTATGAATACTTTAATTCTTTGCAGGAAATAAAACAACAGTTGTCAGAACAATTTTGTCAGAGCCACAAATCATGTATTGTAAATATGAAATATGTTGAAAAATTTCAAGAAAAAGAAAGAAAGTTGTATTTGAAAAATGGTCAGGTATGCCCTGTGTCAGTAAGGAGCATGTCGGTGGTTCGAAAAAAAATAGCAATGCTTTGAAATTTGAAATATAGAATATAATACACTCTTCCGGGAAATAATAATTCCTGTCAATAATACCTATAAAATATAGGAAAGGAAAAAAAGTTATGTCATTGATAGGAAAAGAAGTAGAAGATTTTAAAGTTCAGGCATTTGTAAAAAACGAGTTTAAGGAGGTTTCTAAGCAGAGCATCCTTGGCTCCTGGTCTGTGTTTTTCTTTTATCCGGCAGATTTCACCTTTGTGTGTCCTACAGAGTTGTCAGATTTGGCAGATAAGTATGAGGAATTTAAGAAAATAGGATGTGAGATTTATGCAGTGTCCTGTGATACACATTTTGTGCATAAAGCGTGGCATGATGTGTCGGATACCATAAAAAAACTGCAGTATCCTATGTTGGCAGATCCTACGGGGGCTCTGGCAAGGGATTTTCAGGTTATGATAGAAGCAGACGGTATGGCAGAGCGAGGAAGTTTTATCGTGAATCCGGAGGGGAAAATTGTTGCCTATGAGGTTACAGCAGGAAATGTGGGAAGAAATGCAGAGGAACTGTTCCGAAGAGTTCAGGCATCCCAGTTTGTGGCAGAGCATGGAGATGAAGTGTGTCCTGCAAAATGGCAGCCGGGAGCCGAAACCTTGAAACCAAGTCTTGATTTGGTAGGGCTTCTGTAAGGAGGAGGCAATGAAAGAGCAGCGAAGTGAAACCTATTACGATGCTATCGTGATAGGTGCGGGATCGGCGGGACTTTCTACTGCCATTTATCTTGCCAGAGCCAAATACCGGGTGCTGGTTATAGAGAAAGAACAGATTGGCGGTCAGATTACCATTACCTCTGAAATTGTAAATTATCCCGGTGTGATAAAATCCAGTGGAAAAGAACTGACTGGTGAAATGCGAAAACAGGCAGAATATTTTGGAGCAGAGTTTCTTATGGCAGAAGTGGAGGAGATTCAGTGTGCTGGACAGTGGAAAGAAGTAAGAACTTCTAAGGAAACATATGAAACCCTTGGAATTATCCTTGCCACCGGTGCCAATCCAAGAAAAATCGGATTTCCGGGAGAAGAAAAATATCAAGGCAGGGGAATTGCTTATTGCGCTACCTGCGACGGAGAATTTTTTGCAGGGATGGATATCTTTGTGCTGGGTGGTGGCTTTGCGGCGGCAGAGGAATCCATGTTTCTTACAAAATACGCAAAACGGGTGTATTTGATGGTGCGGGAGCCTGACTTTACCTGTGCTAAAAGTATTGCAGAGAAAGTAATGGCACATCCCGGCGTGGAGGTGCATTTTGAAACGGAAATTGTGGAAGCAGGTGGCGGAGAGACTTTAGAATACGCTGTTTTCCGGGAAAAGAATAATGTTTGGGAATACAGACCAGAGGAGGGAAAAACCTTTGGTATCTTTGTGTTTGCAGGCTATGTGCCAGATAACAAGTTGTTTTTGGAAAAGCTGGAAACCACGGAAGAAGGATATTTAGTGACCGATCGGAATCAGAAAACCAGCAAAGAAGGTGTGTATGGTGCCGGTGACGTGTGCCAGAAAAATTTAAGACAGGTGGTGACGGCAGTTGCGGACGGGGCGGTTGCGGCCACCTCTCTGGAATCATATCTGGCGGAGCAGTATGAAAAGTTAAAATTACACAAACGTAAGTGGAAGACAAAGGCAATAGACAAGGACGCAGAAAAGGATAAAATAGCAGAGAGTATATCAGCTGGGGAAACCGGTACAGTATCCGGCAGCTTTTTTACAAAAGAAATAAAAGAGCAGCTTTTGCCACTGTTAGAAACCTTTGAAAAAAGCATTGTGCTAAAAGTGCTGGTAAATCACAGCGATATTTCCAAAGAAGCGGAGAATTTTGCAAAAGAATTAAGTAAATTGTCAAATAAGGTTTCTTGTGAGATTAAGGAGTGTCAGGACCAGGAACAGGCGGTGCCGGCAATACGATTATGTGACGGGCAGGGGAAGGACATGGGATGTATCTTTCATGGTGTACCGGGAGGTCACGAATTTAATTCCTTTGTGATTGCAATGTATAACATGGCGGGAAAAGGACAGAAAATAGAGCAGGAATTGTTACAGGAAATTCACAGTATTAACCGTGAAATAAAAATTCAGGTAATAGTTTCCTTGTCGTGTACCATGTGCCCGGATTTAGTGATGGCAGCACAGCGTATTGCGTTGGAAAATCCTAAGGTACAGACAGATATTTATGATATGGCGCATTTTCCGGAGTTGAAGGAAAAGTATAGGATTATGAGCGTTCCATGTATGATTATTAATGAGAAACGAGTATACTTTGGAAGGAAAGGAATCCGCGAAATACTGGATATTTTGGGAGAAAAGTTCTAGTTATTAAAAAGTCTTGAAAAAATATTACAAAAAATTTAAAAAAGTACTAGACAAATGTTAAAAGGTGTGTTATATTATAATCACAGATAAGGCAAGGGACTTAAGGACGCGAAAGAAGTCTTAAACCTTATGTAAATTATACCTTTTTAAAGTAGATTTATAAACTCCCCAAATTATAGATTTACTTACTCCCCCTCATTATTATTATATAGTTTTATGAAAAGAGCGTAACCGCTTAGCGGTTCCGCTCTTTTTATTGAATAGGAAATTCCTCCGGATTTCCTACTCAATAAAAAACTCCGTGAGGATGCGCACGCTTTTGCAGAGGAGTTTTGTCGCTAAAGCGACGCTAGAGTTTCGCAAGCGAAACTCTTTCTTATATATTCACATCCATATATTTACCTCTTACCTCTATAAAATAACCACTTACTGAAATTCGGTTTACATTTTTTTTTACGCTGTTATAATGACATCATAAGCTAGTTTAAATACAAAAGCTGAAGGGAGTGAGAGCATGAAAATACGAATTGAAATGGATGATGAAATTGCAGAAGAAGAAGTGCTTATACGATGCCGCCAGTTAAATTCAGAAGTAATAAAAATACAAAAGTTGCTGGAACAGGCTGCGGCTAAATCCAATCAGTTTGTATTTTTCAAAGGAGAAACAGAGTATTATCTGCCGAATGAAGATATTTTGTTCTTCGAAACGGATGGGGGTATGGTTTATGCACATACAGCAGATGATGTATTTCTGGTAAAATACAAATTGTACGAATTAGAGGAACTGCTGCCCCGGGCATTCTTGCGCATATCTAAGTCTGCCATTGTGAATACGGATAAAATTTATTCCATCCACCGCAATCTTACGGCTTCCAGCCTGATTGCATTTCAACATACCCATAAGGAGATTTATGTTTCCAGATCATATTACAAAGTGTTAAAAAACAAATTAGATGAAAAGAGGTTAGGACGATGAAAAACAGAAATATTTTTAGGGGTGTACTATTAATTGCCATTGCCATATTTTTAATATTAAATCAGGCAGGTCTGATTACAGCGGGAATCAGTGCATGGAATATTGTACTAGGTGGATTTTTCGTTGGTTTATTAATTCGAGGAATCGCAGAACACAGCTTTCCGGGGATATTTTTTCCGTTAGCTTTTTTGTGGATTATTTTTGATGATGTACTTGGATTCCATGGAATATCAAGCTGGACGGTTATTTTGATTGCAGTGTTATTATCCGTTGGTTTTTCATATCTGTTTCCGCAAAAATATCATGGGCATGAACGCGGACAGAAAGAAATGAAATGGGATGATTACGAAGATGGCGATAAAGTAGGACAATATCAGAAGGTTGTGGAAGAATCCACAGAAAATTCCGTATATTGCTCTAACAGTTTTGGAGCTGCCACAAAATATATTAATTCGAATAATTTAGAACGTGCAACGCTGGACTGTTCTTTCGGAGAAATGAAAGTTTATTTCGATAATACGGTGATTCAAAACAAATCTGTTGAAATTTGTGTACATGTTTCTTTCGCAAGCCTGGAACTTTATATACCGAGAGAATGGAATGTGATACAGAATGGAAATGTTTTTGCCGGCAGCATTAACGAGAAAAACCGTAATTCCAGTGACGGAGTACCGGTGGTTCAGTTGGTGGGTGATGTAAGTTTTGGAGCTGTTACGATTATTTACGTATAGTGCTGAACTGTTGCAAAAATATTACAAAAAATTTAAAAAAGTACTAGACAAATGTTAAGAGGTGTGTTATATTATAATCACAGATAAGGCAAGGGACTTAAGGACGCGAAAGAAGTCTTAAACCTTATGTAAATTATACCTTTTTTAGTAAATTTATAAACTCCCCAAATTATGAATTTACTTACTCCCCCTCATTATTATTATATAGTTTTATGAAAAGAGCGTAGTCGCAAAGCGATTCCGCTCTTTTCATATTTTTTTTATGTATACTATAAATGTAAATTTTACTACTTATCTAAAGGAAATCATCCTTGAATTCCCCGAAAATCAAGCACTTTACATAGTCTTAACGTTCATTTAACAATGGCACGATAGCGGAAACAGATTGCTTTTGGTTCAATAGAATACAGATATTTATGGCTTTTTTAGAAAGGTATGGTTAAGTAGTATGAAAAAGAATAAAACTGATACATGTTATACCAACAGAGAGCTGTCATGGCTTCAATTTAATGAAAGGGTTTTAGATGAGGCAGGGAATCCGAAAGTTCCGCTGGCAGAGCGTTTGACTTTTGCATCTATTTATCAGAGTAATTTAGATGAATTTTATATGGTAAGAGTAGGAACACTGATGGTTCAGATGCATGCAGATGAAGTCATAAGAGAGAATAAGACAGGAATGACCAGCAAGGAACAGGTTGCAGCCATTTTAAAGAGAACAGAGGAATTAGAAAAAAAGCGTGGCATGATTTACGAGCAGCTTATGGGGGAATTAGAACCAAAAGGAATTCGCATTATTAATTTTAATAAGCTTTCTAAAGAAGAAGGGGAAATGTTGGAAGAATATTTTGACATGCATATTGCGCCGTTCCTTTCACCAATGATTATCGGGAAACAGCAGCCGTTTCCGTTCCTGGCAAATAAGCAGCTTTATGCAATTGCATTGTTGAGTACCAAGGGAGGTAAGAGAAAAATAGGTATTGTACCTTGTTATAATAGTGTGTTTAAACGTCTGATTGAAATCCCTACAAGACCGGGAACATTTATGCTTTCAGAGGAATTGATTTTGCATTTTATATACAAACTGTATACCAAATACAGCATTTTTGAAAAATCTATTATGCGTATTACGAGAAATGCAGATATTGATGCCAGCGACATCTATGATGAAGATTTAGATTACCGCAATGTTATGGAGCAGCTGGTAAAGCAGAGAACGCGCCTTAAGCCGGTAAGGCTGGAGCTTAGCAGAAGTATTAATGACAAGGCAAAGAAGGAATTATCAAAATATCTGGATATTCATACAAGCCATATTATTAATGTGGCTACGCCTCTGGATTTGTCCTTTGTTTTTCAGATTCAAAATTATCTGCGCAATAAGCCAGAACTTTTTTATGAAAAACGGAGTCCAAGATTATCACCAGCATTGGATTTAAAGGAAAGCATTATCTCCCAGATTTCCAAGAAGGATGTGCTTTTGTCTTATCCATTTGAAAGCATGCGGCCGTTTATCCAAATGCTTCACGAAGCTGCAGAGGATGAAACGGTAGTATCCATAAAGATGACTTTGTATCGTGTGGCAGACAGAAGTAAGATTATTGATGCTCTTGTGCAGGCAGCGGAAAATGTAAAGGAAGTTGTGGTCTTAGTAGAACTTCGTGCAAGATTTGATGAGTCCAATAATATTGAAGTGTCTAGAAGGTTAGAGGATGCAGGATGCAGAATTATTTATGGACTGGGAAATTATAAAGTACATTCCAAGATTTGTCTGATTACCAGAAATACTTCGGAAGGTATTCAGTATATTACCCAGATTGGCACAGGAAACTATAATGAAAAAACGGCAAATCTGTATACGGATTTATCTTTAATTACCGCAAATCAGGAAATAGGTGCAGAGGTGGCAAATGTATTTGCAAAATTACTGTTAGGGGAAACGGTGGAAGAAACGAAACATTTGTTAGTAGCACCGAACTGTTTGCAAAATAAAGTGCTGGATATGATGGACGAACAGATTGAAAAAGCAAAGAGCGGGCAGCCTGCATATATCGGTGTGAAAATTAATTCTCTCACCGATAAAAAGATTATTGATAAGATGATAGAAGCATCTCAAAGCGGTGTGGAAATTGAGCTTATTGTCCGGGGAATCTGCTGTCTAAAGCCTGGCATTGAAGGAAAAACAGAGAATATTACTGTTATCAGTGTGGTGGGAAGATTTTTGGAACATTCCAGAATCTATCGTTTTGGAATTGGCAAAGAAGAAAAGATATACATAGCATCTGCCGATTTTATGACCAGAAACACCATCCGCAGGGTAGAAGTGGGCACACCGATTTATGATGAGGATATTAAAAACAGAATAAGACATATCTTTGACACCATTATGCAGGACACAGAAAAGGGAAGAATACAGAATAAGGAAGGAATTTACATTAGCAGAGAGCAGGACGGAGAAAGCCTGAACTCTCAGGAATGCTTTTATGAGGAGGCATATGCGGCAAGCTCCGAAAACTAAATTATGATATTCAGATTGTCGGGATGACAACGGACGCTCCTAAGTGGGATAAATTCTTTCGTGGAAGGCAGAGGCAACGCGAATGTGAATTAACTGTCAAGGGCGACTAAGACTCTCAAGAAGGCTTTCGAGCCTAAGTCGCCCTAGACAGTGGATTTCACATTCTCTAAAAACGCCTCTTAAATTGCCTTCCACGAAAGAATTTATCTCACTTAGGGGCTGTGCATTGCAAGCTCCCCAAAAACTGAATTATAGCATTTTAGGGAGTGCGCATGGCAGGCTCCAAAAACTCAATTGTGACATTTAGTTTTAGTATCTTTCAAAGAACAGCTCATAGGAGATACAAATTCTTCCCCAAAAGGCAATTCAAGAGGCGTTCTTAGCGGATGAAAAATCCACTGTTTACGAAGAATTAGGCGCGACGGCTTTCCGGAGCGTCTTAGTCGTAGTTAACAGTTAGTTTTCAGTAGCGTTGCCTCTGCCTTTTGGGGAAGAATTTGTATCTCCTATGAGCGTCCTATCAATCACTATGTTCGATATGATACATACCATCGCAGTTTCGGGTTGCAAATTCAAACTTCCCGTGATACGATTTCTTAGGATAAACTAAGAAAGAAAGGTACAAACGAATGAAAAACGAGAATCCTTTGGGTGTGGAACCCGTCAATAAATTATTGCAGAAATTTGCGATACCGAGTATTGTAGCTATGCTGGTTAGTGCTTTATATAACATTGTAGACCAGTTTTTTATAGGCAGAAATGTGGGAGAACTGGGAAATGCAGCAACAAATATAGCTTTTCCGTTGTCTACTTCCTGTGTGGCCATAGCGTTGCTGTTCGGGATTGGTGGAGCATCAGCTTTTAACATTGCTATGGGAAAAGGTGAGAAAGAAACGGCTGCATATTATGTGGGAAATGCCATTACTATGATGGTAGGCTGTGGCGTCATCTTATTGATTTTGGTGGAAATTTTTCTTACACCATTGTTGCGGTTTTTCGGTTCTCCGGCGGATGTGTTGGAATATGCTAAAATTTATACAAGAATCACTGCTTTTGGATTTCCGTTCCTGATTCTTGGAACCGGAGGAGGACATCTGATTCGTGCAGATGGCAGTCCGAAGATGACCATGGTTTGCAATGTGACAGGTGCTGTGATCAATACCATTCTTGATTTTTTATTTGTAAGCTGTCTGGGATTTGGGATGGCTGGTGCAGCGGCAGCCACGATAATTGGACAAATAATAGCTGCGGGGCTGGCAGTTTATTATTTCTGTCATTATAAAACGGTAGAGCTGCATGGTTATCACATGAAGCCTCAGAAACAGTATGTGAGTAGAGTAACTTCCCTGGGAGTTGCACCATGTAGTAATCAGCTTGCCATGATGGTTGTGCAGATTGTTATGAATAAAACATTGAAATATTATGGAGGAATGTCTTCCTACGGTGAAGCGATTCCCATTGCCTGCTCAGGTATTATTGCCAAGGTAAATATGATTTATATGTCATTTGTCATAGGTATTTCCCAGGGCTTACAGCCTATCGTAAGCTTTAACTATGGTGCAAGTAAATTTAACCGTGTGAAAAAAGGATATCGTCTTGCTACATTTGTTGGAGCTGTTTTATCTATTGCAGCGTTTTTAGTATTCCAGATAATGCCGCGTCAGATTATTTCATTGTTTGGCGAAGGAAGTGATGCGTATTACAGCTTTGCAATCAGTTATTTTCGGGTATTTTTATTCTTTACTTTTTTAAATTTTCTGCAACCGATTACGTCCAACTTTTTCACTGCCATCGGAAAACCAATCAAAGGTGTATTTTTGTCTTTGACGAGACAGACGCTTTTTTTACTTCCATTAATTTTAATTCTTCCAATATTTATGGGAATCGATGGGGTGCTTTATGCCGGACCGGTGGCAGATGCTACGGCAGGAGTTGTCACTGTGTTTATGGTGTGGAGAGAGTTTAAGCATCCGGAGTTCAGACAGGTTACAGATTAATAGTGGAGTGAGACACAAAACTTACGCAAATATTAAGTTAAAACAGGCGTTTACGGTTGGTATTGCAGATGTAGCTAAGAATATATATTTGCAGGTAAAGCATGGGGATGTGCTTTATCTGCTTTTTACGTTATTAGTTTTTCTTCTTTTAATTGTTAACCTATTAAAAGTTAGCAGGTTGACAATTGAACTCAAACCAATTATATTAGATATAGAAAAAAATATCAAAAGGAGAAAAACACAGATGAATCAAAATGAAAGTGTGGCAACAAGGAGTAAAAAGACAACAATGGCAACGAAAGATATGGTGGCATGCGGAATGTTTGCGGTGTTAATTGTTGTGGGAGCATTTATAAAGATTCCCGTACCGGTAGTGCCGTTTACTTTACAGTTTCTGTTTACCATGTTAGCAGGAATTATTTTAGGAGGAAAGTTGGGAGCAGTCAGTGTGGGAATTTATATTGTTCTTGGACTGGCAGGATTGCCGATTTTTGCAGAAGGGGGCGGTATCTGGTATCTGTTAAAGCCAAGTTTTGGTTATCTGATTGGATTTTGTGTGGCGACCTATGTTACTGGAACAATGGTGGAAAAGATGAAAAAGCTTACCATTCCAAAATGTCTGGGGGCTAATTTTGCGGGAATGGTAATTGTGTATGCCATGGGAATGATTTATTATTACGTGATATGCAATTATGTGATTAATTCTCCTATTGGTGTGTGGCCGCTGTTTTTGTATTGCTTTATATTGGCAGTGCCGGGAGATATCTGCCTTTGTATTCTGGCAGCATTTCTGGCAAAACGACTCCGAGGCATATTCCAGAAAATGAAAAGCAGATAAAAGAAAGGCAGAAAAACAGGATGAGTAAAAATATATTTATTACGGGAACCGGCACAGATGTAGGAAAAACCTTTGTTACCGGATTGATTGTAAAAAAGTTGCGGGAGGCTGGAAAAAAATCCGCCTATTATAAAGCAGCTATGAGCGGAAACGAAAGAAAAAAAGATGGCAGCTTGATTCTAGGAGATGCATTGTGGGTAAAAGAAACAGCAGGAATTTCGCAGCCGTTAGAAGAAATGTGTCCCTACATCTATGAAAATGCATATTCCCCTCATTTGGCTTCCAGAATCGAAGGCAATCCGGTAAAGATGGAAGTGGTAAAGCAGGGCTTTGCCCAAGTTTGTAAAAAATATGACTATGTTACTATGGAAGGCAGTGGTGGCATACTCTGTCCTCTCTGCTTTGATGAAGGAAAAATGCAGTTAGAGGATGTAATCAAAGAACTTTCTCTGGCAAGCATTGTGATTGCAGATGCCGGTTTAGGAACTATCAACGGTGTGGTGTTGACTGTGGAATACATGAAATCAAGGCAGATGCCTGTAAAGGGGTTAATATTTAATCATTATCATCCGGGAAATATTATGGAAGAAGATAATAAAAAGATGTGTGAATATATGACCGGGCTTCCGGTGCTGGCCTGCGTTCAGGATGGAGACACGGATTTAAAAATAGATATTGATGTACTTACAGCTCTTTACGAATAGGAAAAAAGTTAAAAGCAGAAAGGTTTGGTGACAATATGATTTGGTACCCTTATGAACAGATGAAAACAATGAAACAGCCATACAAAATCATAGATGCAGAGGGAGTTTACCTTTATACGGAGGATCAGAAGCTGATTGATTCCGTGTCTTCATGGTGGTGTATGATTCATGGATATAAACATCCGGAATTAAACGAAGCAATCAAAAGTCAGGTGGATCGGTTTTCCCATGTTATGCTGGGAGGACTTACCCATGAACCGGTACAGAAACTGGCTGCAAAATTAAAAGAATTTCTGCCGGGAGATTTAGATTACTGTTTCTTTTCGGATTCGGGAAGTGTGGCGGTGGAAGTTGCCTTGAAAATGGCATTGCAGTTTAACACAAACCGTCTTAGTAAATGTGATACCGTTCTCGCTTTAGAGCATGCGTACCATGGAGATACCTTTAAAGCCATGGAGGTTGGCGATGATGAAGATTATCATTTTGCCTTTGAGGAAAAGCAGGGGGTAATGCATATTCCAACTACCATAGAAGCTCTGGAGGAAGCTTTTAGAAACTTTGGAGATAAATTTACCTGTTTTATTGTAGAGCCGTTACTGCAGGGAGCAGGCGGTATGCGCATGTATGATATTTCCTTTTTACAGAGAGCCAGAGAATTATGTGATGAATACGATGTACTGCTTATTTTTGACGAAGTAGCAACCGGGTTTGGACGTACCGGTAACCGCTTTGTGGCAGACCTTGTGCTTCCGGATATTTTAGTATTGGGTAAGGCGTTGACGGGAGGTTATATCGGTCATGCCGTTACGGTGGCGAATCATAAGGTGTTTCAGGGATTTTACAGTGATGATGACCGCCATGCCCTGATGCATGGACCTACTTTTATGGGAAATGCCCTGGCATGCAGTGTGGCATTAAAAGGAATTGAGATTTTTGAGCGGGAAAATTATATGGATAAGATTCACAATATTGAGAAAATTATGTGCAGAGAAATGGAAGGTTTTCAGGATGACAGAATCGCTGATGTACGAGTGATGGGCGGCTGTGTCTGCATAGAAGTGAAAGATGCCTCTACACTGGAGGGATTTCAGGATTTTGCCTATAAGCGTGGTGTGTTTAGCAGACCTTTCTTAAAGTATATGTATGCCATGGTGCCGTATATTATTAAGGAAGAAGAATTAGTGCAGGTATTAGATACCATGAAGGCGTGGTTTGCCCGGTAATCTGGTTAATATATTCTTTCAAAATGCATATATTGTGATAACAGGATTTTTTTAGAGGTAATCATGTTAAATTATTTGTGGGCAGGAATGATATTGCTTGGAATTTTATACGGTACCTTTACCGGAAATATGGAAAACATTTCTAACGCGGCATTGGAGTCTGCAAAGGATGCCATTAATCTTTGTATTACTATGTTAGGGGTTATGGGAGTCTGGGTGGGATTGATGAAAATTGCGGAAAAGGCCGGAATCGTAAAAGGAATGACAAGACTGTTGATGCCTTTTACAAAATTTATGTTTCCCAGAATAGAAAAGGATTCTAAAGCAATGGAGTATATGTGTACTAATATGGCAGCTAATATTTTAGGACTGGGTTGGGCAGCAACACCGGCAGGCCTGAAGGCAATGGAAGAATTGGCGAAACTGAATAACTCCTCAGGAAAGGTGCTTCATGCTGCCAGCAACGAAATGTGTATTTTCCTGATTATTAACATTTCTTCTCTTCAGTTGATTCCTGTAAATATGATAGCTTACCGCAGCCAGTACGGAAGTGTTAATCCGGCAGGAATTATTGCACCTGCATTGGTGGCAACGTTTCTTAGTACGCTGGTTGCGGTGGTGTTTTGCAAGATTATGGATAGAAAGGGTAATTATTAATAAAATTACTGGACAAAGATAAAGTAAAATAGTATGCTATAAGGGGAAAGGGGGTTAGGAAAGGCTAACTGGCAAAAGCATAGAAATCAGCTTGATTTTTGCTAGATAGAGGAACCAATAAAAAGAAAGAACATATAATATATGTAAGCGAAGGAGGTAATGAAATGAACATGAGCGTTTTAGGAGGTGTTATGTTGCCTTTTTTGGGAACTAGTCTGGGTGCAGCTTGTGTATTCTTTCTGAAAGAGAAAATGAATGCAAATGTACAGAGGGTGCTGTCCGGTTTTGCGGCAGGCGTCATGGTGGCAGCAGCAGTATGGTCCCTTTTAATCCCTTCCATAGAAATGTCAGCACCTATGGGGAAAATAGCATTTATTCCGGCGGCAGCGGGTTTTATTGCAGGAATTTTATTTTTGCTGTTGTTAGATGTGGCGGTACCTCATATCCATGTAGAAAACGGACAAAAGGAAGGACCGGAAAGTAAATTAAAGAAAACTACTATGCTGATTTTGGCGGTAACACTGCATAACATACCAGAGGGCATGGCAGTGGGAGCAGTATTTGCAGGAATGCTGATGGATAACAGTAGTATTAGTATTTTGGGAGCATTTGCGCTCTCTATTGGTATTGCCATTCAGAATTTTCCTGAGGGAGCCATTATTTCCATGCCCCTTTGCGGAAATGGCACGGGAAAGAAAAAATCATTTATCTATGGTGTGATGTCTGGGGCAGTAGAACCCATAGGAGCCATTATTACGATTTTGCTGTCTGCTTATATGATACCAGTACTTCCTTACCTGCTTAGTTTTGCGGCAGGGGCAATGATTTATGTGGTGGTAGAAGAATTGATACCAGACGCGGTATCAGAGAATAAGTCTAACATAGGAACCATAGGTTTTGCCATAGGATTTGTGATTATGATGGTATTAGATGTGGCATTAGGATGACAAGCAGACTAAAAAGTAAATTAAGAAAATTAAGATAAGAAAGAGAACAATATGCAGGAAATAGAAGTTATAATTTTTATTATGGAGATAATTGGTACAATTGCATTTGCATCTTCTGGTGCAATTCTGGCGATTAAGAAAAATATGGATTTATTTGGCGTAAATGTGATGGCGCTTATTACAGCAGTGGGCGGCGGCGGAATTCGTGACCTTATTATAGGAAATATACCTCCTATGATGTTTAGAAATTCCATTTATGCGATTGTGGCACTGGTCGCTGCTAATGTAATTTTCATAGTTCTTTATTTGTGTCAGAACAGGGAAACCAGTGAAAAATTTGCTGTATTATATGATGATGTGATGCTATGGTCTGATGCAGCAGGATTAGCTGTTTTTACGATTACCGGAATTAACACAGGCATTCAACAAGGATTTAAAGAAAATGGTTTTCTTCTGGTTGTGTTAGGCGTAATCACAGGTGTAGGCGGTGGTATTATCAGAGATATTATGGCAAACGAAAAACCATATATCTTAGTAAAGCATTTTTATGCATGTGCCTCTGTATGTGGCGCAGTAACCTTTGTTCTTTTATATGGAAAAATTAAGTTTTCCCTAGTGGCGTTGCTAAGTTTTAGCGTTACAATGCTTTTGCGGATATTTGCCATAAAATATCGTTGGAACCTCCCAAGGATTGGTAGTAAAAAATAACAGTTAAGCACTTATGAGCGTCCTTCCAACCAATAAGCTGGAACTGTTACAATGAAAGTAATGATGAAAATAAGGGGTTGACACAACGAACTTGAAATGATATTATATAACAGAAGTTAGAAGAGACTAACCAAACTGTAGATTATCCTTCTATTCAAACTATCAGTTCGGAATAACTTATGTGAAAATGTGTGAAGACAGGAAGGGGCTGTCGCTTTAACAAATGAAAATTCGTGAAGCGGCAGCTTCATTTTTGCTGTTTTTATGATTAATTTTAAGAAAAGGTTCCGATTTATTCTACCATTCTATAAAAGAAGCGTACTTTAATAAGCCATTGTCCATGGCTTCAAAATTCATTTTAAAAAGTTAAAAATTATGCACTTTTCAGAGGAAATAAATGTGTTCCTGTCCGGCCTTTTTGAATCTTATTATGCAGTTTATTTAAATTCCTTGCCATAGCCAGCAGTGTACTTTCTGCAAGTACATTTGCAGTTCCTTTACTCAGGTATCTTCTAAACTGCATATCCTGTTTCAGATCCCCGAAGGAGCCTTCTGCCTGAATGCTCCGGTTGGTTCTGAAAAGAATTCCATCATCTGAAAGGATCCGTTCTAAATCTTCCTGTCTGTATTTCAGAAATGTTTTGGCAACCTGAAGTGTTTTTGTTCTTTCTTCCAAAGGTGTTTTACAGTTATTTCCTTTGATACAGTCCTTTTTGTAGGGACAGCCCCTTTTTGTTTTTCAATAAATTATACATA
>JBGVOM010000128.1:0-3025 GCA_045126515.1 Lachnospiraceae bacterium
AAAAAAGATGTTGACCCTTATAAGATGGCTTACGGTCTTATGCCTTCACAGGCGGCATCCTGTCCCGACGCAAAGCAACAATACATCAACGGACATTTCTGTTATGCGGATAAATTTGCCATCCTTACCAATGGGCTGGGGATCATCCGGCATATCTCTTTTCTGGATGATGACTTTAAAGCAGCTCATCCGGAAATGACAGTAGAAAAAAAATCTGATTCTCCCGATGAGGATAAGTCCATCGGGGATGCAACTTCCCTGAAACCTGTGCTTTCCGATTTCTTTTTCCTGCACCCGGACTTCCATCCGGATACTTTTCTGGGCGATTCTTCTTTTGATACCATTGATACCTATGGGATGCTCTTAAATGACTTTCATTTTTCCAAGGCTCTGATTCCTTACAACCTTAGAAATGAAAGCAATCTCAAAAAAGTCGGATATAACGAATACGGTTATCCAACCTGCCCGGGTGACCCTTCTCTTGCCATGAAGTATTGTGGTATTACCCATGAAAACGGACGTGCTGACCGTGTCAAATGGATTTGTCCCAAGGTTCACATGGTAAAGGGTAAATATGTCTGCGACTGTAAAAATCCCTGCTCTACTGCCACCAAAGGACGCACCACTTATACATACGAAAATCTGGATTTCCGCATGTTCCCCGGAATTCAAAGAGATTCCGAGGAATGGGATTCCCTTTACAAAATCAGAACCATTGTGGAACGTGCCATCGACCACCTAAAAATCAACATGTGTGTTGCCGGAAGAAAATCCAGAAACCACACCACCACAAAAGCAGATGTTTTTCTTGCAGGAATTGCAAGTCAGCTTACCGTGATTGTTGCACACAATATGAATTGTCCGCAATACATCCGAAGCCTGAAACCTTTAATTGCCTGAAAAAGTATTTAATTGTCATAGTTCATTTATGGGCTTATTAAAGTACGCCCAAAATCTGATGATTTATGTCAATTCAGAAACTATTCTGAATAGTGACCGTTTTTTCTCTCCTTATATAGGGAAAGTTATCCACATCATAGGAGAAAATCTTTTAACAATTACCTATTTTTTAGTTAATGTACCACCTATAGTTACTCATGTCAACAGTTTATTTACGATTCAAGATAATATTCTCATTTGCAAAACTAAATTCCACCGCTGGGTGGAATTTACTCTTTCCGAATTTCTTTGTAGTCAAGGATGGAATTTAGTCTTTCCGAATCTTCTGTTATTGTATTTATACAAATATGGCTGTTTCTCCCGGCATTTATTTATGGAGGAAGCTATCATGAACAAAAATAAACATATGACTTTAGATGACAGAACAACAATCCAGACTGAACTCGATAAAGGCACATCATTCAAAGAGATTGGAATTATCCTCGGCAAAGACTGCACCACTATTTCTAAAGAAGTGCGGAAACATATCTGCCGACAGAAAACAGGTGCCATGGGTAAATCTTTCAATGACTGTCTGCTTAATATAAAGCATGAATGCACCCTGCGTTCTGTCTGCCCCAAATGCACGTCTGTGACAAACAGGCTCTGCTGGTCTTGTGGCAGATGTACCGATACCTGTATTTCTTATGTTCCCTATTCCTGTCCGAAACTGGAGAAAGCACCTTATGTCTGCAATGCCTGCAAGGAACGTTCAAAATGTACCCTGGAAAAATCTTTCTATCGTGCTGTACAAGCCCATAATGAATGCGTCAGATTAAGGTCGGAATCCCGCTCCGGTTTTGCAATTTCAGAGCAGGAACTCTCTCATCTTGACAGCATCGTTTCACCACTTTTACGGAATGGGCAATCACTTCATCATATCTCCATTTATCACGCAGATGAAACCATGCTTTCAGAACGAACCTTATATACCTATGTCAACAATGGTCTATTCTCCGCCCGGAATATTGATATGCCCCGAACCGTCCGGATGCGTCCGCGAAAAGGGAATAAGAAAGCTATCAAAGTAGATAAAACCTGCCGAATAGGACGCACATTTGAAGATTATCAGAAATTCATGGCCGAAAATCCTCATCTTCCTGTCAGACAGCTTGATTCTGTCGAAGGTGTAAAAGGTGGTCCTGTTCTTCTTACAATACACTTTGTAGAACAAGAACTTCAGCTTGCTTTTTTGCGAGAAGCAAATGATTCCCAGTCTGTTATCGATATATTTGAAAAACTATATTTTGAACTCAGACCGGATATTTTCATTGATCTTTTTCCGGTGCTGTTAGCAGACAATGGCAGCGAATTTTCTAATCCAAAAGAAATTGAATTCGATAAGCAGGAGAACCGGAGAACACACATGTTTTATTGTAATCCAAGTGCTCCCTACCAGAAGGGCAACTGTGAGAACAACCATGAAATGATACGTCGCTGCATTCCAAAAGGTATAGATTTAGGGCAATACACACAGGAGCAGATAAATCTCATGATGAGCCATATCAACTCTTATGCAAGGCCAAAACTTGGAAACAAAAGTCCTTATGATGTCTTTGCATTTCAGTACGGAGAAGATATCCTGTCGGTCTTGGGTATAAAAAGAATTCCGGCAGATGAGATTATCCTGACACCAAAAATTTTTGAATAATATAAAGCAATAAAAACAGCCGGGAATTTGTAGTTTCACACAGTCATCATATAGCCTCCAACAGGGGTGGAATTTACAACTTCCGAAAAAAGCTCCGTAAATTCGACTTCTAATTAGGCTGTGCAAAAATATCAAAATCCAGCTGTTTCCCTTTAATTATAGCAACAATTTCCCTCAATATATACCTTTTTTTGTCCAAAATAATTCCACCCAAAGTCATGGGTGGAATTTAAATCTGCAAAGTGGAATTTAGTTTTTCAATTCACCTCTTCCGATATGAACTCATCTTCTCCACAGTAACCTCCGGATAAAAGTAAGTAAGAATTGTTGCTTTGGGAACGCCTGCAGCCAGTGCTTTCTTCACCTCTTCTTTCTGCTCCGGTGTATATGACCAGTGTAGCATTCGATTTGTGATAGTATCTTCCCACTTAGGCT
>JBGVOM010000129.1:0-47404 GCA_045126515.1 Lachnospiraceae bacterium
CGGTGATTCACCTACAGCAGATCTTTTGCGTGCTGTCAAGGGTGGCGACAGCTTACCTCAGACTAAAATATCTGCAATTTCCAAGGTTCATCTGAGCCTTTTTCTTTATGCTCAGTTTTTCATAGGTCACTTGACACTATCTAATTTTTGGTGTTTCAATAATAATACTAAAGGGGATGGAAAAAGGTTGCAAAAAATTTCAAATTAATATTAGAAGGGGTTATATAAAATGAGAAGAGTAAAATTTTTAATTATTGTAGGGGGTGATGATATAGAAAAATATTGACACAAAATACCACAAATGATAGAATTTAGCTTGATTTATGATTTATTTATCTAGAATATGTTCATATGGTAAGTAAATATTGGACGGAAAATGGTTAAATTATTATAAGGATATAGATAAAATGATAAGAATAGCAATTTGTGATGATATGCAGATAATGAGGGCTGAAGTTAAAAAGCAGTTAATGGAATATGGAAAAGAGCGTAAATTAGAGTACCTTATTTATGAATATGATAATGGAACAAAATTATTGGCTGATGATAAACAGTATGATCTTGTTTTTATGGACTATGAATTTAAGAACGACCAGAAAAATGATGGACTAACTATTGCAAGAAAACTGCGTGAAAAGCAAAAGAATACTACTATAATTTTCCTGTCCAGTTATCCAAATATTGTATTTGATTCTTTTTCTGTAGGAACGTTTCGTTTTCTTGTAAAACCTATTGAAGCAGACAAATTTACAAAGGCGATGGATGCCTATTTGGAAACTCTGGAAAAAGAAAGTGTATTGATAATTAAAGTAGATGGTGTAAATAGAAATCTTCACACCAATGAAGTAATGTATGTTGAAGGAGCAGGAAAGTATTGTATTATTCATTTGGCATCAGATAAAGAAAAAGAGATAGAATGTCATGAAACCTTAGCGTCTATCGAAGAACGCATGCCGAAAGATTTTTTTTACAGATGTCATAAATCGTATTTAGTGGGATTTCCATATGTGGAGTCTTACAATCATACATCCGTGATTTTAAATTCAGGAGAAGAGATTTTCATAAGTAGGACAAAGTATAAAGAATTCTGCAGCTTGTATTTGGAATATTTGAGTCGTTACTGTTAAAAATTAATTATACGGGAGATGGATAAAATGGCTCAGAATGTGCTGTATTATTTTTTGTGGATTCTTTGGGATATTGTTGATTTGATTTGCATTTATAATGTGATGCATGTAATGTTCGATATGGCGAAAATCAAACCAAGAAAAAGAGTGGTAGTATATTTTGCAATATATATATTGATAACCTTGTTACATCCATATGCTCTCCAAACGAACAATATATTTGGAAAGTTATTATTTGTTCCATATTATATTAAAGCATTTCCAATTATATGTGAATGTTTGAAATACAATTCCAAGGGGCAGGTTATAATAAATATATGGATGTACGAGGTACTGTTGAATTTTATTCAAGAAACGATTTTTGCTTTGCTATTTGGCAAATATACTGAAATAGTGAATAACAGATATTTCATCATATTAATCTATTTTATAGAGGGATTTTTTATACTTATAGCTACAAGTCTGGTTAAAAGACAAAGAAAGATAAAACAGGTTTCATTATACTTTTCTTCTCTTTCATTAACAACATATATTTTTTTAAGTTTTGCCATATTCAGTATTATGATAATAGAAGGAATTGTATTTTGCTGGCAGAATTTACTTTTGGATTTGGTGGGTGCTATTAAAGTAACACTTATTGTTTTAATTATTAGTTTTATCTGTTTAATTATTACCTTATTTTTCACTTCTAAAGAGAAGGGAACACTTCAAAGTATATCTGATTTATTGGTAGAACAGATAGAGAATATGACTGCTTACTATGAGCAGATTAGCAAAAAGGATGAAGAATTACGTCGATTTAAACACGACAGCAAGAATTTGCTATTGGGTTTGTACTCAATGCTTGAGGCAAATGATATTGAGCAGGCAAAAGAGTATATAAAAAGTATGGAAGAGGTTTATCAGTCAAGTTCACATGATTTTAATAGTGGTAATTATATTGCAGATGCTCTTATGTCTACAAAGAAAAATATTGCAGAACAATATAATATAGAAATAGACTTTGAAGGCTTTATTCCTGCACAGAAAATTAAAGATACAGATTTGTGTATTTTTCTTACAAACGTTTTAGATAATGCCATTGAGGCGTGTCAGAAAATAGAGGGAGAAAGATATATTCATATAAAATCAAGTATAGTTAAGCATATGTGGATAATTATTGTTTCGAATCCAATCAGTAACAGAGTGGAAATAGTAAATAACACAATAGAAACCACTAAGGAAGATAAAAAAATACATGGATACGGACTTCTTAATATACGCCGAGTTGTGGAAAAATATCATGGACAGATGAAAATTGATTGTGAAAAGGGGAAATTTGTATTGAAAGCTAACTTTGCACTTTACGAATTCACTGATAAATAATACACTCGTAAAATTAAAAGTGGTTTTATTGCACGTTTGTTTCGTGTGATAAAACCACTTTTTTGTTATTATAAAATAGAATTATCTGTGCTGAGGTACACATCAAAGATCATAAAATCAAATGTATCGTCAGCCTGTAATATACAATAATAAATATTTGTTGGAGAAGGTAGGGATTGCTCTTTTAACCACTTTTTTACCTTTGGTTCAAATGTTTGATATTCAGAAATACTGCCTTCGAAGCGGATTTTAATTGCAGCATCCAGATAGAATAAAGCTATTACAGAATCGGAAACGGTTTCTTTCATAATATTTTCTTTTGGAATCATTAGTATATAGTGATTTTCATTTTCTTGTATCAAAAATTTTATAGTATCAGTTGTATTAGAGCTGGTAAAATGTAAAGTTTGGTTCAATTCACAAAGTTTTGCGTACAACTGACTTTTTTCAAAGTTATAACAAAGCAGGTTTTTAATTTTGAGTTCCGTGTATTTGCTAATTTGCATATATATTCCTCCTAGATTATAAAGAAAATTTATAAATTATTGTAATTGTAAAAGTAAGGAGAATAAAAAGCATGAAAAAGAAGTGAATGGTAATTATTTGACTGCGAAATGCAGATATATTATTTTTTGCAGACTGAAGAATGCAATTTACTCCTAAAAAAAGTCAATATACTCCAAAAAACGGAATTTAATTATGAAAGATGTTATCTTATACATGTGCGAGGGAAATAAGAACAAAAAACAAATGTAAAAAGAAAAAGGGGTATACGAGATGTTAGGGTGGATAATTTTATTTTTAAAATTGTAAGAACAGAGATGGCAGAAAGTCTGTTTTGGCTGATTGAAGGTATTGTTCCTGAAAATAAAAAATGTCTTAGAGTTAGAAGGGAATATGAAATGATACAGATTAAAAGTCTATTTAAAGAATATAAATTGGGAAAAGAAAAGGTGCCAATTTTAAAAGATATTAACATGGAAATCCGAGAGGGTGAGTTTCTTTGTATTTTAGGGTGTTCTGGTTGTGGAAAGTCCACACTGTTGAATATTATAGGAGGAATTGACCGGAATATAGAGGGAAATATACTTTTTGATAATGTTGATGTAAAAACATTTAAAGAGAAAGACTGGGTGCGTCTTAGAAAAAAGAGTGTCGGTTTTATTTTTCAGAATTTCAATTTGATACCACACCTTAGCGTGCGGGAAAATATACAACTTGCAATGAAATTCAATGGTTTAAGACATGAACATTGTAAAAAAAGAGCGTTGGAATTGCTTGCAATGGTGGGGATGGCAGAGAAAAGTACATGGCTACCTTCGCAGCTTTCCGGTGGACAGAAACAGAGAGTAGCAATAGCAAGAGCACTTGCAAATAATCCTAAGATGATTCTGGCAGATGAGCCAACAGGTGCACTGGATTCAAAATCGTCTGCAGAGATTATGGAATTACTGCACAAAGTACATCGAGAAAAAGGTGTAACAATCGTTTTAGTTACGCATAATAAAGCACTTGCAAATGCTGCGGATAGAATCGTTTATATGGCAGATGGTAAAATTGAAAAGATTGTCGAGGGAAAGAGTAGTAATGGGCAAAAACGAACAAAAATAGAACAAGGAGAAAGTTCGGGAAAAATGTCTTTTATTTCATCGATTCAAGTAGGGGTAAAAAATATTTTCTTGAAAAAGAAAAGAAGTGCATTAACCGTATTTGGAACGGCAGTGGGAATTGCTGGAATGACTTTGATGATTGGGATTGGCTCTGGTGCGGAAAAAAAGGTTGCCCATGAATTGCGCTCATTTGTAGGCGATGAAACCATTTGGGTTACTAATGAAAATAAAGCGGAACCAATAGATTCAGAGGACATAGATAAGATTAAGCACATAAAAGGGGTTGACGTTGTTTTGAATAATGAATTATTTATGTCAACTTATTATTATGATGGGAAGAGTGCAGAAGGTCAGATGGATGCATTTGGTCCAAAAGAAATATCTACTGATTATGAATTATCAATGGCAGACATAGGAGAGATTCCCAGTGCCGATGATAGCCATGAAATTGTGTTGACCAGTCAGGTAGCAAAATCACTGGCAGGTAAAGAAAATATGGGGGAGTTAATTGGTAAAAAGATAGTTGTGTTAACGAGATTACTTTTGGAGGGAAAGGTTACTTATGAAGTAAAGACGGAATTTACTGTAACAGGAATCAGTGATACTGGAATTATTGCGGGAGGGTCATTTATTCCTTATGAAACATCGCATAAGCTGGCAAAAGAATCTATGGGTTCGGAAGTGACAGAGCAAAAAGGAGCGGAGGTTCGCGCATCAAAAGAGGTTTTTGATGATGTGGTAACTGCTATAAGAGAACTGGGCTATTCTGTTACTACAAATAAAGAAGATTTCAAAAGTATCAATATGATTATCATAGCTTTTAAAGTGTTTTTGGTATTTATTGCAGCAATCTCCATGTTTGTATCTTCTATTATGATTAAGATTGTACTTCAGACAAACGTAGTTGAAAGAACGCAAGAAATAGGAGTTATGAGTGCAATTGGTGCCGGTAAAAAAGAAATAAAAAGAATTTTTGTGGCAGAAGCATCCAGTTTGGGGCTTATGTCGGGGGTATTTGGAATTGTAGTGGGACAATTTTTAGGAATGATTTTAAATGTAGTATTAAAATATAGTTTTGAAGCAATGGATTTCAGTTTATATTTAATGAATTTTAAGACGGTTGTTCTATGCCTTGTAATCAGTGTTTTGGTTGCAGCTTATGCCGGAAGAAAGCCGGCAAAAAAGGCGGCTAAAATTGAGCCTGCGGAAGCTCTTCGATACGAATAAAAAGGAGAAAGTTATGATTGAAGTAAAAGATTTAGAAAAAGGGTATAAAGTAAACGAGGAGTATTTTCCTGTTTTAAAAGGTATAAATTGTACAATTAATGATGGAGAATTTGTGTCAATACTTGGTCCTTCCGGTTGTGGCAAATCAACATTTCTAAATATTTTAGCTGGACTGATGCACGCTGACAGTGGCCAGATTGTTATAGATGACAAAGAAACAGCGGATTATTCAGACGAAGAATGGGATGCTTGGAGAAAAAATAAAATAGGAATAGTTTTTCAAAGCTTTCATTTGATTCCCCATTTGAGTGCATTGCAAAATGTAGAATTGGCTATGAGTGTAGCTGCGTATGGTAAAAGAGGGCGCAGAGCAAGAGCAAAAGAACTTTTACGCCGAGTTGGATTAGAGGGGCGAATGAGAAATAAGCCGGGGCAGCTTTCAGGCGGGCAAAAGCAGCGAGTAGCTATCGCAAGAGCACTGGCAAATAATCCGAAGGCTATTTTAGCAGATGAGCCTACAGGTGCATTAGATTCAGCAACATCAAAGGAAATAATGGAGTTGCTGCATTCGTTGAATCAGAATGAAGGTGTTACCATTATTATGGTTACACATGATGAAAGTATTGCAGCAAACACAGAACGTAATATTCGTATACTGGATGGGGAAATTGTTGAAGATGTTTATTTGGAAAACGTGAGGAAGAAACAAAAAAAAGCAGATGTATTACCAGAAAAACAACAGAAAACCAGAAATATGAAATGGATGGACACACTTTCTGTGGCTTTGCGTAACATTAGGACGAAAAGAAAGAGAGTTTTATTAACAATATTAGGAATTGCAGTTGGAATGTTCAGTATAGTGTCTATGTTGGGAATAACAAACGGAGTGTCTTACAAGGTTAGTGCAGAGTTGGATGCTCTGTCAAAAGCATCGGTTATCCGTGTGATTACATCAGGAAAATCCGAGAGTAAGATTTCCGAATTGAAAAGTGTGCTTTCTAGGGAAGGACACATAACATCTATGGAAAATGTATATACATTTACCGGATTAATAGTTATGGGAGAAAGTTATTCAGAGGAAGTAATATATAGTGTAACCGGAGTGGAATCTAAGGAAGAACTTTTATATGGTGAATATCCAGATACTCCTGAAGAAATAGCAGTTTCAGAGAGTGTGGCAGAGCAGTTTGCAGGAGTCGGTAAAACAGAAGATATAGTTGGCAAAGAAGTCAAAATTTATGTTTCCTATAGCACAGATAACGAGATTACTTATAAGGTAGAAAAAAAATGTACGGTAGTTGGAATTACGTCGGTAAATATTTTTGGAAATGGAAATAATTATGTGGATTATTTCTTTGCAAAAAAAATTGCTACAGAATCAGTAGGAAAAGATGTTGAGGCACAAAATCTATATGTGAATTTGGATACAAAAGAAAGCAGACAGGAAGTTTTGAGTCAAATTGAAGATGATGGATTTGTTGTGGCTTCTTCAGAAGAAACAATTAGAAGTCTTAATGGATGGATTGATGCAATTAAAAATTTTTTACTATTGATTACTGGGATATCCATGGTAGTTGCTTTGGTAATGGTTATTATTGTGCAGTATATGAGCGTTGCAGAGAGAAGCAGAGAAATCGGTATTTTAAGGGCAATAGGAGCACGAAAGCAGGATATAAGGAATATTTTTCTATTGGAAGCAGGAGTTATTGGTACTGTATCAGGAACTTTGGGAATTGTAATAGCATGTATCTTTGGAAGTTTTGTAAATGATGTTGTTTATGAACTTATGCAGACGAATGCTTTTGAAGTGTACCGGATGCATATGCCCACGATTACTGTTTGTATGTTGGTAAGTATAGTGCTTTGTTTGTTGGCTGGTTACATGCCAGCAAGACAGGCGGCGACTGTAGATACTATAGAAGTTTTAAGATAGTAAATCAGGAGGAGATAGAATGTCAGAATTTAATGTGGTTGTTACAAAGCATGAAGATTGTTATATAGTTGAAAATTCAGGTGTTTATTATAAAGTAGGAACACAGGAAGGAAAAATTTTAGAAAGAATAGTAAATAATGAATCTATTGAGGAAATTTTAAAAAAAGAAAAGATAACAGAGGAACAGCTAACGGAATTGTTAGATGGTTTTCAAAGGGCAGGTGTAATTGGAAAGCAAAAGAAGAAGAAAAATAATATTTTCTTTTATCGCATTCCTTTAATGCAGGCTGATAAACTATTCAGAAAAATTGTAGAAGTTATACAGCGACATATGTTTCTTGTTAAATTGTTACTTATACTAAGTATAACGATTAATGTATTGGGATGTATATTTGCAGGAATACATTTCAAAGAAATATTTAGATTAAGTTCTTTAAAGTTAGATGTTGTTGAATATGTGATAATATATATCGCATTCTTAATTTCTGTGTGCTTTCATGAATTTGCGCACGGAGTTGTGTGTAAGTATTACGGAGGAAAAGTAGGTACGTTAGGCTTTATGCTTATTTTCTTTTCTCCTGCAATGTATTGTGATATCAGTGGAATTCGTGTGATAGAAAGTAAATATAAAAAAATTATGGCATCTTTCGCTGGGATTTATGTAAATTTATTTTTTATGTCAATGGCATCGTTGTTTTTTGCAATTTGCCATAGACCTATTTGGGCGGCGTTTATCATTATGAGTTTTACAACAATTTTAAGCAACTTGATTCCGTTTATACGTTTGGATGGATATTGGATATTAAGTTTTGCAACAGGAATTATTAATTTATATACGAAGTCCTTAAAGGGTGTAAAAAAACTGTTAATGAAATGTAGTTTACAAGAGCGCTTTATTGCGATATATGGAGCTTTTACATATGGTTTCATCATAATGGCACTTTGTTCCCTGGGGATATCAGTGGTACAGGTAGTACATTATGCAATTAATATATTTATTTAAAAAACAATACTTTTTAGAAACGGAAGTATGGGAAAGGAGGAAAAGCGGATGGAATTAAGAATCGAGCGCATGGAAGAAGTGATTGCTCCAAATGCGGTAGTGAAAGCAATTGGTGATTTTATCAGAGGATTTCTTGCCGCACTTTAAGGCGAGAAAAGCAAATGTGATAAAAGATAGACAATGAATGAAAAAGTCAAGGAAAGGAGAAAAAACAGATGGAATTAAGAATCGAGCGCATGGAAGAAGTGATTGCTCCAAATGCGGTAGCGAAAGCAATTAGTGATTTTATCAGAGGATTTTTGGCTGCATTTTAATATAGGCTAACAAAAAATGTAGCAAGCAAATATTTTGGAGAAAAAGAAAAGGAGAAAGAACAGATGGAATTAAGAGTGGAATGTATGGAAGAAGTAATTGCAGCAGAGAGTGTATGGTATTACGTTGGATATGCATGTGGAACTATTGTAAAAGCGATTTTCTCATAAAAGTTGCTATGAAATAAACACATTGAGAAGTAAGAAAGGAGAAAAAAGGATGGAATTAAGAGTAGAATGTATGGAAGAAGTAATTGCAGCAGAGAGCGTATGGTATTACGTTGGGTATGCATGTGGAACTATTGTAAAAGCAATCTTCTCATAAGAAATGTTATGAAATAACCTTAATTTTTGAATTGTTATAACGGAATATTTGGGTTTTCTGTAAAATCTTAATAATCCATAAATTCTTTAGGTTAGAATCAATGATAGAGGAAACGGAAAAACGGTGTTGTTTTCAGCAAATTGCTTTTTCGTTTTCTTTATTTTTATTTAACTTAATGAACAAAGTCAGGGTTCGTTTAGCTAACTATGGGGGAGTTAATTTCTTATCTCAAAGTCTGCTAAAGGTAGTATGAAAATTTTATGAGTATAAAGTTAGACAGCAACATTTGTTATTATTGCATATGTGTATATAAAAATATTGGAAAACTTCATAAAACAGAACGCATAAATCAGAACAGAAAAAATCCCACCTTGACAAACCCCAAATCAAAGCTATATAATCAACAATAGTGGTGAAAACACCATAATGCAAATAACAAGAAATAAAAAATGAAAATAATAAAAACCAAGACGAAGACAGTAAGTATTTTTAAAACTTTTAGCGAGCCGGAGTTGGTGGAAGTCCGGCAGGAGTAGGAAATACCGAATATCACTTCCGAGTTTTGATCCGAACTTTTAAGAAGCTAGGCATCAACGGCATCCCACCGTTAAAGGGGAACACATATGATGGTATGTTGTAAATAGTGGTATAGCGAAAGTAACTCTCGTCTTTTTACAATAAAGATGGGAGTTTTTTGTATGTTTAGCATTGGGAAAGTTGATGTAGGACAGATAGGAAGTGGGCTGGCGATACCGGTTACGGGAGGTAAGAAGTTCTAAGTATCCCGAGAAGGATTGTGGCAAACGGCCGCAACCGGAACACATTCGCCATCCATGGCTCAGGTGTTCCTTTTCCGGACGTCCTGTCCGGAAATTGCTAATGCAATGAATGGGATACTAAGAACTTCTAACTGCCCTTCACAGGCATTGCCAGCCCACTTCCTATCTGTCTTACTCTAACTTACGGAAATGTGCAAATATATAAAAAACGTCCTTGGGACAATGGAATATTAATTATAGAAAGGAAAAACAACATGTACGAAAAAGTATCTACCAATTTAAACTTCGTAGAACGGGAAAAAGCTACAGAAAAATTCTGGGCAGATAATGACATCTTTAGAAAGAGTATGGAAAACCGCAAGGAGGGAGAAACCTATACCTTTTATGACGGACCGCCAACTGCAAATGGTAAACCACATATCGGTCACGTTCTCACTCGTGTTATCAAAGATATGATTCCTCGTTACCGTACTATGAAAGGTTACATGGTTCCTAGAAAAGCAGGCTGGGATACCCATGGACTTCCTGTAGAATTGGAAGTAGAAAAGATTCTGGAATTAGACGGAAAAGAACAGATTGAAGAATACGGTATTGAACCATTTATCAAAAAATGTAAGGAAAGTGTCTGGAAATACAAAGGAATGTGGGAAGATTTCTCATCAACTGTTGGTTTCTGGGCAGATATGGAAAATCCATATGTTACTTATGACAATAACTTTATTGAGTCAGAATGGTGGGCATTAAAAGAAATCTGGAATAAAAAGTTGTTATATAAAGGCTTCAAGATTGTGCCTTACTGTCCTCGTTGTGGAACACCTCTTTCTGCACAGGAAGTAGCTCAGGGTTATAAAACGGTAAAAGAGCGTTCTGCAGTAGTACGTTTTAAAGTAACAGGAGAAGATGCTTACTTCTTAGCATGGACAACAACACCTTGGACACTGCCATCTAACGTGGCACTTTGTATGAATCCGGAAGAAACTTACTGCAAGGTAAAAGCAGCAGACGGATATACTTATTACATGGCAGAAGCACTGCTTGATAAAGTACTTGGTAAATTGGTAGAAAATGAAGAAGAAAAAGCATACGAAATCTTAGAAACTTACAAGGGTAAAGATTTAGAAGGAAAATCATACGAGCCATTATTTGAATGTACCGGGGAAGCAGTAAAGAAACAGGCTGGAAAGAAAGCTCATATTGTTACTTGCGATGATTATGTAACTATGTCAGATGGTACCGGTATCGTTCATATTGCACCGGCTTTCGGTGAAGATGATGCTAATGTGGGAAGAAAATATGACCTTGCCTTCATTCAGTTTGTAAACAGCAAAGGTGAAATGACAGAAGAAACACCATATGCAGGAACCTTCTGCAAAAAGGCAGACCCACAGATTCTAAAAGATTTAGAAGCTAAGGGATTGTTGTTTGATGCTCCAAAATTTGAGCATGAATATCCACACTGCTGGAGATGTGATACACCTTTAATTTACTACGCAAGAGAATCCTGGTTCATTAAGATGACAGAAGTTAAGGATGACTTAATTGCAAATAATAATAAAATCAACTGGATCCCGGAAAGTATCGGTAAAGGACGTTTTGGCGACTGGCTGGAAAACGTTCAGGACTGGGGTATCAGCCGTAACCGTTACTGGGGAACACCATTAAATATTTGGGAATGCGAATGTGGATGCCAGCATTCTGTGGGAAGTATTGCAGAATTAAAGAGCATGAGCGATAACTGTCCGGAGGATATTGAACTTCACCGTCCATACATTGATGCAGTTACTATCAAGTGTCCGCAGTGTGGCAAGGAAATGCACAGAGTACCGGAAGTAATTGACTGCTGGTTTGACTCAGGAGCAATGCCATTTGCACAGCATCACTATCCATTTGAAAATAAGGAAGTATTTGAAAAGCAGTTTCCTGCAAACTTTATTTCCGAGGCAGTAGACCAGACCAGAGGATGGTTCTATTCCCTATTGGCAGAATCAACCATTCTTTTCAACGAGCCGGCATATAAGAATGTTATTGTACTTGGTCATGTGCAGGATGAAAATGGACAGAAGATGTCTAAGTCCAAGGGAAATGCAGTAGATCCATTTGATGCATTAAATGAATTTGGTGCAGATGCAGTAAGATGGTACTTCTATATTAATTCTGCTCCATGGCTTCCAAACCGTTTCTACGGCAAAGCAGTGACAGAAGGTCAGAGAAAGTTCATGGGTACCCTTTGGAATACTTATGCATTCTTTGTACTTTATGCAAATATTGATGAATTTGATGCAACAAAATATGAATTGGAATACGATAAATTATCCGTTATGGATAAATGGCTGTTATCTAAGTTAAATACAGTAGTAAAAGCTGTGGATAATAACTTAGATACCTACAAGATTCCGGAAGCTGCAAGAGCTTTGGCAGAGTTTGTAGACGATATGAGTAACTGGTATGTAAGACGCTGCCGTGACCGTTTCTGGGCAAAGGGAATGGAACAGGATAAGATTAATGCTTACATGACATTGTATACTTCCTTAGTAACCATCTGTAAGACAGCTGCGCCTATGATTCCGTTTATGACAGAAGACATTTATCAGAACTTAGTAAGAAGCATTGATAAAGACGCTCCGGAAAGTATCCATTTATGTGACTTCCCGACCGTAAATGAAAGCTTTATCGACAAAGAATTAGAAGATAACATGGATGCGGTATTAAAATATGTAGTTATGGGACGTGCCGCAAGAAATGCAGCGAACATTAAGAACCGTCAGCCAATTGGAACTATGTTTATTAAGGCAGGAAAAGAATTAAGTGGCTTCTACAAAGAAATCATTGCAGATGAGTTGAACGTAAAGACGGTAAACTTTACAGATGATGTTCGTGAATTTACATCTTACACCTTTAAGCCGCAGTTAAAGACCGTGGGACCAAAATACGGAAAACTTTTAGGTGGAATCAGGGCAGCGTTAAGCTCTTTAGATGGTAATGCAGCCATGGATGAATTAAATGAAAAAGGTGCATTACATTTAGATATTAATGGAGAAGCCGTAGAACTTACAAAAGAAGACCTGCTGATTGACATGGCACAGATGGATGGTTATGTGTCTGAGGGAGATAACGAAGCAACAGTTGTATTAGATACCAACTTAACGGAAGAACTTATCGAAGAAGGTTTTGTTCGTGAAATTATCAGTAAGGTACAGACCATGCGTAAGGAAGCCGGATTTGAAGTTATGGACAAGATTAAGATTTACGAAACAGGAAGCGATAAGGTGACAGAAATTCTTAAGAAGTTTGGAGATAACATCAAGTCGGAAGTCTTGGCGGTAGATTTGGTACTGGGTGAAACTCGTGGATATGTGAAAGAGTGGAACATCAATGGTGAGAATGTAGTACTTGGTGTGGAAAAACAGTAGTATAAAAAGAATTCGTATAGAAAAAGGTGTTGTAGGAAATGCAGCACCTTTTTTGGATGAAAATAAATTTTCGAAAAATTATCCTTCTTTTATTCCGGGAGTGCGAGAATACTGGGTTATAGATTCTGAGAAAAAACTTCTTCTCACCTATGATTTTTCGGAGGAAGGTATGCCTTGCATTTATCCATTAGAGGGGGAAGTGGGGCTGGCAATTTATGAAGAAAAATTAAAAATTAATCTAACCAAAATGTCTGAAATCGTTGAAAAATACCACAGAGATTAAAATCACGCTTTCCACATTTTTAACATAAATAATAAAAAAGGTTTATGTTTCCATAAAAAAATGACGATAATATAAATAGCGCCATTTCGTAGGTTATGAGTTGAAAAGGAGGAGGTACATCAATGGCAAGACCGAAATTTGACAAAGAAATATTTAAGAAAAGTGTGGAATACAATGTGAAGACACTTTTCCGCAAACAGCTGAAAGAAGCAGATGATCAGCAGATTTTTCAGGCAGTTGCCTATGCAGTGAAAGATAATATTATCGATGCGTGGCTGGCAACACAGAAAGAATATGAAAAGTCTGATCCAAAGACTGTATATTATTTATCTATGGAATTCTTAATGGGAAGGGCTTTAGGAAATAACCTAATCAATCTTTGTTATTATGATGAAGTTAAAGAAGCATTAGAGGAATTAGGGGTAGATATTAATGTAGTTGAGGATCAGGAGCCGGATGCTGCTTTAGGTAACGGTGGTCTGGGACGACTGGCAGCATGTTTTTTAGATTCCCTTGCTACTTTGGGATATTCAGCATATGGTTGCGGTATTCGTTATCGTTATGGTATGTTCAAACAGAAAATTGAGAATGGATATCAGGTGGAAGTACCTGATCAGTGGTTAAAAGATGGAAATCCATTTGAACTGCGTCGTCCGGAATATGCAACAGAAGTAAAATTTGGGGGAAATATCCGCATTGAATATGATAAAGAGAAAAAACGTAATATGTTTATTCAGGAAAATTACAATTCCGTATTAGCAGTACCATATGACCTTCCAATTGTAGGTTATGGAAATAACGTGGTAAATACGCTTCGTATCTGGGACGCACAGGCAATCAACGAATTTCATTTAGATTCCTTTGATAAAGGAGATTATCAGAAAGCGGTAGAACAGGAAAATCTGGCAAAAACTATCGTTGAAGTATTATATCCCAATGATAATCATTATGCAGGTAAGGAACTTCGTCTGAAACAACAGTATTTCTTTATTTCTGCCAGTGTACAGACAGCAATTAAAAAATACAAGGATAAACATGATGATATCAAAAAATTCCATGAAAAAGTAACATTCCAGTTAAATGATACCCATCCGACTGTTGCCATAGCAGAGTTGATGAGAATTTTGATGGATGAAGAGGGGCTTTCCTGGGATGAAGCATGGGAAGTAACTACCAAGACTTGTGCATACACAAATCATACTATCATGGCAGAAGCATTGGAAAAATGGCCTATTGAGTTGTTCTCAAGACTGCTTCCAAGAATTTATCAGATTGTAGAGGAAATCAACCGAAGATTTGTACTTGAAATTCAGAATAAATATCCGGGAGATAATGAAAAAATTCGCAAAATGGCAATTATCTATGATGGTCAGGTAAAGATGGCTCATTTGGCTATTGTGGCAGGATATTCTGTCAATGGTGTAGCAGAGCTTCATACAGATATCTTAAAGAAGCAGGAATTAAGAGATTTCTATGAAATGATGCCGGAAAAATTCAATAATAAGACAAACGGTATTACACAGCGTCGTTTCTTACTTCATGGAAATCCTTTGCTGGCAAACTGGGTGACAGAGCATATAGGAAATGAATGGATTACAGATCTTTCACAGATAAAGAAATTAAAGATTTATGCGGATGATGAAAAGGCACAGCAGGAATTTATGAATATTAAATATCAGAATAAAGTCCGCCTTGCCAAGTATATCAAAGAACATAACGGCATTGAAGTGGATCCGCGTTCTATTTTTGATGTGCAGGTAAAACGTCTGCATGAATATAAAAGACAGCTGCTCAATATTTTACATGTAATGTATTTATACAATGAAATCAAAGAGCATCCCGAAATGGAATTTTATCCAAGAACATTTATTTTTGGAGCAAAGGCAGCGGCAGGATACCGCAGAGCAAAGCTTACCATTAAGTTAATTAATTCTGTGGCAGAAAAAATCAACAATGACCGTTCTATTGAAGGAAAGATTAAGGTTGTATTTATAGAAGATTACAGGGTATCTAACGCGGAACTAATCTTTGCGGCAGCCGATGTCAGTGAACAGATTTCAACGGCAAGTAAAGAAGCGTCCGGTACCGGTAACATGAAATTCATGTTAAATGGTGCGCTTACATTGGGTACTATGGATGGAGCAAATGTAGAAATCGTGAAAGAAGTAGGGGAAGAAAATGCGTTTATTTTCGGACTTACCGCAGATGAAGTTATTAATTATGAGCAGCATGGCGGGTATATTCCAATGGAAATTTTTAATAATGACCAGGATGTAAGAAAAGTACTAATGCAACTGATTAATGGATTTTATTCACCAAACGACCCGGATATGTTCAGAGAAATCTATGACTCACTGTTAAATACTAACAGTAGCGACAGAGCAGATACTTACTTCATATTAAAAGACTTCCGTCCATATATGGAGGCACAGAAGAAAGTAGAAGAAGCTTACAAAGATGAAAAGGGTTGGGCAAAGAGTGCAATCTTAAATACAGCATGTTCCGGTAAATTTACTTCTGACAGAACCATTCAGCAGTATGTAGATGAAATCTGGCATCTGGATAAAGTGACAGTGGAACTAGAAGATAAATAATATAAGATAAATAGTGGAAAATCAAAAATGCTGTTACATCTTCGATAATTCAAATCGTTGATGTAACAGCATTTCTTATTTTCTATGACAATAGAAAGTGCATGTTGCAAATTCTTTTAAGGTCTGATTCTCCAATAATATCCGTAGTCACCTTTTACTGTTTTTCCACCAAGTTTCTTCTGAGGTACTACACTAACATAATAGTAACCATATGGGGAAACGTTGTAACCGCTAATTTTACTAAAGGTATAAGAGGTGGCATTTCCATTTACAGTACCTACAGATTTCATATTGTTAGGTGTAGTTCCTGCATAAATTGTATATTTGCTTGCCCCACTTACTGCTGTCCATCTTAAAGTCAAATGACCATAACCAATAGTGTATTTGGACTTTGACATATCTGCCTGACTTAAGAAATAAAATTTCTTAGACCATCCGGCATACTTCTTGCTTCCGTTAGACATTTTGACGTAAGGACGAATCCTTACAGAACAGCTGCTGTTCTTTGGAGCCTTTGTCAATGTGTAAGAATTCTTTGTTGTAGTTGCTTTCTTGATAGATTTATTTTTTGCATTGTAGAACTGTAATTCATATCCGTCTGCAATATTGGTTTGTTTCCAACTTACCTTTAAAGTAGATTTTCCAGGTTTCCAGTCAGTAGCTGAAACTTTAGAAACCTTAGATGGTAAAGTACAGAATGGATATCCATTTGTAGGAACAGAAACGGCTTTAAATCCAGCTGTACTTGTCTTAGTTGCGCAAACGCTTACATAGTAAAGATAATCGGTCTTTAATTTTGCGTTTTTGTACTTATTTAATGAATAAGAAGTTGATTTTGTGCTTCCGTTTAATGTATATGTGCTGTCGCCATATTTTTTTACGTAAATATCATAGCCTGTAGCAGATGCTACACCAGACCAGGATGTTGTGATGGAGTTATTTCCTGCTTTTGTCTGTTTTACAGATGAAACAGTAGCAGGTGCAGTAACTACCTGAATAGAAGCAGAAGCATCTTCAATATCATAATCACCGTTAGAGTTATAAGCAGGTATAATTCTTACATAATATGTACTTCCTGCAGATAATGGAGTGTAAGAACCGATAGAAAATTCGGTGCCTCTATAAGCTTCTTCTACGAACTTCCATGTTTTGTTATCTGTAGAAATCTGAGCAAGATAGCCATAAGCGCCGGTTACTCCATTGTATTCTAAGTCAATGAAATATTTTCCCTCTTTGGTATCATAGCTTCCATAAGTCTGTTTCACATTAGTTACTTTTCCAAGAACTGCAGCTTCTGATGTGTTAGAAATCATAAGTGAAAATACAAAAGCAAACAGTAAGCTGAAGCAAATTCCGGAAAAACGAAATAGTTTCTTTGTGTTCTTCATATTAATCCTTATCTCCCTTTTAAAAATATTTGTAAACATATAGTAGTTTATATGAAAAACGATTCATAGTCAATTAGCCAATTTGTAAAAATTGCAGTATTTAAAGTTAGTTATTTGTAACTTTTTAAATAAACATATGTATAAAAATAGGAAATGTAAAACAATTTGTCTTACATTTCCTACTCTTCTCTCTAAAATAATGGTTAAAATATACTATTTTCTCTTAACAGTACATCCTTCTATTTCAACATACTGTCCCTTCTTTACTTTTACAGTGACAGATTTTTTTGATTTAGATAAATAGTAACGACTGATGTATTTGTGTTTTACATTTAAACCACGGTCCTGGGAAGCAACAGAGATATAACCATAGGATTTACCTTTTGCCAATGTAAATTTATAAGTTCCCGCTGAAAAACCATAACCAACTTTTACGGTAGTACCTTCTTTTGGACCGTATTTATTTAAGTTTTTCACAGAAAAAATGGTCTTATTCACTTTGCTGATTGGTACAGCATAACCGCCATTGAAGTCAATATACTGTCCTTTTTTTAAAGTGACAATACTTGTGTAGGAAAATCCATCGTTGCGAAGGTAAGAACCATTCTTACTTTTATGAAGTGCCCAGTAAGTAAAGTCAGTGGATTTTACCTGTGGGTCATGAATAATTACATACTGACCTGCAGGAATATCAGTTCCCACCTTATACTTATCTGAACTGTTTGGATAGTAAGATTTTGATTTTACACCGATTTCAACAGTGGACGTAGAACCGTAGGAACTTTTTACAGTAATAACGGCATAACCACCGGTTTTTCCTACTACCTTACCGTTTGCATCTACAGTAGCTACTTTTGGGTTATCGCTGGTATAGGTGTACAAATTACCATATGGAAGCTGTACAGATTTCCCCTGATTGATAATATAATCAGCACCTACATAGCTATGGGTGTTTTTTGATGCAGCATCTGCATTGGCTGACGGAACTAAAGTAAAAGCCAGCAAAGCAGCAAACATTACTGCAAAAATAGAAAGTTTCTTTTTTAACTTGTTCATGAGAACATACCCTCCTTAAAATTATAAGTTTAATATTACTATATTATACTATTTTTCGCTAGAAACAGTCAATCATGTTTTAGTCGTTGGTATACGTCGTATAATAATTGCTTGCGCCTTTAATATTTTTGTAGTAGTATACATTTGTAATTGGCTGATATTTGGCTTTTGTAGAGGAATAACTTTTTTTGCCGGATTTCACACCATTTGCCTTCACATAAATATAGTAATCTTTATAAGGTTTCAGTTTCTTTAATGTGTATTTGTTAGATTTAACAGTTGCAACTTTTTTGTAGTTATCATTCTTTTCTTTTGCCAGATATATAGTATAGCTTTTTGCACCGGAAATCTTACTCCATTTCAGGTTCAGAGAAGAATTGCTTTTCTTGGAAGCAGTTACTTTTGGATGGGCAACAACTACGTTGGATTTTGTGTAAGGGCCATAACAATATTTATTGCTTGCTGTCACATACGCTCTTAAACGGTATTTAAATCCCTTGTTCTTAATGCTGCTTAAAGAAAAGGAAATAGAAGAAGCATACTGGCTGGCTTTTATGGATTTAATTTTCTTTCCAGACAAACTGCTAATTTCAATTTCAATACCGGATTGTCTCTGGCAATTATTGTGAAATGAAACAGAGGCAGTAGTTGAACTGGCATTAAAGCTCTCCAGTTTCATTTGTGAAAATTTATTTGCCTTGGCAATGGTAGGTACATAACTTTTGTAGCCAGCACTTCCCACAGCTTCAAAACCGTTCGCTGATTTTTTTATTGGATAAACATAGATGCTGTAATCTGTATCATCAATTAAGTTTGAAACAGTAAAACTTCTATTACTAGTGGTACCAGCACAAATTTCCTGCATAGAAGAACCTGTCGGTTTGTAATAAATCTTGTAAGATTCCGCACCTGAAAGTGGAGCTTCCCAGGAAACAGAAATAGAGGAAGAAGTTGAACCAGTGTGAGTTACAGAACGAACCGTTTCCGGCGTAGTGGTACATGTGATAATATCACTGTAGTCGTAAGTTATGCTGGCATTATTCGGAATTACTTTTACAAAATAGGTATGGTTTGGAGCTAATCCATAAATATAATCTTCGCATGAATAGGAACGCTCTGTTTTCGTATTATTTTCCGGAAAATTCCTGTATTCAGAAATATAGACGGTGTAAGAGGATGCGGTCATTACGGAATCCCAGCTAATATCAATGGAAGTTTCAGAAGCATGGGTCTGTCTTAAATTTGTAACCTTTGGATTTGCAGCAAGGACATCTGTCTTTAAACACGTAAAAAACATAAATGCCGCAAAAGCAAACATTACGGTAATTGTAGATAGTTTCTTTTTCGGGTAATTCATAAAATACTCTCCTTCATAATTTTATAAAAATTTAATAATTACCAAAATATTATACGCTGAGAATACATAAATTGGCAATAGAAAAAAAAAGAGTAGGGAATACATTTCTGCATGCTCTACTCCTAAAATTATATTCAAATTTAAATGATATGGATTTTCTTATATATTATTAGAAAATAGTTGCTTTATGCTTTCTGCCAGTTCTACAGAATTTTGTACAGTAGCATAAAGTTCTTCCATTGCTGCGGACTGATCTTCGGTAACAGCAAGCGTTTTATGAGAATTATCTATTGTAGTTTGTAATTTCTCTTCAATTCTCTGATTCAAATTCGTTACTTGCAATGTTGTGCTTGTTGTATTTTCTGACAAATGCTGTATTTCATTTGCAACAACCGAAAAACCTCTGCCCTTTTCACCAAGTCTTGCTGACTCAATAGAAGCATTCAGTCCTATCATTTTAATTTTCCTTGCAACCTGTGCAATAGACTCATTAATCTTTACAATTTCATTTGTTAATTCTTTGACATCTCTAATTTCGTCTTCTAATTCATGCTGACTATCGGTAATCTCCACTGCTGAATTTGTAAGTACCTCAACCGCTTGTGAAATTTGCATGAAATTTTCTGCCAGTGTGTTTGACAAATATTCAATTTCCAGACGTCCATATCCGCTTTGAGCAAGTTCATTTACGACTACATAAAGAACTTCTGCTGCCGCTCTGATATTCCGTTCCGGTACAATATCAATCTTTTCTGCTGCTTCTGCCAGGTTATCTGCATTCAGCCCTAATTCCCTCGCTACGTTACGTATTGATTCTAAATTTGGCTGTTTATCAAGAATCTGTCCTCCAAGAACTGTTCCAATATGATGATTATTAACAGTAATCGGAGCTGCAAAATCAATTAGTCCGGCATGACAACTTCCAACATACGGTTTTCCGATTTTTAATGCCTCTGTACCCATCCGATTATGACATTCGGCACAACGTTCGTCTCCTAGTGGGGACATATGTATGTAATTTTGACAAAAATCTCGATAATAACTTGGTCGTGTGACTTCATTTCCCTTGGAATCAACTGCTACGGCTGCACAATTCATCCCCAGTGCAAAATTGTCCAAAAAATCCTGAAGCACATTGATATCAATAATGTCTTTTACCTCTAATTGATCTAGGCAAATTTCCCCGTTTTTGTATTCTACCATATTTTCTCATTATAGAAATATTGTACAAAATATTTCTATTCTCCTTTCCCTCTTTTTACATATTGTATAATTTTTGTCGTCTGTTGTCAAACTAAATGACAACGAATATTATTTAATTACAAAAAACTTTAAAGATGTTTCCATTGCAATCTAAAATTTCTTATATTATAATTAAGACTATGTTACGAAAAAGATTAGAAATTCACATGAACGACTAGGAGGTAGACTATGGTTAAATTACTTGACGGTGGTGCATATCTTTTAAATGGAAATGAAGTAGTTCCGGATAATGGAGAGGCAGCAGCTGTTTTAAAAAGCAAATTAGGAGATAATGTTCCTTCTAAGGAAGAGGCAAAGAAAAATACCATTGCTTACGGAATTTTAGAATCACATAATACATCAGGAAATATGGACAAGTTAATGATTAAATTTGATAAATTAACTTCCCATGATATCACATACGTAGGTATTATTCAGACAGCAAGAGCATCAGGGCTTGAAAAATTCCCGGTTCCTTATGTACTTACCAACTGTCACAACAGCCTTTGTGCAGTAGGTGGAACAATCAACGAAGATGACCATATGTTTGGACTTTCCTGTGCAAAACGTTACGGCGGAATCTATGTTCCACCTCATCAGGCAGTTATTCATCAGTTTGCAAGAGAAATGCTTGCAGGCGGCGGAAAGATGATTCTTGGTTCTGACAGCCATACACGTTACGGTGCATTAGGAACTATGGCTATGGGTGAAGGTGGTCCGGAACTTGTAAAACAGTTATTATCCAAAACATACGATATCAATATGCCAGGCGTAGTTGGTGTACATTTAACAGGAGCACCAATCAAAGGTGTAGGACCGCAGGACGTTGCTTTGGCAATTATCGGTGAAGTGTTTGCAAACGGTTATGTAAACAATAAAGTAATGGAATTCGTAGGTGAAGGTGTGTCTAATTTAAGTGCTGATTTCCGTATCGGTATTGACGTTATGACCACAGAAACTACATGTCTTTCTTCTATTTGGAGAACAGATGAAACAATTAAGGAATTCTATGATGTTCATGGCAGAGTAGAAGAATATAAAGAATTGAATCCTGGAGCAGTTGCTTACTACGACGGAATGATTGAAATTGATTTGTCTACCATCAGACCAATGATTGCTATGCCATTCCATCCAAGCAACACATATACCATTGAAGAATTAAATGCTAACCTTATGGATATCTTAGATGACTGTGAAAAGAAAGCATTAGTAAGCTTAGATGGTCAGGTTGACTTTACATTAAAAGATAAAGTAAGAAACGGAAAATTATACACAGATCAGGGTGTTATCGCAGGATGTGCCGGCGGTGGATTTGAAAATATCTGTGCCGCAGCTGATATTTTAAGAGGAAAGAGTACAGGTGCTGACGAATTTACATTAAATGTATATCCAGCCAGCCAGCCGGTATTTATGGAATTGGTGAAGAATGGATGTGTAGCTGACTTGCTTGCTACAGGAGCAATTGTAAAAACTGCATTCTGCGGACCTTGCTTTGGTGCAGGTGATACACCTTCCAACAATGGATTTAGTATTCGCCACTCTACAAGAAACTTCCCGAACAGAGAAGGTTCTAAGTTGCAGAATGGTCAGATTGCATCTGTTGCACTTATGGATGCGCGTTCTATTGCAGCAACAGCAGCAAATAAAGGATATTTAACACCTGCAACTGACATGGATGTGGAATACAAGGGACAGAAATACCATTATGACAGCACAATTTATGCCAACAGAGTATTTGACAGTCACGGCGAAGCAGATCCGTCTGTAGACATTAAGTTTGGTCCAAACATTAAAGACTGGCCTGCAATGTCTGCATTGCCGGAAAACTTAGTATTGAAGGTTGTTTCTGAAATTCATGATCCGGTAACAACTACAGATGAATTGATTCCATCCGGAGAAACATCTTCCTACCGTTCTAATCCTTTAGGACTGGCTGAGTTTACTTTATCCAGAAAAGATCCTGCATATGTAGGAAAGGCAAAAGAAATTCAGAAAGCACAGAAGGCAATTGAAGCTGGAGAATGTCCGGTAGAAGCAGTAGAAGAGTTAAAGCCGGTAATGGATACCATTAAAGCAACTTATGCAAATGTTGGAAAAGGAAATGTTGGCGTGGGAAGCACAATTTTCGCTGTAAAACCAGGTGACGGTTCTGCCAGAGAACAGGCAGCTTCCTGTCAGAAGGTACTTGGCGGTTGGGCTAACATTGCCAATGAATATGCAACTAAGAGATATCGTTCTAACTTAATTAACTGGGGTATGCTTCCATTCTTAATTGACAAGGGAGATTTACCATTCAAGAACGGAGATTTCTTATTTGTACCGGATATCAGAAAAGCCATTGAAAACAAAGCCACAGAAATTAAAGCTTTTGTTGTAGAAAATGGTGGTTTAAGAGAATTTACCTTAAAGATGGGTGAGTTAACAGAAGATGAACGTACCATTATTCTGAAGGGATGCTTAATTAATTATTATCGTGGATAATTAGATAATAAAATATTAGGAAATAAATAACAGAGAGAAAGCCTGATTTATCAGGCTTTCGCTATATAAAAATATAAGAAGAAAGGTTAAAAAAACAGATGAAAAAGAAATTAATCAGCATATTATTAGCAGGCACACTGGCATGTTCTATGACGGCCTGTGGCGGAAGTAAAACGGAGGAAACACAAGATTCTGTTGCAGAAAGTGTTCAGGATGCTGAGGGAGAGGCTACAGAACAGATTCGGACAGAAAGTACATCCACCACAATATATATTGGTACATTAGGCGGAACTATGGAAGAATATCCATGTGATAGTAGCGACAACCCTACACCGGAAATGGTGATTTCCACCATGGCAGGTCTTACCGGTTGGAATCTTGATTTGGCAGATAAGGTAACGGTGGGAGAAGGTGGAATGACAGTGTGTTTTGCAAAAACTTCTTCCTTATTCGTAGGACCACCAGAACCACAGAATGAGGAATTTATGGTTTTTGATGGCGAAGACCTGACCCGTAAGATATTAGACAGTATTCAGTATACATTACAGCACAACTTTGTAGATTCGGAATTAGGAGATCCGGAGTCTTTAGATATTTATTTCTCTATGGAGGGAGATCAGCCATTAGAGCTTCCTTTGATTGGAAAAACACTTCCAATCGACCAGCCGTATAAAGGCCTGGACGTTATAGAAGAATAGAGATAGAAAACAGAAATTCAGACAGTTTCTATAAATTTGAAGTGTATACCAATCAAAAATATTTGGAAACTATGGAGTTGGATTAGCAAAATGAAATAGTAACAAAAAAGAGTGGGAAAGTGTATTATTTTTTTATTTTGTGTGTTATAATAGAATTCGACAAAATATTCTATATAATAATAAAAACAGACAGCGAAAGGGGACAAGCGTCTGTTAATAAAAAGGGGGTTTTTGCATGAAATTACGAACAAAGATTCAAATTTCATTCAGCATCACTATGGCTGTATTGCTGGTTATCATTGGAATGGTTACTCAGAATTTAAATACAGTCACCATCAATACTCTTACAGACAACAGTATTGCAACTTCAGCATCACTGGCATCTAATCACATTTCCCAACAATTGGAAGATTATTTAAATGTGGTTTCCATGTTAGGCACTAGTGAAGTTTTATCAGATGATAATGCTTCTATAGAGGAAAAAACTGCCTTTTTGGAAAAATATGTAGAAATGTATGGATTTATCAGTGCCAATCTATTGAACGCAGGTGGTGTCAGTCTGATAGACGGTACTGATTTTAGTGACAGGGATTATGTTATTTCCGCATTAAAGGGAAACGCTAATGTATCTGATGTTACTCTGAGTAAATATACCAATACATATGGAATCAGTATTGCTGCTCCGGTATATGCTGCAGATAAGCATATTGCAGGTGTAGTATATGTTCGTTTGAATATTGATTTTATGTTGGATGTAATTAAAAATATTTCCATTAGCGATAATAGTTATGCTTATCTTGTAGATAAAAACGGAAATATTATTGTACATCCTAACAATGAGTTGATTTTAAATTATAATTTAATAGAACAACAGGGGTCTATGGCAAAACTTGCTGAAAAAATCAAAGAACAGGAATCCGGTGACGGAACTTATACATACGATGGTCAGGCTGTTTTATGTGGATTTGGTTCTATCGACCATACAAATGATTGGTCTATTGTAATTGCTGCACCGGAAACTGATTTTACCCGCTATTCGGATCAGGTAAACAAGGTTACTATTTTACTGGATTGTATAGCCATTGTGATTGCGATTATTTTTTCTACATTTATTGCTTCTTCTATCTCAAAACCAATTGAACGGGTAAAGAAGGCTTTGTTATCTGTGGCAGAAGGAGATTTTTCTGTTGAAATATCCAATGCACATGGTAAAGATGAAGTAGCTGTTTTGCAGAACACCACAGCATCTCTTTTGCGCACACTTTCTGATATTATTGGACAGGCAAATAGGATTATGGACAGCATAGCAAATTATGATTTGTCCATAAGCGATATGAACGATTATCCGGGTGAATTTGATAAACTTTCTGTGTCTATTAATTCTATAAAACATATGCTGAGTAATTTGATCGTGGAAGTGCAGAATTCCGTATATACGGTAGAAAACGGTTCTAATGAACTTGCTCAGGCTACTTCTGCCTTGTCTCAGGGAGCGGTATCTCAGGCATCCTCTATTCAGACTTTGGCGGATAATTTTTCCGATGTGGTAACGAGAATTGATAATAATTCAGAACATGAAGAACTTATTAATCAGAAATTAACTGGATTAGACCAGAATATTCAAACGGCCAATGGACAAATGGAACGTTTGATGGTAGCAGTAAACAGTATTGAGACTATGTCAGCGGATATCCAAAAAATTGTGGGAACCATTGATTCCATCGCTTTTCAGACAAACATTTTATCTTTAAACGCTTCAGTAGAAGCAGCCAGAGCAGGTGAACTGGGAAAAGGATTTGCTGTGGTGGCAGAAGAAGTACGAAGTCTTGCTGTAAAATGTGGGGAAGCATCAAAGAAAACAGCTGATTTGGTAAGCGAGTGTGTGGATTCCATTGAGAATGCAAAAGAATGTGCAGACGCTACTTTTGCAAGTCTGTCCGGCATTGTGACCGATTCTTCTGAGATTTCTACTGCTTTTCAGAATATTGCAAACGATACTATGGAACAGGCACAAAAATCGAAACGCATTCAAAACGAAGTGGACAATATTTCTGATGTGGTACAAACCAATACTGCAACAGCAGAAGAAACAGCGGCATCTACAGCACTGCTGTCTGAACAGGCTAAGAACTTAAAAGAGCTGATTCGGAACTTTAGAATTTCATAACAGAAAAATAAAAGCAGTCAATCAAGTAAATTAAAAATAATCGCCTAGTTGTCCAGACCGAGGCGATTATTTTTGTGGTTTATGATTGCTTCCGATGGAATATCCCACTCCGAAAGCTGTCAGTACAAGACTGATAACAGCAATCAGACTTTCAATAGTCAACATTGGCAACACCCTCTTTCGTACAAATTTCCACAGAATATGTAGATATCTATATAAACAGAGGGTCACAGTCCCTCTGAAAGAGGGCTAACCGCCTACCGTTATGATAACACTGATAGAGGTAGTTTAGCAGAAACAAAGAAATTTGACAATGGAAAGGTTGGGAAGTTTTTTAGAACAAACTTAGAACAAGAGAAAAATAAGGAAAAAAACAGGATAAAAAATAAAAAAGAAAAACCTTGAAAAATGTTGATTTTTCAAGGTTTTTTTAAAGTCGATGCGACAGGATTCGAACCTGCGACCTCTGCGTCCCGAACGCAGCGCTCTACCAAGCTGAGCCACGCATCGAAATAAAACGTACATGAAATATAATAATAATTTATTTGAGATTTGTCAACACTAAAATTGCATCAAATTTACAAAAACAAAAATAAATTGCCAGAACACCTTATATCATGTATACTTAAGGCATAAACTATTGGTAAAAGAAAAGGAGAAATACAGGGGATGGCATACGAAATTTTAGTATTAGATATAGATGGAACACTGACAAATTCAAAAAAGGAGGTTACTCCAAAGACTTTGGAGGCAGTTATCAGAGCACAGGAAGAAGGAATTAAGGTAGCAATTGCTTCCGGACGTCCTACAGCGGGTATTCATAAGATTGCAAAAACCATAAAATTAGACGAATACGGTGGCTATGTGCTTTCATATAATGGTGGAAAGATAACTAATTTCCAGACAGGAGAAATTGTATACAATGAAACTCTGCCGGAAGAAATGATTCCGTCGATATATGAAGAAGCCATTGACAGCCATGTTGGAATTATTACGTATGAGGGTAATGAGGCTATAGCGGGAAATGGAATTGATAAATACAATGAGTTGGAAGGTCGAATTAATGGCATTGGTTTGCGGGAAGTAGAAGATTTCCCGAATTATATTACTTTTCCTATCAATAAATGCCTTCTTACCGGTGAGCCGGAGCATATGGCAGAGGTAGAACAGAAAATGAAAGAGCGCTTTGGGAATTTTCTTAATATTTTCCGTTCAGAGCCGTTTTTTGTGGAGGTTATGCCGCAGAATATTGATAAGGCCTATTCTTTGGGGAAATTATTAAAACATCTGGGATTGGAACGTTCTCAAATGATTGCATGCGGAGATGGATTTAACGATTTATCCATGATTAAATACGCAGGACTTGGAGTTGCCATGGCAAATGCCCAGGACGTTGTAAAACAGGAAGCGGATTATATTACACTTTCTAATGATGAAGATGGTGTGGCAAAGGTGATTGATAAGTTTATGCTGAATGTGTAAGGGCGTAACAGTTCAAACTTATCGGCTAAGGGCTGTGTATGGCAAACTTCAAAAAGTTGAATTGTTACATTTAAATCTATCGGTTTCGAAGAACAGCTCATAAGTGGCACAAATTTTTCTCTGGAAGGTAATTTAAGAGGCGTTTTTAGCGAATGCGAAATCCACTGTCTAGAGCGGCTTAGGCGTGACAGCTTTCTGGAACGTCTTAGCCGCCTTTGACAGTTAGTTCGCATTCGCGTTGCCTCTGCCTTCCAGAGAAAAATTTGTGCCACTTATGAGCGTCCTGCTAACCACAAGGCTGAATTGTTACAATGGTTACATTTTGAATTTTGCAGCATATTGACAAACACAACAAAAAACGATATACTTAAGAACGCAAGTCGTTTCTCATGGAAAAAGGAAATGGCTAAGTAGTGACATTGTTATAAAATTTCCGCACAGCCGGGGAGTTAGCGGTGCCCTGTACCTACAATCCGCTATAGTAGGGGTGATGCTTTGGCTGAGGGTTTTTGCTGTATATAGCTGCCCTTGATAAGTGGCGTTGACGTCTGGGTCTTGCGCGACGGTGCCTTACGAACCGTGTCAGGTCAGGAATGGAGCAGCACTAAGTAAGTGATTTCCGGGTGCCGCAGGGGTGCCTGGGCCGAGCAAACTGTCAAGGTAACGTGTATGTGGTTAGATTCGAAGCCGGGCGTGCGGAGTAAAATATAGATAATAATACCCAAGGAAGCTGAATGCGACCTTGGGTTTTTTGTCATAGATAAGCGGAGCCGGAGGGATTCGAACCCTCGTGCCGGGGATAAACCCGACAAACTGATTTCGAGTCAGCCTCGTTATGACCACTTCGATACGACTCCATAGAATGATGTTGCAAAGCAACCACTTAAAATCATACCATATATTTAGAAAAAAGCAACAAAAAGATTTTTGTAAATAAAAACTTATAGAAGAAATACGGCATGTGTGATAAACTTGAGTTTAGGGAATTGATTCTTGAAAGAGTAAGAAAGGAAGACTATATATGATTTTTGATAGTCATGCCCATTATGATGATGAGGCATTTGAAGAAGATAGAAGCAGCCTGCTTTCCTCCATGCAGGCAAACGGCATTGGAACGATTGTAAATGTGGGAGCCAGCTTAGAGAGCAGTCGTAGCTCTCTGTTACTGGCCGAATCTTATGATTTTATTTACGCTGCAGTGGGAGTCCATCCTAACGATACAGCTCAGTTAAATGAGGAAAATTATTTAGAACTCTGCGGGATGATGGACAGTGAAAAGGCAGTGGCAGTGGGAGAAATCGGATTGGATTATTACTGGGATGAGCCGGAGCGGAGTATTCAGAAAAAATGGTTTGTAAGACAGTTGCATACAGCCATGGAAAAGGATAAGCCTATTATCATTCACAGTCGTGACGCAGCGGCAGATACACTGGATATTATGAAAGTAGAAAAGCCATGGGATTGTGGCGGGGTAATTCACTGTTTTTCGTATTCTGTGGAAATGGCGAGAGAATATCTGAATCAAGGATTCTATATCGGAATCGGAGGAGTTTTGACTTTTAACAATGCAAAAAAATTGAAAGAGGTGGCAGAATACACACCGTTAAGTCAGATTGTTTTAGAAACAGACTGCCCGTATCTTGCACCTGTGCCGAATCGAGGAAAGAGAAATTCTTCTCTGAATCTGACTTATGTGGCAGATATGCTGGCAGAAATTAAGGGAATTACCAGAGAAGAAGTGGAACGTGCCACTTATGAAAATGCATGTAAATTGTATAGAATCAAATAGCCGAAAGGAGAATATATGGCGACACTGGGAAATCCGCAGAATACCATTGAGGTACTGCAAAAATACAAATTTAACTTTCAGAAGAAGTTTGGACAAAACTTTTTAATCGATACTCATGTGCTGGACAAGATTATCGCTTCCGCTGCTGTAAATAAAGAGGATTGCGTGTTGGAAATCGGACCGGGTATCGGAACTATGACACAGTATCTGGCAGAAAATGCAAGAAAAGTTGTGGCAGTGGAAATAGATAAGGCATTGATACCTATTTTGCAAGATACTTTGAAGGAATATGATAATGTGAGGGTTATTAATGAAGATATTTTAAAGGTGGACATTGCCGCTTTAGCCCAGGAGGAAAATGGAGGAAAGCCTATTAAGGTTGTGGCAAATCTTCCGTATTATATTACCACACCAATTATTATGGGATTGTTCGAAAGTCACGTGCCAATCCACAGTATTACAGTTATGGTGCAGAAAGAAGTGGCGGACCGCATGCAGGTGGGACCGGGAACCAAGGATTATGGTGCGTTGTCATTGGCGGTACAGTATTATGCCAAACCGGAGATTGTTGCCAATGTGCCTCCAAACTGTTTTATGCCAAGACCAAATGTGGGTTCAGCGGTTATTCGTCTTACCAGACATGAGCAGCCGCCGGTGGAAGTAAAAGATGAAAAATTAATGTTCCGTCTGATCCGGGCATCTTTTAATCAGCGTAGAAAGACACTGGTAAACGGATTGAACAATTCTCCGGAGTTGAATTTCTCCAAAGAAGAAATTGCCTGCTGTTTAGAAAAGATGGGACTTTCCCAGACCATTCGTGGGGAAGCGCTGGATTTACATCAGTTCGGAAAGCTCAGTGACTTACTGTTAGAACTGCATAATAAATAATAAGTCATAAAAACACCTTTGTCTGTATATATTTTATAAAAACAGACAGAGGTATTTTTATGTCCGAGTTTAGACGTTTTATGTCTTATATTTATAGTTACCACAGAGCAGAAAAATTAAAAAATACGGGATTTGCAAAAATAGAAGCCAGAGGCGAAATCTGCCGTATGGAAATCCACATTAAAGGAGCTTATCCAATGGAAGCGGTTCAGAGTAACATATATGGGTTCTATGAAGACAGAGGGTTGTTAATAGGAATTTATCTTGGAACATTTGCTATTAAAAATGGAATAGGAGATGTTCGGATCACTACAGAGCGTAATAATATGGGGAATACAGGAAAAAGTCTGGAGGATTTACAGGGAATTTATTTGACTTTAAATGATGATGAAGACAGTGCCATGGCAAGCACATGGGACAACATAAATGTGGATACTTCGCATTTTAAGGTTTTTGTGGAGAGTGCAGAGGAGCTACCCTTTTTTGAGGAAGAAGATAATGCTCAAAGAGAGGAAATTGAGCCTGAAAACCTGGAAGAACCAGAACAGCCGGAAGAACCAGTGCAATCAGAACAAGAACCGGAACAGTCAGAAGAAGTTTCCAGCCAGTCTAAGGAAATGCATGAAACGGAAAGGGAACAAACAGAAATAGTCGAGGAAACCGAAGGAATAACACAGGCGGCAGAAACAGTGTTGGAGGAGCAGAGTTGTGTATGTGGAGAATTGGACTTTTCTGTGGAAAACTTTTCTGAAAACAAGCAATCTTGTGGATTAGAGAAATGGAAGAAAATGTTGCGTGAATATCCGGTGGTAAATCCCTTTGATTATTTAGACAATATGGAGGTAATACGAATTGAACCGAAGGACATTGCAAACTTGGAGAAGAAATACTGGATTCTTGCAAATAACAGTTTTCTGCTTCACGGTTATTGCAGCTACAGATATTTAATCTTAGGAAGGAATACAAAGGAGAATACGTATTTTATTGGAATTCCCGGAGTATTCCATCCAAGAGAAAAGATGATGGCGGGAATGTTTGGCTTTTCACAGTTTCGAATGTCCAGAAATGGAACGCTCCGCCAGGGAGAGTTTGGGTATTATATTCGCTCAGTAGAATTAGAATAATGGGAAAAGACTACATTCCCCGGATAAATGTATTAGGAACAAAACTTTTCATTAGTTGTTGGTATTCCTTTAAAAGTTCTATGGACGGAGTATGAAAATAATCCACTGGAACCTGCTCAGAAGGGACAAAGCCTTGCAGAAAGTATTTCGAAGCCCCTTGCAGCATTTCTCCAATTTCTGTCATCTCTTTTCGCTGGTGAAGTTCAGCCACAATGGTAGTGCGGAATTCGTAAGGAACACGCTCTTCCTTTAAAATGGAAATAGATTCTAAAATAGAATTTGTAGAAACCTTACATCCGCATGCTGCCGCATAAGAAGAAAGCCCGGACTTTATATCCATAGCAACATAATCAATTCTGCCATCTTGAATTAATTGCCGTAGCATGGCAGGATTGGTTCCGTTGGTATCTAGTTTTACCAGATATCCTAATGATTTGATATCTTTTATAAAATCCGGTAGCTCATGGTGAATCGTAGGTTCGCCTCCACTGATACAAACACCATCTAAAATTCCTTTTCTTTTTTCTAAAAATTGAAAAAAACTCTTATCCTCACATAATTCTTCCGGGTTTTCTATCAACTCCGCATTATGACAAAAAGGACAGAGCATGTTACAGCCCCCTAAGAAAACGGTGGCCGCAACGTGCTCCGGATAATCTAATAAAGTTGTTTTTTGTAATCCCACAATTTTCATGGCTTTTAGCTCCTGTCAGAGGCATTATTTTATATCAATTATAATGTAAAATAATGAGCATGGCAAGCCAGATGGTACTGCCTTGACACCTAAAATCAAAAATGATACAATCAAACCACATATCTGGAAGAATTCATAACCAGCTCGGTTGACTATCCACCTATGGAAATTAAATATGTTGGATGGTCAAAGGATAACTGCATAGACCATTCATGAGATGAAGGAGAGATGCATATGCAGAGAAAGAAACTAAAAGATATGAATTTGCTGGACGATTTTTTATTTGGGTCTATGGTGACATACCCAGGAATCGGGGAAGAATTCAGCAGAAGGCTGTTGAAAATTATTTTTAAAAAAGAGTTTGGCAGGTTGCTTGTAGTGCTACAGAAAGTATATTATGGAAGTGATACAGATAAGCATGGAGCTCGGTTAGATGTCTATTTGGAGGAAGAACTTGATTCGGAATTTCCGACAGATGCAACGATATATGATGTGGAACCGGATAACAACAGCGATACAGACAATATTCATATATTGCCAAAGCGTGTAAGATTTTACCACGCTAAAATAGATGCTAAAAGTTTGAAAGCAGGAGAAAGCTATCGTTATTTGAAAAAAGTTATTATTATTATGATAATGCCATATGATCCATTCCAGATGGGTAGGATGGTGTACACTATAAAGAATACTTGCGTGGAAGAACCTGATATGCCATATGATGATGGGGCAAAGACAATGTTTTTGTATACGAAGGGAACGAAGGGGAATCCTTCTGAAGAATTGAAGCAGCTTTTGTATTACATGGAACATACTGAAGAAGCAAATGCCAGCAATGAGGAATTAAAGAAGATTCAGCGAATGGTAGACATTGTAAAACAGGATGAGGAGGTGTCGTTGGAATATATGAAAATATTTGAGAGAGAAGAAATGCTGATAAACCAAGGACGCAAACTTGAACAGGAAAAAACAAGAAAAGCAGAAGAACGCGCAGAAGCGGCAGAGCAGAAAGCAAAGGTGGCAGAGCAGAAAGCAAAAGCAACAGATATTTTGGAACTTTTGCAAGAATATGGTTTGGTGCCAGAGTGGTTAGAAAAGAAAATTATGGAGGAAAAATCTATTTCCGTGCTCAAAGAATGGCATAAGGTGTCAGCCAGAGCAGAAAGCATTGAGGAATTTCTTGAAAAAACCCGTATAGAAAGATAAAATCATATGGAGGAAAACCTATGACCACGGAAGAAAAGTATATGAAAGAAGCAATTCGCCAGGCAAAAAAGGCTTACCGGCTTTGGGAGGTTCCCATTGGCTGTGTGATTGTTTATGAAGATAAGATTATTGCCAGAGGGTATAACCGAAGAAATACGGATAAAAATACGCTGGCACATGCGGAGATGACAGCTATTAAAAGAGCCAGTAAAGTGATGGGCGATTGGAGATTAGAGGGATGTACCATGTATGTAACATTAGAGCCCTGTCAGATGTGTGCAGGTGCTTTGGTTCAGTCCAGAATATCTAAGGTGGTGATTGGAAGTATGAATGCTAAGGCTGGCTGTGCAGGGTCTGTGCTTGATATGTTTCATATGGAGCAGTTTAACCACCAAATCGAAACAGTTACAGGTGTGCTTCAGGAAGAATGCAGCAGTATGCTGAGCAATTTTTTTAAAGAACTAAGAAGAAAGAAAAAGGAATTACCGAAAAAGTAATTCCTTTTTTGGTTAAAATAACGAAGGAATATTTAGCAAAAGGAAAAAACTGGGAAAAATATGTACAAATGAATTTGCTAAAAATGTACATCTTGTATAAAATGCATTAAAGGTGGTTTAAACTATTGAATAATTTATGCAAAATGCATTATACTAGAAAGAGCTGAAAAGGCAAGATGTAGTAATATTTACTACAAAAGTTGAGAAAGAGAAAGGAAGGAAAAAGGTAATGAATGAAGCAAAAAGTTCTCGTTATGGGAAAACAGTTGCGAGAAAAGTAGTCAGCTGGCTCTTAGTATTAGCTATGGTTCTTGGGCTGGCACCGGCAGATTTTAGTCTTGTAGCAGAAGCTGCTGCACCGACAGTTAAAATCTTTTTTGAAAAGCCGGAAGACTGGACGACTCCTGTAATTAATGTATGGGATAATAGTGCAGTAGTTGAAGGTGGTGAAAACGTAACAGTTTGGACAAATCAAGAAAAACCAAGCTTATTAGAGGATGAAACCACTGGATTATATTATGTAAGTGTCCAGAGTTCAAACTGGACCGGATTTCAGTTTGTAGATGCGGAAACAAGTGCAGAATTCAGAATTGATGATGCAGGAGTGTTAAAAGCATTTAACGGATTTACCGCAGATACATCTGTTTACTACCTTGCAGATGAAGAAGGTACTTACGGTTGGTATACAGATGCAGAAGGTAACGATGCATTAGAAATTGAAGAAGTTAAAGCAAAAGAAGAATATTACTTAGTAGGTACAATTTCTCCAAACGCCTGGAATGCAACAGCATCAGAAGATGCCAAATTAGCAAAAAATGAAGATGGTACATACAGCATTACAATTAATGATGTAGCAGCGGGAACACATCAGATTAAAGTATTACAGGACCCGGAAACTTTTAAATGGAATTTAGCATGGGGGGGCACAGGTTCTGGCGGAAACTGCGAATTTGAAGTAAAAGTAACAAGTGATGTTACAGTAACCATTGATCCGGCAGATGAAACACATACAGCAGTTGTAAACGTGGAACCAAAAGAAATTGTAAGCCCGGATGTACCGGTGGATGATGTATTCAGCCCGGTATACAATAAAGAGGATAAAACAATTACATTTAACCTTGTTACTAAGGCAGCAGCTGCAGGTATCAAAGGTGCCTTTATCAATGCATGGCAGACAACAGATGCCATGGAAGCTACAGAGTATGGATTTACTAAGACTTATAAAGCACCGAAGGAACCGGGAGTTTATGATTATGGTATGGTATCCGGTGCTGCAGGGGCAACTTGGGAAGGTGATAAATTAAATGCTACAAAGAAGACAGGAGGAAACCCGGTAATCGTAGCAAATCCTGTTTCAGATAATGGAAAAGTAAGCATTTATTATCCGTCAAAGGAAGAAATCACCGGAAAAGTACTGTATAGAGTGGAAAAAACAACCGGAGAATATGCGCAGGCAGAATTTAAAGCAGCAGAAGGATATGATAATTTATATGTTGCTGAAATTGAAGGTATTGAAGCAGGGGAATATGAATATTTAGTACAGGTTGGAGAAGGGGAAGCGGCAGAAGACCCATTCAACTTTACGGGAAAAGATACATTTACATTTACAAAATATATTGCTGAACCGGAATATGAACCATTAGTTCTTGATGAAGCAAATCAGATGGTAACATTCAATTACTGGAATCCGGCAGCAAAACAGGTTATTTTAGCCGGAAGCATGAACGAATGGAAAAACACAGAAGATAATGCTATGGAAAAGAATGAGGAAACAGGTTTATTTACCAAAACTTTAAAGTTATCTTTTGGTTCTTACCAGTATAAGTATGTAGTAGATGGCGCATGGATGACAGATCCAAAGAATGAAACTCAGGTAAGTGGAAACTCAGCATTCACTTTTGGAACAATTGAACCACAGGTAAATGCTGAAACAGGAGATGTAACTTTTACATATTATGCAAACGACTACGCAGATAGAGTAGAGAGTGTCGACAGCGTTAGTTTAATGGGGCTGGAAGGCGTTACTTATGTAGATGATGCTGGTGAAAAAACAGCTTGTGACTGGAATACAGGTCTTGCAATGAACAAGACAGAAGATGGCAATTTTACAATTACTATCAAGAATGTAGCGGCAGGACAGTATGAGTATAAATTTAAAGCAAATAATTCTACATGGTTAACTGACAATAGAAATCCAAACGGAACAGATAACTCTATCTTGATTGTTCCTGGCGTAATTGCTGACGGAGATAACATTGCAGGTGCAGGAACTTACAAATTTTCTACCAAAGTATTAGGCGATGCTAAGGCAGCAGATCCAGAAAGTGAAAAATTCTCATTAGTAGATGAAAAGACAGGATTTACTATGGCAGAGGATGGAACTTTAACTGTAGATAATACTGCTACAACAGGTTACTTTAAAGTGCGTTTGGATTATACTGTAGATGGAGAAGAAAAAGTTTCTACATGTCAGTACTATTACACAGAAAATGCAGTTATTTATGAATATGAATATTCAACAAATCAACAGCATATAGGAAAAACAGATGTTTATACATGGAACAATGCAGCTACAGGCACAAGCTTTAAAGTACATAATATTGGAACAGAAGAAAAACCAAAATACGCTGCATACATTACATTGGATGATAATATCGAAAGTTTTGGCTACATTATCCGTTTATATGGTGCATGGGGTGACGATGACAGAGAATTCTCTGACAGAACCGTTTATGTAAATCAGGGCGAAAAGTATACAAAATATAAAGGTGGTGACGGTATAGCACAGCCATATGTATGTGCTTCCGGTAGGACCTGCTATGATAATGGTATTATGTTTAAATATCGTGACGACCAGAAATTCCATGATGGAACAATGGACACCATTGATGAAGTAAAGGTTGTTGTAGATGGTAAAACTTATGATATGGCATATGATAAAAAAGATGAATTATTTACATATCATATGACTGGTTTGGAAACCGGCGATTACAGTTACCACTTCCTGGTAGATGGTCAAAGAGTTGAAGACCAGTACAATACAACAGGTGTAATGCATTATGAAAAGAACAATGCCAGCACAGTTTCTGTTGGTTATGAAAGTACAATGTATGATAGGGAAACAAATTCCATTGTAGCAAATTATGATCAGAATCCACCTGTGAAAATTAATGTGAAAAATAAAGAAACAGGTGAAGCAATTAAATTAAGCAAAATTGAAGTTGATTTATCATCGATTTTCGGTGGCAGCTCACCAAAGGTACAGTTCAGTACAGTAACCAACAAGGGTGTGCTTTATATTGACAGAAGTGTAGCAACCGGAAATTATAAGATACCTATATCAATAACAGATACTTATGGAAACACAATTGATGTATTGATTCCGCTCACTGTTGTGGAAAAGGAAACTACAGATAAGTCATGGGATGAATCGAGAGTATACTTCATTGTAACAGACCGTTTCAATGATGGAGATGCATCAAATAACGGAACATTAGCAACTGGTTATGCACCGGAAAAGGCAGAGTCTTACCATGGTGGTGACTTAAAGGGTATCACAGAAAAGCTTTCTTATTTACAGGAATTAGGAATTAACACAATTTGGATTTCACCAATTGTAGACAATGTAGATTGGATTGTAAATGAAGACTTAATTCAGACAGGATATCATGGATATTGGGCTAAGGACTTCACGAAGTTAGATGAACATTTAGGAACAACAAAAGACTTAGATGAATTATTAGATGAAGCCCATAAACATGGCATTAAAGTTATGGTGGATATCGTTGTAAACCATTCCGGATATGCAAGAAAAGATAACACAGGATTAGAAAACTTTGACGGTATGCTTCGTACTGGAGATGAAATAGGAACAGACTTCTTGCATGGTGGTTATAATGCTGAACTTCCAGACTTTAAGACAGAAGTACAGGAAGTGCGTGACCAGTTAATTGCATGGCAGACGGCGTGGGCAAGTCACACAACAGCAGCAGGTAACAGCATTGACTATTTCCGTGTGGATACAATAAAACATGTAGAACATGAAACATGGGCAGAATTAAAGGTAGCATTAGCAGAAGTAAATCCATACTTTAAGATGATTGGCGAGTTCTACGGAGCAAGCTATAACAATACAGGTGATTATCTTGGAAATGGTGAAATGGATGCAGAGCTTGACTTTGACTTTAAGTCAATTGCAGGTAATTTGGTAAACGGAAACATTGACAGTGCAGAAGAAAGTCTGGAAGTGCGTAATGGTGCATTAACAAGCAGTGTAACAATGGGACAGTTCTTAAGCAGTCATGATGAGAATGGATTTGTATATTCTCAGGGATATGATTTGGCAAAAGGTAAACTGGCAGCTTCCTTGCAGATGACAGCAAAGGGTATTCCAGTAATTTATTACGGTGAAGAAATCGGTCTTTCCGGTCCAAATGCATTTGGTGTAAAGGATAACAACCGTTATGACATGATTTTTGATAATCTGACAGAAGATCAGCAGGCAATGCTTGCTCATTATAAGAAGTTATTGGCAGCCAGAGAAATGTATTCAGAAGTGTTTGCGACAGGTACTCGTACTAAGGTAGCTGGTGGAGATGAAGAAGGATATCTGGTATTCAAGAGAGGCGAGGGAGCAAATGCAGTATATGTAGCATTAAATACTACAAATAAAGCTAAGAAAGTAAAAGTTTCATTAGATGCACTGCAGACAGTGACGGGAGAAACACCGACAGTTGTTAATACTATGACAGATGTATATTCTGGAAAAGAATATGCGGTGGAAGATAATGCAGTAGAAATTGTAATTCCATCCATGAACAACGGTGGTACAGCAATTCTTGGCGCAGGAGAAGCCAAAAAGCTAACAGGTATTGAAGTGGTTGCACCGACTAAGACGACATACACAGTAGGAGAAACAATAAGTTTAGCAAATCTTTCTGTAATTGGCGTTTATGAAGGTGGTTTAAAACTTCCTATCTCTGCAGGCGATTATGAAGTAGACTGTGATAATGTAAACTTAGAAAAAGCAGGTACTTATACTGTTAAAGTGTATGCAGCAGGTGGTAATAAGAAGATATATAAAGCTTCTTTCCAGATTAAAGTGAATGACAAGGCTGAGCCTACGAAGGCACCAACATCTCCTACCAAAGCGCCGGCAGTAAGCACTTACACAATCAAGTATGTTATGAATAAGGGTATAAACAATAAATCTAACCCTGCAACATACTCTGCAAAAGATATTACGTTGAAAAACCCGACTAGAAAAGGTTATACATTCAGCGGATGGTATACAGATAGCAAGTTTAAGAACAAAGTTACAACAGTAAAAGCTTCTACAAAGGCAAATGTAACTCTGTATGCTAAGTGGACAAAAGTTACAAAACCTTCTAAGGTAACTGTAAAGTCAGTAACAAATGTCAAAGGTAACAAGATGAAAGTAACCCTTAAGCAGAAAGTAAGTGGAGCAAAGGGATACGAAATCAAGTACACAACAGATAAGAAATTTAAGAAGTCTGTTAAGACAGTAACTTCTACTAAGATAACAAAGACAATCAGTAAGTTGAAAAAGAACAAAACATACTATGTAAAAGTCAGAGCATACAAGATAGACTCTGCCGGAGAAAAGGTATACAGTTCTTCTTACAGTAAGGTTGTTAAGGTTACAATTAAAAAGTAATAAAATCGGATAATATAGGAATATCATCCGAAATGAAGAAGGGTGCCGCGGTTTGCGGCACCCTTCTTTGCTTTTATTGTTGTTTCAAAATTGAATGGTTATCAGCTTTTTTATTTTTGTCCGTGCTGAAGTTGAAGTGCTTCAAAAATTTCTTTTTCTCCATATTCCGGATTGGCAGCTTTGATATCATATATCTGTCGAATAGTGCAAATATCCGTTTCTAACATGTCTGCTGTTTCCTCTGCAGTCAGGTTTTTTGCAATTTTCTTCAATGTCTGACCTATAATTCTTTGTGCCATTCCGCGCTCCAAAATTGCTTCACCAAAATTACACATAGTCTGAATTCCTCCTTCCAGTTTTGGATTCTTAGGTATATGATAGATTTCTTCCAGTCGTTTTATAATTGTTTCTTTTGAAAGTTCAGGGGAAAATAACGTTTTTAACATTCCGTTTAAAGTTGGTTCCGATTCCTTTTCTGGTATTCTGTGTGGAAGATTCACCATAATGACTTCCAGCAAATCGAATCGGAAATGTCTTTTGGAAACATTTCCTGCCATTATTTGTTCCTTAAGATAATATCGCATAATAGTATTTTCACAGTATTCTGGTGGATGTAAACATATCCAGATGGAATAGACTTTCTTAATGTCATTATACTTTGCGTTTTTGAATTCTACCCCGTTTTGTGAAGATATCTGCCTTGCTGCATAATAAACACCTCGTGTTACCAGGTCGTAACCGGGATAAAAATCTTTCTGGGCTTCGATATCTATCAACAGCTTGATTAATTGTTTCTTTTGATTTTTCTGTTTTTTGGGATATTTCACATAAAATTTTACATCATAGGTGACAATACCCTCGCCGGGCACAGCATCTTCTGTGTTACTTCCCTGAATCTTGTTGCCTGTAAGGCTTTTTCTAATTCTGTATCCAAATGCACTCCTCCTTGAACAGCAGGAGTATCTTAGTATCCAAGTTGCAATATATGAATAATATACCGAAACAGTTTCACATTTACTCCTGCTCATATTTATTTTTATTGGGTATTCGCAAGAGTTTTTGAATGATAATCTGAACATGGCGTATGCCACATAGAATCTTAGAAACTGTTTGCTTATACTCAGACTAACACAGCAAGGAGAGAATTGCAAGAAATATTTTGGGTTTTTCAGTCTACAAGTAGCAGTTTTACTTTACTGGCTCCAAGTGTAAGTATAAGTAGGAAATATTACACTTTAATTACAATTGCAAAACCAGTACGTAAAATACCCAAAAATTTCCACAAAATCAATAGACCAAAATTATGCACATAGCTGAAAATGTTTCGATTTTTTACGGAAGTGTTGCATAACTTTAACAAAATATATTATACTAGAAACAGCTCAAGGAAGTATTCGGTGGGTAATTCTGCCGAAATGCAAAAAAGAAAGGAAAGGGAGATATAAGCATGAGCGAATTTAAGAAGTCCCATTATGGGCAAGGCGTTATGAAAAAGATAATAGGCTGGCTTATGGTCATGGCTATGATTATCGGCTTGGCACCGGCTGATTTGACTTTGATTGCAAATGCAGCGGAAGAAACAACAGTAAAACAAAGTATAAAGTTATACTTTGAAAAACCGGGAGATTGGGGAACCCCGGCCCTGAACCCATTTTGGGAAAATTTAGCCGGAGTGACATCAAAACCGGCTAGTACTGCGTTTGATAAAGCAGATTGGGTTCAAATAACACACTGGACGGTAAGTCAGACAAACCCTACACTTCAGGTAAGACCTGCTTTCAAACAAGAGTCAGGAAACCTTTACTATATTGATGTAAACGATGGTACCTGGACAGGAATGCAGATTGTTAACAGCAGTACTGGTGGTACAGCAATAAATTTTAATGGTATAGTAGGTGATGCAGAGTACTCTGATGAGGCATATAAGTTATTAGCTGCCATCAATGCACTTCCTACAGGAAGTTCTGTTTATTGCAGACCAAATGGTTTAAATTGGAAATGGACCTACAAAACAGCGGACGATACATCAGAGAAGGACTTAGTACCGGCAACCGCTAAGACAGTAACCCTCCATTTCTTAAATACATACAATTGGCTCACACCATTTGTAGATGCATGGAATGAAAATTTCGTTACTATTTCAGAAAATGATGGTGAGGCAACTGTTTATGCATGGGAGAGTGCAAAGAAACCAAAACTGAAATATGAAAAAGATACAGAGGACGGAAAGTATAAGTGGTATTCCGTAAAAGTAACATTTACCGGAGCAGTAAATGGTCTTCAGTTTGCAGATGCAGATGATGCAGATAATACATTAAAACAGTTTGATGCAGAAAAACTGGCTATTGTAAATGGAGCTGCAAACGATTCCAATTTATATTTTGGTGTAGATGAAAATGGAAAGGATATTGTTTCTGCAAACGAAGCTGATATCGTTATTCCTCAGGAACCGGTACAGTCAATATATCCGGAATACAAAGAAAATGGAAATGTAGCATTCACATTTTATGCAAATGAAAATACAGCATCTGTACGCTTACAGGGAACATTTACTGACTGGACTGTAAATGAACTTGACATGGTAAGAGGAGATGTAGATGAAACAGGAAAAGTAAAATATACACTTGAAACAGATAAAGTACCTGTAAAGGGTGGACTTTACCGTTATGGAATTTATACAGGACAGAATAAGTATGCAGGAGATCCTTTAAACAGCACAAAATATAAAGGAAATCCGGTTGTTGTCCGTAATCCTAAAATCGATAATGGTTCTGTAACCATTTATTATCCATACAAAGGAACATTAGGAAACACTAGCAAGGTATTATTTATTGAAGAAGGCAGTAATGGTACTCCTCAGGAGCAGTTACTTGAATTGGTAAAAGAAGACAGCACAGAAAATCTGTACGCTGCAGTAATTCCTGCTTCTAAATTAACAGCAGGTAAAAAATATACATATACAATTCAGGTTGGTGATAAGGCAGCCATTAATGACCCTTATAACTTTGTTTCGAAAGAAGCAGATGGAACAACAACATTTACAGCACCGAGAGTAATTGAAGAACCGGCTTTGGAAAGCCCTGTATTAAATGATGACGGTACAGTAACTTTCAACTATTTTGCACCATATGCAGATAACGTGAGACTTGCAGGCTCTATCAATGGTAATGGCGACTGGTACGCACAGGCTCAGGAAATGATGGTGAGCAAAAGTGGCGTATGGAGCATTACCAGAAAGGCAGTAGCAGGAAAAGAATATTCTTATAAATTCCTGGTAGACGGTGAAGACGTAGTAGATCCAAAGAATGATGAGAGAGATGCAGAAGGAAATTCTAAGTTTAAAATGCCGGGAGCTCAGGGTGGTGAAGAAAGTCCTGTTGTTGATTCAGCAGCACAGACAATTACATTTAACTTTACACCGGATCATTATGGTTTAGAGAAGAAGAACATCAAGACAGTAACCTTGATGGGTTCTGTAGTAGGCGAAAATGGATGGACAAACGGAAAGAATTTAAGCTATAACGAAGAAGGCGGATATTACACAGTAACATTGAAAAATGTGGAACCTGGAGAATATCAGTACAAATTTAAAGTAACACCAATTGCAGGACAGACAATCGAAGATAAAGGATACTTTGCAGACGTGAAAAATCCTGATGTTGTGGAAGAAGGCAAAGATGGAGCAGGTAACTCTATCGTAGTTATGCCTGGATTGACAATTGATGGAACAAACGCTGCCGGAGCAGGTAAATTCCAGTATAAAGCTGTGGGTGTGGCAGATGAAGGAAGTATCAAATTCTCCTTAAAATCTGAAAAACCAGGCTTTACCATGTCAGAAGATGGTCTGTTAACAGTAGAAAATACAGCAGATACAGGATATTACGAAGTAGTTCTTGACTACAAAGTAGATGGTGTGGCAAAACAGCAGACACAGAAATTCTACTATACACAGCGTGCATTGATTTATGAATATACATACAAGACAAACTCTAAGTATACAGGAGTATCTGATATTTATACATGGAACAATGCAAGCTACGTTACACCTTATGATTTAATTAATCAGGGAACAACAGCAAAACCTAAATATGTTGCATATATTAATGCAGATAAAAACACAAGCTCTTTCGGATATATCGTAAGATTATTCGGATACTGGGGACCAGACCAGAACACAGACCGTGAATACGGTGACAGAACAATCACAATGAACGATGGTGACAGATATACAAAAGTCCGCGGTGGTGAAGGGGTAGAAAACCCATATGTACTTCCATCCGGTCAGACATACTATGACAATGGTATTGTATTCTGCTATCGTGATGATGATAAGTTCTATAATGGAACTATGGATACTATCAAAGAAGCAAAGGTAGTAGTTAAGAAAAAAGATGAAGAAGATAGTGTTGAACAGGAATTTGACATGAAATATGTTAAAGAAGATGAATTATTCATTTACAAATTCCAGGGAATTCCGGATGGAGATTATGAATATCACTTCTTAATCGATGGAGAAGAAGTACAGGATCAGTATAATCCAAGCGGTGTAAAACACTACGAAAAAGCAGAATTAGATATTAAAACATCAGTTTCACCGGAAGCAGCAAATTATGACCAGAATCCGGTAGTGACTGTAAAAGCTACAAATAAAGCAAATGGTAAGAACGTAGAGTTAAGCAAAATTCGTGCAAATCTGAAAAACATTGCAGGAAAAGATATGACTGTAGATTTCAGTACTGTTACAAACAAAGGTGTACTCTACATTGACAGCAGCATTACACCGGGAGCTTATGAAGTTCCTATCACATTAACAGACCTTTATGGAAACACATCAGAAACAACAGTAACGGTCAAAGTAGATAACAAGAAAACAACAGATGCATCATGGGACGAAGCAAGGGTATACTTCCTATTAACAGACCGTTTCGTAGATGGTGATTCTACTAACAATGGTGGTAAAGAATACGATACAAAAATGGCAGAATCTTACCACGGCGGTGATATCAAGGGTGTTATCTCTAAACTTGGATATCTCCAGCAGTTAGGTATTAACACAATCTGGATTACTCCAGTTGTTGACAACATTGATACCATTGTAAATGATGAATTGAACCAGGCAGCTTACACAGGTTACTGGGCAAAAGACTTTACAAAACTTGATGAACATTTAGGAACACAGGAAGATTTTGATAAATTAATCGATGAAGCACACAAACGTGGCATCAAGATTATGCTTGATATTGTTATTAACCATGCAGGATATGGTACAGAAAACAGTGATAACTTTAGTAATATGCTTCGTAAAGGAGCTGAAATCGGTTCTGACGATATTACAATGCAGTTAAGCAATCTTCCGGACTTCAAGACAGAAGATCAGGATGTAAGAGCTAAATTAATTGCATGGCAGACATCTTGGGCAAGCCATACAACAGCAAACGGAAACAGCATTGATTACTTCCGTGTGGATACTATTAAGCATGTAGAACATGAAACATTCAACCAGTTGAAGACTGCATTGGCAGAAGTAAATCCAAACTTCAAGATGATTGGTGAATACTGGGGTGCAGGATACAACAGTACAGCAAATTATTTAGGCAATGGACAGATGGATTCAGAACTTGACTTTGACTTCAAAGACATTGCAACAAAATTTGTAAACGGAAACATTGAAACAGCAGAAAAGACTTTAGAAGCACGTAATGCAGCTTTAAGCAGCAGTCTCACTATGGGACAGTTCTTAAGCAGTCATGACGAAGACGGATTCCTGTATTCTATGGGATATGACTATGGAAAAGCAAAATTAGCAGCATCTTTACAGATTACTGCAAAGGGACAGCCAATTGTTTACTATGGTGAAGAAGTGGCACTTTCCGGTCCGAATGCATTCGGTGTTTATGATAACAACCGTTATGATATGCAGTTTGATAACTTAAAAACAAAGCAGAAAGATATGCTGGCTCATTACAGAAAATTATTAGTAGCACGTTCCCTATACTCAGATGTAATGTCAAAGGGTACCAGAGAAAACGTATTAGGCGGAGATGGATACGGCTATGAAGTTGTTTTAAGAGAGTACAATGGAGAAACAGTATATCTGGCATTTAACACAACAGATAATGCAAAGAAAGTAACTGTTGATTTAAGTAAATATTCAGAAACAGATGCAGAACAGACCGGTATGGTGGATCTTTATTCCGGAAAAACTCTGCCTGTGACAGATGGAAAAGTAGAAATTACAATTCCGGCAATGGACAATGGCGGTACAGCTATTGTTGCAAAGGGTAAGACTTTGACAGGTATTGAAGTAGTTGCACCAACAAAAACAGAATACGAAATTGGCGAAGAACTTGATTTAACTAACTTGACAGTATCAGGTATCTATGGAAACGATAAAGCACCGATTTCAGAAGAGGACTATACTGTTGATACTAGTGCATACAAGAAAGATAGGGTTGGCACATATAAAATTACTGTATCATACGATGAGTATGAAGAAGAATTTACAGTAAAAGTAAAGGCAGCACCAACAGCAACAACAGCACCAACAGCTACCTCAACACCGGAGCCAACAGCAACAAAGGCACCAACAGCTACACCGATTGAGATTATTACACCGGACACACCAACCGAAGTGCCGACAGTAGTACCTACAGTGACACTAATTCCAGCACCTACGAAGGCACCAACAGTAACAGCAACAAAGGCACCGACACCTACACCTTCTTATGTTAAGGTTAAGTCCATTAAGTTAAATGCTAAGAAAGCAACTTTAGGTTATAAAGCAAGCATCACATTGACTGCAACAGTAAACCCTACAGATGCTAAGTACAAGAAAGTAACATGGACATCCAGCAACAAGAATGTTGCAACTGTAACTAGCAAGGGTAAAGTAACAGCTAAGAAAGTAAAGAAAAAAACAACCGTAACAATTACAGCTAAGGTAAAAGACGGTAAGACAGCAAAATGTAAGATTACTGTATTACCGGGACCATCTTACAAGGTTACTTACAAATTAGCAGGTGGAAAGAACAACGGACTGAATCCGACATATCTTGCTAATAATCAGAGCCTGAAGCTGAAAGCACCTACCAGAAAGAATTACACATTCAAAGGCTGGTATGTAAAAGGCAAAAAGGTTACAACCTTAAGTAAGAAAGTTACAGGAAATAAGAAAGTTACCGTAACTGCAAAATGGGAGAAAGTAAAGACTGGTGCAGCAACAATTAAGAGCGCTAAGAACTCATCTTCCGGTACAATTGCAGTGAAATACGCAAAGGTAAAGGATGCGGAGGGTTATGAAATTTTCTGCTCAACAAGCAAAGGATTTTCAAAATCAAAGACAACATCCGTAACCGTGAAGAAATCTAAAACAAGTGCAACACTGAAAAAACTTACCAAAGGAACAACTTATTATGTGAGAGTGAAAGCATACAAGTTAGACTCTGCAGGAAATAAGGTGTATGGAAAGGCAAGTAAGACAATCACAGTGAAAATCGCGAAATAAACAAGATAATAAGAAGTGATTTAAAATCCCCCGGTACAATAACCGGGGGATTTCAGACTGTAGACAAAGTCCGCGACATTCGTCGCGGGCTTTTCTCGTAAAAAGAGCTAAAAAGTAAGTATTTACAAGACTTTGAGGCTCTTTTTTGGTATAATAGATGTATCAAAGTTAAAGGTGGTACATGTTTATG
>JBGVOM010000130.1:0-3347 GCA_045126515.1 Lachnospiraceae bacterium
CGCTATGAAAGAGTGGTTTTGCATCTGGGTTAGCTGCAATTGCTTTATCAAAAGTTTTAAATACAAGTTGGTTATCATTTCGGGTGCTGAGAACATATGCAACAGGATAGCGGTCATATAAATCCAGGATTGCACTCAGATAGAGTTTCTTATTTTCACCAGGTACTTTAAATTCGGTTACATCCGTTGCCCATTTCTCATTTGGAGCAGTAGCGTAGAAATCTCTTCCAAGTTTATTTTCGGCAATCGTTTCTGGGGGCGAAGAAGTATATTTCTTCTTTTTCTTTCTGATTACAGCATGAATGCCTAGTTTCTTCATAATGCGATGCACACGCTTTTCCGTATAATTCGTATGATTAAAGTGATTGATCCAAGAAGTCATTCTTCTGTAATGCAAATGTCAATATAAAAATGTAGGATTATTACAAAATAAAAATGTAATAATACCTACATTTTTATTTTGTAATTTTAACTTTCTTCTGATATAAACTGTAGCTGATCTTTCAGTCTATATGATGGACCATTTATGTTCATAACAGAGCAATGATGAAGAAGCCTGTCTAATAAAGCATTAGTTAATACTGGCTCTTGAAATATATCTGCCCATTTTGAAAATGGAGAATTTGTGGTTATTATTGTAGATGATTTTTCATACCTTTTTGCTATCAGATTAAAAAATAGATTTGCAGATGCAGTATCCATCTTTTGATATCCCAATTCATCAATGATAAGCAACTTATATCTACAAAACCACTTTATCCTTGTTTCAAGTCTGTTTTCATCATATGCCTTTTTTAATTGTGATATTAAATCTTGAAATGTTATGAAATAAACACAATATCTTTGCTTGGCAGCTTCAATGCCTATAGAAACTGCAAGATTAGTTTTACCAACACCTGGACTGCCACAAAATATGATATTCTCTGAATTTTCTAAAAATCTAAGTGTCATAAAATCCATAATCTTTTTCTTATCTATGGATGGCTGAAAGGAAAAATCAAAATCCTTTATTTCCTTGAGAAAAGGGAAGTTTGCTACTTTTACATTACCCTTTATAACAGCTTCCATTCGATATCCTAACTCTTGTTCAGTAAGTTCATAAAAAGCATCTGTAACAGTTTTTGTACCTTCTGATATAAGTGTTATGTAGTTATCTATATTTTCTCGTATTCTAATAAGTTCAAGTGTCTCAAGATTATTTATTAGTGCATTGTAATTGTTCAATTCTAATATCCTCCTCATGTGATTTTCTTTCATCTTCTATAAATTGATTAAATTCATTATTATAGCGTTTTTTAAACAATTCATAACCTTCATCTGTAAGTATGTAATTTCCCCATGCTAGCATGAAATCTTCTATTAGACAGTCATATGCAAGAGTTTTGCAACAATCCTTTTTTACAGAATATTTTAACCTAGACATAAACGCATCTTTATCTGCTACAAAAGGTAACACTTCTCGCATACCAGTAAAAAATGTCTTTTGATTTTCTTTTGACATATGAGAATAATAGTTTATAATCCAGTTTCCATATGGCGAACTATTCATATATGCAATAAGTGCTTCCTCAGACTTGCAGGCTTGTGTATTTGAAACTTCAACGGTTTTAGTTTGTAATAATTTATCCATAAGTTGTAAATTTTGACTGACTACACTATCTAAGTCAGTTTCTTTGACCTTTCCTTTCATAATATCTTTATAATGTTCTTCATGATAATTTATAGGATTTGAATTTAATTGATGATTTGTTACTAGTTTTCCTTTATAATATACGTACAGTTTATTGGAGAAAACATCGACAGTTACTTCTTCACCAATAAGCTTAGGATTAACGGAATACTTACTATTCTCATATCTTATCAGAGCCTCGGTTGATACTTTATATTTATTGGGTGATAAATACGAATCAATAATTGTGGCTGTTGGAAGGGAATGTAAGTATTCCTTTTCTTTGTAAAATAAAGCCATTGGCGACATACCCGTTTCATTGTTAATAGTTATATTCATACGTTTATTTATATCTTCGATAATACTCATAAGGTCATCTATAGTATCAAACTCGCCATTATAAGCTCTAATCCAATCAATTACTTTGTTTTTTGCTTCAACAGTTCCTTTAGTTTCAGGTTTTCTTGCTCCACAAAGTCTTATCTTAAATCCAAAATCCTTTGCAAATGCAGCCATTCCCTTTGTAATTTCTTTTTTTCTACTTGAAACATTTGCAACAGTTGACATGTTATCGAAAAGCATCTCAGTGGGAACACCTCCAAATGCTTTAAAACTATTTATAAGGCATCTGTATACATCATCTGTTCTCTTTTGTATTGAAATATCAAGATGGCTATATGTAGAGTATTTTAGAACAACATGCATTACATTAATTATGAACTTTTCATTATTCCTCGAAACAAGTGGTATATCCTCCTTCCAATCAACTTGTCCCTGTTTGCCGATAGGTGTAGCAAATCTTGGATGTCCCTGTTTAACATCCTTAGGTAAAAACTTATTCTTCTTAATAAATGCCACAAAATTTGAATAAGTCCCAATTGAATCATATCCATATGTATCAACCATGAATTCATAGACTCCACGTACGGTAATTCTTTTAATAGTTAATTTATCTCTTATCACATCCTTATATTTATCTAATTTGCTTGGCTTAGTTCTTGTTTTAGGTTTACCTTTATAGCCCTCATAATATTTCTTTACGGTTCTAGGATCCATACCGTATTCTCTACCAAGAGCTGCAAAGTTAGGCTTAATACCCAAGTTTTTCATTAAGCTTAATTCTCCTTTGATATTTCTATCCATATGTGATACACCTCCGAATAGAAGTATATCAATATGTCCTAAAATCAAAAATAAGAATGTAAGAAAACATACATTTTTATTTTGTATTTTTCCTACATTCTTATTTTATATTTTGCACTTCAGACTATTTTTGAAGAGGAAGAAATTGCGGATATGAAAAAATCGTTTGAAAATAATTATGAAGTTTTAATCAGTAATGCTGATTTTTCAAGAAGTCTCATTAGTTCTGAATGGTATTATGATTTACAGGTAAAGACAGATGGGGGAATTGAACAAACAGCCATAGTTGCTGGATATTTGAAATCATTGGAGCAGTTATTGTGTTCTATCTTGCTTGTACTAAGTGAAGATGAGAATAATGAGTTTATGTTTTTTACCAATAAAGAGGGAAAAGAGAAGACTGGACAAGATAGATTACCGCTAAATTATGGTAATCAGAAACTGGTTCTTACAATGGCAAAAAACATTTTGAAAGCAATAAAAGGAAATAAAAAATCCGTTTTGCGAAGAACAAGAATGACGGATAGAGTAATTG
>JBGVOM010000131.1:0-6854 GCA_045126515.1 Lachnospiraceae bacterium
TGCAACGAGCAGTATGGAGCAGATTCATAAAAGTACCAGCGAATGTAAGGATATCATTTGGAAATTAGGAGAGGAGTCCAAAGAAATATTGGGCATTATCAATGTGATTACAGGTATTTCCAACCAGACTAATATTCTTGCCTTGAATGCGTCGATAGAAGCAGCCAGAGCAGGCGAGCAGGGAAAAGGATTTGCAGTGGTTGCCCGTGAAATTCAGAATCTGGCTGAGCAGACAAGAGGTGCAGTTGAGGATATCGGAAAAATTGTTAATGAAACAGTGGGACATACAGAAAACGCAGTAAGTGTGATGGAGCAGAGCGTAAAGCTGACAGAGGTAGGTATGGAAAGCATTCGTGAGGTAGGAAGTTCCACTGCGGTGATTACAAGTTCAAACAGACAGATGTCGGAACAGATATTGAAAATGGACAAGACGGTTGAAAATATTAGAGAACAAAGTGATGAAGTGGCAAGGGGAATGGAACAGGTAAATGTCAATACTCAGGATAATTACAGTGCAATCGAGCATGTGACGGCAGCAACGCAGGAGAACAGTGCCGGTGTGGAAGAAATTGAACGAATGGTAGAAAGAATTACGAGTCTTGCTCACAAGGCAATGGAAGAACTTTAATACTATGTTAATAAGCATAGTGTTAGAATCATATTAAGGGAACTAACAAAAAATTATGAGAGTTGAAACTGGGGTGAATACAGTTTCAACTCTTTTCTTATCTTTAGAATGAATATTGACTCCCTAATGAATGCTAGGTACAATAATGTTAACGAGCATTAGAAAAATGAAAAATTGGAGAGATTGAAATGAAAAAGATAAAAACGAAGGACAAAATTCTTTTAGCAGCGCTTGATTTGTTTTCAGAAAAGGGATATGACGAGGCATCCATTGATTTGATTGCAGAAGCTGTGGGTATAAAGGGTCCATCAATATACGCACATTATAAGGGGAAGGAAGCCATTCTCGATTCACTGATTGCTATGATGGAACAAAAATATGATGAGAATTTTGGAAATAGTTCTAACTTGGATAAGATACCTGAATCCCTTGATGAGTTCAAAGAAGATTGTTTGAAACGGATTGAATTCACGATGAAGGATTTGCAGATACAAAAGGTCAGAAGGTTTTGTGCGAAGGAGCAGTATAGAAACGAAAAAATTGCTGCACTTACTTCAAAGCACCAGTTGACCGGAAATCAGGAAATGTATGCTTTGATGTTAGAAAAAATGATGGAAAAGAAACTGATTCATCAATTTGATGCTAACTTGCTTGCTTTAGAGCTTGTAGCCCCAGTAACACTGATGATAGAAATTGCAGACAGGGAGCCTGATAGAGTGGGCGAGGTGTGGATACAGATCAATGCCCATCTGTCACATTTTATTGAAATTTATGGAGTGAAGTAAGAGTGTAAGAATTTTTGGGGACTACTGACTATTTATACACAAACTTTAGAAAAGAGCTAAATGATATGGAGGAAGTGACAGAGATTGAAAATACGAACAGAATATACGTGTCCGTTAGAGCTTGTACATGACATGATTAAAGGAAAATGGAAACCAATTATTTTGTGGCGGTTACGTTTGGGTGCTACTTCATTGGCAAAGCTGGAAAAGGACATAGAGGGCATCACACAAAAAATGCTGTTGGAACAATTAAAAGAATTGATAGATTATGGTTTTGTACAAAAAACTATTTTTGAGGGTTATCCTCTTCATGTGGAATATTCATTAACAGAGGGGATGGGGATAGAAATCTTAGAAGCATTAAAGATTATGCAGCATATAGGAATAGAATTTTTAAAAGAAAATGGAATGGAAAGTGTACTGATAGAAAAAGGCGTGGTATCAGAATAATACCCACAAAAAAGTGGGTAATTTACCTCTGATTCAGTTCAATTTATAATACCAACATAAAATTGAATTGGAGGTAAAAAAATGCAAGTAACAAGTACAGGAATAATAAACGGTGTGATTCAAGAGCAATATGGTGCACGTGGAACCCAATTTAATCAAAATGGTGTTCCAACGTTTTCGCTGCCATTTAAGGTTGAAAATGCACCTCAAAACACAGTGTCCCTTGCGATTGTCTTAGAGGATAAAGATGCTTATCCGGTAACCGGTGGCTTTGTATGGATTCATTGGTTAGCTGCCAATATAACAAGATTCGATATTAAAGATAATGAAAGTCAGACAGCAACGGATTTTCTGCAAGGTACAAACAGTTGGACAAGCATACAAGGGGGAAATCAATCAAATGAGCTTTCCTGTTATTACGGTGGAATGACCCCGCCAGATCAACCGCATATCTATGAACTTCATGTCTTTGCACTAGATAGAATGTTAAACCTGAAACAAGGCTTTTTTCTAAATGAATTATATCGAGAGATGGAGGGACATATTTTAGAGCAGGTTACCCTAAAAGGCATTTATGAAAATGAATGCATCATTTAGCGTGATAAAATGATAGGTGGGTGTTGGATGCAGGTATGCAAGAATTGTGGTAAACTGATGAAGGTAAATAAAGGAGATAGACCATGAAAATAAATCAAAAAACCCAGGGAATTTTATATATCATCGGAGCAGCTTTTTTCTTTGCTTTGATGAATTTATTTGTAAGACTGGCAGGAGAGGTACCTACCTTTCAAAAATGCTTTTTTCGAAATATTGTGGCGGCTTTTGCGGCAGTTATAATGTTAAGGAAAAAGGGTGTGGAATTTCAGGTAGGAAAAGGAAATTTGAAATACTTACTAATACGTTCCACCGCAGGACTGATGGGAATTATCTGTAATTTTTATGCAGTAGATCATTTGGCTATTTCTGATGCTTCACTGCTAAATAAATTATCACCTTTCTTTGCAATTATTTTTTCGGCAATCATTTTAAAAGAAATGGCAGGAGCCAGAGAATGGGGAATTTTAGCCCTTGCTTTTGTGGGGGCTTTGTTTGTGATAAAGCCCTCCATGGGGATGGAATTTCTTCCGGGACTCATTGGAATGCTTGGCGGTGCCTGCGCAGGTCTTGCGTATACTTACGTGAGAAAATTAGGGCAGCGGGGTGTAAATGGCATGGTAATTGTGGCATTTTTCTCAGCCTTTTCCAGCATCTTATTGTTGCCAAATCTGCTTCTTAACTATATGCCAATGACTCCTTATCAGTGGGTGGTTTTATTATTGGCGGGAGTGGCAGCGACGGGAGGTCAGGTATGTATTACTACTGCTTATACGAAAGCACCGGCAAAAGAAATTTCAGTGTTTGACTATTCCCAGATTATTTTTGCGGCTATTTTAGGCTTGGTAGTGTTAGACCAGATACCGGATGTATACAGTATCATTGGTTATGTTATTATCTTAGCAGCCGCTGTAATAAAGTGGAATTTCCGCGATTAATGGAAATTCCACTTTAGAAAATATATTATTTCAAAACTTCAAAGAAATTCGTTTAATTGTATTGGTCCGGCAAGGACCGTTCGTGCCACATAAAGGGTAGCGTCTGTTTTCGTTTCCATAGACCATTTGACTAAAGATATAGAATGATTGGAAATTTCAATACAAGTAATGCATCTGGGATGAACACAGCTTCCGGTGTTCATATAATGAAGCGTTGCTGTATTCAGCACAGGACGGTGGGTATGCCCGGCAATCAGGGTTACCTGCCGCTTTTTTGCCCATTGTTCCAGACGTTTTTCGGTGGTTTCTTTTACAGAGTAGTTTTTTGCAGCGCTGGTAGGATCCAGCACACCAAATTGTTCTAACGGCTTCCAGAGATAACGAACTAAAAATCGTGATAATTTCCAAAAGAGAGAATTCAGAGTATCTGCCTGATGCCCGTGAGTAAGATAAAAGTAATGGGAAGTACAGCAGTTTTTTAAAATCAAGCCTTCGTAACAGGGAAAATCAAAGGACAGGGAGTTGTTTTTTTTACCATATCGTGATTTCCATATAACATATACATACGCTTTTGTTTGTGAAACTGCTTAAACAGCCAGAATACATTACTGTGAATTTCAAGAATGTCTGTCATATTCCGGTTCTCCCACAATTCATCCCCATCTCCCAATTCGATATAGGTGTATCCATGTTCAAAATAGTAGGATAAGGCTGCAAAATATAAATGCTGATTTTTCAGAAAATTGTCATTGGAATCGCCTTTTCCCCTGTGGCAGTCACTAATTAAGACCACACGGGAATTGTTGTATAAAGGAAGTACTGGAGCTTGGATAAAAGCTTTTTCCAGCCGTTTTTGCCAGCCCATGATTTAATAACGTTTCCGGCTGTTTTTGTAGCGTTTTATGGTAAGCATGCGCCGGAAAGCAAATGGAAGATAATAGTACAGGCAAAGCGACCGGTCAAGAGAAGAACAAAAAGGCTTAGTTACCCACAAAAAGAGTCTGCAGAAAATACGGTTTTTCCATTGTGCAAAATCACATAAAAATTGCCGGAGAGGCGGATTGGCACAAGTGGAGCAGGAATCGTATACGAATACTACTGTTAGTCCACAGATGCATATATTGCATTTACGATAGCCTTTTTGTTCCAGTGCATGAATAAAGGTGTTCATCATTTCTTCTTTTGGGAAAGTAATGCTTACGTTCATGTAAAGATCTTTTGGCTCACTGTATTTTCCCATAGAGAACAGGGTAAGCCACCAGTGGCGTTTGCGCTGCATGGCAATACTGTTGTCCTTATGAAATAGGTGTAGAGTCATAGGAAGCATATCTTCATCTTTTACACAGCGAAACAGTGTATACTCACGCAGACCGGGTGGTACATAGGAATCACTGTAGTAGATACCGATTTCCGCTCCGGTATTGATTCCGTATTGTCCCTTCCACAACTCAATAAGCCAGGTTTTTTCCTGATAATCAAAGTAAATAGGTTCATAATCAAAAACCATATTAAAATGAGGCGCATAGTGATTATAACTTTCTGTATATCCAAAGTTACGTTGCCAGGCATCCAGTGTGGTTGAAAAAACATCTTGCTTTTCGTCATAGCAGTATCCAAAGGGGTGAATAAGTTCAGAAATTTTTTTACATTTTTCGGCAGTACTCATATTACAAATCGTTTTTTGGATTCTTCGTTTCCTACAATGAAAAAACAGCACACTGCAGAGAACGAACAGTAGTAGAAGTCCTACAAGATAATACATGGTGTACTCCTTTAGTATTGTTAGTATTATAGTATGAAAAGAAGCAAAAAAATTTCTTCATTGACTTTAAAAAAGAAATTTGTTAAGATACAAAATGAATCGAGTAGCCAAAAGGCGTAAATCCAGATATGGATTTACGCCTTTTTTGTTTTAATAAAATGGCTAAAAATATGGAGGTAGAACATGAAAGAAAAAGAATCTATGAACAAAATGGGAATAGTCCCGGTGAACAAGCTGATGCTGTCCATGGGAATTCCTATGATTTTATCCATGATGTTACAGGCACTGTATAATATTGTGGATAGTGCATTTGTATCTAACATGGCAAGCGGTGGTGAAGCTGCCTTAAATGCATTAACCCTTGCATTTCCGGTACAGATGTTGATGGTTGCCATTGGTATCGGTACCGGTGTGGGTACGAATACATTGCTGTCAAAAAGTCTTGGGCAGGGTAACAGAGAAAAAGTAAACATAGTTGCCGGAAATGCAATTTTTCTTGGTGCAATTATTTACATACTATTTTTACTGTTTGGGCTGTTTGGAATTAATGCTTATGTTTCCTCACAGACCAAAAATCCGGAAATCATACAAATGGCAACCAATTATTTAAGAATTTGCTGTTGTATGTCCATGGGTATTGTATTTTTCCCTATTTTTGAAAAACTGCTCCAGGCAACAGGACGTTCAGGATTCTCAACAATCGCACAGATTGCGGGGGCAATAGTAAATATTGTTTTAGATCCAATTTTAATCTATGGATGGTTGGGAATGCCTGAAATGGGAGTGGAAGGTGCAGCTTATGCAACCATTATTGGACAGATTGTATCTGCACTGGCAGGGCTGACATTCCACTTTAATAAAAATAAAGAAATAACTAACGGTTTACGATTTATAAAACCACAGGGACATATTATAAAACAAATTTATTCCATTGGTTTGCCGGCAATTATTGCTCAGGCATTGATGTCTGTGATGACGTATGGGTTAAATATTATTTTTGTAAGAATCGGAGAATCTGTTGTGACTGCTTACGGTCTGTATTATAAGATTCAGCAGTTTATTCTCTTTGCAGCATTTGGTCTTAGAGATGCCATTACACCCATTGTATCCTTTAACCATGGTATGGGAAGTAAGAAAAGAGTCAAAGCAGGTATTAAATATGGAATGATATATACTACGATTATTATGATTGTGGGTACGCTATTATTGGAAAGTTTTGCAGTACCGTTTTCGGCGCTTTTTGGTTTGTCAGGAGAAACACAGAAGCTTTGCATTGATGCCATGAGAATTGTTTCTTTAAGCTTTGTATTTGCTGGGGCGAATGTGGCATTTCAGGGAATTTTTCAGGCATTGGATGCTGGTTTGGAATCCTTAATTATTTCTGTGTTCCGTCAGTTTTTGTTTGTTTTACCGGTGGCGTACGGATTTTCGTGCATTGCCATTGCAGACAACAGCAAGATATGGCTGGTATGGCTTACATTCCTGATTGCCGAGGGTATATCCGTGATATTTGCCTGTGTATTTATGAAACGAATCAACAAAAATAGAATTAATGTGATAGTGTCAAGTGACCTATGAAAAACTGAGCATAAAGAAAAAGGCTCAGATGAACCTTGGAAATTGCAGATATTTTAGTCTGAGGTAAGCTGTCGCCACCCTTGACAGCACGCAAAAGATCTGCTGTAGGTGAATCACCG
>JBGVOM010000132.1:0-8876 GCA_045126515.1 Lachnospiraceae bacterium
TATTCCTGGATTTTTCCATAATCCATCCAATTAATCATCCTTTCTTCACCTCCGTGACAAAGTATATCACGGAATAATATTTGATAGAAAACTATGGAAAATTAATTGCCACTTTCTATGGAATATAGTTTACCACTTACACTATTATTAAATTTTCCTCTCCCCAAGGTCCTTAAGGCTCTTAAACCCCAGTAAATAAGCCACCTCAAGCACCTTGTGGTTATACCAAACCCCTTGTGGCCTGCAATACTAACAAAGAATAACAGGATACGCCTATAGTTGCATAAACTATCGGCAGAAAATCCATACTCCTATGTCGTATGCGTAAGGGTATCCCTATGACCCAACACTTAATCAGGTACTGCCATCACTTTGCCATCACCCCCTGATTGCAAAATGACATCACCCCAAATGCAGACACCTTTGGTCAACTTGACCAGAAGCTACCCCTATATGTTGACTGCATGTACCCACGGCTGCGCTTGAAGGCATAAGGAAAGGCTCCCACCCTCAGACAAAGAAAATCTGACAATCGGAGCCTTCCGCGTAGAACAAGCTTAGCACAGCCGTCCCTACAGTAAACATATTTAATTTGTTCAGAACTCTTCTCTACTACTCATCAAGCGCCTCATCTAAGGCCAATCTTGATTCCAATTCTTCTGTACTTGGTAACATTGATGCCAAATCATCAGGCAGAAAATTCGACAATTCATATGCAGAAATTGCAATCGGTTCATTGGAACTATTCACCGCATATTTTGCCAGCACATTATTTTTTTCTTTACAAATAATTAATCCTATAGTCTTTCCATCTGCATCTGTTCTAACAATATCATCCACAATATTTATATATGTTCCAATCTGTCCTATATCTCTTGATTTGAACTCTTTTACTTTAACTTCAACAACCACATAACAATGCAGATTCAAATGATAAAACAGTAAATCAATATATTCTTCTGTTCCTTCAATCGGCAATGGATATTCTTTTCCAACAAAAGCAAAACCTTTGCCCATTTCCATTAACAGCTTAATAACTTTCTCTGTTAATGCGTCCTTCAACTCACGCTCATTATAATCACGGTTAATCGCAACAAAATCAAAATTATACGGATCTTTCGTAATCTCTTGGGCTAAATCACCTGTATAAGCTGGCAATGTTGTCTTAAAATTGCTAATTGCTTTTCCCTGACGTTCATATAAATTTGTATCAAGAAAATTAAGCAATACCGCTCTAGACCAATTATTTTTTATTACCTCATCCACAAAAAACAAAGCCTTTTCTGGATTTCCTTTACATTTGTCTACTATTACTTTTATATGCCCCCAAGGAATTGCATATATTTCTGCCCCAACTTGGGGCACATTTGAAACCCCTGATAATTCTGCCTCAACTTGGGGCAGAATTTCCCCAAACATGTCATAGTACCTCTTCATATATCTAAGGTTAGTTGTAGAAAATCCTTTTGCCCCAGGAAACATTTTCTTTAAATCTTCGCTTAAAGTATCAAAAAAAGCTGTTCCCCATTTACTTTCAGCTTGCATTTCAACAATGTCTCTGCCAAGCGACCAGTAAAATCGAAGCATTTCATCATTAACTTTAATTGCTGCTTTAATCTGAGTGCCTTTAAATCTATCTCGAACTATTTTTAACCATTTTACATATTCGTCATCTATTCTTATCATATCATTCATAGTATTTCCTCCAAATATCTGGTATATTCATTCCCGATTATAATTCCCTAAATATTTCCATAAATCTATCAAATGAATATTGACCCGTGTTTCCAGTTTCTTTTGTTTGGAATACCATATAGTATTTATAGATTCTCCCAGCCATAGAAGCCCACACTGCTCCAGTTTCTGCTTTAATTTTGGAATCTACATTATCAAGATGATCTCCTTTTGTTTCAATGACCAAAACTTTTCCACTCTTTGTTTTAACAATCAGATCAGGATAAGCATTAACCGCACCATTTATTGCAAATCCGTGTCTCGCAATATTACGATGCCACCATTCAGTATTGTTTTCCGAAGCAATTCTCATAACAAAATCACGCTCATAATCCGTATCAAACTGTTCCTCTTCTATATAGAGCGAGTTCGGAATACTCGAAATTGTCCTTACTGGAGAAATCTCTGCATCAAAAGAATATGACTCATCACAAACAATCTTGTCCTGCTCAACAAGAGTTTTAAATCTCTGAGCAGCATGTTCAGCCAAAAGACTATCTACTTTGTCATCTATTTTCTTCACATATAAGTATGGATTCTGCTGTAAATCATCTAATTGCTCAGATGTCAATCCTGCAATAATCCGATCTACATATTCATCTAATTCTCTTTGATTGACGGCATTATTTCTTCCAACTTTTTTCTTTATCATATCTTTACACTGACGCAACTTTCCTTCAGTTGAAAGATTATCATACCATTCTTTCAAAAAAGGATTATCGAATCCTTGAAGTTTCCAAGTCTTCGGAGTCGAATCTTCTGAATTCTCATCAATATCAACCTTAGCTATCTGAACTTCTATATTATTGAAGTCAATTACAGTATCCTTATTACTAAGAGTAAATCCCTCATATAAATTCTCTTTTGTTAATACTTCCGTTTCATTGTCCGAGAAAATTGTTGGTGGCATTTCAATCTTAAATTGTGGCAATCTAATCTGTTTTGCTGTCATTTCAAATCGTTGATCCATTTTATATCGATTCATTCTCTCTCTCACCTCGGCTGGAACGTCAAAACTATTATTTGCTTCAGTGCTTTTCTCTGTAGCTTCCCAGTATTGATTATTCTGAGTTTCAGCTTGATTCAACATATCATTTACTTCATTTGTTGTATCTTGTTCTGTCTCATTATCATTTGAAAGAACATCCTCTAATTGCTCTCTGATATGATTTGTATCAAATACAATATCTATCTCATCCTCTGTTTCGTTAGTTTTCTCGTTCTGCTTTTCAACAACATCTTCCACTGATAATTGTATAGACTCTTGAGTATCAGATGGGACTTCTGGTTCTGCATCCACCACCCTGTAATCTTTCTTACTAAATCCAGCTGCATTAAGTCCAGCAACAACTTTATCAAGTGTTGCATTAAACTCATTTGAAGAAGTAATAACATACGACAAGTTCAAAACGGATTCTATATTTGCCTTTGCTCCTGGCATTCGCAAAACACGTCCTAATATCTGCTCGACATCCACAGCCGATGACCTATTAGCAATTGTTGCAAGAATATATGCAAAAGGGCAATCCCATCCCTCTTTTAATGCATTCACTGTAATAATGTATCTTATCGGGCAATCTTTACTAAGCAGATTCACATTCTTTATCTCATCTTTATCGCCTGTCTTTATCGCTATCTGTTCTTCTGGAATGCCCATTTCAACAAGCTGTGTTTTAATTTTTTCATATGTCGTACTATCTTCAGAGTTTCTTGGTTGAGCCTGAAACAGTACTATTGGTCTTATGTATTTACCGCCATTATCCTGTTCCTTTTTAGCAATTGATTCTAATTTCTGACGAAGTGAAATAGCTGAAATGAAAACCTCATCTTGTTGCTTACGGTTATATACAATTACGGGTAGTTTAACCATTTCTTCTTTTTTTAGCTTTATTGCATCAACAATAGAAATAATATTACTACCAGTTTTTGGTGTTGCAGTAAGATCTAACACAAAGCAAGGATTAAAATTTTTTAGCATGTCCTTACTTAAATCAGAAGTAGCATGGTGACTTTCTGCTCGTGTCAAGTAAGAAACAAAAAAAATTAATTTTTTTATCAATGGGGAACCTTTAGCAAGATTCCCCATGTTACTTCTTTATATTTTTGTTTTCTCGCTATTACTACTGATTATACCATCATCCAGCCTGAAAGTCATCAAAGTTCCATCTGATTTCAATATGCTCATTATCATACACCAACACATAATCAATGAGATATCTGATTACTTCTTCATCAAACTCATCCAACTTACTAAGCTTTGTTAGCTGTTCCTGCTTTGCATCAAGAAAGAGATCCTTTTGCATATCAAGTGTTTCCTGCTTCTCTGTAATCAGACTTTCTATCTCTGCGATTTTCTGCTTAACTTCTGCAGTCTTTTTTGCCATCTGATCACGAGTGATATTTGCCTTTGTATAATCATCGTATATCTCAAACTTGAGCTTTGCATAGTGCGCCTTTGACTTTTTAAGTGATTCGATTTCCCTCTCAAGATTATCTGGACAATTACCACTATTAGTTTTTAACTCAAATTCATGCAACTGAGACAGTGCCATATTTCTAGCAATGTCCAGAAGTGCCGCCTCAAGTTCTTTACCTCTAATACGTGACACATGACCGTTATGGCATCTGTATGAGGATTTATTTCCGTATTTGCAAAGTCCCTTACCACATATTCCACAACGAATATATGATTTACGCCACTTTCCATTTGGTTTTCTCTTAGTCACTTCTCGTCTTGCTATAATCTTGTGAGCAAGCTTGAAGTCTTCCACAGAAACTAATGGTTCATGACAGTTTTCAACAATTATCCAGTCCTCTTTATCTCTCTGCACAACCTGATGACCAGTATCAATATTATCAGCCGTCTTGTTATTGATTACAGAACCAATATAGACTTCATTATACAAAATCTCCATTACTGTACTTGCACTCCACATGTGCTCACCAATATCCCTGTCGTAACATCTCTTAACTCCAATCTTTTGGTAATACTCAAATATGCTATCATATCCATTATTATTCAGATAATTGGCAATCTCGGTGTATTTCATGCCTTTAATAGCCAGTTCAAATATCTGCTGGACAACAGGTGCTGTTACGGGGTCAGGAACTAACATATGCTTATCATCTTCACTTTTCTGGTATCCAAAAGGAGCAAATGCAGCAATGTACTTTCCCTGCTTAGCCAACACTGCCTTAGCAGCTCTTACTTTTTTTGATGCATCCTTACAATACAATGCATTCACAAGATTTTTCAGTGCAACACTCATACCTCCGGTTGAACCAAAGCTGTTTGCAGAATCGTAATTATCATTCACACTGATATATCTTACCTGAAGAACCGGAAATATACATTCCATATAGTTACCGACTTCAAGATAATCTCGTCCGAGTCTGCTGTAGTCCTTCGTCACAATAACCTGAATCTTACCAGCCTTTACCAGATCCATCATTTTTACAAAATTAGGTCTGCTAAAGTCTGCTCCGGAATATCCATCATCTGAAAATTCCATTATGTTGCAGTCCTTTAGTTCAGGCAGTTTCTGGATATGATCAAGCATTAACTTTCGCTGATGGGAAATACTGTTACTTTCCTCATGAGCAGCTAAGTTGTCATCTTCATCTGATAATCTCATATAAAGAGCTATCGTCTTATCCATTGCTGCTCACCTCTCTTTCTTCTGCCACCTCAAGCAGTTCCTTAAGGAAATCATCATACAGAAGCTTTACTTCTATATTATTATCAGTAAATATAATTTCTGATACAAACGCTTCCACAAGTTCCCTTGTAAGTTTCCTCTTTGACAAATACTTATTAACGGTTTCTTCCCAGCCTTCATCAATGTGAAAATCTTTCTCATAGAGACTTCTGCGGTAAAGCAGCTCAGTGATTTGAGCCTCAATCTCATTTACTCTGCTTTCATACTCTTTCTGATACTGGCATAACTCTTCCGCCGTTATAAGCTGTTCCCTGTAATCTTCATACAAGCCGCTTTTGTTAGCAGTAATTCTTCTAACATCATTCTGAAGCTTTGCTATCTGTTTTGTATAAATGTCATATTGCAGGACATTCTCTTTTCTACTGTTCATTTTCTGAACAAATTTAGTTTTTTCAATACACAGATTCATGTGCTGGCGGATAACGGAAAATACGCTGTCCATAACCTCATTGTATTCATAAGAAGATTTATTCCCGCACAATGCTGCTAATTTCCTACGCTTACTGCACTTATATATGAACTTGTCCGAATGAGTATGATGTCTGGTAACCAAAACACTTCCTCCACAACAGGCGCATTTTGTTTTATATACCAGAATATTATCTGGCTTCTTGGGAGCATCAGGGTTAGGTTTTGATGCTTCCAAATGCTTGTTCTTGATAAGTTCCATTCTTTCCTGAACTCTATAGAAAGTATCTTTATCAATGATAGGTTCATGAGCATTTTCTACTCGCTGCCACTTGGACTTATCTGTTTTTTTATTCTTTCTTCCCGTATCAAGAGCCTTCCTCTGCTTTCCATGAACAATATTGCCAATATAGTATTCTCCCTGAAGTATCTCTTTTACGTGTGAATAGTGCCATTCCCTTGCTTTTTCGGCAAACTCAGTTTTTCCGGCTTTGTAAAATCTGTATTTCGGTGGCGAAAGGATTCCTTCGCTTTGCAGAGTTTTTGCAATACCAGCATACCCTTTCCCATCCAGAAACATATTGAAAATCCTGACTACATTGTCAGATACTTCTTCATCAATCAAAAGCTTTCTTGAACCATCTGTAGCTCTGTAATACCCATATGGTGGCGTTCCTTCGCTGAAGCCGCCCTGTGCCCAAATACTATGCTTACCAGTTTCTACTTTCTTTGAAAGGTCTTTGGAATAATATTCGTTCACAATATTCTTAAGCGGTACAGATAAATCAGTTCCCGGTCTTGCTGTATCAAAATCATCTGTGATAGCAATATATCTCACATCAAGAAAAGGAAATACTCTCTCAATGTAGTTACCTGCTTCCACATAATTTCTTCCAAGCCTGCTAAGGTCACGGGTAATAACAGTATTGATTTTGCCGGCTCGAATATCCTGAATCATTCGGTCAAATTCCGGTCTTTCAAAAGTTGTTCCTGTAACAGATATATCAGCATACACACAAACTTCTACCATATCATCCTGCCCATTAATAAACTCTCTGATATATGCAATCTGTGTATCTACAGTATCTCTTTCCTTATTCGCCTCTGATTCGAATGAAAGTCTCGCATAGATTCCAACCTGATATGGTTTTGCCTCCTTATCAAGGCTTAAAACTGCTTTTGTTGTCAGATTGTCAGTTGGCTTTGCAACTGCAATCGGCGTATTTTTTCTACTCTTTCTTGCCATACTACACAGCCTCCTTTAATCTGATATTCAGTTTTCCCGTACTGTCCACTTCAACAAAATGTCCCTGACTTTCTATTACATCAAGACATTCCTTGTAGCAGTCATCAAAGTCAAACACTACATCAATGTGATTCTTATCAAATACCTTTATTTCACGGATAAGAGATACAACCACTTCCCTCGTGAGTTTCTCAATGTTTTTATGTTCCGTAAAATAATCAAGCCATACAAAACCTTTGCTCTTACGATTCAACACATCATCCATTTCCAATTCAATCTGATGAATAGCAATCTCAGCATTCTTTTTCCTCTGCTCATATGCCGCATGAAGTTCCTTGTAATCTTCCTTTGAAATAATACCATCCTTCATATCCTCATAAAGCATTCCTCTGAGATCTGCACATCTGTCTACTTCTGCCTGTTTCTTTTCACGCCTTTCCTCAAGCTTTTTCATATCCAGCTGCTGAAATGGCACGTTGCCGATAAAAGAAAGAATTCTTTTAAGGTCAATAATGTTATCAATGTGTGTCTGCAAAATCTCCAGCACCACTTCTTCCAACTTATCCGTGGAAATTCTGTGAGAGCTACACTGCTTTGAATCCTTATGGGTAGCACACAGATAATAGGCATAAGTTTTTCCGCCGACTTTTGATGTTTTTCTTACCATAGGCACACCACAATCTCCGCAAGTCACAATACCAGACAAAGGATAAACCTCTTCTCTGTCAGGCGATGTCCTTGTATCCATAGCAAGTAATCTCTGTACCACCTCAAAATCTCTGTCAGTGATAATCGGTTCATGGTTCTTTTCAATCCTTACCCACTCGCACTCCTCTTTGATTATGGTCTTTTTGACCTTGTGGTTTGGTGTGGTCTGTTTTCCTTGTACGAGATTTCCTATATAAATCTCATTTGTCAGGATTCTTCTTACCATAACTGAAGTCCATTCAGACTTTTCCTTTGTCTTAAAGCAGGTCTGATAATTACTTCCCGTACTTGCCTTATACTCAGCCGGTGGCAGTATTCCCAAAGAATTAAGTTCAGATGCAATAGCATCCTGACTTTTTCCATGCAGCTTCATTCTGAAAATATCTTTTACAACATTCGCTGCATACACATCAATTTCTAATTTGTGCTTGTCTTTTTCATTCTTTTTGTATCCATACGCAACAAATGCAGTGATTACATCCCCTTGCTTTCTCTTAATCTCCAGATGAGAACGAATTTTAATAGAAATATCTCTACAGTAAGCATCGTTTATAAGGTTCTTAAATGGGATAATAATTTCATCTGACTGTGATTTTGCTTCACCAGAATCAATGCCATCGTTAATCGCTATAAATCTTACTCCCATCGCTGGAAATAATCGCTCTATATACATACCTGAATCGATATACTCTCTACCAAATCGGCTCAGGTCCTTTGTAACAACGCAGTCGATTTTGCCTTTTTTGATGTCTTCCAGCATCATCTGGAATGCCGGACGCTCAAAGTTAGAGCCGCTGAAACCATCATCGACATACTCCTGTTCAATCACTATATCGTTTTTGCTCTTAAGGAATTCCCTAATCAGTGATTTCTGATTTGCGATACTATTACTCTCTGCTTTTTCATGCGAAGCAACAGCGCCATCTTCTTTCGATAAACGAACATAGATGGCTGCATGATAGATCTTTTTGATCTGACTTATTTGACTCATATGCACATCCTCCTATTGTTGTTTAAGTTAGAAGATAACTTTTCAATAAGGTGATATGCACTAATTTAGA
>JBGVOM010000133.1:0-62802 GCA_045126515.1 Lachnospiraceae bacterium
ACTGGCAAAAATGAAACAAAGAATGGGGGTAATAAAGAAAGGAATACCCCAACTATTTTTGAAAATATGGAATTATAACTATAAACAGAGAAAAGTGGCGTTGGAGTGTTGACTCCAATGCCACTTTGTCTACAGTCTGAGGTATGAGGTTTATCCTCATACCTTTTTTAAATTTAAGAATAAATAGTATTCAATTACTTTGCCTGTCCACACAGCAATTTGTTGTTCGACAGTTTTGTCATTAAAAAAAATATCTATACTCGATAAATCAAATTTTTTTGTTTTAGTACAAAACTTGCCACCTTTTAGTATTCCTTCTTCGCGTACACCTTCTTCATTTATAATTAGTAGTGGAAGGTCATTAAGTAATCCGATTGTTCCTTCAATGTGGCAAAAAGGGCTTGTTAAAGCTTGTCCAGATATGTCGATTTCATTAGGATAAAAATAATGAGGATTTGGTTTTCCACCCTTCTTTTTACTTCCTTTATCGATAAACATTTGTTTAAAACCGATAATAGCAATGCCATAACATTGCTTAATCATACCTTTGAGATAGTTTAAGGAGTCTGTTAAATCATAATTATCAGCTTGCAGTGTTACTGTTTCGATATTATATTTATTAAATTGCTCTTGCAGCTTCTCTATAAAATACTGCTGGCTATCAACAAATGGATTTGGTCTGCTTAAAAAAACTAGTATTTTTTCATTCTTCATACGCTATTCCTCCCTCTGAAAAATCATTAAATAATTTAATAAAACATTTTTTAGTATAAAATTTGTACAATAGATAATTAGGAATTATCCTTTATTTATTGCCAAATAATGCTTGATTATTTGCTATACTACATAGATATCAAATTATCCCTCATTCCACCCTCATCCCATTCCGCGGGTGCTTCACCTCCAATATCTCCCTCTGCTTGCTCATAGACACGCTGGTATAAATCTGCGTAGTGGTGATAGAGCTATGCCCCAGCATTTTCTGAATATACCGGATATCTACATCTGCTTCCAACAACAGTGTTGCAAAAGAATGGCGAAACATGTGTGGGGTTATGTGCATGTCGATATTTGCCAGTTTGGCGTAACGGTTAATCATATTTCGAACCGATTGTTCTGATAAGCGTTGATGCAGGCGGTTGATGAACAGCCAGTCAGTATTTTTAAGTTCATTAGCAAAAGAATTTTTATAACATATCAAAGCTTTAAGTACATCCTCATTGCCGATTTGAAGCATACGTTCTTTCGCACCCTTGCCAAAGATAAGAACAGTTCCGTTTTCCAAGTCAAGGTCTGTTTGCTTTAAGGAACAAAGTTCTGAAATACGCATACCGGTTGCAAATAAAAGTTCCATAACAGCGATATCTCTTATAATTGTATTTGTTTGAGTGGGAGTTTTGCTTTGATTCTTTTCTTTATACAGTGTAGATAAAAACAGTTGTATTGTATTCGAAGGAATTGTTTTAGGGAGCCTTTGAGGCTGGCGAAAGTTTAAGTCTATTTTATTGAAAGGATTGTTTTCGATAATTTCCTCGTATTCTAAATAGTGAAAGAAAGCTTTTACACTGGCAATCTTCCTTTTGATGGTGCGTGGCTGATACATTTTGTGAATCGTTGAAAGATACTCCATAAGAATTTCTTTCGTAATAGGCAGAGTATTGGCTGAAATCAGCGAAAGAAACTGGTTTAAATCTATCCGGTAAGCCTTTATTGTTTTAAAATCCAGTTTTTTATGGGTGTTGCAATGGTCTAAATATTCGGTTATAAGTTTTTCTAATGTTGGCATGATAAGTTCTCCTTTGTAGTAAAATTTTTATTGATGAATGTAGGGGAAGAAGTTAAGTAAATCTACCCATTTCCAAATAAATATATTATAATATTTCATAGAATAAAATCCAAAGGAGAAACCAGTGTTACAAAAAATTACTCTTGCTTACTACAATCAAAATGCCAGACAATTTGCTGATAGTACAATATTTGTGGATTTTACCGCAACCCAGAACCGATTTTTAGAAAGGCTGCCGCTTTACGGAAAAATTTTGGATTTTGGTTGTGGTGCCGGACGTGATACCAAGTATTTTCTAGAGCAGGGATATCAGGTGGAGGCGATAGACGGTTCAGAAGAATTGTGTAAGATAGCAGAAAAGTATACTGGGATTCCGGTAAAACGTATGCTGTTTCAGGAATTATGTGTAGCAGAGTGTTTTGATGGCATTTGGGCATGTTCCTCTATACTGCATTTGCCTTATCAGGAATTGAGAGAAGTGCTGCAAAAAATGAGGAATGCCTTGAAACCGGAAGGCATTATTTACGCTTCCTTTAAGTATGGAAACTTTGAAGGGGAACGAAGTGGCAGGTATTTTACGGATTTTACGGAGGAAAGTTTTGAAATATTGCGAAGGACAGTGGAGGGATTAGGCCTGGAGGAACAATGGGTTACCGGTGATGTCCGTCCAGGAAGAGGGGAAGAAAGATGGCTGAATATAATTCTCAAGAGAACATAAACAGACAGCAACTGCCGTATTCAGAAAGTTTGGAAATCGGATATCTGGGGCGTTTATTTGACAATACCAGTGAGTGCTATAAATTTTTCTGGTTTCAGGCAATTTTAACAAAAATGAGTGAAGGGAAAACAAGTTTTAGCTTTGAGGAACTGGTAGATGAAATGATTGCCGATGCATGGTATATGGTGTCAGAATACCACTTAAATTTAGGACCAAAAGATAATCTGGAAACGGTGGTAAAATATATACATACATTAACAGGAATGAAGCCATCAGAGAAAAAAGGAAATATATTAAATTATCATTCGGAATGTTCCGATAAAGAAGTGATTCGTTTGAAAAAAGTCTTAATTGCAAATGTGCCATACCGTTTACAGGCACCATTTATGACAGATTTTAAGGGAAAAGATTTCGATATGCGTCTGGAAGAAAGAATGGCAAAAATTAATGCCCAAGATCGTTTAATGTATTACTTTGCAGAGGCTAATGGAAGAATTTATAACGGATTAGATACGGTAATTTACATACACCCGGACTGGGTGCTGTATATTCAGAAAAATCTGGAAATTATAAAAGGATGGCTTCAATACAATATGATTATGTATTTACAAAAACGAAATCCAAGTGTACCGGGCATTGCAGATAAATTATATCCGCCGCAGGAACGGAAGTTGGAAAAGGTTAAGAAATACTGGAAACTCATAATGAAGTTGCAGCCTATTCATGAAATATACAGTGACAATCCTTTAAAGGAAGATGAAATTTCTATTGATCATTTTGTGCCGTGGTCCTATGTGGCTCACGATGAATTATGGAATCTTCATCCCACCACAAAAAGTATAAATAGCAGCAAAAGCAATCATTTACCGGATTGGGATATTTATTTTCCGCTGTTAAGCAAACAGGAATATGTGTCTTATCAGATAATGTGGAAATCTGAGGCGGTGCATAAGGAATTTGACCAATGTGCCAGAGAGCATATTAATAATCCGGATATTTTAGGCAGGCTGTATCGGCAGGGATTAACTCAGCAGGAATTTCAAGGACAGTTGTCAGAAATATTGCTTCCAGTGTATCAATCTGCGAAAAATTGCGGATTTGGAAATTGGGTATACGAGAGTAGCAAATAATAAAAGAAGCGAGGTATATTGATGCAGGAATTAATGATAGATCTGAAAAATTATAAAGAAGATGGCAGTATATTTAGGAGGACGGCTGTAAGAGGAATTGTAGAAAAGGATGGAAAATACCTTATTATTCACAGTAAATACGGTGACTATAAATTCCCTGGCGGAGGAATGGAAGGCAACGAAACCCATGAAGAAACTTTGATTAGAGAAATGCAGGAGGAAACCGGCTATCACGTGTTGCCGAAAAGTATGAGAGAAGGGATTAAGGTAAAAGAGCGAAGAAAAGGGGAGCCGGATGATGTTATGGAGATGGAATCCTATTATTATTTTTGTGCCATCGATGAAACAGCCGGAGAACGGAATCTGGATGCGTATGAGAAGGAGTATGATTATCAAGTGGACTGGTTGCCCTTAGAGGAGATTATCCGTAGGAATGAACTGGTTGAGAATTATGAAAATATTCCATGGATTGTCCGTGAAACTATGGTGATGAAGGAAATGATATTACGAAAGGCAGAGAAATAGATGATGGAACTTTGGGATATTTACGATAAAAACAAGCAGAGAACGGGGTGCACCATGGAACGCAATGATTTCCGTCTTAAGGATGGAGAATATCATTTAACAGTATTAGGTGTGGTTCGACGAAGTGATGGAAAATTCCTGATTACTAAGCGGGTTATGACAAAACGGTGGGCTGCCGGCTGGTGGGAGGTATCAGGAGGTGCCGCACAGGCAGGGGAAGATTCAGAAGAAGCAGTATTGAGAGAAGTGAAGGAAGAAACCGGATTAGATGTGTCTAACTTTCAGAAGGAGTTTTTATTTACGTATAAGAGAGAAAATCCGGAAGAAGGGGACAATTATTTTGTGGATGTATATCGTTTCACAGGAGAAATTGCAGAGCAGGATATACATATGCAGGAAGAAGAAACGGACGGCTACATGTTTGCTACGGCGGAGGAGATAGAGGAAATTGCCAAGGAAGGAAAGTTCCTGCATTATGACAGTATTAAGGCTGCATTTTGGGAATAATAAGAGTTTCGCTTGACAAATGTCTTCTGGTGTATTATAGTAACGCAGAAACAAGCATACATATGATTCAATGCATTTTATTGAAGTTCAGGGAATTCGGTGCAAATCCGAAGCGATGCCGTCACTGTAACCTTGGAGCTGATATGAAATATGACCACTGAAATGCCAGAGCAGGTAATTGCGGGCTTTTGGGAAGGTCCATATCAGTGATGATGAGGAGCCAGGATATCTGCATATGTATCGGGATAATACTTTTACGGTCCATGAAAGTTACCTGCATAGTGAAGAAAGAATTTTTCTTTTGCGTAGTGTATAATGGACAGCTGTTAGGGCTGTCTTTTATTCATGATGTCAGAAAGTTCGCAAAGCGTACTTTCTGTTGTTTGTGCACTCATAAAAAGAAAAGAGACAGTATGTTAGTAAGTAATATGAACAGCCATAAGGTAGTATTTCCGAGAAGTTTCCTTATGGCTTTTTTGTATGCAAATTTATTCAATTTACTTTACTGAAAAAGGAGAAACGTTATGAAGAAAAAAGTACTAGAAACATTAGTGGCAGCTGCTATTTGTGTGACAGTTATTACAGGGTGTGGAAATAACGGCACAACGAAAGAAGTGGCAGAGAAGGAAGAAGTACAGGCAGTAGAAAGCACAGAAAATGCTGAAGAAGCAGAAAATGTAGCAAGTGATTATGAACCGGTGACAATTACGGTTGATTTAGCAAGAAGCGGTTTAGGGGATAAGGTGGAAGAAACATTTACAGCACCGCCAACCAATGTGGTCGCAAAAGGAGATCAGATGGCAGATTACTTTTTTGACCTTGGATTAGAGGATAATATGGCAGGCTATACACATGGCAGCTGTTACAGCACAGTATCCCAGTATGGTGCCAGAGAAACTGTACCATTACTTGGTGATGAAACAGGAAAATTTACAAAAGAAGAGTTACTGGCAGTAGGGGCTGATTTTCTGATTGGATGGGATTCTACTTTTTCGGAGAAAAATTTTGATAAGAATTTTTGCCAGGAAAATGGAATTGCTATGTATACACCATATTGTACCAGCGATAGTGCAACATTTGAAGACATTTATAAAGATTATGAAACACTTGGGAAAATTTTCAATGTGGAAGATGTAGCCGCACAAAAAGTAGAGACAATGAAAGAAAAAATTGCTTTCGTAAAAGAAACTTTAGGAGAAGATGCTTATAATAATCCGGTATCTGTATTTGTATTTGATTCAGGGGAAGATTCCCCATTTACAGCATGTCAGGGAATGCCGGGGGATATTCTTAAACTGGCAGGAGGAATTTCAACTTTTGATGATATCGAGGCAGGATGGGCTACCGTATCCTGGGAACAGGTAGTAGAACGTAATCCTGAAGTCATTCTCATCCTGGATTATAATGGTGATACACAGGAAAAAATGGATTTCTTATATTCAAACGAAGCATTGGCAAATGTAGATGCGGTAAAAAATAAAAGAATTATTTCCGCTTGCTGTAGTGATATGCAGGGAAGTGCAGGTTCTGCGGGAACAGTAGAAATGATTGCAAAATCATTATACCCGGAAAAATTCCAATAATTACAAGGAGCATTTCCATGCAGAAGTTAAAAATGAAAAAATATTTACCACTAAAGAAACAATCGCAGTTTCTTGTATTCTGTTTGACTTTGTTTGTCCTGGCTATTGGTGCTTTCGTGGTGGCAACATTACTTGGAAGTGTTGAAATTGATGCAGGATGGATTGGAAAAATCATAGTAAATAAAGTAACAGGAAAACAAATCTTTGAGCCGGAATGGCAAAAGTCCACGGAATCTATTATCTGGACACTTCGGCTGCCGAGAATCCTGATGGCATTTATTGTAGGTGCCGGTTTAGCTCTTTGTGGAATTCTGATGCAGGCATTAACGAAAAATTCACTGGCAGATCCATATGTGTTAGGAATTTCTTCCGGTGCCTCAGCAGGGGCTGTGGCAGTGATTATGTATGGGTGGTTTCATTTTGCAGGTACTTATCATGTAATGCTTGGTGCTACCATAGGAGCAATGTTGGCTATTATAATTGCCATTCGGGTGGCGACGGTTAATAACAAGATTACATCGACTCAGTTGGTTTTGGCGGGAATCGCAGTTTCAGCATTGTTTTCAGCTTGTACCAATGTAATGATTTATCATACAAAGACCGGCTCTGATAAAATGAAATCAGCTTTATATTGGATGATTGGTTCTTTGAGTGGGGCAAGCTGGGACAAGACCATTTATGTGGCAATTGTATTTAGTGTGATAGCAATAATTATCTGCTTTTTTCATAAAAGTCTTGACGTATTAATGTTAGGTGATGATACGGCAGTTACCTTAGGCGTAAATATAAGATTTATTAAACTGAGTGTTATTATCTTATGTACCATATTAACAGGAGCTATTGTATCCGTTAGTGGAGTCATTGGTTTTGTGGGACTTGTAATTCCACATATTACTCGGTCTATTGTGGGAGCTGTCCACAGAAGATTAATTCCTGCTTCTATTCTGGTAGGAGGATTTTTTGTCATTGTGTGTGATGTGATTTCCCGTGTCATAGTGGCACCGGAAGAACTTCCGATAGGTGTAGTTACAGCCTTTTTTGGAGCCCCATTCTTTTTAGCTCTTATTAGAAAGAATCAGAATTCTTTTGGAGGTAAAAAGGAATGAAATTAGAAGTAAAAGATTTAGGCTACTCTATAGACCATAAAGAAATTTTGTCAGACATTCATCTAAACATAAAAGAGGGCGAATTTGTTGGGTTAGTAGGACCTAATGGATGCGGTAAATCTACTTTGCTGAAAACTATTTATAAAGTATTGAAACCGGATGACGGAATTATATATTTAGATAATGAAGATATGGCGAAATGGAACAATAAAGAAACGGCAAAAAGAATGTCAGTAATGGCACAGGAAAGCAATGTAGAATTTGACATGAACGTACTGGATATGGTCTTGTTAGGAAGATATGCACACAAACAAATGTTTGCAGACACTTCTAAAACGGATTTGAAAATTGCCAGAGAATCGTTGATGGAAGTAGGAATGTCAGAGTATGAAGACAGAAGCTTTTTAAGCCTTTCCGGTGGGGAAAAACAACGTATTCTAGTGGCAAGGTTGTTGACGCAACAGGCAAAATTTGTTATACTAGATGAACCAACAAATCATTTGGATATAGGATATCAGTTTCAGATAATGAATATTTTAAAATGTCAGGACATTACAGTATTTTCTTCTATTCATGATTTGAATATTGCGGCTTTGTACTGTGATAAAATTATTGCCATGAAGAAAGGAAATATTTTGTGCTGTGGAACACCGGAAGAAGTGCTGACACCGGAATTAATTCAGGAATTATTTGGCATTCGGGCACAAATTACCGTGAACACGGCTACTGGCAGGATACAGATTTATTATATTCCTAATCCAATATAAAAGTGAGTTTTTTAGAGAGAGGTGAAAAGATGAGAATATAATCGACTTTTGAAACATGAATAGCTTTTAGTAGGCAGTAGTTTTTAGAACATACTGCTTTGTCATGTTGCCAAAAGTGGATTATGATTCTCATAACCTCTCTTTTTTGGTATAAAAAAATAGCGTTATTTTATGAGGTTAGATATGTGAATCAACATTATTTGGCAACCAATATTTTGGTCAGGAGGAATGTTTATGGCAATGATTAACGTATCTAACCTTACTTATGGTTATGAGGGCAGTTTTGATAATATATTTGAAAATGTATCTTTTTCTATTGATTCTAACTGGAAACTGGGATTTGTGGGAAGGAACGGAAAAGGAAAGACTACCTTTCTTAATTTGTTATTGGGAAAATATTCGTACCAAGGTTCTATTAGTACCTCCACAGTGTTTGACTATTTTCCATACAATATATCTGAGGAAAATATGCAGAAAAGCTGCAGTGAATTTTTCGAGGAATTAAAGCCCGGGTGTGAGTTATGGAAAGTCATTTGTGAGCTGGAAAATCTGGAGCTTTCTGCGGAAGTGTTGTATCGTCCTTTCTATAGTCTGAGTCATGGAGAACGCACCAAGGTAATGCTGGCTGTATTGTTTTCCGGGGAAAATGATTTTCTGCTGATAGATGAGCCAACCAATCATCTGGATGGAGAGGCAAGAGAGTGTGTAAAAGCGTATCTGCAAAAGAAGAAAGGATTTATTCTGGTATCCCATGACCGGGATTTGCTGGATAGTTGTATTGACCATATTCTCGTGTTGAACCGCAATTCTATAGAAGTACAAAAAGGAAATTTTTCCAGCTGGTGGGAAAATAAAAGCCGAAAAGATGCTTTTTCTATGGCAGAAAATGAGAAGCATAGAAAGGAAATTCAAAAATTGGAGAAAGCATCGGAGAGAAGCCGAAGCTGGGCAAGTCAGAATGAGAAAACCAAGATAGGTTTTGACCCGGTAAAAGAACATGACAGGTGTATTGCAACCCGCTCTTATATTGGAGCGAAAACCAAGAAAATGCAGAGCAGGGTAAAGCAGATGGAGAATAGAATCCAAAAAGAAATACAGGAAAAAGAAGGACTATTGCAGGATATTGAATCTCCGGTAGATTTAAAAATTGTGCCAAAGCTGCATCAAAAGCAGGTATTGATTTCCACAAAGCAGTATCAAATTACATATCCTGAGAGATTAGGAGATAGTGGAAAAGAAGTATTTGCCAATTTTGATTTTGAATTGCGTCAGGGAGAAAGAGTTTTTTTGCATGGAAAGAATGGATGTGGAAAGTCCAGTTTTATAAAAAGTATTTTGCAGCATAATGGCATGATAGAGGAAACAGGATTTCAGGAAGAAGGGAGCATTACCATTGCTTCCGGGCTGGAAATTTCGTATATTAATCAGGATACCTCCTTTTTAAAGGGAAGTATTAAAGAGTTTTGTGCACAGCGGCAGCTTAATGAATCCTTGTTTTGTGCTATTTTAAGACAATTGGATATGGAGCGGGTACAGTTTTTAAAACCTATGGAAGATTATTCCGAAGGGCAGAAAAAGAAGGTTCTCATAGCGGCAAGCCTGTTGCAACCGGCACATTTGTATATCTGGGATGAGCCATTGAATTTTATAGATATATTTTCCAGAATGCAGATTGAAAAACTGATACAGACATATCAGCCAACCATGTTGGTTGTAGAACATGATGTGAGATTCCGGGAAAAAATAGCCACCAGGGTGGTGGAGATGTAAAGAAAAAACGTAGAAAAAGATTGAGAATCTTACGAAAATACAGTATGATAGTGTCCGTAGATAAAAAAGTTGAAAGAAAGGACAAAAGTATGAAAGTAAATCACTCTTTACAGCAGGCAAGAAAGAAAAAATTGCGCTGCTACTCTATGTGTATTGCTGTGATTATGTTATTTGTGGTTACAATCACAGGATGTGGCAAACAGGAAAGTGAAGCGGCAAAAACTTCGGCAATTACATGTGTGGATGATTTAGAGGGGAAAAATATCGGGGTACAGATTGGGACAACAGGTGACATTTATGCTTCAGATTATGAAGGGGATGAAGCAGGAACTAAAATTACCCGTTTTAATAAGGGAACAGATGCAGTACAGGCATTAAAGCAGGGAAAAGTGGATTGCGTCATTATTGATGAGCAGCCGGCATTAACATTTATAAATAAGAATTCGGAATTATCTATTTTAGAAGAAGAATTTGCTCTGGAAGAATATGCCATCTGCGTTGCAAAAGAAAACACAGAATTGACGTCATCTATTAATGAAGCTTTAGAAAACTTGAAAGAAAACGGTACTTTAGCGCAGATTATCAGTAATTACATAGGTGACGATACAAAGGGGAAAACACCTTACAAATCGCCGGAAGGTACCACCAGGGAAAACGGAACACTTACTATGGCAACCAATGTGGCATTTCCGCCTTATGAATATTATGAAAATGGTGTTGCTACAGGTATTGATGTAGATATGGCACAGGCAGTGGCAGATGAATTGGGAATGGAGTTAGTTATATCTGACATGGAGTTTGACTCTATCATTATTGCAGTGCAGTCCGGCAAGGCTGACATTGGCGTGGCAGGTATGACTGTCACAGAGGACAGACTGAAAAACATTGATTTTACAGAATCTTACACTACAGCAAAACAGGTGATTATTGTAAATGATGGTGGTAAGTCAGAAGGATTATCCCTGAAAGAAAAATTTTATCAGACCTTTGTAGAACAAGGTAGATGGAAATACATTCCACAAGGTTTATTAAATACCGTAATTATAACATTATGTGCTGGCATTTTTGGAATTATCTTTGGATTTGTATTAGCTATCATCCGTGTTGCCCATGACAGGAATGAAGAGAGAACGGTAGTCATTAAAGTTATAAATACTATTGCCAAAATATATTTGACGGTATTTCGTGGAACACCTATGATGGTGCAGTTATTAATCATGTATTATGTGATATTTGCTTCGGTGAAAGTAAATCCTCTTATTGCTGCGGTGCTTGCTTTTGGATTAAATTCGGCGGCTTACGTGGCAGAAGCGGTGCGTGCCGGTATTATGTCCATAGAAATTGGACAATTTGAGGCAGGAAGAAGTCTTGGGTTTAACTATGCACAGACCATGAGATATATTATTCTTCCTCAGGCGGTAAAAAATGCATTGCCGGCAATGTGTAACGAGTTTATTGCATTATTAAAGGAAAGTTCTATTGTAGGTTATATTGGATTGATGGATTTAACCAAGGCAGGAGATATTATTCGAAGCAATACTTATGAAGCTTTGATTCCATTGTGCTCTGTAGCTGTGGTATATCTGTTGATTGTAATGGTTCTAACTGCAGGAGTGAGCCATTTAGAAAGGAGGCTTATGAAGGATGCAAGATAAGGAAGTGTTAATTGAGATAAAGGATTTGTGTAAATCTTATGGAGACCATCTGGTGTTAGACCATATTAATACAACTATTTGCAGAGGAGAAGTAATTGCTATCGTAGGGCCTTCAGGCTGTGGTAAATCCACCTTTCTTCGTTCCATGAATTTATTGGAAAAGCCGGAATCAGGTGCCATTATTTTTGAGGGTACGAATCTTTTAGATAAGAAGACTAATATCAATCTGGTGCGTGAAAAAATCGGTATGGTATTTCAGCAGTTTAATTTATTCCCTAATATGACGGTAAAGGAAAATATTATGTTAGCACCGGTAAAACTAAAGGTGATGGGAAAGGATGAGGCTTCAAAAAAAGCAGATGAACTATTGGAGCGTGTAGGACTCTTCGGTAAGGCAGATGCCTATCCGGGGAATCTATCCGGTGGTCAGAAACAGCGTATTGCCATAGCAAGAACTATGGCAATGAATCCGGATGTGATTCTTTTTGATGAACCAACCTCGGCTTTGGATCCGGAAATGGTGGGAGAAGTGTTGGAAATTATGAAGGAATTGGCTCGTGAAGGCATGACTATGATTGTAGTAACCCATGAAATGGGATTTGCCAGAGAGGTTGCTACCAGAGTACTTTTTATAGACGAAAAGAATATTCAGGAAGATAGCGAACCAAAAGAATTTTTTGAGAATCCAAAGAATGCAAGATTACAGGAATTTTTATCCAAAGTAAGATAAAAATACAGATTAATTACAAAAGGAGTATAAATATGGATAAGTACCAGGTTTTAAAGAAATATTTCGGCTATGACACCCTGCGGGAGGGGCAGGGTGAGCTGATAGATGAGATGTTAAAGGGCAGAGATGTCCTTGGCATAATGCCCACCGGCGCAGGAAAATCTCTTTGTTATCAGATTCCGGCGTTGATGTTTTCGGGCATTACCTTAGTTATTTCCCCTCTTATTTCACTTATGACCGATCAGGTCAAAGCCTTAAATCAGGCAGGAATTCACGCAGCATATATTAATAGTTCCCTGACAGAAGGTCAGATTGCAAAAGCACTGGAAAATGCCAAGCGGGGACAGTATAAGATTATTTATGTGGCACCGGAGCGTTTAGAGACAGAACGTTTTATGGACTTTGCAGTTTCTGCGGATATTTCCATGGTGACGGTGGATGAGGCTCACTGTATTTCCCAGTGGGGACAGGATTTCAGACCAAGCTATGTAAAAATTATTCAGTTTATCGAAAGGTTGTCAAAAAGACCTGTGGTCAGTGCCTTTACAGCTACGGCAACAGAACGTGTAAAAGAAGACATACTTTGTATTTTAAAACTAAATAATCCGAAGGTATTAGTTACCGGTTTTGACCGAAAAAATCTATTTTTCAAGGTAGTACAGCAAAGAAGTACTAAACAGAAAGATGCAGAGATTTTAACCTATGTGCGAGAACATGGGGAAGACAGTGGAATTATTTACTGCGCCACAAGAAAGAATGTGGAAGCAGTATGTGAGATGCTGCAGGAAGCAGGTGTGCGAGCAGGAAAATATCACGCAGGGATGAGTAATGAAGAACGCAAGCGGAATCAGGAAGATTTTATTTATGATGTGACTCCTGTGATGGTTGCCACCAACGCTTTCGGTATGGGAATTGATAAATCAAATGTGAGATATGTACTTCATTATAATATGCCTCAGAGTCTGGAAAACTATTATCAGGAGGCAGGACGTGCCGGCAGAGATGGAGAAGAAGCGGAATGTATTCTTTTTTATTCTCCTCAGGATGTGATGATTAACCGTTTTTTATTGGAAAGTAAAACCGGCAATAGTGAAATGGAACCGGAAGATATTCTGTTGGTGCAGGAAAATGACGAAATACGTTTAAATAAGATGAGTTATTACTGTCAGACCAAGGAATGTCTGCGTCATTATATATTAAATTATTTTGGTGAACAGGTAAATGGGCGTTGTGAAAAGTGTGGTAATTGTCAGGCGGAATATGAAGAAAAAGATGTGACGGATATCTGCCGTGATATTATTACCTGTGTGGAACAGCTGCGGCAGCGTTATGGCATGAATGTGATAGTAGACACACTTCTTGGCAGAAATAAAGCAAAGATTCGAAGCCTTGGGCTGGAAAGTTCCCCGTCTTTTGGAATCCGTAAGGGAGAAAAGGAAGGTTTTTTAAAAAATATTATTAGTGAGCTGGAGCAGCAGGGATATCTGCATCCAACCAAAGATAAATATATGATTTTAAAATTGTCACAGTCCTGTAGGGAAATTTTAAACGGTGAGCGACAGATTTTCATAAAAGTAAGCAAAGAGGAACAGCAGGCAGAAATCAATGAGAGCAGAAAGACAAGCAGACGAAAATCAGATGTATTAACCAGCAAAGGTCTGGAATTATTCGATATATTGAGGGAATTCCGTCTGTCTCTTGCCAGAGAAGAAGCAGTACCTCCATATATTATCTGCTCTGATAAAACTTTGACAGATATGTGCGTCAAACTGCCAAAGAATAAGCAGGAAATGTTAAATGTAAATGGTATCGGTGAAAGTAAATATGAAAAGTATGGGGAACGATTTATAGAAAAACTGCAGGAATTTACTCAGGGAGAGGAAATGAAACTGTATTATGAGGAAGAAGTGGCAGAGCAGGAGCCTGGAATCTCGGACGCAACAGTAGGAAAAAGAAAAGGAAGAAAGGCAGAATTTTGTCTGACGCCGGAAATAGAGCAGCAGATTGAATATCAGGAAAAAACCACAATATCGGATTTCGTAAAGCAGATTAACAGTTATCGTGATGAGAACAATATGAAATGCCTGACTGCCACCTTTCTTACGGGCAAGTTAGTAGAAGAAGGGTACTTGAAAGAAGAAAAAATTGACGGCAGGTCATGGAAACGGACATTGGAGCAAGGAGAAAGATTGGGGATTTATGAAGAAACCCGTGTTGGTCAGTCGGGAATGGAGTATCAGGTCCTGCTGTATAAAAAACAGGCTCAGGAATTTTTAGTGGAGAGTTTACGAGAGCGTTGGAAAATTTAGCGAAAAATTGTTTCAAAGTAAGATTCACATAGAAAAAATTTTTTTTATCTGTAACGAATGAAAAAGTAATCGGACTAACTTATAGAAACACAAGAAAAGGAGGGAAAAGTTTTGGAGATGGAAGGAATCTATGAGGAGTATCACCATATGGTTTATGGTTACCTTATAGGGCTTACAGGAGGCGATAGAGAGTTAGCCGAGGAATTGACTCAGGAAACCTTCTATCGGGCTGTGAAAAATATACATAAGTTCCGGGGAGATTCCATGATATCTACCTGGCTCTGTCAGATTGCAAAGTATGCTTTTTACCAACAGGTGGATAAAAAGAAACGGCATGGAGAGGTTCCCATAGATACAGTTCCGGAGCTTTACGAACAAAAGCAATTGGAAGAAGCCTTGGTTGACCAAGAAGGAAAGCTTGCCGTTTTTAAAATTGTACAAAAACTCCCGGGGCAGATGAAAGATGTTATGATGCTTCGACTGTCTGGAGAATTAAGTTTCCGGGAAATAGGAGAAATTCTTGGAAAAAGTGAGAATTGGGCAAGAGTTACTCATTACAGGGCAAAACAGATGATAGGAAAGGAGCTGAGAAAAGATGGAAAATAAAAATCCGGAATGTGATATCGTGTCTGACTTAATGCCATTTTATCTGGATAAAAAAGTAAGCAGTGACAGTGAACAGTTTATAAAAAAGCATTTGGAAACTTGTAAAGAATGCAGGGAAATGTATCAGGATGTACAAAGCGCACAAGAGCATATGAAAGAAAACCAAGTGCCGAGGGAAAGAAAACAGGAAGAAAAAGGTCAGAAGATATTTTTAAAATTACAACGTCGTTTTTTCTTGGCATTATTCGCTTATGTGATTGTGATTATTGCCCTTGGGGCATGTCTGGCATGGCTGATGATATATTGATGGAGGAATGGTGATGGAGAGAATAAGTTGTGAAATAGTCCGGGATTTGTTGGAATCTTATGAGGAACAACTGGTAACAGACAATACAAAAAAAATAATCGCAGAACATTTGGAGGGCTGTGAAAAATGCAGGAAAACAGAGCAGGAAATAACACAACAGATGCAGCTGAAAAGGCAACAGACAGAGAGCCGTGACAAGAAATTTCGAAAAAAACTTATTTCCTGTCGTTATGAGATTTTTGGTTTTTTTACTGGCGTAATTATTGTATTAGGCCTGCTTTTATTGAAGATTGTTGTAGAAAATATAGCGATGGAATTATTTTGGTAGGGAGGGGATTTTGTGCATACATACGCGAAAGAAAGATTTGCCATAGGAGTTTTGGCGGGGGTAGTGACTACCATTGTCTTGCTGGCAGCCGGGGTTAGCGGGTTACTTTTGTTGATGCTTTTTGGCGGAGAAAAGACGGAAAGCAAAGATATTGCCATGTATAATAAAATATCGGATTATTATATACACAGTGGATTTATGGCGTTTCCGGAAACGATTCCGAAAAGCGCGGAAAATGTAGAGTTTTATTTTTATCATAAAGATAGTTTTGGCTCACCTACTTGTGAGGTGTATTTACAGTGTGATTATTCAAAAGAAGATTATCAGGCAGAGATTGCTCGTTTGGAAAACACTTACAAGTCTTATGGGAAACAAACGAAAACATTAAAGAAAACAGAAAAAATGTTTTCTTATCCGGCATATGTGGCGGTGTACAGTCACAATGGTGAATTTGAATATGCATTGCTTACAGGAGAAAATCAAATCACTTATATTTACACAGCATACCGGACAAAGGACGAAGTATCTTTTGATGACAGATATTTTCATTTGGATAATAAGGAAAATGTGTCAGGGGGTGAGTTGAATAACTACTCTATTTACTTACTAATGGAAGATGAACTAGGTGCAGATTATGATTATACCAGGCAGTCTGTTATTCCGGTAACGAAAACCCATGGAGAAGAAACCGCAGATGGAAATTCTTTCTTTTATGTAAATACAGAAGTAAAAGAAGATGACAAGGAATATATTACAAGCTGTCAGTATTATTACTGGGAAAATATTAGGGATTCAGAACCGGATATTACTACTTATTCAGATATTCAGGGCTATGAATATGTTGGATTCAATTTAAATACAGAAAAGACAGAAGCTCAGGTGGTATATTTGGACAAAGAGGGTAAGGAATGTAAATGGGTTCAAAAGATACCGGAGTAGTAGAGGTACTACTTCCTGCTACGCCCTGAAATACTACCTTTTTTCAAAAAAGTAGTATAGCTTTTTTAGCTCACAAATGCCATAATGAGCATAGGATATCCCGAAAAAATTTTTATGTAGGAGGAATTTTTATGATTATTCAATTTGTTACAATTATTGTTGCAATATTGTTTATGGCATTATCCTGTGCTATGGGGAATTCGTTGGCGGAGGGGGTGATACGTTTTTTAGACGTAAACACGCTATTGTGCATCATGGTATTGTCACTTCCAATTTTAGCATGGAGTGGGCTTTGGAAAGATTATTTCAGAGCATTTAAGTTATTGAATAGGAAATATTCTTGTCGTCTTGGTGAAATGCGCCGCACAAAAGAGGCAGTAGAATTTATGCAAAAACAGATTTTGTGTGCAGGAGTTATTACGACGATTTACCCGCTTATTTATATACTTGGCTTATTGACAGATAGTCTGGCAGAATTAGGACCAAACGTGGCTGCGGTACTTATTTCCATTTTATATACAAGCATATTGGAATTGTTGCATCTTCCACTGCAAATGGAAGTGAAACGCAGAATCATTGATTATATGGAGGAAGAATAAGACGTGAAGGGACATTTCATAAAGTTTCTTCTTGGAATTCTGTACATAGGAATTGTGGCAGCTTTGTTACTGACACATATTCAAATGATTTCCGGCACTTCACAACGTATTCTGGCATCCATAGAAACGCTGTTGTTGGGAATTCCGGCGGTAGGAATATTGGTTCTGTATATTCGTCTGAAAGAAAGAATAGAACATCCTAAGGAAAAGCAAAGTCCTGAGGTCGAACCGGTTCAGATGGCAACGGAAAATGTACAAGACACTTTCCAACAGATAGAGCTGTATTTGAAAAATCAGGGGTTATCAGAACGGGAGTTAGAAGTAGGATGGCTTTTATACAGAGGGTATACTAACAGGCAGATTGGGGAGGAATTATTCATTGCGGAAACCACAGTAAAAAAGCATGTTTCGCATATTTACGAAAAGTTACAGGTTTCAGGGAGAAAGGAGTATAAGGAAAAGGTGCGAATGGGATATAGAAATTTCTGACTTGGAAGATGCCCCGAATTTTTCGGGGCATCTTTTAGTTGTTACTTACATTTGAAATCAATCGGGCTGTCAATTAAAGTAGCAGCTTGAAACTGGTGCTTGTGACCATCTTCAAAGCTGGTGTGTGCTTTGATAAAATGCACATGCTTTCCACCGCCTACATCATAGGCAGGAGAAGATTTTCCACAAAATTCGTGGTAATGTCCATCGGAAAAATCCGTGCGGAATTTTATTTCGTGAACATGAGAATCTCCTTCCTTAATTGCCTCGCCGGAAACTGTACAGAAACGATGATTATGACAATCCTTATACTCGTTTACAACACCGGTACTGCCGGTAATTTCATGAACATGCTTCTGTTTGTAATAATCCATTTTGGGACAATCCATCTTTGGGCAATCCATAAAAGAACTCCTTTCAGTTTTAGTTTATTATATGTAGACGGATGGAAAAAGTACTACTTTACTGAAAACAATCTACTGTTTCATAAGTGCAGTCAGTGAGAACAATTTTCTGACCCGCAAGCTGGAATCCGGTTAATTCATCAAGGTTTAAGATTTTTGAGAAGGTTCCCATGTTTGTGTAATACTTTGTATCATCTTCAAAACCAGAAGCTCCCATGCCGTCTAGTTCTTCAAATTTCTGATTTTTCAGATAGAAGCAGTTAACAGTGTCTAAAGGTATAAGTGCTTCATCTGACGGCAGGCTGTTGATAATGTCATCTGCAGTTTCCTCGGTTGCTTCCACATATCGAAGAACGACAAGATTATCGTTCTCGTCTACAGAAAGCTCTTGTTCTCCGTTTTCAGAAACTACTGCCTGTATTTCAGAAAGAGATATATTGTCAGAATTTTCTATGTATACCTTATAAGACAGTGGTGAAATTTCAAGGCTTTTGACAATGAAATTGTATTTGCCTAAAGTAAGTACTTTGTCAATGTCATAAACTCTTTTTGTAGAGCCATTAGAAAGATTCCAGGAAAGATTCCAGTTTCCTTCAGCCAATACAGTTGGATTGTCGTCCATTTTTACATTATCCATGGTAAAACTGGAAATACTCATATTCAACGTGGTATCTGAAAAACTTTCATCACAAGGCATTAACTGGTATGAATAGATAATCGTATGATCATCTTTAATCTTTTCGATTCCACCACAATAATTGAAGTCTATTCCGGAAGGTGAGGTTAAATTTACATGTGCAAAGGCAGAATTCAGTTTGTAAAAATCCTCTTGACAATAACTTTTTTTTAGGTAAAATAATGTTAGGAAACTAACAAATTGAAAGAGGCGGGTATATATGGGAAAATACATAGGAAAAGAAATCATAGTACTATCCAACCGGATAAAAAGAAGAATGCGGGCGGCAGCGGAATCTTTTGGGATTACAGATACCCAGGGCAGAGTGCTGAAGTATATTTGGGAGGAGAGTAAAAGAAGAGAGGTGTTTCAAAAAGATATTGAGGATGAATTTGATATCAGACGATCCAGTGTAACTCAGATTATTCAACTGCTAGAACGGGACGGGTTGATTGTCAGAGAAAGTGTGCAAAGAGATGCAAGATTAAAGAAACTTGTATTGACAGAAAAAGCCATTGAGATTCAAGAAGAAATGAATGGGAAAATACGTGAACTGGAAGCTGAGATGCAAAAAGACATTTCTCAGGAGGAAAAAGAAATATTTTTAAATTTATTATGTAAAATTAAAAAAAATGTAATGTAAGGAGTGAAAACAAATGTTAAAAACATTAGGGGCACAAATTAAAGAATTCAAAAAGTCTTCTATTTTGACACCGGTGTTTATGCTGTTAGAAGTTGTAATGGAAACAATCATACCATTAATGATGGCATCTATCATAGATAATGGTATTCAGGTGGAAGGCGGAAATATTCGTCACATCTGTGTAATGGGGGCTTTCATGACCGTGGCTGCGGCAATTGGCTTGTTTGCGGGTATTATGGGTGGAAAATACGGAGCCAATGCTTCGGCGGGACTGGCGAAAAATCTTAGAAAAGCAATGTATGAAAATATTCAGAGGTTTTCCTTTTCTAACATTGATAAATACAGTACAGCAGGATTGATTACAAGATTAACAACGGATGTGACAAACGTACAAAACGCATATCAGATGATTCTCAGAATGTGCACCAGAGCTCCGGCCAGTTTAATCTGTGCCATGATAATGGCTTTTGTCATTAATGCAAGACTAGCAACGATTTATCTGATTGCAGTAATTTTATTAGGAACAGTGCTGATGCTGATTATTCGCGGTGCCACCAAGTATTTTACCGTAGGTTTCAAGAAGTATGACAGCCTGAATGGAAGTGTTCAGGAAAATGTATCGGCAATCCGTGTAGTGAAAGCATATGTAAGAGAAGACTATGAAACGGAAAAATTTACGAGGGAAAGTACAGGTGTTGCTTCTATTTTCATGAAAGCAGAATCTGTGCTGGCATTTAATGCACCTGCCATGCAGTTTACCGTATATGCATGTATTTTGGGAATCAGCTGGATTGGAGCAAAAATGATTGTGGGCAGTGAGCTTACCACAGGAGAGTTGATGAGCTTACTGACATATTGTATGAATATTCTTATGAGCTTAATGATGCTTTCCATGGTGTTTGTTATGGTCAGCATGAGTGTTGCCAGCGGAAAACGTATTGCAGAAGTAATCAATGAAACCAGCGATTTACAGAATCCGGAACATCCTGTTTATGAGGTGGAAAACGGAAGCATTGAATTCAAAAATGTAGATTTCAGTTACCAGAATAAAGGCGGAGAAGCTGTATTGAAAAATATTAATCTATCAATCAATCCGGGGGAAACTATCGGTATTATTGGTGGAACGGGAAGTGCTAAGACCAGTCTTGTAAATCTTATCAGCAGACTTTATGATGTACAAAAAGGTGCTGTGTTTGTTGGCGGAAGGGATGTAAGAGAGTATGATATGGAAGCCCTTCGAAATCAGGTATCCGTGGTATTGCAGAAGAACACATTATTTAGTGGTACAATTTTAGAAAATCTCCGCTGGGGTAATAAGGAAGCTACACAGGAAGAATGTGAACATGCATGTAAACTTGCCTGTGCAGATGAATTTATTGAAAAGATGCCGGAAAAGTACAACACATATATTGAGCAGGGCGGAAGTAACGTTTCCGGTGGGCAAAGACAAAGACTCTGTATTGCCAGAGCATTATTAAAGAAACCTAAGATTCTGATTCTGGATGATTCCACCAGTGCTGTGGATATGGCAACCGATGCAAAAATCCGCAAAGCGTTTGCAGAGGAAATACCGGATACAACCAAGCTGATTATTGCACAGCGTATTTCCAGTGTACAGAATTCAGACCGCATTCTGGTAATGAATGAAGGGGAGATTGCCGGTTTTGGCACCCATGAAGAATTATTGGAAAACAATGAAATTTACAGAGAAGTTTATGAGTCCCAGACAAAAGGTAACGGTGATTTTGATGAAGGAAAGGGGGAAGCATAAATGCCGGAAAAAAGTAAAAACAATGGAAAAACATTCAAACGTTTAATGGCATATATTTTAAAAACATACAAATTTCATTTGATTTTTGTGGCAGTTTGTATTTTGGTCAGTGTACTTGCGAATGTACAGGGAACTTTGTTTATGCAGACATTGATTGATGATTTTATTCTGCCACTTTTAAAGGCAGAAAATCCAGATTTTACGGATTTGTCAGCGGAAGTTATCAGAGTTGGTTTCATCTATGGAATTGGCGTAATTGCAACGTATACGTATAACAGAATTATGGTAAATGTAACTCAGGGAACCCTAAAAAACCTTCGAAATTCCCTATTTACAAAGATGGAAAGTCTTCCTATAAAATACTTTGATACCAATGCCCATGGTGATATAATGTCTATATACACCAATGATATTGATACTTTACGGCAGATGATCAGTCAGAGTATGCCACAGGTTTTCTCCAGTGCCATTACAGTTGTCAGTGTAGTAGTATGTATGATTACTTTAAATGTTCCATTGACAGCTCTTACGCTTATAATGGTAGTAATTATGCTGACTGCTACGAAAAAGATTGCAGGACAGAGCGGAAAATACTTTAAAGCACAGCAGCAAGCCATTGGGGCAGTAAATGGCTATGTGGAAGAAATGATGGAAGGACAGAAAGTTGTAAAAGTGTTCTGCCATGAGGAAGAAAGTATTGATCAGTTTAATGAATTAAATGACAAACTTTTTGAAAGTGCAGATAATGCCAATAAATTTGCCAACATTTTAGCACCGGTGAATGCGCAGCTTGGAAATATCAGCTATGTACTATGTGCTATTGTGGGGGGAATTATGGCAGTTAACGGCTTTGCAGGTCTGACTTTAGGAGCACTTGCGTCTTTCCTTACCTTTAATAAAAGCTTTAATATGCCAATTAATCAGGTAAGCCAGCAGCTAAATGCCATTGTTATGGCCATGGCAGGGGCAGAGCGAATATTTAAGCTACTGGATGAAACGCCGGAAGTGGATGATGGTTATGTTACTTTAGTAAATGCTAAATGGGAAGGAGATAAATTAGTACCATGTCAAGAAAGAACCGGTATTTGGGCATGGGAACATAAGCATCAGAATGGAGACCCTACCACTTATGTGGAACTAAAGGGTGATGTGGTATTTGATGATGTGGATTTTGGTTACAACGATGAAAAAATCGTGCTTCATAACGTGGACTTATATGCTACACCGGGGCAGAAAATCGCCTTTGTGGGTTCCACAGGAGCAGGAAAAACCACAATTACTAATTTAATTAACCGTTTTTATGATATTCAGGACGGTAAGATTCGGTATGATGGAATTAATATCAACAAGATAAAAAAGGCAGACTTAAGACATTCCCTTGGTATTGTTCTTCAGGATACTCATTTGTTTACCATGAGCGTACGTGATAATATTCGTTATGGAAGACTGGATGCAACAGATGAAGAAGTAGTTGCAGCGGCAAAGTTAGCCAACGCAGATGGATTTATCAGGAGACTTCCGGACGGCTATGACACCATACTAACCGGTGATGGGGCAAACTTAAGTCAGGGGCAGCGCCAGCTACTTGCCATTGCAAGGGCTGCCATTGCAGATCCGCCTGTCTTGATTTTGGACGAAGCAACCAGTTCCATTGACACCAGAACAGAAAAACTGGTTCAGGATGGCATGGATAAATTGATGGCGGGAAGAACCACCTTTGTCATTGCTCATAGACTTTCTACCATACAAAACAGTGACTGTATCATGGTGTTAGAGCAGGGAAGAATTATTGAACGAGGAAGTCATGAACAACTGATGGAAGCGAAGGGTAAGTATTATCAGTTGTCATCCGGAAAATAGGAGATTTTATGAAATTTTATTTTGCACCAATGGAGGGAATTACCATTCATGCATACCGAAATTTATGCAATGAAATGTTCCCATATATAGACAAATTTTTTAGCCCATTTCTTGTAACGAAGAAAAAGACTATTTTAAATGCGAAGGAACTTCGGGATATTTTGCCGGAAAATAATGAAGGTATCAATCTGGTTCCACAGGTTTTAACCAATGCTGCACAAGATTTTATTATTATGATACAAGAACTTAGAAAGTTAGGATATGGGGAGGTCAACCTGAATTTGGGTTGCCCTTCCGGTACGGTAGTGTCAAAATTCCGGGGTTCCGGATTTTTGGCAAAACCGCAGGAGCTGGATGTATTTTTGGATCAGGTTTTTGATACTTTTGCAGGCACAGATATGAAGCTTTCTATTAAAACCAGAATCGGAAAAGATGCTCCGGAAGAATTTTATCATCTGATGGAGATTTATAATAAATATCAAATGTCAGAACTAATTATTCATCCTAGAACTCAAAAAGATTATTATAAAAATAAACCCAATCTTAAAGTGTTTGCCGAAGCGTGTAAGAGTAGTAAAAATCCGGTGTGCTATAACGGTAATATTTTTACGGTAAAGGATTATAAACAATTTACTGGTCAGTTCCCGGAAGTCACTACGATGATGTTAGGCAGAGGACTTGTATGCAATCCGGCACTGGTGGCGGAGATATTAGGCAAGAAAACCATGGATAAAGAAACACTAAGAGAATTTCATGACCGGATTTATGGAGAATACAAACAGATGTATTCTGGTGAAAAAAATGTTTTATTTCGTATGAAGGAGCTGTGGTGCTATATGGTATTTTTATTCCAAGAGAATGACAGACAGAGAAAAAAACTGATGAAGTCAAAAAATCTGGCTGAGTATGAAGCAGCGGTGAACGGATTGTTCCGGGAGTGTGTGGTAGACAGCAGCCAAGGATTTAGGGCAGTATAATATAGTGGAATGCAGAAAGGTGGGATTCCTATGAAAAAGAATGTACTGATTGTAGAAGACAATGAGGCAGCACTGGTCAGACTGAAACAGATTATAGCGGAAATAGACCGGGAAACGCAGATAAAGGTGGCATCTAATAGTGCACAGGCTTATCAGATAGCGCTACAGTATACCATTGATGTTTTTCTGCTGGATATTATTTTGGATGCAAAGGCAAAGGGAGATGTTTCGGGAATTGAATTTGCAGAGAAAATCAGAAACATTGAAAAATATACCTTTACGCCCATTATATTTACGACCTCGCTGGCGGATCCTAAATTGTATGCATTTACGAATATTCGCAGCTTTGCATATTTAGAAAAGCCTTATTCAGAGGAAGAAGCGAAAAAGGTGTTGGCCAAAGCATTAGAATATACTACCCAGAGGGAAAAAGATAAAAATCTTTTCTTTCGTAAAGAGGGACTGCTGTTTTCTGTAAATATTACGGAAATAGTATATATAGAAAATTATTTTCATAGACTTAGAATTCAAACCGTAGATGAATTGATGGAAATGCCTTATAGAAGCACGAAAAAAATTATTGAGGAAATTGACAGCAAGGAGTTTTTGCAATGCAACCGTAATATCCTTGTGAATACAAAATTTATTTCTTCCGTTGATCTTGTGAACCGTTATATTGTTTTGAAAAGGGACTTTGGTCAAATGGAAATTGGAAAAATATATTTGAAAGATGTAAAGGAGTATCTAGATCTCCAGGAATTTTAGAAAGAAAAATAGTTGTTATTTTAGGTTAAACTTAATATTATACACCACATTATATGGGAAAAGCTTTTTTCGAACTGAATGGACTGTTTTTAATAACGAAAGGACGATATTTGCACTTTTTTGACATATTTTGAACGTTCGGTGTCGAAATCACACCTTTTGGGTCGAATTTTCAGCCCCTGCCATATTCAATGCTATAATTCAAAGCAAATATGCAGGAGGTGTTGAAATGGCTGATAATTTAAGCAAATCACAAAAGACAAAAAATGCGGAAGAAATGGAACCGGAGATGGTAGTGTTTCGATATCTTGTAATGTCATTTCTATCAGAAGCGAGCAAGTTGCTTATGCTGGGGATACTGTTCCACAAGAGAATAGAAATCTTTCTGTTTTCCGTGTTTGTGTTGTTTCTTTTGAGGAGTGCCACAGGTGGAATGCATTGCAAACGATACTGGTCATGTTTTGTGATGTCTTTTAGTTATTTGTTTTTATGCATTTATGTACTTCCGATGATAGAACTTCCCAAATCAGTTATGCTGGGAATATTGCTCATTTGTTGTGTTGTTACATATTATATTGGACCTGTGATATCAGCGGATCGTCCACAACCTACCTCCCGACAATGTCATATGCGAAAAATCCACGTTTTTATGGTGATTTTTTTCTATATGATATTTATGTATATTTTGCCGGAAAGCAGTTATGTAGTAAGCGGATTTTGGATAGTAGTTTTACACGCTGTTCAATTGAGCTTTGCAGCACTGAAAACAAAAGTAAAAGCAAAAGGAGGTTTTGAGTTTGAAGGCTTTAAAACAGTTTATGCGGAAAAACGCGTATAAGTTGGTGTATTTATATGCATCTGTAACGCTTCCGTGGATAGTTAAGGACTTGACAAGTGTTATATTTTTTGGAGAATTACCGTTTCCAACACAGGAATATATGAGTATACAGAATAAAGAAAAATAGTGATTTAAGTTGCCAAATGATTTTGGCAACTTTTTAATTTAAGAAAGAGTTGAATTGTGGGGAAAAACATTGTAATATAATTGAAGTAAATTAAACGGAGAAAATATATGGTAGAGCGTATTGGTTTTTTTATGGAAATTATATCCATTCTTATGTGTATTCATATTTTATACGGGAAAAAGTTTTGTTTGGATATAAAGAATATTATAGTTATTGCAGTAGATATAATTCTGTTACAGTTGATTGCAGAAGAACAGTTGTTATCAGAAATGAGTATATTGATATACCTTGTTGTATTTGGTTATTGCATTGCTGAATTTGGAATTAATAAACGAGAATTAGCTGTGAATAATGTACTTTATATAGTTATCTTAGGGATTATACAGGTAGGAACATGGATAATTTTGAGCACTTTTCATATTATTGATTTAAATAATTCAGGCAGTGGATTAAATAATCTGATTGTAAATATTATAGTGTTATTAATTGTTTTGTTTTTACTTCCACACATAGGATTGCACAAATTTTCTATTTTTATGCAACAAAAAGCCGTGTTATTACGGATAATGCTTGTTATAGCATTTTTGTTTATAGGATATTTAATTGTAATTATGAAAGTAATGGATGCATTATCCCCAGAGCATTATGCTGTAATTATCATAAGTCTATGCTTTCTAGGCGCTGTAACCTACATGTGGCAAAAGAACCAATACAAAGTGCGGGAACAGAAAATGGTATTGCAAATGCACCAGCTGTATGGGGAAGGTTATCAGAATTTAATCACAGAAGTTCGAAGAAAACAGCATGATTTTCAAAATCATTTGAACACAATTTATAGTCTGCATTACACCTGTAATACCTACGAAGAACTGGTAAAACAGCAGGAAACATACATTGATGCAATTCAGGAGGAAAATAGGTACAGTAAATTGTTGAAGATAGGCAATCCCATAATTATTGGATTCCTATATGGAAAGTTTCTTCAGGCAGAAGAGCAGAAAATTACAGTCATATATGATATTAAAATAGGGGATTTAGAGTGTAAAGTGCCAATACATAAAATGGTGGAGATTATAGGCAATCTCTTTGATAATGCAATGGATGCAGTGAAAGAGAATGACGTTGAAAAAACAATTTATCTAAATTTTATGGAAACAACAGAAAAGATAGAGCTGAAGATAAAGAATGAAAGTGCCTATATTCCACAGGAAAATATAATTAAGATGTTTAAAACCGGAGAGAGTAGTAAAGGGGAACATAGAGGGCTGGGCTTAGCTAATGTGAAACAGATTTGTGAAGAATATAAATGCAGTTTACAGGCGAATAATAAGAAAGATGATACAGGGAAAAATTATATAGAATTTGATATTTGTGTGAAAAAATAATTATTAGCAGCAAAAAAGCACGTTTTCAAACTGGATAGGTTAGAAAACGTGCTTTTTCTATAATTTTTTAGAAGCGTGGATTGAAAGTATGTAAGTATAATCTTTTATAATACCACATAAATAACAAAAATAGTGAAAAAAATACCAAATGATGCGATTTTAATAACGAACGGAAAAAGGAAAAATTTATACATTAGAAAAAAGTGAGGAAAATAAAGGAAAAATGAACAAGTGTAAATGTTGAAGTGAATTTTGGATGCAAAAAACACACCGTTTGGTTCGAATAAGAAAAAAGTCAAAAAAAGTAGATTACAATATTTCGGAGAAAAGTCTAAAAACTGTGGAGGTGAGAGGTGCAAGTGAATAAAAAAGCAATACAGTTAATGAATCCGTTTATGCAAAATTTGTCATTAAAAGTGGATAAAACTATGTTTGTGGGAACTATTATTCAGATGATAGGAGTATGCAAATTGAATAATTTCTCCGATTATGATGCATTTGAACTATTTCAGCACATTTTATATGAAACAAATTTTGATGAAACGATAAATCATGATTATCTTAGTGTATACATTAATCAGCTAAGTAACAAAAGAAGAGAAAATTTTCGTATAGAAGAATTTGAAAAAGCAATTTTTAGTATGATTCAGGAATCTACGGTGATAAAAAAAGGCGCTTCAGATTTGCCGGATATGGATTACTATGAAACCATTGCCCGGAAGGACGAAGCAGAGTATGAGGAAAAAGAATTATACAACGACTACGAGGAAGAAAATGGAGAAGACACAGGAATTTTAGACAGCGATTTTTGGAATAATACAAAAGCCATAACCATGGCAGAAAATTTGCAGGCAGCTTATGGCAGTGCACCGATGTCAGGAAAAAGACCTTTTTTAGTCAATGAGAAAAGTGGCGAGAAGATACCTGTTAACAAAGATGTGTTCTCCATAGGAAAAGATGCCTCCATGGTGGATTATCCTATCGACGGGAATACTACAGTAAGCAGAAATCATGCAGAAATCATAAAAAAAGGCACCCATTACTTTCTGAGGGATAAAGGTTCTACAAATAAAACTTACGTGGAAGGCAGGGAAATACGGCCGGAAGAATTTGTGGAGATACATAATGGTACAAAATTTAAACTATCAAACGAAGAGTTTACATTCTATTTCTAAGTTTCTATAGAAGGGTTTAGACATATGAATTTCTACGTGGCAGCAAAATCGGACATAGGAAAAGTGAAAAAAGTAAATCAGGACAGTTATTGTATTAAAAGTGCCGCTACAGCAATCGGTAATCTTGTGATGGCTGTAATATGTGATGGTATGGGTGGACTCGAGCAGGGAGAAGTTGCCAGTACCAGCGTGGTAATGGCATTTCAAAGATGGTTTGAAGCACGTTTGCCCGAATTGATACCGCATTTTCAGATTGAACAGGTAAAAAACGACTGGTCTGATTTAGTAGAACAGCAAAATAAAAAAATTCTCAGATATGGAGAGCAACAGAATATTAAATTAGGAACCACTTTGACAGCAATATTGCTAGTAGATGAATATATGCTGTTATCCTGCCATGTTGGAGATAGCAGGCTATACAGAATTACCCGGGAAGCAGAATTGCTTACCGCAGATCATACCTGGGTAGCGAGAGAAATAAAACAACAGAGAATGACGGAAGAAGAGGCAAAGAAACATCCTAATCGAAATATGCTGTTGCAGTGTATTGGCGTATTAGAACATGTAGTGCCAGATTATAGTGTACGGAGAATATACCCGGAAGAAGTGTATATGCTGTGCACAGATGGATTCCGCCACAATGTTACAAAGGAAGAATTACAGTGCCTTTTAGCACCGAAGCACCTTACAGGAGAAAGCGAGATACAGCAAAGACTCTTAAAACTCATAGATATGAATAAATACCGAGGCGAAAAAGACAACATTACAGCAATTGTTGTAAAAACAATACAGTAGAAGGAAGGTGAAGATGTGGCGGTTGTTGGCTCTGTAATTGACGGAAAGTACGAAGTACTAAAGCAGATTGGAAAAGGTGGTATGTCCAAAGTATATCTTGCTATGGACAGACGTTTAAATAAACAATGGGCAATCAAAGAGCTTTGCAGAAAAGAAAGAGATAAAGAAAATGAAGTCGTAGTCCAAGGGTTGATTGCAGAAGCTAATCTAATGAAAAAGCTGGATCATCCGGCACTTCCAAGAATTGTAGATATTATCGAAACAAATCAGACAATTTACATTGTGATGGACTATATAGAAGGAGAAACATTGCAGACCATATTGAAAAAGTACGGTGCACAAAATCAGGAAATGGTTATTGAATGGGCAAAACAGTTGTGCAGTGTACTTCACTATTTACATACAAGGAATCCTGCAATCATTTACCGTGATATGAAACCGGGAAACATTATGGTGACACCCAATGGAAATATCAAGTTAATTGATTTTGGAATTGCCAGAGAATATAAAGAACAACAGATACAGGATACCGTCAGTTTGGGCACCAAGGGGTATGCAGCACCGGAGCAGTTCGGCGGAAAAGGGCAGACGGATGCAAGAACAGACATATATAGCCTTGGTGTGACCTTGTACCATCTGGTAACAGGAAAAAATCCCAGCGAACCTCCATATCAGCTCTACCCTATACGCTATTGGAACCCATCATTGTCTTCCGGGTTTGAAAAGATAATCACAAAATGCACACAATTAAATCCCAAAGACCGCTACCAAAACTGTGGCGAATTGATGTATGCATTAGAAAACTATGAGAAAGTGGATGATGCATATAGGTGGGAATTGAAAAAGAAAATGATATATTTTGCAGCAAGTGCCTGTATCACATTATTTTCTTGTGCAGTGGGTATTATCGGTCAAATTTTGAAGGTAAATGCGGAAAATAAAAGTTATGATTATCTGCTGGAAGAAGCAAAAAGCAGCGTTGGACAGAAGCAGGCAGCAAAATGCTATGAAAGCGCCATAGATTTAAAGCCGGAAGAATTGCAGGCTTATTATGACCTGATTGATTTATACAAAGAAGATGCCAGCTTTAGCGTGGAAGAACAGGAAGTTTTAGCCAGAAAGCTAAATGAAAATCTTACTGTGTTGAAAGAACAGAAAGAATATCCTGACCTTGCTTTTCAGATAGGGAAATTATACTGGTATTACTACGATTATGGATTGGAAAATGCCGGAGAAGATAACCAATTGACCAAAATGAAATATTCTATAAAGTGGTTTGAAGATGTGATTTCACTGGCTGACAAAGAAGAAGAGTACTACAAAATAGCTGAAATTTATCATCAAATTGGTGTGTTTAACAGAGATATTGTGCTTGATATGGAAGAAGCCGCGGACAAAGGGAAATATCAGCCATATTTTTATTCCCTAACTTCATTGCAGCAACAGTTGACAAAAGAAGAAAGTGATATTGTGATTTTAGAATTTGACAGGCTATTAATCAATTCCATAGAAAATTATGGACGCAAGTTTATGACAGACGGTATTTCAAAGGAAGAAATTGAAAATTGTCTGCAGCAGATGAAAGACAGTGAGGAGAGCGTGCCAGGAGATACTGAAAAAACACAGGAAATAAAAGCATATATTAATGAACGCTATGATGAAGTAATGAAAATGGTGGAACTGTTATATATGGATTAGGAGAATCGTATGAGCATAGGAGTTTGGGAAACAGTATCCCGTGTTAGTTTTACCGTATTCGGGGTTATGCTGGTTGTGACAACGATATTGGTATGGAAATTGCAGATACCGGCAGTCTGGGAGGAACTGACAGGGAAGAAACAGCGAAAAGAAATAGAAAAATTGAATGAAAAACCGGCAGCATATGTGAAAAGATTTTCCTTTCCAATGGAGGAAACAGAAGGAAACAATCCCACAGAACTTCTTGGAAAGACAGAAAAACTGGTGGATGCTCAAATACAGGATGACACGAAACTGTTAGAGGAATTTTCATATATTCCCGTTAAGCAGGCAGAAGTAGAGTTTAAGCTGGTGAAAGATGAAGCCTCTATTCATCAGGAAGAAAATGTTACTGCGTTGTTAAAGCAGTAGGAGGAGAAAAATGAACAGAAATAATCCTTACGTTACACTTGGTATTTCCCAAAATGCCAGCGAGCAGGAAATACGAAAGGCGTTTCGTGCATTAGCAAAAAAATATCATCCCGATATGAATCCGGGAAATCCGGAAGCAGAAGAAAAATTCCGGGAAATTAATGAAGCATATGAGATTCTTTCCGACGAAAGAAAACGAAGTAAACTGGATCAGGAGCTTAGAGGTGCATCCGAAACGCAAAGTGAAAATGCATATACCAACACAAGGCAGCAGAGGCAGAATACTAAGGGATATGAAGGAATGAATTTTGCCAAGTTTGACCAGATGTTTGAGGATTTTATGGGAGAACCTTTCCGAAAGGAAAAATCCAAGAAAACAAATGCAGGACAAATGAATTTTGCAGATGTAAGTGGAAAATTTGAAGATTTCTTTGGATTTAAGCCAAAATAGCAGGCAGAAAGGGCAAAGCATAAAAAATGAAGATAAGAAAAAAATATCGTTTGTATGTCATAACATTTATCCTCTGTTTTTTCTTCTGTCTGAATCAGAAAACAGATATGATTCTGGCAGCGGAGGAAGAAAAAAACTGTGATATTGTGTTTGCACTGGATATCAGCGGCTCCATGAAAAAAACAGATGAAAATCGTACCGCCGTAGAAGCAATCAAAATGATGATAGATATCTGCGATGAAAATGACCGGATTGGAATGGTGGCATATAATGACACCATCGCTTATAGCTTTCAGTTAACAAATCTGGGAAAGCAGGAACAAAGACAGCAGTTGAAGACTATGATAGATACTATTACGTATCAGGGAGAAACAGATATAGGTCTTGGTATAAGGCAGGCAGTAGAAATGCTTGGAACCCAGGAACAAAACCGGGAAAAGCTGGTAATTCTTCTCTCTGACGGTAAGACAGATTTAGCCCAGAGTACCACAGGAAGAACTTTAGAGCAGTCTGAATCAGATTTAAATCAGGCGGTGGCACAGGCAGAAAAAGAAAAAATTGCAATTCATACCATAGGGTTTGCCAATGAATATCTAGAAGACAGTGATTACCTTGCTATTATTTCGGCCAATACTCAGGGAACGACACATATAGCTGCCAGTCCTCTGCAGCTGAATCAGATTATAAATCAGATTATTTATTCCTATAAAGAGGGACAAAACACGTTAACCCAGGTAATTGACATTAGCGGCGAACCTCAGGAAAAACAGATAGAATTAAAAACACAAAAAACGAAAAAAGTATATTTGAATATTTTATGTACAGGAGAAATATACCAGATTCAGGTGGAAAATGGCACAGGTGAAATCTTACAATCACAAAAATACGCCATTATTAAATGGGATAATCCGGAAGAAACTTCTTTGAAACTTACATTTCAGGGAAGCCAGGGGGCAAAGATGATCTTAAATATGATAGAGGTAAAAGGCGATGAGCCAACTCCCATACTGTCTTTGACCCCGACTCCTCCCATTACCAGAATACCTGTCACTGCTACACCGATTCCAGTACAAGAAGAAAAGCAGACACCACGGATAGGTCTTGTGGTTCTGGCAATCTGCTGTGTGACAATAGGCAGCATGGTGTTAATAGTTTATCTGTTTTTCAAGAAAGATAAGAAGCAGAAGTATCCTCAGTTTGAAGGACAGCTGCTGGGAGAATTTATTGATTTGAAAAGTAAAAATGAATCTGTAAGTCTGGTATGGCAGTTGAAAGAGTATCCGGAAGAAGGGGTTACTTTAAAGGAACTGTTTCATGGAGCTGATTTCCGGGAAGATTTGCCGGAGCTGGACAGATTATGTTTCTACCCTTATAAGAATCATCAGTTATTATTGGTTCATTGCATGGAAGGGGGAGTATTTTTGGAAGAAGAAAATGTATTTCCCAATAAGCCCGTGAGAATACACGTGGGAGATACCATTTATGTAAGTTTTGCGGAAAATTCTTCCGAATTGGAACTTAAGTATACTCTGTAAGGAGCAGAAAGATGGAAATGGATGTATATGATATTGCCTTGCCAAATGGCAGTAAATTAAATAACAGATATCTGATTCATCAAGTGTATTACTGGGGGCATACAGGAATTTTATATATGGCAACAGATTGTAATACCGAAGAAATTGTGGCGGTGAAAGAATTTTGCCCCTATTTCTATGCCAACAGGGATATGGATGGCAAAACAGTGATATGCAAAGGAAAACGATATGAAAGAACTTTTGCCAGTGCCTATAAGGCCTTTCAGCAGGAATGTGAAATAGTGAAAAAACTGTTGGAGTTAAAGGAAACCAGAGAAGGCAGGATTTTGAAATACAAGGATGACTTTCAGGAAAATAATACCATTTATCTGGTTACGGAATTTATAGAAGGCATTAGTCTGGATGAAATGATCGACAAAGAAATAAATTTCCCATTGAAAGAAAGTATGTACACTTTGGTAAAAACAGTACGCGCCATACATAAAAAAGGCATTTTTCACAGAGATATCAAGCCCTCCAATATTATTTTTAGAGAAGACGGAGGAATTGTTCTCATAGATTTTGGCTCTGCCTGCTATAAGAAGAATCAAAATTTAGAAGTCAGTTTTGTAAGCAGAGGATTTTCTGCACCGGAGCTTTATACAAGAGAATCTTCCGGTGCTGTTACAGATACATACAGTATCGGGGCGTTGCTATATTATCTTCTTACCGGAATTCAGATGACATCAGCAGATGAAAGAATAAGAGGAGAAAAGGTGCAGCCTATGGAGGAACTGGTGGAAGTATCAGCAATGATGCGCTGCATTGTCAATAAATGCATTCAATTAGAAAAACACAAACGCTGGAAATCACTCCGGCTTTTGGAAAAATTATTACAATAACACAGAAAATAGATGAAGAAAGGAAAAAAACATGGAAGTAATCACACAAACAAACCGGACAATGCTTTTTGAAGAAATTAATCCGGAAAAGCTGAATTTATTAACACTTGTAGGAGATGCCAAAGAAGTAGAAAGCTTAGATGATGCCAAAATTCAGGAAATTAATGAAAAACTGCTGGTACGCAGTTTTGATGAATTTTTGGAAAAATTTGAGCCGGTGGTATATTCCTTTTTCAATGCAGGAACACAGAGTGTTTTGTATACCTTAGAAAAACCGGAAAACATTCCGGAGGAATTTGTAACGGAAATTCCATTAAATAATCAAAATGATTTTTTAAATATGTTATTTACCTTGATTGATACAAAGCGTGCCCAGGGATTAAAAAATGTAGATTTTAAGTTTGAAAATATTCTGGATATGATATCTCCGAAAAAGGTTATGAATGATATCCGTCAGGCACGTAAGGAAATTCATTACCTCTATGAAAAATATGAGGAATTAGAAGATGAAGATCCAAAGAAATTAGATATCGGGGATAAATTAAATTACAAATTTGAGGAAGCGAGCCAGAATTATAACAATGTTATGGCAATGCTTCCACTGGCAATCGAGGACATTAAGACACGACTCTTATTCTCCCAGAACACATCTTCAAAGAGTAATGAGCCATTGAAGCTTGGCGTGTTATCCATGGGAGAAAACGGAGAATTAAAGGTTTTAGAGGCACCAAAGGAAAAGAAAAACGAACTGATTGCCATTGCGGACAATACCAATGCAGGACTGATTACTGCTTTTGAAGAAGACTATGAGGCAGTCAATGAAGAACCATCTGATTATGTAAAAAGCCTTGTAGTTAGAACATTCTGTCCATTATCCACAGTTACGAATAATGAAGTGAATGTGGAATTGGAGGTACAGAACTATAACACATACCTTGCATTTTATAAGCAGGCAAAGGATGACTTTGTAAAGACAGTTAAGCCATTGGTAGAAAAGTTGCTGGGAATACGCATGTTCTTTGAACAATACACCACCAAAAATAAAGAAATGCGGCCAAGTCTTTTGATCACCAATGTGAAATTAGATATGATGGTCAGTGCCATGAACGTTAAGCGTCTTCAGACTTATCTGAATACGGTTAATACAAAAAATGATTACGAGAATACCGTATGGCTTGCTATTGTTCCAGAGGTAGAATTAGAAGCTACCAGCAGCGTAAAAATTAAAAGACAACGTTTCAAAGGAAATGAAAAAGTAGAAAAAAGTGGTGCCAACACCATGGAATCTTTAACAGCCCTGTTGGATGCCATTAAAGAATACAGGATTCAGACCTTCTTTAATTTCCAGACAGGTGAAAATACTACATTCAACTATGTAGCTACTTCAGGAATCGATAAATTTGTAGAGAAAAGTGCACCACTGTTAAAGAAAGATTACAGCGAATTTGTATCTTGTGCCCTGCCAAACTTCACCATTGTGCCAAAAGAAAAATCCGGTGTGGTGTTAGACAACCGTATGGAAATCAATGAGGATGGAGGTGTGGAATTATCCAAGGCAAGAGAAGATATTATGAAGCTTTGGATTGAAGGCGTATATATCGGTGCTGCTTATATTGCAGCGGGTATCGTGGCAGCATACCAGTGTCCTGAATATTTAAAAGATTTTTATAAAAATGTTACACCGAAGTATCCGGGGATTCGATATGACATCGAAGCAGGAGAACATTCCTTAAAGACGACCACAACTATGTCACAGGAGATTACAGGTTTTACAAATGCCATTAAAAACTCCATTAACAATAAGGGATTTGGTTTTGTATTTGCTTCTGAAAACAGTCAGATCCAGGGAAAAGAAATTAAGAATATCACTGTTTACAAGGCAAGAACCATGGCTATGGTGGACGATAATTATGATTCTTTATACAAATCTATGATGAGCACTTATGTGGAGCGAATTTTACGCTATGTCAGCAATGACTTTAAACAGGAAAATGTGGTGAAATTCTTTAGCAATCATCCACAGAGCCAACGTTCCTTATGGAATAATGATAACCAGTTTGTGAATGCCATTATTCAGGAAGGGGACGAATTAGACTGTGTAGTAGACGAAGCAACCAATACTTGTGATATCCGCTTAGGATTTAACGGAAATGTAAAGAATTTAAGGGTGTCTGTTACAAAAGCCACATCTTCAGCAAAAGGGTAGCACTGCAAAAGTAATTACCGGAGCAGCCGCTTCGTTAATTAAATATATTATAGGGAGGATCCGAGATGGGATTTAGAGTAAAAATCGAAGCAAACGAAACAATTGAACTAGGTTTAGAAGCTGTCCAGTCTGTAACTTTTATCACAGACACACCAAACGACAGTAACGCCCGCTCCACCGATTTAGGAATGAGTATGCTGATTAAGGGGAAAATCCTTGCAGCCATTAATGGAGCAGTAGCAGACGCCACATTAAAGCTTCCAAAATGGGCATTAGTTCCGGCGGAGGATTTAAAGAGTTATGGAAAAGTAGTAGTAGAAGTATTATCTGGAAGCAAGGTAGTCAGAGAAATCACAATGGATTGCGCATACGTGGTAGATTACAAGGAAGTCTTTGGTGATACTACCGGTGTTGGAACCTTTAGCCTGTTGGTAAGACAGAAAAAAGATTTAAATACTAATGTGTCATACAAAGGCGGATTTGCAGCAGAATAGGAGGAATAAAAGATGGGATTTATCGTTAAAGTAGGCGGAATCAGTTTGGGAGTAGAAACTGTACAGACAGTTGATTTTGAGGTGGATACACCAAAGGATTCCAATGCTAAAACTACAGATATGGGAGTCACTATGACCATTACAGGAAAAGTGTTAACCATATTAGATGATGGTACAGAAGAAACAGTAGACTTAGCATTATGGTCTATGGTTCCTGCGGAAAAGGCAGACTGCTATCGTACAGTGACAGTAGATGTTATTGCAGCAGGACAGGTAGTAAGAAATTATGAACTGAAAAATGCCTTTGTAGTAGAGTACGACGAAGTATATGGAGATACCGAAGGTGTAGGTACATTTAAACTGGTAGTCAGACAGAAAAAAGACAAATTGAAAGATGTAACTATTAACGGCGGTTATAGCAATTAATAGGTAAAGGTAAGGAGAAACAAAAGTTTCTCCTTTGCCTGATTAAAAGGAGTTGTGGAAGAAAGGATTATGAAAAACAAGATTTTAGGAGCTCTGGAAAGAATTCTTTGGGGCATGGCAGGAGCTGTAATGGTTCTGATTTTTTATCAGAAAGAATGGGAGCTGTGGCTTAAGATAACACTTGCCATTCTGTGCTTTGTTGGAATATCACTGTATAGCCTGCTTACCAATCTTTTAGGAAAAGATAAGATAGAGGATTACAGTAGTGTTGCAGCGGCAAGAAAAGATATAGTGCCAAAGCCTATGGAAAGTGAGAATGCAAGAATTGTAAGGAATAAAGAGGTTAGACAGGAAACGAAAGGTAGCAATGAGCAGCAAAAAGAAGCTGACAATGGGGTAAAGCGAAGAATCCAGTCCATTGTGTTGATTAATGAAGAAGGAACTGCACTGACGGAGTGGAGCATGGTAGGAAAATCAGCCATGGTTATTGGAAAAGGCACAGAAAAAGAGGCAGTAGACATTGATTTAAGTGGCTCTGCTTTTGCACAGATGATATCAAAGCAGCATGCAGTGCTGAATTACACAGAAAATGGATGGTGTATTGATGATATAGACTCAAAAAACGGAACCAGAGTAAAGAAGATAAACCGCAATGCCATATTAGATTTGAAATTAGTGGGCACAGTAGAGTTGGGGGTAGGAGATATTATCTATATTGCCAACACTATGCTGCAATTAAGATAAGGAGATTTTTTATGAGTTTAAACAGATGTAAAAATGGTCATATGTTCAGCAGCAGGAAGTATGGAGATACTTGTCCTTACTGCAATACCAATCTGGAGAGAAATGATTTTACCAATAGTAAAAGGCTTATGTTGGACGATCCGGATAAGACCTTGTCCATATCCGGGGTAGATGAAAATGTGGATCCTGTCACTGGATGGCTGGTTTGCATTGAAGGAGCGCAGTATGGAAAAGACTTTAAGATAAGAGCAGGAAAGAATTTTATCGGACGTGCAGACAATATGCATATCCAGATTTTAGGAGATAATGCCATATCAAGAATCAATCATGCAGCAATTTCTTATGACAGCAAAAACCGCAATACCTATCTTTTGCCGGGGGATTCTTCCGGATTGGCATATCTGAATGGGGAAGCTGTATATTCTCCGGTGGAGTTGCAGGCCTTCTCTGTAATTGAAATGGGGCAGTCAAAATTCATTTTTATTCCATTGTGCGGAGAGCACTTTGAATGGAGCGGAGAGCAGAATCAGGAAAGGGATGAATAATGATATTAGAGATTATTACAAATCCATATGTAATACTTGCCTTAATGATATCTGTGGTATGTATTTTGATTACCATCAGTGTCTGTTTCTATATAAAGCATGGAGAAGTAAGCAGCAATGTAAAGGTAAAAGGAGGCATATCTTTAGATATTGGTAATGCCCAGACCATAGGAACCAGAGAAAAACAGGATGATTCCTTTGGAACAGGAATTAAGGAGGAATGTGTTCTGGCGGTAGTGGCAGATGGGATTGGCGGTTATATTAATGGAAATCTGGCAAGCAAGATTACAGTGGACACTTACTTAGATGAATTTATGAAACAGGATGTACTGGCAAATGTAAGCTATTTCTTTCAGAAGTCGGCAGTATTGGCAAATGAGAGAATCCGTGACGAATTCGGTGAGGCAAAAGGCGGAACCACATTAGTGGGCGTAGTGATAGAGGAAAACAAAATGTACTGGACATCTGTAGGTGACAGCAACATAGCAGTATTTCGCAATGGCAGATTAATTATGGTAAACCGTAAGGAAAATGTGAAAAACTGGTTGGAAGACCAATATTTTGCCGGAGCCATTGGGCGGGAAGAAGCCATGGGGGGGCCGGTGGATAAACGTCTTGTGAATTATGTGGGCTATGATGGATTTCAAAAAGCAGATGAGTCAGACCGGCCTATTTATTTAAAGAAAAAGGATAAGGTGCTTATCTATTCAGATGGGGTAGAAACCTTAAGCCAGATAGAACTGGAAAAAATATTAGCAAAACCAATGAGTGCTCATAAAACAGCACAGCAGATTATTCAGGCAGTCGAAGAAAAAGATGTGAGAAATAAGGACAATGCCACCATTATTGTATTGTCGGTGAAGAAAGGGTAAATATGCGTAAAGAAAACTCGGTATTCCGGACTAAATTTATATCAGAACCCGGATGTTATATTAAAAATCAGGATTACTTTGCTTTTGTGGAGTTAGAGGATTATGCCTGCTATTGTATTGCAGATGGAATTGATGAAGATTTAAACCGTGAAAGTGCAAAAATTGCAGTAACATCGGTGATAACAGCATTTCATGAAAATCCGGGATGCAGTAAAAGACTGGCAAAGCATTATATGCAGGTGGCGCATAACGAGCTGCACCGGGAGTCAAAGGAAGCACGCTTAGAAGTCAGTATGGTAATTCTTCTGACGGATTACAAAAAGGCTCTCTGGATTAGTGCAGGAAATACAAGATTATTTGGTATTCGCAATGGAAATATCAAGTGGAAGACAAAAGATACTTCTTTAAGTCAGGGGATGGCAGATAAAGGCGATATTCCAATGGACCAGATAGAATCACATGAGGAAAGACATAATTTATATTGTTATTTAGGACAAGCAGGGAGATTTAAGCCTGTTACCTATAAAAAAAGAAAATTAGAAGATGGCGACATATTTGTTCTCTATACCAGAGGGGTATGGGAAAGTGTAGGAAATGCAGAACTGCTGGATGCCATAGAAGGAGTCAGTGATCCGGAAAGTGTATGTACCGGTTTGGAAGAAGTTATACTCAGCAGTCAGCAGGATATCATAGAAAATTATACGATAGTCAGTATTTTTATAGATAAAATATATAGAAATCCAAAATCGGGGAAGCAAAAGAAATATATTAAAATTGCAACCGCCGTTTTTGGTGTGCTTTTTGCATTGTTACTTACCTGGGGACTGGTAAGGTATAACCAAAATAAAAGCAATTTAGAAACTATGAATAAGTCCCTTGCCAATGCTGTGAGTTATATGGAAGAAGACAGTTACGACACAGCAATAGAAGAATTTGGAAAGGCATATACAGCTTCTGAAAAAGTTAAATTGAGGAAATCATCAAAAGAATACAAAAAGATAGAACTTGTAGATACATATTATAAGATGTCCCTAAATCTCAGTGAAGCACGCACTGCTTTTCAGGAGGGAGAATATAAAAAATCCTATAGTAAGTATGGGGCAGCAGTAGAAAAAATAGAAGCCCTTAAGAAGCAGGAAGAAAAAATAACTTTTGGTGATGATATAGAAACATTAGAAAAGTATGCTTACCAGATGCAGCAGGCAGAAACAGCCATGGCAGAAAAGAATTATGGAGAAGCAGCAAAGGGGTATAGCCAAGCAGCCACTTTAGCAGACGGTATTGATGCCACCACAGAAAAGAATACGGCAGAAGAAAAAGCGAAGAATGCTAATGGAAGTCTGGCAGTAAAGAATGGTGATGAGAGTAAGGCAGAAGGGGAAGCCCAGATGAAGGAGGGCGAATATCAGAAAGCATTAAACAGCTTTCAGACAGCAAGAAATTTCTATACCTCAGCAAAAGATGATTATGGAAATCAGGAGGCAGCAGATAGGATTACAGAATTAGATATCCGCATTGAGGATGCCAACAATAAGGTGGATAAGCAGACTGCTGAAGAATTAGAAAATGAGGCAGAAAAGTACGAACAGGCAGCGGCAGAGGCCTTGGCAAGTGGCGATTATGAAACGGCACAGGAAAATTATGACATGGCAAAGAAGTTATATAAGCAGACTGGAAATACAGATATGATGGCACAGATGGACACCAAGGCAAGTGAAACAGAAAGCGGACCTGCATCGGAAGCATCAGAAAAAGCATTGGCGGCTTTATTATCGGCAGCGGAATATTTGGCAAGAGCTGATTATGGGCATGCACTGGCGAATTTTGATGATGCCAGAAAATATTATGAAGAAGCAGGTATGACATCGGAAGCCACCAGAGTCAACAATATTATTACACAGATGTCAGGAATGATTGCAGGGTAAAAACACTTAGGAGGAAGAAACGGTGAAACAGTCCTATACATTATACATCAATCTACAGGAAAAGAAAAAATCCCAAAACACATATCAGAGAAAAGAGCTGGAGGAAATGACTACCCACCAGTTGCGGGAAATCTGTACCAAGGAAACCATTATCAAAGGAATTACCAATCCATTAAACAGATATGAGTTAATAGAAACCATTCTTCGGTATCGTGGCGAAAAGGAAGCTCTACTGATTCGAAAAGAAAAAGCGGGCGGATTAGAGCGGTTAGAGGAAGTGTTGAAGCGGAAAAAGGGAAGTCTTTTGAAAGACCAGGGAACAATCCGGAATCCTGCAAAATTGATATTATACAGAGGACTGGACTTGTCATTATTTGATGCATACGAAGTGGAGATAGACCGTAGCAAAAGAAACGATATCAGCAAAACCGTTATTAATCGCATTTATGAATCCAATGTACTGCTGGTCAGTGAAGAAGGAAAAATCTGCAGCATTTTAAATCTGGTCAGTGATGGTGGGCAGACACCAAGATTTTTCCTGGAACGGGACGGAAGCCAGCCAATTTATCCGGCAGAACATAAAGTATACTATTTGCTGTTTTTTGAAAAAAAAGAGTCAGATTATCTTTATAACGCATATTACGACATTCCTCAGAAACCATTTGCAGCCTTAAATTATTATAAAATCCCGCTGGTAGATTTAGAAGTTCGGGATGTGGAGGAAACAGAGGCAATTCTTTCTATTGATTTTGGAACTTCTAATACGACTGCCGGAACTTACTTAGATTATGGCTATATAACCAGAACGGATGACAATGATATTTTAAATGGCACTGTGAAGCTGGATGCAGTCAATGTGGTTCCCTTTTTAGACCACACGAAAGGAGAAAAAAGATGGATTCCTCTGCTGCCCACGGTTGCCTGTGTAACGGATTGTTCAGATTCGGAACAGATTGAATTTCATTTTGGCTATGATGCAAGAAAAGATACCCAGATTAAATATTATGATGAATCCTTTAGTATTTTCTATGAGATGAAGCGCTGGGTAAACAGTTATGAGCAGATGCAGGAGGTAACAGATAAACAGGGAAACAGCGGCAGGATTGCCAGAGGAGAGATTATACGTCGCTATCTGCTGTATGTGATTCATTGCGCAGAGCAGCGTTTTAAGTGTAGATTTAAAAATCTGCATTTAACCAGTCCCGTAAAGCAGAAACTGCAGTTTAACAAGATGTTTCAGGAGCTTCTCTATGATTACAATATTGAGGCAGAGCATATGTTAGACGAAGGCAGTGCCGTTATTTATAACACCATTCACAATCTGATAGAAAAAAAGCGTTATTATGACGGGGAAGTAGTTTCGGCATTGATTATCGACTGTGGAGGAGGAACTACAGATTTGTCTTCCTGTGATTTTGCCATTTCCAATGACAATGTTTCTTATAAAGTGGATATTCAGACCACCTATGAAAATGGAGATACCAACTTTGGTGGCAACAACATTACTTACCGTTTTATGCAGTATATAAAAATAATGTTTGCAAGACATTACAGTGGACAGAAGCTTCTTCATATTGATGAGCTGATTCCAGTGGCATCGGAAGATATTTTTCGTTTTGTGGACGAATTTGGAAAGGAAGAAGTCTATAAAAAGTTAGAGCAGGAATACAAGGAGGCAGAGCAGATTATTCCTACCATGTTTAAGAATTATGAAAACCACACAAGAGATGAATACTTCATGGTAAAAAATAACTTTTATTTCCTGTTTGACATTGCAGAACGGATGAAAAAGAAATTTTACAAAAGCGATGGTGTGGTAAGAAACAGTTTTCAGGCATCTTACGAAAAAGAGGAAGAAGACCTGCGCATTACAAAAATTGACCGTTGGAATCTGGTGGTTCGGGAAGATGGTCAATTAAAGTACAATCACAATTTCCCGGATATTGTATTTAACATAAAGGAAATCGAGCTTTTGTTAAAGGCAGATATTTATGAAATTGTAAATAAATTTCTGGATGAATTTTATCAGAATAAAACCTTGTCAGACTTTTCCATTATTAAGCTTACCGGGCAGTCCTGCAGGATTGATGTATTCCGTGAAGCATTAAAGGAATTTGTACCGGGAAAAAGCGTGGAATTTAAGCAGCAGAGCAAAGAGAAGACAGGAATTATTGACTTGAAGTTGACCTGCGTGCGTGGGGCTATTCAATATGTAAATGCCAGGAAAATGGGCTATACCACGGTAAATCTGATTTATCGTATGCCTACGATACCATATTCCATTAGTGGTTATACCCATGAAAATGAAGAAAAAATGTTGATATATAGTCTTGATAGACAGCAGACATGGGGATATCTTTCCAGACACAGCGGAATAAGACAACTGGAATTATTTTTAAAGGATGGTTCCGGAAATCTGAAATACAGATATACCTATCACAGCAGGGTGGAAGATTACAAAGAAGTTACTTATCAGGAAATTGTAAGCCAGCACAAAAACTACGCAGAATGTCTTCCACAGGCGGACATGGACACCATTGAAGATGACGAAGTAAAATTCTTTGTATTTGCAGCAAAAGACCAGTGGGGTTTCTTTTTGCTCCCGATAAAGCGTATTAACGCTCAACTGTATGTGGGAAAAGAGCAGTTTTATGCCTTTGAAAATGATTGCTGGGAAATGGATTTCTTTGATGGGCTGAAGTAAACAGAAAGGACAGGGAAAGCTGAAATGAAGAGAAACATAAATAAAATAACGGCAATGGTCATGATTGTTTTAATTCTTGCAATGACATTGCCGGTGGATAAAGGAAATCAAGTAAATGCAGGTGAAGAATCGGCACCAACTGTTGTCACGGCAGAAACTCCCCAGGAAACTCCAATACCAACCGAGCTTCCAACTATGGAGATTCTACCTGATATGACAGCACTGACAACAGTGAAAGACGGAATCATTTATGGAAAAACTCAGATTTCCCTGCCGGTTGCAGTAGAAAACTTGGTTGAAAACGCAAAACAGGAACTTATCCTCCAGCAAAGTTCTTACCCTCAGGCAGTAGATGAAACTTATGATATGACCTCTTTTCAATGGCAGCAGAATGGTACTGCAGAATGGAAAAGTAATCTTACAGATGAGCAGCAGATGATGATACAGGAAACCTATAGATTTCAGGTGGAATCACAGGAGCAGGATATAGTGTCCAAAGACCTTACACTAGTGTGGGATTATCTGGCACCGGAAATCACATTGTCTTACAGTGAGGAAGAATTGGCAGAATTATCACAAGTACGTTCTGAAAATCTTACTCTCCATTATGAAGCAAAGGACCTGTCCTATCCGCTGACAGATGAACAGGAGATTCCGGGTATTGGCGTGGAGAAAGTATATGCTGAGTTTGAAACCAGCATGGAAGGAGGAAAGGTACCGAAAACAGTGGAAACCAATTCCCCAGACACTATCACATTAAATTTTGCAGAAATCAGTCAGTTTCATGGAATATGCAGACTTTATGCAGTGGATTACCTTGGAAATATCAGTGAACCGGTGGAACTGGAATTACATATAGACAGAACTGCTCCACAAATTGTGATTACCGGTGGAAAAAGCAACCAGTGGGAAAAGGAAATAACCATTACCGCAAAGGTTTCTGATTATTGTTTTCCGAATAATATGGAAAATGCTTTCTGGTATGCAATGGAGGGGGATAATACACCTCAGTACGATGGAATCACATGGCAGAAGAATGAACAGGAAAGTACAGAATTTGAACAGGTCTATGATATTACAATCGTGGTAAGCAAGGAAAAATACGCAGATTACAATGGTAATTGCAAAATTGGCGCAAAAGATAAGGTAGGAAATGTTCAAAACTCAGCCGGTGAAAACAATCAGTTTAAAGTAATGTTTGACAGCACTGCACCAGAGTTTCAAGGCATTACCATTACGGATGAAAAGAAAAATCCATTAAAATCCATATGCAATAAATTAAGCTTTGGAATGTTTTTTCAGGATAAAATCCGTATAGAAGTGAATGCAGCAGATGTAAAGAAAAACAATGCATTTTCCGGGATTTCCCAGCTAACCTTAGTAATAGATGGGGAAGTATATGCACCGGCAAGTACACAAGGAATTGGAACAGAATCATGTACAGTAGTTTTTTTATTAGAAAAAGAAAAAAAGTACACCAGTTTTTGTTTTACAGTTACAGACAATGCAGGAAATGCCACAAAGAAAACAATGGGAGAGATAGACAGTCTGCTGGATGCTCCGGCAGTTTATCTGGATGGTACCGCACCTTCTCTTTCCATTACAGCACAAAAGGAAGGCGTGAATACATATAAAGACAAGGAAAAACGTAACTGGTACCAGAAGGATATTTCCTTTCAGATAGTGGCAGGAGATAATCTGGCAGGCATTCAGAAAATTGAAGTAGAAATAAACGGAAAAAATATTACAAAGGATGTGGACGGAAAGCCAATCAATGACGGGGCATTTCAGACAGAGGTAATTACCCGGAAAGAATTTACCCTTAGCACAAGTCAGGCAAACCCACAGAAAAAAACGCAGGGGGGCGAAGATGGCAGATACGACTTGACCATTCAGGTTACCGATAATGCAGGCAATGTGACGACTAAAACTCAGACTGTGTATTTAGACACCACAGCACCATATATCAAAAGTGTAGAAGTGTCTGGGACAGGCTCGCTGGAAGGCAAAGGAAAGATAACATCAGCGGATACCTATGGCTACTTTGTGCAGGGAAACGCAGAACTGCTGGTTACAGCAGCTGACGATATGGGAAGTTCAGGATTGAAAAGCGTCACCTATTATACTGTAAACTACACCAATAGTGAGCAAGGTAAAAAAAGTGCGGAAAAAACCATTGCAGTAGATGAAAATGGAAAGGTAAAAATTAAACTTTCTGACGACTTTCGAGGTGTAGTTTATCTTAAGGCAGTGGACAATGTAAAAAATATTACTAAAGAATATAAACGACTTCAATATATTATCACAGGCACACAGAAAGACCACGAAAAACAGGCAGATATCCAGATTATCCTGCCGGAAACAGGCAGTAAGGATGTTAATGGTGTCCCTCTGTACAGCCAGAACGTAACAGCTAAGGTAAAAGTAAAAGATGCAGATATGGGGCTTAAGAATGTAATATGGAATGTTACATCAGAACAGGATACAGCAGGCAATCAAAGTGGCAGCATTACCGTGGATGAAAAAGGAAAAATTTCTGACACCAACCGAATGCATGTGGTATCTAAGGAGAAAAATCTGGTGACAGAAGCAGAAGGAGAAATACAGATTTCCAATGACAGTAATCATATCTGTGTAACAGTGGAATTGACTGACCGGGCAGGAATGACATACAAAAAAGAAATAACACTAAGTATAGACAAACAGAAACCTGTAATAGAAGTGACATACGACAATCAAAATCCTCAGGAAAGTTATTTAAAAGAAGGTGAATTTTACAAAGAAGATAGAACTGCAACACTGATAGTCAGAGAACGTAACTTCGATTCTTCCAAAGTACAGGTAAAAATAACTAATGAAGAAGGCGATGTGCCATCTGTGACTGCTTGGGAAAAAGCAGAAAACACTCAAAATCCGGATCAAACCACCTATACAGCCAGAGTACCGTTTACTGCGGACGGCAAATATACTCTGGAGGTAATTGCAGAGGACAGCGCAGGCAATCAGGCAGAATCCTATCAGGGAGAAGCTTTTATACTGGATAAAACGCAACCCACTGCAGAAATCAGCTGGGATGATGTGGCAGCTTCTAATGGAAACTATTATAAAGAAAGCAGACGGGCAACTATCACCATTACAGAACACAATTTTGACGGAAGCAAAGTACAACTCACCGGCAATGCAGCCCAGAGAACAGAGGCAGCCGGATTCCCGGCAATGTCTTCTTTCCAGACAGAGGGAGATATCCACAAAGCCACCATAGAATTCACAGAAGACGGCACCTATTCCTTTGAAATCTCTTACAGTGATAAGGCTGGAAATGAGGCAGAAATTGTAAAGGCAGAAAATTTTTCCATCGATAAGACAGAACCGGAACTTTACTTTGAAGGAGTGGAGGACAAGGGAGCATATAAAGAGGATGTGACTCCGGTCATTGTATGCCGGGATGAAAATCTGGATGCCTCTACCTTAAATGCACAGGTAACCATGGTAAATCAAAAGAATTCCCTGATACAGCCGGAAGAAGCTATTGGAGAAACCAAATCAGCAGGTGACACATATATGATGACACTGAATAATCCGGAGCATATAAGAGAAAATGATGGTATTTACATGATAACCGCCTCTGTGCTGGATTTCGCCGGAAATGAACATGAGGAAACAGTTTGTTATTCTGTAAATCGTTTTGGTTCCATATACACTCTTCAGGAGGAAGCAAAAAGAGTAGCCGGAAACTATGTAAAAAGCTCACAGGCAATTTCTATTGTAGAAACCAACACAGATGAAATCAGTGCAGAGGATGTGAAAGTAAAACTGACCAAGAATGGGCAGGTAAGCGAGCTTACAGAAGGAAAAAACTATACCAGAGAAGAAAACCTAAGTGATGGCAGCTGGAAACAATATACATATACCATTCCCAAAGATAATTTTACAGAAGACGGAGTTTACATGGTGTCCATTTCTTCCAAGGATAAAGCCGGAAACTACAATGAAAATGTCGCAGAAGGGGAAGAAGATGCAGAATTGTGGTTTGGCGTGGACAAAACAAGCCCGGTTATTGTGCCTTTAAATCTCCAGGCAGAAGAAACTTACAATCTCAACGGCTTACAGGCAGAAATAGAAGTTCAGGACAATTTAAAACTTTCAGAAGTGAAAGTCTTTGTCAACGACGTAGAAACAGAATTGAAACAGAGTGAAGAACAGGAGCATTACACTTTCAATTTGCCGGAAAGCACTGAGGAACAGAATATTCGGATTGTGGCATCCGATGCCGCCGGAAATGAAATGGTAAGAGAAGTAAACGGAGTCTACATCACCACAAATCCGTGGGTACGGTTTGTACATAATAAGAGAGCTGTAGCGGTTGTGGCTGGAGTACTGGCAGCGATGGTGGCTGTCGGAGCGGGAGTGGTGATTTGGAGGAAGAAACATACAAAATAGAGATAGCAGAGGAGCTTTAAAATGTGGGAAATTATTTTAATCATAGTGTGTGTAGTTATGCTACCACCAGTCAATGTGGTAATGGAAAAATTACAATTACACAGATATGAACATACAATATTAAAAATTTTAGGAAAAGGTGTGATTCTCTCCATAGCCGTGTTAATTTGTACATTTGTCATTACGCAGATTAGGGATAAAAAAGAAGGTATAACAACTGACATAATGGATAAAGGAATGGTGGAATTTACTGCAACAGCTCCACATATTACAAGCACAAAGGCGTATAACGGAAAACGTATGACTACAATTACCAATTATTATGTGAAATATGTGGGAAAGATGGAGAATCTTAAGTTGACATATTATGAAAAAGTATCTAGTACAGAGGAAATGGAAAATTTAGTGAAACAAAAGGCATCAAAAAGTTTGCGGGTATTTCAGGGAACAGATGGAGAAATCTATTATGGGCAGGAATCAGATACCGTACAATCTTATCTGGCAGATAATGTGGCGTGGAAGCCGGTGTATCACAAAATTATAGTCATTGCGGCAGCAACGCTGATTTTGCTGGAGATATTACTGATTTCTTTAGGCATTAAAATGGAGAAATAGAGGTGCAGTATGAAAATGGAACAAACCAATAGAACTATTTTGTTTGAAGAAATAAATACTGATAAGCCCAGCCTTTTAACAATGATTGGAGATGTAAAGGAACAGGAAAGTTTAACTGATGAGAAGATACATCAGATACATATGGAACTGGAAATACAATCTTTTCAGCAGCTGATTGAAAAATTTGAACCAGGTATTTATATGTACTTAAATACTTCAGAGTGTCAAGTCTGCTTCTCCTGCCAACGTTATCATATGAAAGGATATGAAGTTTCTAAAATTGCACTGGATAATAAAAATTCATTGCTTTCTGCAATTTTAGAGTTAATGGAATCAAAGAAAAAAGGCCGGTATCTGTTAAAAAATTTTAATTATATACTAAGTCGTCTTGTGTCGGAAAAACACAGAAAAAATTTTTTGGAGCAGAGAAAGGAATTAATAAAGTTATTTCAACAAAAGCAGACAGACAAAGCAGAGAAAATATATGAAAATATTGTAGAAAACTATAACGAGGGGTTATTTCTTTTAACAATATTTTTGCAGGAAGCATACGAAGTATTGGTAGAGAAAAAATCGGAAAACAGAAAAGACCGTTTTATTGCAGATACCACTATCTCCAATTTGGTTACACCTATTGCTATTTCAGAAAACCTCCAGAAAAAGGAACGTTATCTGTCAGAAAGAGGGCAGCACGAGTATGCGGAATTTATGAAAGGACAACGGAGTGTTTATAATAAGGAATTACTGTCCTATTGTATGCTGCTTCCAACTATAAATACGAAAAAACAGATATGGGAATTACAGCCGGTTTATGAAAAATATCTTGAGTATTATGCAAATATTATAAAACTGTTCTGGATTCAGGGAAAACCTTTAATAGAACGGTTATTAGGTGTAAAAATGTTTTTTGAACAATATGGAGAAATTCCGGAAGGAATGCATCCAAGTTTGGTAATTTCAAATTTCTCGGCAAAAGATATTTTATCCATGGATGCCCGCAAAAGACTACAGATTTATTTAGAAACAGTCAATCAGAAAAATTATGGAAAAAATACATTATGGTATGGAATTATCCCAAATATTTCGTTAGCAGATTACGAAAAAGAAAGAAATCTGCGGGAAAGATTTCAGGGAACGAAAGAGAAAATACAGTATCCGGTAAATACTTGTCAGGAAGTTTCTGTATTATTACAGATTTTAGGGAAATATAAAATTCAAACATTTGTAAGTCCTCAGATTACAGAGAAAACTACATATCAGTGGCTAAAACAACATGGAATGAAAAACTGGCTGGAAACGCTACAGGAATATGAAGGCTTGCAAAAGTTAGAATATGTGATTCCCTGCTATCCCAACTGTGTAGTACTTCCAAAAGAGCAGGCACAACTTAACTTAGGGCATAATACCACTTATGACGAACTGGAGGAACAGATAAGAATTAAGGGTGAAAAAAAATTATGGTTGGATGGTTTGGGAATAGAGGCCTCCTATATCGTAGCAGGGTTATTTGCAGCTTGTCAGTGTCCTAAATATTTAGAAGCTAAATATAAGAAAAATATTGATGATAAAATTCCGGGAGTGGCGTACAGAATTACAGAAGAAAACCATGCACTGGTCACACCCACAACCATGGCAAGAGAAGTTCTCGCTTTTCCTATGGAATTAATACAGGAAATTCAGAGAAAAGGAGTGGGAGTAGTTTTGGTGCCTTGCCAGGGGAAAATTGTGGTTGCCACGGATAGAACACTGGCATACCAAAAGGGAGTAAGTGATGAAATCTGCCATATTCAGACATTGAATTATATTCAAAGGGTGATTCGGTATGTAACTCAGGATTACAAAGAAAATCTCATTAAACAATTTTTTCAGAACCGGGCAGGAAATACTAAAATGCAGTGGATGGAAAATCAAAAGTCCATAAATTCAATTTTAAAAGAGGGAGAATCTATGGAATATGAGATTGATGAAAAGAATAGTACTTGTACATTCACTGTAATGTTTGAAAAGAGTAGGAAGGGAGAGACAGTACGCATTGCAAAATAAAGTATTTGAACAGGAGTTTAATCCGGAAAAATATATGAATGACAGATTGCTTGAGATAACAGATGATACAGAGCGAAGACAACTGAGAAACCTAATGGATTCCTTTTTCACTCCATTTTACCAGTACATAGAAGAAAAGTATCAGAAATTGGAACAGAGAATGTTTGAGAATAGCAGTCAGGAGAAAAATTATTTTGATGTTATTACAGCAATCTGCCCAAAAGATAAACTGATTGCTTATGAAAACACTATGTTTCCTATTGTGGAAGAAGATTTAGAGGAACAAAATATCAGGGTAGATGAATTAATTGCCTGTTTGGAAGAGAAAAAGGAATGTTATTGTTACTCTGCATATGTTCAAATGGAATTTGAAAAACTACAGAATCTTTGGAAGGAAAAAAGAAGATTTAAAGGAAAAATAAAAACTGCAGATGCAGAATTTGAGGCTTATTTTATTTTAAAAAAGAATAAAAAATATGGAGAAAAAGTAAAGCAACTGTATGAAATATTTTTGCGAAATCAAATACCATGGCGTACACTGCAGATTCCTTATATTAATAAAATGATAGATGTATATATTGTGGATGCCTCTTATCCGGAAGGGGACATAATAGAATCCATTGAAGTAGATTTTGAGGAATACAGCGAACAGATTTTTTTTGAGATGATTCCGATATGGAATATCGGAAAAAAGATTATCAGAAGCAGTGCATATCCTACCTTTGAAGTGGATCAGATAAATTTTACACATATCATATATAGCAGTCAGCTGGAGGATAAATGTCGGTACCTGGTGACAAATGATCAGCTGGAATACTGGAATGTGAGAAAAGAGTACGGAGATTTATGTATTGAATGTAAGGAGGTAGAACCGATTAGCTGGCAGTTACTGGAACTTCATAGTGATATCAAATGTTATTACAAAGATGCATATCCCCTCATGAGTAATGCCAGAGAGGCTCAGACAGATAATGTGTTAATGCGTACCTTGGGAGGAATTCAAAAACGCATTGGAGAACTGAAAGTGGAAAATTATCTAAAATTCAGGGAAATACAAAAAATAGATTGTAAGAGCTGGAAGGATAACAATACATATTCCATGGATGAGCCGATTAAGGAAGAACTGCAGGTACAGGGAAACAGGCCGGGATTGCTTTTGGTATTTGAGGCAGTAGATAAAGGCAATTATTTAAATGGAGATGTACTTAGCTATGTGGTGAGCTGTATTCAATGGGAACTGAGGGAATATAAATGTTATGGCAAGATTTTGTAAAAGGAGAAAGGCAGAATAGACTGTTATGAACAAAATTTGGGAATTTTTACATAAAAATCAGGAAAAAATCAGATATCGGCAGGCAGAATATTTTAGCCCCTACTATGAAGTTTTTGAGGAAGCCATAAAGATGGAAAAAGATCACATCTATCAGGTAAGTTTTAACAGTTTCTACCGGTATGAGGAAGTTTTTGAATCACTGTTTGATATGGATATCAAAGAAGAATACAGAGAGTTGTTGTTTGATTGTATTCTCCACTATCTTGTTGGTCAGGAATTTCAGTTGGGAATCACAAGAAATGAATATTATATTCGGAATTACTGGAAAAGTATAGAACGAGGTGTCTATGGGGAAAATGTACAGGATATTTTTGCAAGCCTGTCAAAAGAAAAAAAGCATTTTATTGCCCGTACCTTATATCAGCAAAGTCAGATGCAGTCAAGTGTATACTTGTTTGCCAGAACAGTTACTGGGATTATTGATAACTGTGTGGTATATCGGAATAAAATTCAGCCAACAGTTATTTTGGTATACATACAGGAAAAAAATATATCCTTTCAGCAAAAAATGCTTACAGCATTGGAAAAATTATTTTTGCCTTTGAATTACACCATGCGCATATTTCAAGAGAAGCATTTTGGAGTAATACAGGCTGAGCAGACACTGGAAATAGATCAAATAGAGATTTTTTAAGGAGGTAGCAATGATTGGATTAAAAATACCTGTATTTGAAAAAGGAAATATTCTAACTCAGGAAATGCTGGATTCCATGAAAGCATATGCAGTGGATGCAATACAGCTTTCCTATGAAGGGTACGGAAATGGAATTATCAATGGATGTGAAATTACCATAACAGACAATATTCTTACCATACATAAAGGGTTGGTAAATTATCAGGGAAATATATGTTTTATCACAGAGAACATAGATCTGCAATACCAGCCAACAGATACCTGGAACGTAGTAAAACTTGTATTTGGCGAATTGTCAAAAGAACTTATGTTTACCACCATGGAAATGTATGCAGAAATATCAGAACGAACAGAACATGAAACGTCAGCCATAGAAATTGCAAGATTTCGTTTGCAAAAGGGAGCAGTGCTTAGAACGCAGCACAGAAATCTTCAGGATTATGAAACAGAGTATGATACTTTAAGCATGATAGAAGCAGAGTATGCAGGTTATAGAGAAAGCACCATATGTCCGGAACTTTTATATCAGTTTGCAGAAGAAACCAAAGGATTTGATGTGACTAATAGTTCCGACATAGCCTTTTTGTTGCAGATCTGGAACATGAAGGGACAAAGTTTAAATCGAAAGGTAATCGAAACGTATATTGCTGTGCGATTAGGAAAAAAGGTAACTCATTTGGACAATCGAGAAATATATGAAGGTTTGGTACAAGTGTTGAAAAAAATAAAACAGGGCAGAGAAGAACCAGAAGTACGGCGCAGGTCATCAAGAATGATAATAGATTAGGAGGATTGCTATGAGTCAGTTCATGGATGAGGAAATATTAAAGGAGAAAAAAAGAATACAAAAAGAGCAGCAGGAAATTCTGGAAAAAGAAATGAAAGGGGAAGAAAAGGAGGAATCCATATTTGATGGCAGCATTACCATAATGGAACGGCAGGTGACATATCAGCGTGTACAGATTCCAGAACTAAAAATAAGTGTACTGATGCCTTCTGATTTTTTTGCATTATCGGATGAAGTGAAGCAATATATTTACCCGGCAGGTAATAGACCAACCCATGTGTACGGAGGGGAAAATATTTTCTACCAGCTTTCTTTTTCCTTGACCAGTCATCAGATTCCAGATGAAGGAATGGTAAAATTTGTTCCAATGACAAAGAAAATTATGGAAGTAATGGGACCAAAAACAAAAGTAATGAATTCCAATGTGATTGAACATATGGTGGAAGAAAAAAAATATCATATAGGAATTGTTGAATTTATATCCAATGCCGTAGATATGAGTATATACAATGTGATGTTTTATGTGAGCATTGACAATCAGCTTTTAATGGGAAATATAACTTTTCCACATAAATATAAGAAGTCCTATGTAAAAATAGCAAAAGAAACTATTGATAGTCTGGTGATTTTAGAAGGAGGAGACGCATAATGGAAACAATTTCTTACTTAAATCTTAGTGTGGATGGAACGCCAATTACAAAGATAGTCAGCTTATCTATTCATCATGCAATCAATCAGCATGCAACAGCAGAATTAACTGGGGAAGCCTCTTTGGCAGCGGCAAGTGATTTCGCAAGAAGATGTGATGAAACAACGAAAATTACAATAACTACAAAGGCATCAGGTCAGCCGGCGGTTATATTTTGCGGTCTGGTAGCCAATGTTGGTGTGGAGAAACAGGACACTTATGGATTACTTAAATTAAGCCTGAAATCAACTAGCTATCTGTTAGATACAGAGAAGAAAAGAAAAAGTTTTCAGAATACGGGAAAAACATATGAACAAATTTTAAAGGAAACATACGGTTCTCAAGCTAATCTGATTATGAATGTTTCTGATAAAGCTATTGGAAGTATTGTGATGCAGTACAGTGAAACCAACTGGGAATTTACCAGAAGAATTGCTGCTAATTTTAATGCACCGGTATTTGCAAATGTAGATACAGAAAAACCCAATATCACCATTGGACTGCCGGCTTCCGGAAAGTCTTATAAGTTGAAAGATGTAGAATACGATTACGGAAGCAGTCTGGGTGGTGGCACCAGTATTAAAACTCAGCAGTATATGTATCTGGGAGACAAAGTAAGCTATGGCGGACAGACAGAGCGGGTAAAAGAATTGTCAGCCACCATGGTAAGCGGTATCCTCACCACTACAATAGCAGCAGCTCAGGACAGCGGCTTTGAGGCACAGCGCTCCTTGATGTCTGCTAACGGCGGAGCAGTTTCCGGTGGTGGCGCCATGGGAAGCAGCGGAAACGGAGTGGGCGTCACCACCAATGCAGCAGTTTCCGGCAAGATGTTTACAGGAATTGTTCAGGCAGTAAAAAAGGATAAGGTGCAGGTGCATTTGGTAGATATTGATGCGGAATATGATGGCGGGGGAGATTACTGGTTCCCATATTCTACTGCATATTCATCTTCTGACGGCAGCGGATTCTACTGCATGCCGGCGGAAGGTGATACCGTTCGAGTATTTTTTCCATCCGGTAATGAGGGGGAAGCTTTTGCAGCCAGCTCAGTTAATGTATCACCGTTAGATAATCCAAAACACAAAAAGTGGCGTTCTCCGGCAGGAAAAGAAATTTTAATGACAGAAGAAGGAATATTTATCACCTGCAAAGAAAACAAAATCTTTATTAACCTTGCGAATGAGGATGGAATTACCATTAGTTGCGATAAAGACATTAATATATGTTCCAAAACAAATATTTCGGTAATGGCAAATCAGAAAATGGTACTTCAGGCGGATAATAATATCATAATATCTACTGCGGAATCCTACATTGATATGAAACCGGATAAAATCGAAGTTGGTGCTACCAACGTAACCATTGCATAGCAAATGGAGGAAAAGATGGAACACAATTATTTACAGGAATTTATAGCAACTTATCATGCAAAAGAAAGAAGATGGTTCTTGGAACATACCTTTCAATATTTAAAGGAACACAGACAGGAACTGACAGAGCAGATTAAAAAAAATTTAGAAATATTTTTGCTTGGAGTGGTTGCCGGACAGAATGAATTTCCGGTTTCCGTAGAGTGCATACAGATTTCACTGTTAGATGTTTCTATTTTTAAGGAAGAACCGGCACTTAGATATGATGCTTATGGGGAGTTGGGCGTTTTAGGTACCAGACTTTTCAGCAAAAATTTTCCATGCCAGTGGATTCTTAACTATTGGGAAGAATACAAGAAAAGATTGGAAAAGGACGTAAAAGAGATGCAGGTTACCCGTTATATCAGTCAGGCAAGGATCCAACAAATGATGATGGAAAGCACAGGTATGTTGAATGCACTTATTTATGGAATGGTAAAATACACCTTCGATACCTTAGACGACATGAAACCACTAAAAGAATTAATAAAAACGGAATGTTTCTATATCAGTTTTGGAAATTACATGGATCGACAAAAGCAGTTATATGCGGAAAATCCGGAGGTTGATATTTTCTTTAACACGGAAGGGGAGCCCTTACAATATAGAAAATATCAGCATAAAGTATATCGCAAAAAAGAATTTATGGAGTTGAACTTAAATCACAGCCGATTTGTGGAATGCCAGTTCGTAGACTGTAGGTTTGAAAAGTGTGACCTGACAGACGTTACTTTTGAAAATTGTAGGTTTTACCATACGGATATGGAGAAATGTATCGGTTATGGTATGACAATGAATAACTGTATTATAGAACAGCTAAAAGGTGTTGATGTGAACTTTCATTACGAAGGAGAAGAAAATGGCGGTATAAGGGATATATATAAGCCATTAGAAATCTTTCAATCACAGATAGACTATATGGAACTGGAACATTGTAATTTAAGCTATTCTAATATATTTGATAATTATCGTGTAAAAATTAAAGTCAGTGAATGTAATTTAGAAAACAGTGCAATGGAGGGAAAAATAGATGAAAATGGAATATTTGAGAATATGCCAGAGCAAGAAAATGAATAAGCCCTTTGTTGTGGAAGGGTTAGACAGTCAGATTTATGTGGCTAATCCTTCCAGAGAGCAGTTTCAGCAGATTCCAAAATCAATGGTTACTTATTTTGATTACGAGCCGGATTTTGATGTGTCGGATTATGTGGCAACACCTACCCCTATGATATCACCCAGACTGCGAAAGGTATTTCGGATGTATGACAATTCTATAGAGTTTAAGAGCGTACAAAACTATACAAATAAAGAAAAAGATGCCTTCAAACTGGCCCCTTCCTATTATGTGTATTTTCAGGAGCAGACAGAATGTCTTCATGAGGATTCCATCATTGCGCCTAATGGAGCAGTGACAGATCTGGTGTTGAAGGGAAGTCAGCTTCGGAATAAAGACATTATTGTAGTAGGTGGTATTTCAGAAAAGATTACAATAATATCACTGGCAGTAGCAGAAAGTATCATGCGGCGTAGAATGTTTGGAATTGATTTTGAGGAAGTAAAGATAAAATAAACGGTAAGGGAGGAGTAAAAATGGCACAAATAGAAGTAGAAGAAACGCCGGGAGGAACAGGAAAAACACAATATGTTACCAGACTGATGAAAGCAAAATGCTCGTTTGGCTCTATGAGCCAGTATCTGAATCTGCCATTGGATCATGGCGTGTGGTTTCAGTCCCCGGATACACCCATTATGAATGCTAATGACCATGAACCGGACAAACATATATTACATTTTGGAAGATGTAAGTCTTCTAAGAATCCATCAAATTCCATTAACTTAGAGGATATGATTTTAGGTGCATTGTCTCCTTTTGGGGGTTTTTTGGGAAGTAAACAGTTAAAAGAAATGTTAGGCTGTGAAGGCTGTAAATGTAAGCCCATGACTATAACTCCCTGGAAAGATGTAGATGAAGATTACTATATTGATGGGGCACCGGCAATTACCGTAGATAGTACTCTGCAATGCTATTATGGCGGCAGTATTACCATAGATACAGAATCCGAAGTAGAAGGTGGCGAAAACACAGGAGAAACAGTGGAAAGCACTGAGAAGGGATATCATGCAATTAATAAAATGCCGGATTCCATGGCTCAGAAGCTGAAGGATTTTTGTCCAAGTGCAGCAGAAGATTCAGCTTTTGGTTCAGTGATTGCAGGAGCCATGGGTGAAACTATGGATTATATGGAAGGACCAATGTCTATGTATGCAGTGTCACCGGAGAAAAGTGCTGCCAACTATGCTCATAATAAATTACAGAAGATGCCACAAAATGCAGTGGACTCTACAGGAAATATTGTGAATTCCGCCGTACTCGGTAATTACATACTGGGAAATGGAACAGTGGCTTCTCAAGGAAACGGGGCAGTGGCAGCCTATAATGCAGTAAATATGTTATCCGGGAATGCAAATATGGCAGATATTATCAGATTCTTTGAATTGCTTCCCTATATTATAGGTAACGCATCCTTGGGGGAGGAAGCTTATGGATTAGTTGCATTACTGATGTATATGATGGCACTGAATTATAGTGTATCGGTAAGTACAAAAAAGACCCAGAGCAAAAAGATGAAGCAAAGCCAGACTAAGAAGCAGGGAAAAATCAAGGAAGCAAGATTTAGTTCCACTCCAACAAAGAGTATGAAAAAGGCTAAAAAGAAAGAAAAACAGGTGGCAGTGATGGGCTCTATTGTGTCAGATGAAAAGGGAAGAAAGTCCGTGGGAAAATTAACTGCGGAACCTGTAACGGAGGAAAGTCATAATTTAAGGAAAAATTTGAAAGAATCCGAAATCATGGTATTGATTGGAGAAAAGAAACCAGAGATTACGAAGGGAGAAGAAGAATGATACAGGGACAATACACTTTAGCTCAGCTAAAAATTTCTGCAGGTCTTTCGTATCAGACAATTTTAGATTGCAGATTAAAAGGAAAAGTAGGAGAACACGGCATCTGTGAAGTAATGTTGGAAGTGTCAGATACAGTGAAAAGTGGTCAGGTCAATGCTTTGACAGACGGTGAAGCCACTGTTCTTTTAGATGGAACAATCCTCTTGAAGGGGGTAATTACACAGGCAGGATTCAGCAATCAGAATGGATATCACAGGGTAAAACTATTAATTGCTACTAAATCTGTTCTGGCGGATAAAAAGAAGGATAGCTGTGTGTTTCAGGATCCTGGGAAAAAATTGTCGGATTTGGTAAATCATGCACTGTCAGGTACCGGAGTGACGGCTCAGTTTGAGAAAGATATTGCTATCTCTCATGTGGTGTACCGACAGGATGAAACACCGTGGCAGTTTATCAAACGGCTGGCAGCACAGTACAAATACAATGTATATGCAGATTTTAAAAGTAGTACCATTGCCATTGGAGAAGTGGGATTTGCCACCTATCCTGAGTCTGATTTAGGACAGGTGCAGGCTGTCAGCAAAGATATTTCAGAACTTCGCCAGGTGCAGAAAAATCAGGACAGCACTGCGGCAGCCTATGCTTATGAAAATCAGAGTTATGTCAGTGAAAATCTTGCCATAGCAGCGGGAGACCATATTGGAAAGGAAACCGTATTAGAACATCTGATTATGGGACAGAAAGGAGTACTCACCAATCAGATACAGGTGCAGAAAAGCAGTTGCACAGCACCATCTTATCAGTCACAGGCGACACCATCCATAGCCAGTGGCATTGTGACAGGAACGGTTACGGCTGTGGACGGAAATCAGATACAAGTGCAGTTTGATGCTAATGGAGGAATCGGAGGTGGGCTGACCTGGATTCCATACGAATCGGTAATCAGCAACAGCTTTTACTGTATGCCCGATGTGGGAGATAAAGCATTTATTTACTATGAAAATAATGGAAAAATTATTTGCATGGGAAGCAAGAGAACAAATGACTCCCATCCGGATTATGATAAGCCGGAAGAAAAAGTCATGACAAACCATGACAAGATGATAAAATTTACAACTACCGGGTTAAATATCACAGCAACCCGAGAGCTTCATGACAATGATTCCGACCAGGAAATATCCGTGAAGATGGATGAAAAAGAGGGCATCACCATTACCTCAGGGCAGGCGATACAGATTCATGCAGACAAAAATATCCGTCTGGCGGCAGGGGAAAAGAAACCTTCAGAGCATAATGAACTTCTAAAACAGGGAAAAGCAAAATTTACCCAGAGAGATAAAGCAGGTGCAGAAGAATATGCAGCAGACAGTGGACTAGGGGGAATAGATGCTTTCCTGACAGCAGCAAGTACCGGAGCCGGCAGTCTGGGAAATGATATTAAAGACAGCTTTGTGGAAGGATTTCAGGGAATGGTATTCTATGACCTGTGGGGCGGCGGAGAAGAAGAAAGTCAGGAAGAAGAACAAGAGGTTGTTTACGAAACCGGAGTATTGTCATTGTATGGAAGTGAGGAACTTTTGCTGGTGACAGGAGAAAGTGTCATAGACTTAAGCAGTGAAATTACTTTTTCTACACCGGAATTCCGCTGGCTGGGCTATGAACAGACAGAACATGAAAAAGTAGAAGAAGAACTTCATGACTGGTGGGAAACCGCATTGGACGGGTTGCAGCTTGCGTTGGATGTAGCAGGGTTTATTCCTGGTATAGGAGATGCCCTTGACATTGTAAATGCAGGGATATCCCTTGCGCGTGGGGACTATTTTGGAGCAGCCTCATCCCTGGTATCCGCCATTCCCGGCATTGGAAGTTTCATTGGGGGAAGTGCTAAGGCATTAAAAGCAGGAAGCAAAGCGGCCAAGGTAGTAGGAAAGGTGAGTAAAGCAGCAGCTAAAGTAACCAAAGCCGTGTCAAAATACAGCAAGGTAATTAAGGCAGTGGAATATTTTTATTCTTCTGTAAATCTGGTGGTAAGCTTTATACGGAATAAAGACCAGATTGCCGCTTTTCTGTACAAGTGTACACATGGAGGTTTTGATATACATAATCAGGAAGATATAGATTTACTAATCAGCATGGGGAATCTTGGGGTTGCCACAGCAGGTCAGATTAAGAAAACCCGTGATACTTTTGAAAAAAAGAAATCAAAAAATAAAAACGGTGGAGATTCTGACGATGGACCGGATAATAACAAGAAAAAGGGAAATGATAAGAGCCAGGACGAACAGACCTGTAAGTATGACCCAATCAATGTAGTAACAGGAAGCCAGACTCTGGTGTATACAGACTTTGCCCTTACGGATATTACAGGAAGCCGTTACTTTAAGCGTACCTACGAGTCCGTCTATACCAACGAAGGCGGTCTGTTCGGCAGCCGATGGATGGCAGAAATGGAAAGCAATATCACATGGCAGGATAATCTAACCATCGTCCAAATGCCGGACATGCATTTGATACGTTTCAAAAAAACAGAATACGGCTATGAAAACCTGATGCAGGGAAAACAGCAGTACCGTCTGTTTGATACAACAGAAGGATACGTGCTGAGGGATCATGTCAGTGGAATTTCCATGTACTACAGGACCGACGGAAAGATGACCTGCGCAGAGGATAAGAACCACAACCGTACAGAATATATTTATGAAGGAAATGTACTTAAAAGAGTGGAATATCCGGGCGGCCAGTTCCTTAACTTTGCCATGGAAGAGGGAAAAATCACAGAAATCACAGATATTTTAGGAAGAAAACTTTTTTATGAATATGAAGGAGAATTTTTAACAAAAGTGACTCTGGCAAACGGAGGAACGATCCGATATGAATATACGGCAGAAGGTTATATTCGGTCTGTTACAGACCAGAATGGCAGAACCTATGTGGTAAACCACTATGACCGGAAAGGGCGTGTGGTGCGGCAGGAATTGTCCAATGGGGAAGAGTATGTCATGTTTTATGATGATGTGGCAAAGAAAAATACTTTTGTCACCACTGCCACAGGAAACCGCATCACCTACAGTTACGGGAAAGAAAAACTTCCAACCGTTATAGCCTACGAAGACGGCACTTATGAGGAAAAGAAATACGACCAGTGGCACAACGTAATCTACGAGCGTGACAGAAACGGGAGCGAAACCCACCGGGTCTATGACCGGGAGGGAAATCTGTTAGAGGAAACCCTGCCAAACGGACTGAAAACAGTCTTTACCTACAATGAAGCCGGGGAAATGCTGAGCTGTACTGACAATGCAGGGCGGGAAGAATTTTACCGGTATGACCTTGGCGGAAACATGATTCAAAAGAGCCGCAGGCTGGATGGCAGAACCATGCAGACCTATACTTATGAGTATGACAGTGCAGGAAGAATGCTCCGTGAAACAGACCCGGAAGGGAATGAAACCACCTATACATATGATACCGGCTTTGCCCTGTATTCTTCCATGAAGAATGCGGAAGGAACAGAAATCCGCTACACCTATGACAAAGCCGGACGCAACATGGTGGTAGAAAATGAATTCGGTGCAGTCCACTACGGCTATAATGACGTGGATTATGTGACAAAAGAGGAAGACGAAGAAGGCAATGTGACCAGATACGATTACGACAGGATGTGCAATCTCATCCGTCAGGCGTCTCCCAACTTCAAGGAAAACGGAGTCACCCAAGGACAGCTGACACGGTATGAGTATGATGACCTGGACTGTCTGGTGCGGGAAATCTCCCCAATGGGAAG
>JBGVOM010000134.1:0-2604 GCA_045126515.1 Lachnospiraceae bacterium
CAGGCGCTATCAGACATGGTATCGCAAGAGCTCTCCGTAAAGTTGATGCAGATTTCAGACCGGTTCTTAAAGCAGCAGGATTCCTTACAAGAGATCCAAGAATGAAAGAACGTAAGAAATACGGTCTCAAAGCAGCTCGTAGAGCACCACAGTTCTCAAAACGTTAGGAATTCGTTCGAGACTATACAAGTTTATACGACTCAAGACGTCGCAGGACGTTTCACGACCTCTCAGGACATTTGTTCTGGGAGGTTTTGTATTTATTTAGAAAGAGAACTGTGGTAGAATTTATGGAAGGTACTTTTATTTATTGGATAGGTATATTAATATAGGAAACGGAAACTTTGAAGTTTCATCAGATAAATATTTGAAAAAAGTCTTGACTCCTACGTTGCGTAATAGTTTAAAGTGTACTTATCGATAGGAGGAAATGATATGCATGAATTTATAATAGAAATAGTAAAATCAGATGAGATTTATCGAAAGATAGCAAATGCATCGTTAGAGAAGAAAGATGATATATATCGCTATGACTTTATGAAAAAATTTGAAAAGAAATGGGATATGTATCACTGTCCGTTGAAAGCAAAACAATCTGGCGGATATGATGTGGTGATGGCAAGCGGTATGTTAGGATATTTATTGCCACAAAAAATAGGAGACACAGAACAAAAATATATTGCAGAATTAGCAGATGAAAAGTTATGGACGGATTGCGTGGCATCTATTGAAAGCTCTCTTATGACATTTGTTAGACATGGAATAGATTTGAAGGTTAAAGAGTATATGTTTACATTGATGCTCGCAGATCCATCTAGTCCCTATTCGGTGATGAATGATGGTTATTGTGGTGATGGTGGAATTCCGGGATACATATTTGGATCATTAGTACCTTCTGAAACGACAAAAACAAGGATTCCAGTTGTATTAGCTCATGAGACGAATCATAATGTAAGATTTCAATATATAAAGTGGAGTAATGAAATATCATTAGCAGAATATATGATTTGTGAAGGATTGGCAGAAAATTTTGCAGTAAAACTTTACGGTGAAGAGAACTTAGGACCATGGGTTAGTAAAACTGACCAGGAAATGTTAAATGAATATATTAAGCCACTTATCCAGGACGCTTTAGAAGTGCAAGGATTTGACAATATTACATCATATATGTATGGAGATGAAATGGCAAAATTACAAAATTATATTCCGGTGGGTATGCCTTATTGTGCTGGGTATGCATGCGGATATTATATGGTGAAATATTATTTGGATAAAACTGGAAAAGATATTGTTGACGCAACAATACTTCCAGCAGAAGAAATTTTGAAAGAAATAGATGGATTTTGGAGTGAAACGACCATTATTCGGAAAGGAAATTCCTATGAGGACAGTAAATGAGGTAAGTAAGCTAACAGGAGTAAGTATACGTACCCTTCAGTACTATGATAGTATCGGACTGTTAAAACCAACTGAGTATACAGAGGTAGGATACCGTTTGTATGATGAAGAAGCACTAGAAAGGTTGCAACAGATTTTATTGTTTAGAGAATTGGAATTTCCACTGAAAGAAATCAAAGATATTATATATAATCCTAAATTTAATAAGGAAAAAGTATTAGAGCAGCAAATAGAACTTTTGGTATTGAAGAAGGAACATATAGAAAATTTGATTGATTTTGCTCGAAGAATAAAAACGATGGGAGTAAATAAGACGGATTTTAAAGTATTTGATAAAAAAAAGATGGAAGATTATTCAAAGCGTGCAAAGGAACAATGGGGACAGACAGCCCAGTATCAGGAATTTGAAGAAAAGACGAAAGGGGTGTCTGATACACAGCAGAAGGATGTAATCAATCGTTTTATGCTTATTTTTACAGAGTTTGGCAAGATAAAAGAATTAGATACATCCTGTGATACGGTTCAATTACAGGTGAAAAAATTGCAGGATTTCATCACAGAGAATTATTACACCTGTACAAAAGAAATTTTATCAGGTCTGGGAAAGATGTATGCAAGTGGCGGAGAATTTACCGAAAACATTGATAGCTATGGTGGAGAAGGAACTGCTCTGTTTACAGCAAAAGCAATTGAGATATATTGCAAATAAGAGAGCGCAACTTTCCATCGGCTAACCTCAGTAAAATCAAGGGTTTGCAGTTATCAAAACGTTAATCAAACGTCGCGAGACAATTCAATACGATTTACAACCTCTCAGGACTTCTGTTCTGGGAGGTTTTTGTGTTTATTTGGAAAGAGGATAAGAATGCAAAAATTGAGGAAAAAAGGATTTAAGTGTTATCGTGTGTCGGATACGATTATTAGGATTATATCCGCTAGAAAAGCTACTAAAACAGAAACAAGTCAATATTATGAATTTTAGGGAGGTGTTGGCATGAGAGAAGAATACGATTTCAGTAAAGCTAGAAAAATCCATATTTACAGAAAGAGAAGAAGCAGATCACAATTAATTTGAATTCTGACGTAATTGAGTATTTTAAACAGCAGGCGGAGCGTTCTGGTATTCCATATCAGACACTTATTAATTTGTATCTGACAGATTGTGTAACCAATAAAAGAGAATTGCAATTATCATGGTCTTAGTGT
>JBGVOM010000135.1:0-11053 GCA_045126515.1 Lachnospiraceae bacterium
GGAGAAAAGAACCAATCCACAGCATCTTATATATCATAGTCGAACCTGCAGAAGAGGTAAAGAAAAGACTATGACTTAATAGTTATAAAGACCTTGGAGAGGGTCTCTAAAAACTACTACTATATAATACGAGGAGAAAAAGAATGCATTTTCAGTGGTATCCGGGACATATGACAAAAGCAAAGAGAATGATGGAGGAAAATATCAAACTCATTGATTTAATCATTGAGCTGGTAGATGCCAGAGTTCCTTTGAGTAGTCGTAATCCCGAAATAGACAGTCTTGGAAAGAATAAGTTTCGACTGGTGCTTTTAAATAAATCAGACCTTGCCGACGAGCGTTACAATGAGGCATGGATGGCATACTTTAAGGAAAAAGGATATTTTGTAGTAAAAGTAAATGCCAGAAATGGAAATGGTGTAAAACAAGTGAATGCAGCCGTAATGGAGGTATGTAAGGAAAAAATCGAGCGTGACCGAAAACGTGGAATCTTAAATCGTCCGGTGCGTGCCATGGTAGTGGGAATTCCCAATGTGGGAAAATCAACATTTATTAATTCTTTTGCGGGAAAGGCATGTACTAAAACAGGAAATAAGCCGGGGGTAACCAAGGGAAAACAGTGGATTAAGCTGAATAAGAATGTTGAGCTTTTAGATACCCCGGGAATTTTGTGGCCGAAATTTGAAGATCAGACCGTGGGATTGCGTCTTGCCTTTATCGGTTCCATAAAAGATGAAATTCTAAATGTAGAAGAACTGTCGTTGGAATTAATTGACTTCTTAAAGAAAAATTATGCCGGCGTGTTGGCAAAAAGATATGAATTGGAAGAAGTAGAGAATAATACGCAAATTCTTGCTCAGATCGCCAAAAACAGAGGATGTGTGGCAAAGGGAGACGAAGTGGATTACACAAAAGCTGCCACGCTGATGATTGATGATTTCAGAAGTGGACGTTTAGGAAGAATAACACTTGAATTTCCAGCAAAAGAGGAATAAAATATATATGCGCACATTGATAAAAAATAAAGGCGGTAAAATAAATGGGAAATGAAGAACAAAATAAAAAAGAAAACATTGGCGGGGTAAAGGGAATTATACGTGAAGCATTCAGCGTATTACTGTATCTTGCTATTGTGTTTGTACTTACTTATCTGGTGGTGGAATTTGTAGGACAAAGAACCGTGGTCAGCGGAAGTTCCATGGAAACTACGTTAACGGACGGTGATAACTTGATTGTTGATAAGCTGACTTATCGTTTCAAGGAACCGGAGCGATTTGATATTATTGTTTTTAAGTTCCAGCATGAAGAAAATACCTATTATATTAAACGTATTATTGGGCTTCCGGGTGAAACCGTACAGATTGATGAAGATGGTACTATTTTCATTGATGGCAATGAACTTGAAGAAAATTATGGCAACGAAGTAATGCTGGATTCGGGACTTGCAGAGGAACCATTCACTTTGGGTGAAGACGAGTATTTTGTGCTGGGAGATAACAGAAACGGAAGCTGTGACAGCAGGGATCCTTCGGTAGCGGCAGTATCTGAAGATTGGATTTTAGGTAGGGCATGGGTGCGTATCTGGCCATTGTCTGATTTTGGAATATTAAAGCATCAGTAGTGAGGTAAATTATGGCGAAAAAGATAAATGAAATAAAGGCAGAATTAAAGGCAGCGACTTTTGAAATGCTGCCTTTCTTTATGGAAGAATATAAAGAAGATGAAAGAGCCGGCGTGAAAGCGTTGGTTCATAAAGCAGAACAAGAAATTGAAAAAAGAAAAGCAGAATTAGAACGGCTTCAGGTCATGCGCACCTATGAAAAAGAATACGAGGCTTATGGATATATTTGCGGTATTGATGAAGCAGGAAGGGGACCATTAGCAGGTCCGGTGGTGGCAGGCGCTGTGATACTTCCAAAAGATGCAGAGATTCTTTATTTAAATGATTCAAAGAAGCTTAGTGCTACAAAAAGAGATGAGTTGTATGATGAAATCAAGGAAAAAGCTGTTGCCACAGGTGTTGGAATTGTTTCACCGGAACGTATTGATGAAATCAACATTTTACAGGCAACTTATGAAGCTATGCGAATTGCAATTAAGGAATTAGGTGTAACGCCCGATATATTATTAAATGACGCAGTAACCATACCGGAAGTGGAGATGACGCAGGTACCGATTATCAAGGGAGATGCTAAAAGTGTTTCTATTGCGGCGGCAAGCATTATTGCGAAAGTTACCAGGGATAGAATGATGTTAGATTATGACAAAATTTATCCAGAATACGGTTTTGCGGGACACAAAGGTTACGGCTCTGCAGCACATATCGAGGCAATTAGAAAATATGGAGCAAGTCCAATACATCGAAAAACGTTTATAAAGAATTTTATAGAGTAAAAGGCGCAAAAGAAGGGGGTGTTTGTATTGGATTTTGGTAGAATAGGAAATAATCACGGTGGATATGCAGGGGAGATTCCTACAGTCGATACAAACACAGCAGGCAAGCAATCGGGGAACAGTTTAAGTGAACTGACTCCGGGAAAAGTATTTGCAGGAGAAGTGGTGTCAGTAGGAAAAGACAAAGTTTTTTTGCGGTTAGATAACGGTCAGACTATTCAGGCCAGTGTCAATGGCAATATACAATTAATGGAAGGTCAGATGTTGGCTTTTCTTGTGAAAGCAAATACGGGGAAAAAGTTGGCGATTAAGCCTATGTTTGACGTAAATATACAAAATTCCTCTGTATTAAAGGCACTGGAAAACGCAGGGATACCAGTGAATCCTAAAAATGCAGAGCTGGTGAATTTGTTAATGAGTGAGCAGATGCCAATTGACAAAGAAACGATTACGAAATTTATGCGGCAAATAGCACTTCATCCGGATACGGATATGAAAACACTGGTGCAGTTACAGAAAATGGGACTTTTGCCAACAGATGAAAATATAGCAAAGTTTGAAAGCTATCAGAATCATGAGTACCGTCTGGCGAATGAGATTTCAAAGGTGGCAGCAGATATCTCTAAGTTGGTAGGAGAGAATTTTACAAAACAGGAAAGTGCGTTGGAGATATTTGGAAAAATAGCAGATATTGTACTGGAGGGAGAAATAGAGTCTGCAGAAAGTGAAAAAGTATTTTTTAAGGAAAATGTCACAGAAGTAATGCAGGGAGAAAAAATTACTACTTCTTACCAGGGCGGACCTGTGTTATATGATAATTTAAAAAACGAAACTATGTTGCGTAATAATGCTCAAAATCTTACGGATGTTCAGAAACAGGCTTTGGAACATATTGAAACAGTAGTGGAGCGCTTTCAGGGACAGGAATCAGAACTGGAGCATATTGTAGAAAGTCTGAAAAATTTGAATGAAGAAGCAGAAGGAGTTATACGGGCACTTGAGGAAAATGTAAAAAGTACAGATTCCAATACCAAATCATATCAGAAACAGGATATGATATCAAAATTATATGCGGCGTTTGAAATGTATGAAACAGCGGAAAAGTCCATGGAGGCAGCTAAGACAGCGGTGAACTCTGAAGAGTATGAACTGCCGGCAGAAAACCGTTCTTACGGGCAGAATACAGAACAGGGGAAAGTAAGTATGCTGAAAGGTGAGTTAGCAGGTCAGCTGGAGGAAAATGGAAGATTTGAATTGGCTCAGAAAATACAAAAGGCAACCGGTGATGTACATTTGGCAATACAAGTAAAAAATGGTGAAATCAAGTCAGAGCAACTGGTGCGCACCGTAAGACAGTTGGTGCAGGAAATACAACAGCAAATTCAGCAGTCCAGTGTAGGAACAAATGCAGAACAATATCAAGAAAAGATGACGACTGTAAGAGAATTGCTGCAGAGTGGAGAATTTCAGACGGTGCTAAAATCTGCTATAGAGGAGCAGTTGTTATTAAAGCCGGAACAATTAAATAAAGAAAATGTAAAGGAATATTACGAAAAAATCAGCCGGAAAATGAACCAGTTTACAGAGATGATAAACCAGCTGGGAAAGGAAGACACTTCTGCGATGAAGAACACTACCGCAATCCGGCAGAACGTAGAATATATAAACCAGTTAAATCAGCTATATTCCTATGTACAGCTTCCGGTAAAGCTCGCAAGCCAGAATGTACACAGTGAACTTTATGTTCTGACGAAAAAAAAGCGGTTGGGGGAAAATGGCGGTGCGTTTACGGCACTGCTGCATTTGGATATGGAAGTGCTAGGAAGTATGGATGTTTATATTACCATGGAACAGAGGAAGGTAAGCGCCCGCTTTTATTTGCAGAGAGAAGATATTGCAAAATTTTTGGAAAGTCATAGTGAGTCACTGATTCGACAACTGGAGGAAAAAGGATTTCTGGTGAAAGCAGGGTTTGAAAAGAAACCGGAAGAAAAAGATTTGGTAGAAGAATTTACAGGTGCTCAAAGTGAAGAACATGTTATGAATAAATATTCATTTGACATAAGGACGTGATGTTATGAGTGAATATCAATATTATTTTAAGGAAAATAAAAAAGTAAAAAAAGCAGTAGCCTTATCCTATGAAGCCGGAGAAAAGGCACCAAAGATTGTAGCAACGGGAAAGGGCGAACTGGCAGAAAAAATAGTGAAAAAGGCAGAAGAATCTAAGGTGCCGGTGCACAAGGATGAAAAATTGGCAGATACATTGTCGAAATTAGAGATTGGCGATTTTATTCCGCCGGAGCTTTACGAGGTTGTGGCGGAAATTCTTGTTTTTGTGGATGATATGGAAAAATTGAAGGGAAAAGTAAATGGATAATAAACGGAGTATAGGAACTGCCTATGAGGAAAAAGCAGAAGAATATTTAAGGGGAAAAGGTTACACGATTGTAAACAAAAATTTCAGATGCAGGATGGGGGAAATTGACTTGATTGCAAGGCAGGATACCGTTCTTGTGTTTGTGGAAGTGAAGTACCGTAAGACAGCTTCTTTCGGATATCCCGAAGAAGCTGTTTCTTTTTCGAAGCAGAGAACAATCAGAAAGGTGGCAGAATACTTTTTGGTAAGTGAACATCTGCCATTGGATACAGAATGCAGATTTGATGTGATTGCTATTTTAGGTGAAGAAATCAGGCATATTGAGAATGCTTTTTAGGAGGATAGAATAATGAAATATAATTTTAAATATAAAAGTAAGGAAAGTGTTATGACATTATGGGAGAAAGAAGGTGTACCTTTCCTGCAATTTAATGCTTTGAATGAATGTGGAATTGTAACCCATGGATTTTCTACCAGAATGGGTGGTGTCAGTGAGGGAATTTATGCATCTATGAATTTAAGTTATAGCAGAGGCGATAAAGAGGAAGCTGTTACGGAAAACTTTATAAGATTTGCAAAAGCCCTGGAGGTCAGACCGGAGGATTATGTGTTTTCAGACCAGACGCATACCACCAACATCCGTGTGGTAACGGAAGAAGATAGAGGAAAAGGATTTACAAAACCAAGGGATTATCATGATATCGATGGATTGGTAACAAATGTGAAAGGGTTAGTTTTATCTACCTTCTATGCAGATTGTGTTCCCCTTTATTTTGTAGATGTTAAAAATAAGGCAATTGGTTTGTCCCATTCCGGCTGGAAGGGAACGGTTGGCGAAATCGGAAGAAGAACAATAGAAACTATGGAAAAAGAATATGGTTCTAAGCCAGAGGATATTCTTGTGGCAATTGCTCCTTCTATCTGCAGGGAATGTTATGAAGTTAGTGAAGATGTGGCAGTGGAATTTCAAAAGATTTTCCCAGAGGAAGAGTATGACAAGATTATGGATGATAAAGGAAATGGTAAATATCAGCTGGATTTGTGGGAATGTAATAAAAGGATTTTGTTACGTGCCGGAATACTGGAAGAGAATATAAGTGTAACAAATATATGTACCTGTTGTAACAGTGAGTTACTATTTTCTCATCGTGCCAGTCATGGGAAAAGAGGAAATCTTGGGGCATTTTTGATGCTCAAATAAAGAAAAAAATAAAAAATGGAAAATCCTGTAGTAAATGGAAAGTTTTTTACGTTTTAGTAGTAAGACGTCAGACAATAAGGGGAGAAAAGCATGCTTTTATTTTTAAATATTTTAGATACAGAAGAAGAAAAAGATAAATTTGTGCGTATTTATGAAAGATACCGTTATATGATGTGGTACAGTGCCAATGAAATACTAAAAGATAAAGAACTTGCAGAGGATGCAGTACAGGAAGCGTTTTTGGCATTGACACACCATTTAAATAAGGTAGATGAAAGTAACGAGGGACGCACAAAGAAATTTTTGAGAACTATTGTGAAAAGCAAAGCAATTGATATTATTCGTAAAAGAAGGGAGGGTGAACTCCCGCTTCAGGATGCAGCGGAAGAATATTTATTGGAGGCACCCACTGATATTTTAAACGAATTTATAGAAAGGGAAAGTATAGAAAGAATTAAGGAAGCAGTCAAGAAGTTAGATGACACTTACCGTTTGGTGTTTGAATTTAAGCTGGTACATCAATTATCAGACAAAGATATTGGAAATATATTAGGGATTTCTGCAAAAACAGCGAATGTAAGATATTTCAGGGCAAGAAAGAAGCTTCAGGAAATGTTAATGGAGGGTGTTGAAAATGGATAAGGCAGAGGTGATCTTAAAGGAATGTTTGGAAGAACTGTTGGAAGAAGAAATCAAGGCGATTCCAGCCAATCCGGAGCTTAAGAAATTACACAAGTTTTCAAAAGGGTTTGAAAAGAATATGGATAAACTCATAAAAGAAAATAAGCGAAAAAACATGTTGCGGATTTACAAAGCATTAGGAGCCGGCGCGGCGGTGGCTGTTTTAGGGTTTCTTGTAGTCAATGGACTGTCACCTTATTGGAGTGAAGAGGACACAGTTGCGTATGAAGAAGCAGTAGAGATGGCTACGGAAACAACTGGCGATGAAGCAGAAGAGGAATTTGATACAAGCGATAGTGAAATGAAGTCGGAAAATTCTTCGGGTGCAAAGTCTGGCTATGGCGATGAAATAAATGTAACAGATATGAAAGCAGAACCGGTGAGTGTAAAAGTCACTGCAGTTTATCAGCAGGAAAATGGCTGGATATTATACCAACAGCTTCAAAATAATACAGAAAATACGGCACAGTTTATAGAAGGTAGCTATATGCTGGAGGTATGGCAGGAAGATGGCTGGTATGTGGTGGAAACCAAAGAAGATGGACAGGTGTATGAGCTTGCGCCGGGAAGCAGATATGCAAGTGATATTGTATTGGAACAGGAACTTTATGCAGAAAACAAATATCGTTTACTGCTGATGGTGGATGATGAAATGAAGGGGTATATATTTAACGTAGAATAAAGGGAGGAATTTATATGAAATATAGAAAAATAACAGGTTATCTGGCAGTATTTATAACTGCAGCAGTGCTGACGGGATGTGGCGCAAGTCAAAATTATAAAGAAACTTCTGCTACAGAAAGTATTTCAGAGGAAGCAACAGAGGATATATATGAAGATGTAGATTCTTATGCTCCTGAAATGATGGAAGAATCCAATGAAACAACCGGAGAGTCAGAAGCAAAAGCAGATTCGGGAAGTGAGCAGGTACCGCAAGAGTCAGTTGCTTCTAATCGAAAATTGATAAAAACAATTGATTTGGAATTAGAAACACTGAATTACGAAAAGACCATAGCACTTTTAGAAAAAAGTGTCAGTGAGTGCGGAGGATATATAGAAAATTCTGAGTTAGAGGGCAACAGCATTTACAGCAGTTATTCCCTACGTTATGGAAGTTTCAAGGTGAGAATTCCTAAAGATAAGGCAGACAGTTTTGTGAAAGGTATGGATGAGAATACTACCGTACGAAGAAAAAGCGAGAGTACAGAAGACATTACTCTGGAATATGTAGATACTGAAAGTCATAAGGAAGCTTTAAAGGTAGAACAAGAGAGGCTGATGGCGATTTTAGAAAAAGCGGAAACCGTAGAAGACATTATTTCGTTAGAATCCAGACTTTCTGAAGTGCGATATGAATTGGGAAATTATGAGTCCGCATTGAGGACTTATGATAATTTAGTGGATTATACTACGATTTATATACAGGTGAATGAAGTAGAAGAAGTATCAGAACCGCAAAAGCAGACTGCCGTAGACAGAATGATTTCGGGATTTAAAGGCAGTGTAAAAAGCATCGGAAGAGGTATCAAGGAATTTATCATTGCAGTGGTAATTCACATTCCTTACTTGGTTGTGTGGGCAGTTATTATAGGTGCAGTGATATTAGTGGTACGTGCGTTGAGAAAGCGTAGAAAAAAGAAAACGGAGTAATAGTTTAACTTTTACGGCTATGGGCTGTTCTTTGAAAACGGCAAGTCTGAAAAAGGCTGTAAAAGTAAATAATTCGTGACAACAAACAGAAAAAATGATAAAATAAATGTTATCTGATGTTATGAAGGAACGAGCAAAGGGAAGCGGGAATGGATAAAGTGAGTAAAACGAGTTATCGAATCATAGAAGGAAATTATAAAGAACGCGGCATTGTGGCTTATCACAAGGGATTTCAACTGACGATAGCTGCAAAAAATGTGAAGTCTTTGGTGCTGGTTCTTTATGTGAAAAAATCTTTTGAGCAGATAGCAGAAATAGAACTTCCGCTTCAATATAGAAAGGGAAATCTGTACAGCTATTATATAGAAGGAATTGATTTTGCAACAATTCTATACCAGATAAAAATAAATGGAAAAATATATACAGATCCATATGCAAAAGCTCTGACAGGGCGGGAACGTTGGGGCGAAAAACGCAAGGAAGAACAGATATATTGTGGTTTTTATAAGGAGGCATATGATTGGCAGGGAGATTCCAGACCAAAATACCAGACATGGGAATTGATTATTTATAAGCTGCATGTGAGAGGTTTTACAAAACATAAAACTTCAAAAGTAAAGAAAAAAGGAACTTTTCTTGGAATTATAGAGAAGATACCGTATTTAAAGGAACTGGGAATAACTGCAGTGGAGGTTATGCCGGCTTATGAATTTGAAGAAGTGATGGAACGTGAAAATTATTACAAACCCGCTTATGCCATTGAGGAAACAAGAAACCTGGATGTTTTGAATTACTGGGGCTATGGAAAAGGGAACTATTTTGTGCCGAAAGCATCTTATGCTGCCACAGATAATCCTCAGAAAGAATGGAAAGATACCATCAAAGAGTTGCATAGACAGGGAATTGAGGTAATCATGGAGTTTTCTTTTGGGCGCCACGAAGACCAGAATATGATTGTGGATTGCGTGAAATACTGGGTAGAAGAATATCATATTGATGGTGTTCATTTATACGGGGCAAATTTACCGATTTCCCTGCTTGCTCAGAATCCTATGTTGTCAGAAATAAAAATATTTCAGAATTATCAGGATACCGGTATTGTTTATGAAGAAGGAGAGATACCGGAAATGAAAAATTTGATGGAATATAACGATGGATTTGAAGGATGTGCCAGAAGATTATTAAAAGGTGACAGAGGACAAATCGGCGATTTTGCATACCGGAACCGAAAAAATGAAGAACAGCAGGGCGTAGTTAATTTCATAGCTAACCATGATGGATTTACTTTGTACGACAGTGTTTCTTATGAAAAGAAGCATAATGAAGATAATAAAGAAGCCGGAAAAGACGGCAACAACTACAACTACACATGGAACTGCGGCATTGAAGGAGTCACGAAAAAGAAAAAGATTTTAGAGCTTCGGAAAAAACAGATAAAAAACGCTTTTGCCATGGTACTGCTTAGTCAGGGAACTCCGTTAATTTTAAGTGGAGATGAGTGGTGTAACAGTCAGAAGGGAAATAATAATCCATATTGTCAGGACAATGAAATCTCATGGGTTGTATGGCAGGAAAATGCATTTCAGAAGGAAATCTATAATTTTGTAAAACATTTAATTGCTTTTCGAAAAAAACACCCAATTTTAAATGGGACAGTGCGGCTGCGGGTAATGGATTATTTAGCTTGTGGTTATCCGGATGTTTCCTATCACGGGGAAATGGCATGGACACCGTATTTTGAGGATGATAGCAGATATGTGGGAATTATGTATTGTGGAAATTATGCCTGCATTGATAAAAAGGAATGTGACGATTTCTTTTATATTGCTTATAATCTTCATTGGGAGAAACATGTACTGGCATTACCAAATCTTCCAAAAGGACAGAAATGGTTTGTGGTTGCGGATACATCAAAAGGTGCCGGAAGTGACTGGTTAGAGGAAGGAGAGGAACGGCTGTTAGAAGAACAAAAAGGTGTGGCAGTTTCTCCACGGTCTATTATGATACTACAGGGAAAGAAAGCGAAAGATGAGTCAAAATAGAGGTGACATCAATGAACGTATGGGGACATTTCAAAACAATTACAAGACATAAAATTCTGGTTATGAAATATTGTTTCCGTGTGGGATTGTATAGACAGGGACTTTTACATGACTTATCCAAATATTCTCCCACAGAATTTATTCCAGGATGCAAATACTATCAGGGAAACAGAAGTCCAAACAATGCAGAGCGCGAAGCAAATGGAGTGTCTCTGGCATGGCTTCACCATAAAGGAAGAAACAAGCATCATTATGAATATTGGATTGACTATGGGACAGGTGTGGAAAAGGGAATGCAGGGAATGAAAATTCCTAACCGGTATATGGTGGAAATGTTCTGTGACCGTGTGGCAGCATCAAAAAATTATAATGGAAATAATTATGTTGATGCTTCCCCGTGGGAGTATTATGAGCATGGCAAAGAATATGCAATTCTTCATAACGAAAGTAGGGCATTGTTAGAAAAACTTTTGCTGATGCTAAAAGAAGATGGGGAAGAAAGAACCTTCGCATATATCAAAGAAAATATTGATTATAAAAAATAGATTGCACTTTTTGTGCAATCTCAGACTGTAGACAAAGTGGCATTGGAGTCAACACTCCAACGCCACTTTTCTCTGTTTATAGTTATAATTCCATATTTTCAAAAATAGTTGGGGTATTCCTTTCTTTATTACCCCCATTCTTTGTTTCATTTTTGCCAGT
>JBGVOM010000136.1:0-4065 GCA_045126515.1 Lachnospiraceae bacterium
AAAGGTAACCCGTTAACTAATTGTTATAAAATATAAAATTGTGGATAAGTAAAACATTATTTACAAAGAAAGATCTAACTATTTAAGCTAACGTAAAAATATACTTTTCTCATTAATTGATGCTATAAAAGGGGCTGTCTCAAAATGACTAAAATTTTATAGTCATGGAGCGACATGCTCCTTTTTTTGGCTATTCATCGTAAAAAAATTAGGCCCTGGATTGAATTTTATGGATTGAATTTATTTTTGAGTACGATGAAAAGAAGGACGTTTCTTTCCTTCAAAATGACCGTATATTCTGATTTTTTAAGCCACTTTTTGTTTATGGAGTTGTTGCCCGCAACGATTGCTTTGGATTTTGTTATGTAATTTTTGTACATTATATCCAAAACATAGAAGCAACATTTCTACTGTGACATGAACTTTTCCACGGGTTAAAAATTTTCTGAAGCCGTAATCTTGTTTTAACACGCCAAAAGCACCTTCAACTTGAATGGAGCGATTCTTTCTTAAAATAATCCCTTCTTCACTTTGGATATTTTCAAGTGACTCTGTTCTTAGCGAAAGCATTTTTTTAGACACTTCTATTCGTTTATGGTTTCCTTCTTTCGCTTTTGTACATTTTGAACGCAAGGGACAATCTTGGCAAGTTTCACATTCATAAAGGGTGACTTCTTTTCGATATCCCGTCTGACTTTCTCTAATTTTAACTTCAATCGGTTTTAACGTTCTGCCATTTGCGCACGTATAGGTATCTGTGAGTTCATCATACGCCATGTTTTCTCGTTTCCCCAGTTGAGCTTTATATTTTCTTGTTTTTGAGGCTTCATAGTTGAGGGGCTTAATGAAAACTTTTTGATGGTTCTCCTTCAAATAAGCATAATTTTCTTCACTTTCATAACCTGCATCTGCGATCACCCGTTCAAATGTGTTAGATAATCGAGATTCCATAGATGTCAGAAAGGGAATCAAAGTCGTGACATCATTGGCCGAACTAAAGATTCCAACATGCACAATATACTCCGCTTCAACGCCAATTTGGACATTATATCCTGGTTTTAATTGACCATTTTTCATGTGATCGTCTTTCATTCTCATAAAAGTGGCATCAACATCCGTTTTTGAACAACTTGAACGATGCTCGCCAATCCTTTCTTGATACGTCAAATACATGTTCTGTTTTTCAATATAATCCTCGAGTGCTTCCACTTGACGTTGGAGAACGGTTTTTCTCTTTCCTTTTCCAGAAACAAATTCAATGGATTGTTCAATCACTCGTTGTTTCAAATTCATTAAACAAGATTCTAAACCATCTAAGGGTTGAGTCGAATTGAACTGATACGTTGTTAGATACATTTCGTTGATTTGTTGAAGCAGTTTTTCAATTTTTGTATGAAGTTTAGATTCATTTTTAGTGACTGATTTTAACCAAACAAAGGAATAACGATTGGCATTCGCTTCAATTTTTGTTCCATCAATAAATAGGTTTTTAAAATGAATTTCATCTAAGGCGTGAAGACGCTCAATCCATTGATCAAATAAATCTTCTAGGATGCCATCGCTTAAATGATGTTTTCTAAATCGATTAATCGTATGATGGCTAGGCGCGGGATAACCGTTTAACAGCCAGATAAAATGAATATCCCGTTGACAAAGTCGCTGAATTTCTCGTGAAGAGAAAGCGCGATTCATATACGCGTAAACTAAAATCTTAAACATGATAACCGGTGGTACGACAGAATTTCTCCCTTTATCAGAGTAAGTGCTTAATAATTTTTTATAATCTAATCCCTCCAATAATTGATTAAGCAAACGTACAGGGTCATGAGGTGCAATATAAACTTGAATATCCATCGTTAAAGAGAGTTGATATCCAGCTGAATAAGTTGTATAATCTTGATGTATATTTTCTTTTTTTAGCATAAAAAAAGTATACAAAAAAGCAGTCCCGAATGGGACTGCCTTTTTTTGTAAACTGTAGTTTTTTAATTCAAAGGGCCATCTATTTTGAGACAGCCCCATTTTTTTATGTGCGCCCGGCATGGGTATTATCTAACGGGTTAAAGTCCCGAGTACGTCCAAGTAGCGGAAAGTACATAGCCTAAGACAAGGGTGTCCTCTGCGAGGAGGAATCTGAAGGAAGTCCGTGGGCAAACTTCTGGTCTGACGAACAGGAATCACATCAGGCAGGATACAAGGATAAGACTGCATAACAAGTTAAAGTCCAATAGCTACACAGAAAAAAAATGTATGTTGTAAATGTGGCAGATAGATGGAAGGGAAGATAATACACCTTACCCGGGGAGGTCTTATATTCTATCCCAAAGGTTGACCGTGAGGTAAACATGGAATATAAGAAGTCAGCCGAGGTCGTAGTAGTGAAGAGAGTTAGTGAAAACTAAAAGGAGCGAAGGACCGAACTATTTTATCCGTTAAAGAAATGATACTTGCACCTTCCTAATTAACCATTAGGTGATAAGACACATATCTAAAAAAAAAATAGATACGATGGATGGAAGGTTACGAAACTCATGGAGGTAACAAATATGAACACAGAGAATTTATTAAAACAAATCCTACACCCAAATAATCTAAACCAAGCTTATTTACAAGTTAAGCGTAATAAAGGTGCGGCAGGAGTGGATGGGATGACGATTAATGAATTGGGACACTATTTAAAAGAAAATGGTGAAGAGATAAAGGACCAAATTCGTACGCGTTCGTATCAACCTAAACCGGTGAAACGAATCGAGATTCCCAAGGCAGATGGGGGTGTGCGAAATTTAGGTGTCCCAACCGTGGTTGACCGATTCATTCAACAAGCGATGGCTCAAGTTCTCACCCCTATCTATGAAGAAAAGTTTCATGAAAACAGCTATGGATTTAGACCGGGACGATGTGCAGAAATGGCGATGGGTCACCTGTCATTTACGAAGTAAATGTATCTACCATTGGTAGGGAATGATTAAAAGTCTAGAATTCATGAATGATGGGTATACATGGATTGTTGATATCGATTTAGAAAAGTTCTTTGATAAAGTCAACCATGATAAGTTAATGAGGTTGATATCAAATACGATTAAGGACGGAGATGTCATTTCACTCATCCGAAAATTCTTAGTCAGTGGAGTCATGATGGATGATGAATATAAAGAATCGGTGATTGGAACCCCACAAGGAGGCAATCTATCCCCATTACTGAGCAATATCATGTTAAATGAACTTGACCAAGAGCTAGAAGCAAGAGGGTTAAATTTTGTCCGATACGCAGATGATTGTTTAATTCTAGTGAAAAGTGAGAAGGCAGCGAAGCGAGTGATGAAAAGCATGACGAAATACCTTGAAGAAACGCTAGGTCTTAAAGTCAATGTGACAAAAAGTAAGGTTGAGCGACCAAGTGGAATTAAATTTCTAGGATTCGGTTTCTTTTGGGATAAAAATGCCTATCAGTTCAAAGCTAAACCTCACCAGATATCGATCATGAGAGTGAAAGAGAAATTAAAAAGACTCACCCGACGAAGTTGGAGTGTGAGTTTTGACTATCGACTGAAGAAACTAAAGCAGTTAATCATCGGATGGGTGAATTATTTTAAAATCGCTAAGATGAGGACGGTATGTGGAAATCTAGATAAAAATATTCGATTCCGATTAAGAATGTGTATATGGAAACAATGGAAGAAGGTTCAAACCAAATATAGAAGTTTAATGAGGTTGGGAATCGATAAGGATAAGGCGTGGGAATGGGCAAATACCCGAAAAGGATATGCGAGAGTCGCTCGCTCATTTATTTTATGTCGAACCATCACGAATGAAAGACTAAAAAGAAGAGGTCTAGTATCACTACTAGACCACTATCAAACCGTTCATATTTAGAGATAAAATAGAACCGCCGTATACGGAACCGTACGTATGGTGGTGTGAGAGGACGATGATTAAATTAATTAATTATCTCCTACTCGATTTTTCCATAATAAAAAGAGCCTTTCGGCTCTTTGAGATATTAATAGTTTTCTGAATGGATTTCGAAGTGTACTTGATCGTATGAGCAAACTGGACATACTTTCG
>JBGVOM010000137.1:0-5027 GCA_045126515.1 Lachnospiraceae bacterium
ATGCTGTTCCGAATGGAGTCAGAAATACCTCCAGTGCAACCTATACGCTTAAAGGTAGAGATAAATTGTAAGGAGCATTTCAGCGTAATGGGATTCCACAAAGTTCCGTTCGAGGTAAACAACAAGTGGTTCAGCGGTAAATGCGAGATAACGACTTATGCTCTTGACGAATTGATGGGTACAAAACTCAGAGCTTTATATCAGCGGAAGAAAGGGCGTGACCTTTTTGATATGCAGATAGCGTTGGATCATGGAAACATAAATATCGAAAAAACGCTTGAATGCTATTGCAAGTATATGGATTTTGTGGTAGAGAAAGTACCGACCTATAAGCAGTTCGTGCAGAATATGGAGTTGAAACTTCAAGACTCCGAATTTCTTAATGATACGGATATTCTTCTTCGTACAGGCGCCGACAAGTTTGATCCACAACGAGCCTATACAATGGTAAAGAATTCTTTTATAGACAAATTGCCAGGGAAAAAAGATTAGAGTGCTAATACTACCAAATTACTTAATGGCTTGGAGACGATAAACTGCTTATTTCGTATGGTGGGGCATGCCCTGTAGTCTCAGGATGAGGTTGCGGGGCTTGTTTTTGTGGATAGGGTGTTGGTTGTGGAGCTGGCTGCCATTCCTTCCCCGCCGGGGGATTGTGCTCGCCCTGGCGGGCTGCGCATTCCCGCCCTCCTCGCCGGAGGGGCCCTTGCAGAAATGAACCGGTGTGCTGGGAGCACACCTTTTTTTTTGTGTTTGCCCGCCCGTTTGCAAGCAAGCTTGCTCCGGTCGGGAACAAACACAAAAAAACCGGAAGATTTTCATCTTCCGGTTCTTTTCTGCGGAGAGAGAGGCTCTCGAACCTACATATTCAAGAAATATCATAAAATTGCAAATCATTGATAATCACACACCATCTGGAGTACATGGTAAATCTAAATCTTTCTGAATATCTTTTGCTATTCCAAATATTGGGTGTATATTTGGGTGTAGAATTTCTAACACACCTAATTATGAATATCAAGCGAAACATCATTTTTGCATTGGAAAGCCGGAAAAAGAACGGTGTGCCAATCGTGGAGAACGTGCCTATCCGTATGCGTGTCATATACGCAAGCCAGCGCATTGAGTTTACAACGGGTTACCGCATTGATGTAGCCAAGTGGGATGCTGACAAGCAGCGAGTGAAGAACGGGTGTACCAACAAATTAAAGCAAAGTGCATCTGAAATCAATGCCGATCTTCTGAAATACTATACCGAAATTCAAAATGTGTTCAAGGAATTTGAGGTACAGGAAACTATGCCCACTACCCAACAGCTAAAGGACGCATTCAACCTGCGGATGAAAGATACAAGTGAAGACCAGGAAGACGTAAAGATAAGTTTTTGGGAGGTATTCGATGAGTTCGTTAAGGAATGTGGCAATCAGAACAACTGGACTGAATCCACATACGAAAAGTTTGCAGCCGTAAAAAATCACCTTAAAGAGTTCAAGGAAGACGTAATCTTTGAGTATTTCGATGAGTTCGGACTGAACGAGTATGTCAATTTCCTGCGTGACAAGAAAGACATGAGGAACAGCACCATTGGCAAGCAAATGGGATTCCTCAAATGGTTCTTGCGCTGGAGTTTCAAGAAAGGTTATAACCAAAATATCGCATACGATACATTCAAACCTAAACTGAAAACCACTTCCAAGAAAGTAATCTTCTTGACATGGGACGAATTGAACAAGCTGAAAGATTATCAGATACCCAAAGACAAACAATATCTGGAACGTGTCCGGGATGTTTTCCTGTTCTGTTGCTTTACCAGTCTGCGTTATTCAGATGTTCGTAACCTAAAACGAAGTGATGTCAAGTCCGACCATATAGAAGTTACAACCGTTAAAACGGCAGACAGTCTGAGTATTGAGCTTAACAAGTACAGTAAAGCCATACTTGAAAAATACAAGGACATCCATTTTGAAAACCACATGGCATTGCCTGTTATCAGCAATCAGAAAATGAATGATTATCTGAAAGAACTGGGAGAACTGGCAGAAATTAACGAACCTGTACGTGAAACCTACTACAAAGGAAATGAACGTATAGATGAAGTTACACCGAAATACGCATTGCTCAGCACACATGTAGGAAGAAGGACATTCATCTGTAATGCGCTGGCTCTCGGTATTCCTGCGCAGGTTGTAATGAAATGGACAGGGCACAGTGATTATAAAGCCATGAAGCCCTACATTGACATAGCAGATGATATTAAGGCTAATGCAATGAACAAGTTTAACCAACTATAAAAGTATCAATCAGTTTCATAGATTATCATTATTAAAGTTATCTTTGTCAGAACAAGATTTATTAATATGGAAAGTAACAATAATCATAATATAGATAAAAGGAATTTTGACGCTTTTGTCCATGCTGTCGGTTCGGAAATAGAACAGGCGCAAGTCCGTCTCATTACAGCTGCCAATGCCCAGATGTTGTTCCATTACTGGAAAATGGGCAATTATATACTGTACCAGCAAAACCTGCATGGCTGGGGTGGTAAAATTATCAAGAAGTTGGCACAGGCTATCCGGTTCAACTATCCTGAAAAGAAAGGATATTCGGAGCGTAATCTTACTTATATGTGCCAGTTTGCCCGTTTATATCCGTTAAATGTACTTCGTAGCTTTATTGAAGCAGATTCAATACTGTCAGTTCCAAATATTCAAAACATTACTAATGAGCTCCTTAAACTCAATAGCGGACAATTTATGCAGGAACTTACTGCGCAAATACAATCAGCTGATAACCAATCTTTAGAAATTACGCAGGAGGTTCCTGCGCAAATTCAGAATGTAGCAAAAACAGTAGCAACTATCTATAAAATAAAAATAGAGGATATAGAAGATTTATTCTTGGCGTCACCGATTGCAAGAATAAATTGGGCAAGCCATATGGTCATACTCAATAATCCGCTACCATTGGGCGTAAGGTATTGGTATATGAAACAATCTGTAGAAATGGGTTGGAGCAGTAATGTGTTGAAAATGCAGATTGAAAGCAATCTGTATGACAGACAAATCAAGAGTAACAAGGTAAACAACTTCACTGCCACACTTCCGGCACCTCAAAGTGACCTTGCCAATTATCTGTTAAAAGATCCGTATATCTTTGACTTGTCAGGAGCAAAGGAAAAGGCTGACGAAAGGGATATAGAAGAACAGTTGGTAAAGCATGTAACCCGTTACTTGCTGGAAATGGGTAACGGCTTTGCTTTTGTTGCCAGACAGAAACATTTCCAGATTGGGGACAGTGACTTTTTCGCCGACCTGATTCTATATAATATCAAGCTTCACGCCTATGTTGTCGTGGAATTGAAAGCAACACCATTCAAACCGGAATATGCAGGGCAGTTAAATTTCTATATCAATGTTGTAGATGATAAACTGAGGGGAGAAAATGATAACAAGACCATCGGTCTTTTGCTGTGCAGGGGTAAGGATGAGGTCGTGGCACAATATGCCTTGGCTGGATATGACCAGCCGATAGGTATCAGCGACTATCAATTGAGCAAGGCAGTACCCGAAAATCTGAAATCTGCCCTACCGAGTATAGAAGAAGTGGAAGAAGAACTGACCTTATTCCTTGACAAGGACAAGAACCCTTAATATTAAAGTATATGGCAGGAAAGATACAGACGATGATTCCCCGATACGGAGAACTCAACAGAATATACAGAGACTATATAGATAATTACGCTTTCTCTTTTGACAGGCAGAAATTCATATCGGATTTCTATCAGGAGTATAATGACATGAAATCTTTTGAAGCCGCCATACTTGAACTGGTACTTGACAGGCAAAAAGAGCAATACACCTTGATACTAAACAGCCTGAAAACTGAAATAGAAAAGAGCATACAGGCTTATGAGATACGCCCGTTAAGTGACAGAGCCATAGAACGTGCTTGCTATCAGCACATGGAAAGGTATTCTCAGGAAATTGAAGCCCAGCTGGATGTTACAAGAAGTCTGAGCAAGCCGCTGAATGAAGCCAACAACAGGTATGATTCCATTGGTTACAGGGAGCATACAGCCGAAGAGGAAAAACAGGCAGAGAAAGAATATGAACGCTGCAAGGCTGAATATGACAGGGAAAAAGCCAAACTGAACAAACTCTATGACCAGCAAAAGGCTGCAAGAACAGAGGCATTCCAATATATGAAGAACTGTTGTTCGGACATATACCGTCAAAGCAGCCTTTTTCTGGATATATTAAAGAAATACATTCCTGACGGGAAGCAGCAGGACGAACCGGGCAAACCAATCAGTCAGCAGGAAACAACAGAAGAACAACAGGAATATTTCAGCATGAAATTACTTTCGCTCATTCATGAGGTGTGCATAGGAGAACAGTTCGAAGAAATTTCCGCACCGGATTTCTATGCCAATATGAATCTTCACCCCTGCAACTGTAAGCTGAAAATAAAACCGAGAGAGAAAATACGTGTATGCTATCTGATATTTCTGATGAGCGAGAAACTCTCCAAGCAGGACAGGGACAAATGGAAAGACAGAATACTGAAACTGCTGGATATTGACGACAGCTACTACAAATCCAAGTACAAGGAGCCTGTTTCAGATTTCCCCAGTGACAGCAACCAAAATTTCGCCAAGGAAATGGAACATATATTCAGATAATCCGTGATATATCCTGATACTTTACGAAAGTTCCACTTTTACCACTCAAAATAATTTTTGAGTGGTATTTTTATTTTCTGATATTCAATAAGATACAATGATATTCAGTTTATACCATCCCCATCCTTACCACTCATAACCCTACCTAATTTTGCATCGTTCGAACAAAACAAAGCCTGTGCGCAGGGCTACATGTCAAACGAAAAATTAGGTAAATCATGCAAATTGACGAACTTTTATTGAAGCCCGCGTGGCAAATGACCGGAGAGGAATTTCTTTATCTTCACCGACATGCCTCCCAGAAGGAAGAGGCCAAACCGAAAACCATAACGGACACGGAACGTAA
>JBGVOM010000138.1:0-2327 GCA_045126515.1 Lachnospiraceae bacterium
TTATGTGCAGGTAATTGCAAAAAAGAGTGACAGGCTGAAAAATTTAACACAGGATTTATTTGATATTTCAAAAGCACAGAGCGGTAACGAAGAAATAGTATTCGAAAAGCTGGATGCAGAACTTCTTATAAACCAGGCCATGGCAGAGTTCGATAAGGAAATCGAAGGATCTGAAATTAAGTTCTGTGTTGATGCCGATAAGGAATTATATTTCCCGGCAGATAGCCGAAAGATGTCCCGTGTGGTAAACAACCTTATCAGCAACATATTGAAATATTCAATGAAAAATACAAGGGCATTTATTTCAGCTAAAGAAACAGATAATCAGATTGTGTTAGAGTTTAAAAATACCTCTGCATATCCGCTCGATTTTGATGCAAAAGAAATAATGGGCAGATTCGTAAGAGGAGACGAATCCAGAACTACCGAAGGAAATGGTCTTGGACTTGCAATAGCAAAGAGCTATATAGAGCTTTGTAACGGTACACTTGATATCGTTCTTGATGGTGATTTGTTTAAGGCGGTTATAAAGTTCAAAAAATATTAATTTAAAAGATGATATTTAGCATAAAATATTGAAAAAATGAGATATTTGTAGTAAAATAGAAAAGAGGTGACTAAGAATGGATATTGCAAAGGAATGCATAACTGCAATTGAAGATTTAATCGAAAAAGCACATCTGAAAAAAGGCGATATAGTTGTTGTAGGATGTTCTACCAGTGAGGTACTTGGCAGTAAAATTGGGACAAACTCAAGTCCTGATACTGCAAAAATTCTTTTTGAAAGCATATACAATGTGCTAAATGAAAAGGGAATATATCTTGCGGCGCAGTGCTGCGAGCACCTGAATCGTGCGATAATCATTGAGAAGGAAGCAGTACCATTTGCTGAGTATGTAAATGTTGTTCCGGTTCCAAAGGCAGGCGGCTCATTCGCAACTCAGGCATATGCACATTTTAATACTCCTGTTGCAGTGGAAGAGATTAAAGCAGATGCCGGAATAGATATTGGTTCGACGTTAATCGGTATGCATCTTAAAAAGGTCGCAGTACCGGTTAGACTTGAAGTTAAAACCATAGGTGAAGCTCCTGTTACGGCTGCAAGAACAAGACCGAAATTTATCGGTGGTTCAAGAGCAAACTATGATGACAACTTAATTAATTAGTTATAGTTAAATAATTTAAAAAAGAGGGATGGTTCGTGAAATTAATTAAACGTGTATTAATAATTTTTGTAATCATACTTCTTGTAGTTACTGGTTTTCAAGTAAAGGGCGGGTATGACAGATACAAATCCGCCCTTGAAGAGAAACCACTCGAGACGGTAATTGATGAGCTAAAGAGCGAAGAGAACTATACGAAGTATGAAGATATACCCAAAATATACTTTGACGCTCTTGTTGCCGTCGAGGATCGAAGATTTTATAAGCATAACGGGTTTGACTTTATAGGCTCATGCAGAGCTGTGTATAATGATATTAAAGCGTGGGAACTCCTTGAGGGAGGAAGTACCATTGCACAACAGCTTGCAAAGAACCTCTATTTTCCAAATGACCATACACTTGAAAGAAAAATCGCTGAAATATTTATGGCGCTTGAAATAGAAAGGGAGTATGAGAAGGAGGATGTGCTTGAATTCTATGTGAACGGAATATACTATGGCAGCGGATATTATAATATATATGATGCATCGATGGGATATTTCGGAAAAGCACCGTCAGAAATGAATGACTATGAATGTACACTCCTTGTAGGCATACCAAATGCGCCGTCGATATATTCGTTAAAGGTCAATCCCGACCTTGCTCACAAGAGACAAAGCAAAGTTCTGGAATGTATGGTGGAACTTGAGTACATATCAGATGAAGAATCTGAAGCAATAAAAGAAAAAGCTGATTATTCAGTAAAATAGGCAAAACATCTAAGGAAGCGAATAAAAATGAAAAGGACAAAACTTGCAGACAGACAAATGCCTGTTTATACAAAAGGTGAAGAAATATTTAATATGGTATCACATATTGTAGGCGGAGCTATGGGTATCCTTGCCATTGTTCTTTGTGCAGTTTTTGCAGGACTCAACGGTGACGTTTACGGCGTTGTTTCGGGCTGTATATTCGGTGCGACAATGCTTGTTTTATATACATCATCCAGTATATACCATGGCTTAAAACCGAATACTTTTTCAAAGAGGGTTTTTCAGGTTATCGACCATTGCACGATATTTATTCTTATAGCAGGAACATATACTCCGATAGCCCTGTGTGCTATAAGGGAAGTGAATACAGCTGTTGGCTGGACTTTGTTTGGAGTTATTTGGGGATTTGCAA
>JBGVOM010000139.1:0-48132 GCA_045126515.1 Lachnospiraceae bacterium
TACTCGCACTTATTTGCAGTTGAATCCTTTGTTATATCTACAAGTACAGGACCCGGTCTTCCGCTCTGTGCTATCTCAAAAGCTCTTCTTAAAGTCGGAGCAATATCCTCTACCCTCTTTACTATAAAGCTGTGCTTTGTAATAGGCATCACAACGCCTGCAATATCTATCTCCTGGAATGAATCTTTTCCAAGAAGCGGAGTTCCTACGTTTGCTGTAATAGCTACTACCGGAATGGAATCCATATAAGCTGTGGCAATACCTGTTACAAGATTTGTTGCACCGGGACCGGAAGTTGCCATACATACACCCACCTTGCCTGTTGCCCTTGCATAACCATCGGCTGCATGTGAGGCACCCTGCTCATGAGATGTAAGTACATGCTTAATCTCATCCTGATGCTTATATAACTCATCATATACGTTAAGTATTGTTCCTCCCGGATAGCCGAATACAGTATCAACGCCCTGCTCTTTTAAACACTCTATTATAATCTCTGAACCTGTTAACATCTGTTTCATTTCTTCATACCTCATACTTTATTATTTATTGTAAGATAAACTCACCGCTATTTAACACTTAAAATGGCACCTTTGTCTGCTGATGTAACAAGGGAAGCGTATCTTCCAAGATAGCCTGTTGAAACCTTTGGTGCCCTAGGCTGCCACTTCGCCTTTCTTGCAGCCATCTCCTCATCAGAAACCTTAAGGTTAATGCTGTGATTGTCAATATCAATACATATTATATCGCCTTCTTCAACCAGTGCGATAGGTCCTCCCACTGCTGCTTCCGGTGACACATGACCGATAGATGCACCTCTTGATGCTCCTGAAAATCTTCCGTCAGTGATAAGTGCAACCGTAGAGCCAAGTCCCATACCTGCAATTGCAGATGTAGGGTTAAGCATCTCTCTCATACCCGGACCACCCTTTGGTCCCTCATATCTGATAACGACAACATCACCTGCCACAATCTTTCCGCCTTTTATTGCCGCAATTGCATCCTCTTCGCAGTCAAATACCCTTGCAGGACCTTCATGTTTAAGCATTTCAGGAACTACAGCCGAACGCTTAACCACACATGAATCAGGAGCAAGATTTCCACGAAGAACAGCGATACCGCCAACCTCACTGTATGGATTATCAACAGGTCTTATTATCTCAGGATTCTTATTTACATGACCCTCAATGTTCTCCCCTACTGTCTTTCCTGTACATGTGATACAGTCTGTATTCAAAAGTCCCTTCTTATTTAATTCATTCATTACTGCATATACACCACCTGCTTCATTGAGGTCTTCCATATATGTATGGCCTGCAGGTGCAAGATGGCAAAGGTTTGGTGTGACAGCACTGAGTTCATTTGCCACATCAAGATTAATTTCAACACCTGCTTCATGTGCAATTGCAGGAAGATGAAGCATACTGTTTGTTGAACATCCAAGGGCCATATCAACTATAAGGGCATTCCTAAATGCCTTCTCTGTCATAATATCTCTTGGCTTTATATCTTTCTTTATAAGTTCCATTATCTGCATGCCTGCATGTTTTGCAAGCTTAAGTCTCTCAGAATATACTGCCGGAATTGTACCATTTCCGCTAAGACCCATACCGAGAGCCTCTGTAAGGCAGTTCATACTGTTTGCCGTGTACATTCCCGAACATGAACCACATGTAGGGCATGCCTTTGCCTCAAACTCCTCAACATCTTCCAGAGTCATTGTTCCTGCCGCATATGAACCTACAGCCTCAAACATACTTGACAATGATGTCTTACAGCCCTTTACATGACCTGCAAGCATCGGACCTCCGCTTACAAATATTGTCGGAATATTCAGTCTGGCTGCTGCCATCAAAAGACCCGGAACATTTTTATCACAGTTTGGAACCATTACAAGTGCATCAAACTGATGTGCAAGAGCCATACACTCTGTTGAATCTGCAATGAGATCTCTCGTTACAAGAGAGTACTTCATGCCTGTATGGCCCATTGCAATACCGTCACATACTGCAATTGCAGGGAACACAACAGGTGTACCGCCTGCCATGGCAACTCCGATCTTTACGGCATTTACAATTTTATCTATATTCATATGTCCCGGTACTATTTCATTGTATGAGCTAACAATACCGACTAATGGTCTTTCAAGTTCCTCTTTTGTCATGCCCAGTGCATTAAACAATGAGCGGTGAGGTGCCTGCTGCATACCCTTTGTTACATTATCACTTCTCATATCCGTTACCAAACCTTTCTATCTGATTCTTTCGCTCACTGCATCACCCATGCCTGAACATGACACCTGTGTCATGCCTTCAGACATAATATCAACTGTTCTTATACCGTCTTTAAGAACCTGTCTTACAGCTTCCTCAACTGCATCAGCCTCTCTATCAAGGTCAAATGAGTATCTTAACATCATAGCTGCGGAAAGTATTGTAGCAAGCGGATTTGCTATATTCTTTCCTGCAATGTCAGGTGCTGCTCCATGACTCGGCTCATACAGACCAAACTTGCCTGCCGCAAGACTTGCAGACGGCAGCATACCGATTGAGCCTGTTATCATACTTGCCTCATCCGATAAAATATCACCAAACATATTTTCCGTAAGGATTACATCAAACTGTGCCGGGTCTTTTACAAGCTGCATTGCGCAATTATCAACAAGCATATTTTCAAGAGTTACTTCCGGATAATCCTTTGCAACTTCAGCTACAACCTTCTGCCACAATCTTGAAGAATCAAGTACATTTGCCTTATCGACACTTGTTACCTTCTTCTTTCTCTTCATGGCTATCTCAAAGCCTTTGACAGCTATTCTTCTGATTTCCTCTTCATTATATGTAAGTGTATCAACAGCCGTCAGGCATCCGTTTATTTCCTCTGTCTTTCTTTCTCCAAAGTAGAGACCTCCTGTGAGTTCTCTCACTACTACCATATCAAAGCCGGCATCTGCAATAGACTCCTTGAGCGGACATGCACTCTTTAACTCGTCATAAAGATATGCCGGACGAAGATTTGCAAATAAACCTAATCCCTTTCTTATTGCCAAAAGTCCTGCTTCCGGGCGAAGATTTGGAGGAAGCTTATACCAACTGTCCACACCGACTCGGCCTCCCACGGCACCCAAAAGAACCGCATCGCTCTTTCTGGCTGTCTCTAAGGCTTCATCAGTCAATGGAACACCATGGGCATCGATTGATACGCCGCCCATAAGCACCTCCGTATATGTAAATTCATGACCGAATTTGCTGCCTACCTTATCCAATACTTTTTTCGCTTCTGATACTATCTCAGGACCGATACCGTCACCTGAAATAACTGCAACATTAAAATTCATGTCTTTACCTCTTTTCTAAATTTCAGTCTGTAACACTTTAGTTAGGAAAAGTTACTAACCTTTATCATATAATATTTCAATAACTTTTTCAAGGGTTTTATGTTTAATTATAACCATATAATAAAACAGGCTGTCAGATTAACGTTTTATGCGTCAATCAGACAGCCTTCCACTGCTTAACAGATAATTATTACTTACAATCCTTGATTGAGAATGAAATCCTTCCCATCTTGTCCTTGCCAAGGCATACTACCTTAACAACGTCGCCAAGTGTGAGAACATCCTCAACACGGTTAATTCTCTCATCTGAAATCTTTGAGATGTGTACCATGCCTTCCTTGCCCGGAGCAAACTCTAAGAATGCACCAAACTCCTTAATGCTGATAACCTTACCCTCAAATACCATTCCTTCTTCAAAGTCGGTAACGATTGTCTCAATATATTTCTTTGCCTTCTCCATCATTTCAGCTTCAACGCCACAGATAGACACTGCACCATCGTCTGTAATATCAATCTTAACACCTGTCTGCTCGATTATTGCGTTGATTGTCTTACCTCTCTGACCAACAACATCACCAATCTTTGCAGGGTCAATCTGAATCTGGATAATCTTTGGAGCATATGGGCCAACCTCAGGTCTTGGTTCTGATATTGCCGGCTTCATACAGTTTTCCATAATAAACATTCTTGCTTCACGGCATCTTGCAATGGCACCCTCAACGATATCCCTTGTAAGACCGTGAATCTTGATATCCATCTGAATTGCAGTAATACCTGCGTCTGTACCTGTTACCTTGAAATCCATGTCTCCGAAGAAATCTTCAAGTCCCTGAATATCTGTAAGAAGTACATAATCATCATCTGTCTCGCCTGTTACAAGACCGCATGATATACCTGCTACCATCTTCTTAATAGGAACACCTGCAGCCATAAGTGACATACATGATGCACATGTAGATGCCATTGATGTTGAGCCGTTTGACTCAAATGTCTCTGATACTGTTCTTATGGCATATGGGAACTCCTCCTCTGACGGAAGCACAGGAATAAGTGCTCTCTCAGCCAATGCACCATGACCGATTTCACGACGTCCCGGACCTCTTGAAACCTTTGTCTCACCAACAGAGTATGCAGGGAAATTATAATGATGCATATATCTCTTTGATGTCTCGTTTGTATCTAAGCCGTCAAGCTTCTGTGCCTCTGATAAAGGAGCAAGTGTACAAACGTTACAAATCTGAGTCTGTCCTCTTGTAAACATTGCTGAACCGTGAACTCTTGGGATGATATCAACCTCTGCGGCAAGAGGACGAATCTGTGTAATCTCACGACCGTCAGGACGCTTATGATCCTTTAAAATCATCTTACGAACTGTCTTCTTCTGATACTGATATAAAGCATCAGGAATAAGTGCAGCCCACTCCTCATTGTCGGCAAAAGCCTCTGCAAGCTTCTCACCGATAACCTTTATATTCTCTTCTCTTGTCTGCTTGTCATCTGTGAATACCGCAACTTCCATCTCCTCAGGAGTTACGATTTCCTTCATCTTTGCAAATAATTCTTCAGGGATTGCACAGCTCTCATATGTGTGTTTCTCCTTACCAACCTCTGCAACAATCTTGTCAATAAATTCAATAACCTTCTGATTAAGCTCATGTGCAGCGTAAATAGCTTCAATCATCTTAGCCTCAGGCACTTCATTTGCACCTGCTTCAATCATGATAACCTTTTCTCTTGTAGACGCTACCGTAAGCTTTAAATCTGAAACTGCGTTCTGTGTTGCATTTGGATTGAATACAAACTCTCCGTTAATAAGTCCAACCTGTGTTGTTGCACAAGGACCGTCAAAAGGAATATCCGAAATCGCTACTGCAATTGCTGAACCAAGCATAGCTGTAAGTTCAGGACTGCACTCAGGGTCAACTGACATTACCATATTGTTAAGTGTAACATCATTTCTGTAATCCTTTGGGAATAACGGTCTCATAGGACGGTCAATTACTCTTGATGTAAGAATGGCATTCTCTGATGCCTTTCCCTCACGCTTATTGAAACCACCCGGTATTTTTCCTACAGCATATAACTTTTCCTCATACTCTACTGAAAGCGGGAAGAAATCAATTCCGTCCCTTGGCTTGTCTGATGCTGTAGCTGTAGATAATACAACTGTATCACCATAGTGCATTAAGGCTGCACCATTTGCCTGCTTTGCAACTCTGCCTACATCTACTGTAAGTGTTCTGCCGGCAAGTTCCATTGAAAAACTCTTGTACATTTTCTCTTAATCCTTTCAATTTTATTCATGACTTGCATAAAATCAATCCCGGCAGAAGCTCCGAAAACACTGAAAAAATCATAATATATTTTATGACGATTTCAGTGGTCTCGGGCAAGCCTCCCTCACCGGTTTTGAATCTTTGAAAGTTATCCTATACAGTAAAGATAGACAAGGCTGTGCCTTGTCTATCCCGTTTTTTCTGTATAATTACTTTCTGATACCTAACTTCTCAATTAAGTTTCTGTAACCTTCAAGGTCTGTCTTCTTTAAGTAATCAAGTAAACCACGTCTCTGACCTACCATCTTAAGAAGACCTCTTCTTGAGTGGTGATCCTTCTGATGTGTCTTTAAGTGCTCTGTGAGCTCCTTAATTCTCTCAGTTAAGATTGCAATCTGAACCTCCGGAGAACCTGTATCCTCAGGTGTTCTTCCGTAAGCCTTGATAAGTTCTGCTTTCTTTTCCTTGCTAATCATGTCTTATTCCTCCTTAAATATAATATCACCATACACTTCAGTAACGGTCGGAGTGTCCAACTACCGAGTGCCGGTTAGTCTTATTGTGCACATGTTGCACAACCTTATTAAGTTTACCACAAAAAAACAGGAAAGTCAAAAACATTTTTGACTTTCCTGAAACATATTTCATTACATTTTATGGGATTACACGAACTGCCATGTATGGATATACGAAATCGTAATTTCCGATACAGATACCGTCCTTATCGTTTGCGGCATGAATGATACGTCCGTTACCGATATAAATGGCAACATGTCCAATTCTTGAGCCGTACTTATAAACAAGGATGTCTCCGGCCTTAATTTCGCTGAGCGGAACCTGTGTTCCAACATTTACATACTCTCTTGAAGATCTTGGAAGAGTGTATCCGTACATTGCAAAAATCTGCTTTACAAATCCTGAACAGTCAATACCGTTTGTAAGACTGTTTCCACCATATACATATGGGCAACCAAGATAATTATATGCTGTATTTATTAAGTCAATCGCAGTCTGAGACACTGTAGGGTCAAGATTACTGTATGTCTGTCCTGATCCTGCCGAACCTCTTAATGATGTCACCGTAACCTCTTTAATGGCAACTGCTGTCGGAAGAGTATATACAACATTAACATACTCCGCTGCAACATATCCTGAAAGGCCGTTAATCTCTGCCTTGTACCATCCGTCTTTAACATCCTCAACTATTGCAAGATGCTCACCCTGTGAAACCTTCGTTGCAATACTGCAGTCTGTACTTGGCTCTTCTCTGACATTTAACTTATCGCAATTTACCTCAAGCATCTGTGTCATCTTCTCTTTAGCCAACACATTTGCCTCATATCCTGTAAGAATGTATTCTGCTGCAACATATCCTGTTACTTCACCGGAAGTTATCTTATACCATCCGTCTGTCTCCTCAAGAATCTCACAGGCACAATTTCCGGGCATCTTACCTACAATCTTGTTTGATGTTCCTGCACCGCTTCTGATATTCAGATATGATGTAACATTTGAAATACCGAGATTGGTATAACCGTCTAAAATCGAACCTTCAGGAACTATCTCCGTAGCTATGTCCATATCCTTTACAGACGACTTTGCATCCTCTTCCGAAATCGCGCCGCTGTACAAATACTCATGATAAGATTCAACTGCTTCCGCAAAACCTACGTTAAAATAATTTATATCTCCTGTAACAACTGACATCTCGTCTGTTGTCGTATCCATTGTATCAATTACCGAAGAAGCTCCTACCGACGAAATATTTGTCACACCTGACGCAACAGGCTTAGCTTCTTCTGTCTCACTTTCAACAACTGCCACATTCTGATTGTTTTCTGAACCTTTACCGGTGCCGAATACAACAATACCTGTTCCTACTGCTACAAAGGCCAAAGAACAAGCCCCGATAATTGTATTTTTCTTTTTCATATTTTCCTCCAAATGTTTTGCATTTGTTACAATTTTGTTACACACTAGAGTATTATAGCACTTTATTCCTATATGTCAACCCCAAAGTTACTATTCACAGTCGATTTGTAAACAGAAACATTATCGTCATACTTGCATGAAGAGAATGTTTCTGTTTATAAATCAAGCCGGCGAAGCAGGAACTTCCATCACATGAGTAAAACCCAAAGCCTTGAAAATGCGACCATCCGCATTTCGGATGGGTTTTACGAATGTAGATGGAAGTTCTGTGAATAGAAGAATCAAATCTAATTAAGCTGGTACTGATCCTGATCATATATGGCAAACGCTATATTTGTAGCGTGGTCTGAAACTCTCTCAAGGTTTGATACAAGATCTGAAAAGATTGAAGATTTTGCCTGGCATTCGTTATTTGCAAGTCTTCTTACATGGTTATGCTGTAATTCTTTTTCAAGCACATCCACCTGATTTTCAAGGTCAACTATCTCCTTAAGATGTTCCTCCGTCTGCTCTGTAAATGTCTCAATGGCATAATTTACCGTTATCATAACCTTGTCAAACATATCTGTAATCTCAGCTATTCCCACATCACTGAATACGATGTCCTCCTGTATTCTGCTTTTTGCAAATTCTGCTATATTCTCCGCATGGTCACTTATACGCTCCAGGTCATTTACAACATGGAAATATCCTGCAATATTCTTTGCTTCTTTAACAGGGAATGAGTACTGATTAAGCTTTACAAGATATCTTGTAATCTCTCCGCTCAAAAAGTCAACCTCCTCCTCAACTTCGAATACACTGTCTATTTTGCTCTGATCAAGCTCAATCAATGCATCAAATGCAGTCTGAAGATTGTCTGACGCCATTTTTCCCATTCGTTTTATTTCATTTACAACCTCAATAAGTGCCGCTGACGGTGTTGCAATCTGATCCTTTGAGATATACTTAAGTGTGTATCCCACCGGCTTCTCATCCTCGCCTCTGACAGTAAGCTGAGTAAGTTTTACAATACCCTTGGCAAACGGGAACATAACAACAACCTGGAATACCTTGAAGATTGTATGGGCATTTGCAACAGCACGGGCCATAATCTCTCCTTCCGTATTTCCGTTTGACACATAAAGCATAACGTCTTTTATCTGTTCCGTAAACAACAGAACCATAATAAATATTACAAGTGAGCCGATAATATTAATGTAAAGATGTATAAGAGCCGATCTCTTTGCATCCTTCTTTCCGCTTAAAGACACGATAAGAGCTGTAACACATGAACCGATATTACATCCCAGTATCATGTAAAATACCATCGGAAGGTCTGTAATAAGTCCCGATGCAGCCATTGTAATAAGAATACCCACAGATGCCGATGAGCTCTGTATTATGGCTGTTATGGCAAAACCGGTGATAAGTGCAAGAACAGGATTGCTGAGTTTTGCAATTATTTCCTTCACCTGTGCACTATCCTTGAGACCTCCCATGGCCTCACTCATGTTGCCGATACCAAAGAACAGGATACCAAATCCTAATACTACCTGTCCTATCTGCTTTACCGTCTGGTTTTTGAAAAACATAATCATGACAACACCTGCGAAAATGAACACAGGGGCCGTAGCCGCAAGATCAAATGATACAAGCTGTCCTGTCACTGTTGTACCGATATTGGCACCGAGAATAGGTCCTACAGCCTGTGTAAGTGTCATAAGTCCTGAGTTAACAAAGCTTACAACCATAGATGTCGTAACACTTGATGACTGAATAACTGCCGTAAAAAGTATACCTACAATAACACCGACAAAGCGGTTTCTTGTACACATTTCAAGAATACTTTTCATCTTTGAACCGGCAACCTTTTCCATTCCCTTGCTCATGAGTTCCATACCATAAAGGAAAAGTCCCAAACCTGCCGCCATTCCCAAAATCATTGCTCCATAATCCATAATTTGTACCAAGCCTTTCACTACTTTTGTTTTTATATCTTTTTAATCCAGATTTAACATAATCCGTATTTTTTACGGCAGTATTCAATATCCTTAAAAACTGCCTCCCTCAATTCATCCACCGAGCCAAACTTTTTCTCAGGTCTTAAATATTCAAAAAAGTGTAGTTCCAGTGTCTTCCCATATAAATCCATTGACACATCTATAAGGTTTGTCTCAATTGTAATTATATTATCTCCGTCTACCGTAGGTCTTGTACCAATGTTTGTTATTGCCCTGTACTGTTTTCCGTCTACAACCGCCAGTGTGCAGTACACACCGTTTGGCGGCAACAGCTTATCTTCATCGGGAAAAATATTGGCTGTCGGAAAACCTATGGTTCTCCCAAGCTTCTTTCCCCCGACAACAGCGCCTATCACCGTGTAAGGATATCCCAGAAGTTCATTAACCAGTTCCATATTTCCCGTGGTTATTGCCTCTCTTATATAGGTGCTGCTTATATCCCTGCTGTTATACTTCAGTTTTTTTATTACTGTAGTTTCATAACCGTATTTATTCTGTAATTCTTTCAGAAGACCGGTGTCTCCCCTTCTGTTATGACCAAATCTGAAATCTTCTCCGCAGATTATCTTTTTAACAGAAAGTCTTTTGCACAAAATATCTTCAATAAATTTTTCCGGCTCCATACTTAAGATTTCTTCACTTAAGGGACACTCTGCAAGTATATCTATGCCGTTTTTTTCCATAAAAAGTCTTTTCTCCGAGGCTGTAAGAATATATTTCTGCCTGTCATGCTCCAAAAGTTCCCTCGGTGCCCTCGTAAAGGTAAACACAACAGAACTTAAGCCTTCTTCTTTGGACTTTAACAGCAGTTCAACCAATGCCCTGTGTCCTTTATGAAGTCCGTCGAACTTTCCCAATGCCACGGCAGTACCGCCCGTAACATTTACATCCTCATTCAAAATATTATCATATATCTTCATTTTCTTTTCCCTATTGTGCAGCGAAAAACATCTTGTCGCATTTAATCAGCTCATCTTTTCCGCTGTAGTAAAAGATACCAATAAATTTTCCTTTGCTGTCATACATTCTGAATTTCATACCATCCAAAAACTCGCATTCCGGGTTATTCAGCATGCTTTTTTCGACGCAGTTACCATTATACAACAGCCTGTCAAATTTATCCATTGTGCTGATGCGCGGGTAATCTTCAAAAACCTCTTCTACAGATATTATGTACTTTTCTATATCTTCACCGTTATCCATAATCTTACTTATCCTGTCAAGGGTAAGGCTCTGCGATATATCAAAGCTGCTTACTCTGGTTCTTCGCAATGTTTCCATACATGCACCACAGTTTAGCTTCTGTCCTATATCATGACACAAAGTTCTTATATATGTTCCTTTTGAACATGTAACCCTCATAAAGACACGCGGAAAATCAATGCGTATATCTTCTATGGACATAATTTTAACCGGACGCGGACTCCTCTCAATCTCAATTCCTGCCCTTGCAAGTTCATAAAGCTTCTTTCCGTTTACTTTAAGCGCACTGTACATCGGCGGAATCTGATTATAATCTCCGACAAATTCCATAATGGCAGTCTCAATATCCCTGTCAGTAAGTCCTCCGTCTTTTCTTATGACCCAGGCATCATTTTCTTTAAGTATCTTTCCTGACACATCCTGTGTATCAGTCACTCTTCCAAGAAGCATCACAGTTTCATATGTCTTATCTTTCTCTGTCAGCATGTCACACAGTTTTGTTGCATGACCAAGGCACACAGGAAGCACACCTGTTGCATCAGGGTCAAGCGTTCCTGTATGTCCGATTTTTTTCTGTTTAAAAATGCCCCGAAGCTTTGCTACAACATCATGAGATGTGAAACCGGCTTCCTTGTCTACAATAATTACTCCGTTATACATTTAAACTCCTGATCGATACGTTCTGCAAGATTATTGATAACATCATGAACAGTTCCTCTCATGGTGCATCCTGCAGCCCTCACATGACCACCTCCGCCAAAAAATCCTGCTATCTTATTTACATCAAGGTATTTTTTTGAACGAAGACTTACTTTATACTCAAGGTGCGATGTCTCATACAGGAAAATGGCACATTCCACTCCCTCCGTAAGTCTCATCTGCTCTACTATTCCGCCAAGATCCTTTGGCTCTACTCCGAAAAATTCCATATCCTTTGAAGATACAACCGAGAAAATACATTTTCCGTCAAAGAACACAATACTCTCAAGCAATGCCCTTCCCATTATCTGATTCTGGCGATAGCTTTTTTCATAGAAGCCCTCATCAATAATAGACTGGAAGTCTATTCCCCTACTCATGAGTTTTCCTGCAATATTCATCGTGTGCTCAGATGTACTTGAATATTTAAAAACACCTGAATCATGGATAATTCCCGTATAAAGTGCCTCTGCCACGGATTTACTTATCTTATCCTCATCAAGCAGATCATAAAGCACTTCACATGCAGAGCTTGCATCCGGCTTAATTATATTTTCCTTTGCAATTCCGGTGTTGCTTACATGATGGTCTATGCAAAGTGTATTTTCACATGCATTAAACATATCCCCTGCAACACCTATTCTTGCCACATCACTGACATCAAGTAATATGAACAGGTCAACTTTATCTGTTGCTGCTGTTTCTTTTATATCAGAAATGTGACTGATATATGAAAATTTGTTTCCCGGATTTTCCAAATAAACAGATACTTTCTTTTCAGGATAATTCTCAATTAAATAATTGTATAATCCCATACATGAGCCAACGCAGTCTCCGTCGGGACGGATATGTCCTGCTATGGCTATGGTATCTGCTGACTGTACTTTTTCAGAAAGTTTCATCGTAAACACTTCCTTCCTACTCTTCCCCTTCTTCTGCAGTACTGCCTAAATGGTCAGCCGCAATAACATCATCTATTTTCTTTGACATATTTACACCATATTCAATCGACTGATCCATTACAAATGTAATCTCAGGTGTATTTCTTAAGTTAATTGATGACGCAAGCTGTCTTCTTATATATCCTTCAGCACTCTTAAGTCCTTTCAGCGTATCAGTTCTTGCCTTCTCATCGCCAAGAACTGATATATATGCCTTGCAGAACTTAAGGTCGGAGGTTACCTCAACGGCAACAACACTTGTGAGCGGACTGATTCTGGGATCTTTAATGCCGCCACGTATGATATTACCAAGTTCCCTCATAACCTCTGAATTAATTCTTACATTTTTTACACTATTCTTTCTCATTTTTATAATCCTTTACTGAATTACCTAGGCACCTCTACCATGATAAATGCTTCAACCGTATCAAGTTCCTGGAAATCATTGAATCCTTCAAATACGAGACCGCACTCGTAACCGGCTTTAACTTCCTTAACATCATCCTTAAATCTCTTTAATGAAGCCAAAGGTCCCTCAAAAATAACTGATCCTTCTCTCATTACGCGGACACTGCAGCCTCTCTGGAATGAACCATCAAGAATAAATGAACCTGCAATCGTTCCGACGCCTGACGCCTTGAAGAGCTGGCGAATCTCAGCATGGCCGATAACTTTTTCCTCAAATACAGGGTCAAGCATACCCTTCATGGCTGCCTCAACATCCTCAATTGCCTGATAAATAACCCTGTATAATCTTACATCTACGCCTTCTCTGTCTGCCGTATCCTTTGCAGCGTTGTCCGGTCTTACATTAAATCCGATAATAATCGCATTTGAAGCAGATGCAAGAATAACATCAGATTCATTGATTGCACCAACACCGCCATGAATTACCTTAACAACAACCTCGTCATTTGAAAGCTTGACAAGACTCTGCTTTACTGCCTCAACAGAACCCTGTACATCGGCCTTGACGATAATATTAAGCTCCTTGACATCACCTGTCTGCATCTGTGTAAACAAATCATCAAGTGACATTCTGTTCTTTGCCTTTGCATTCTCAATAAGCTTCTCTTTGCCTTCAGCTATAAATGTGTCAGCAAAGTTTCTTGCTTCCTTCTCGTTCTTTGTGGAAACGAAAATCTCTCCCGCATTAGGAACCGAATTAAGACCGAGAATCTCAACAGGTGTTGAAGGTGTAGCTGTCTGCACTCTTTCTCCGTTATCCGAAATCATGGCTCTGATACGTCCATAACTTGAACCAACTGCTACTATATCTCCAACCTTAAGAGTACCCTTCTGTACAAGAACGGTTGCAACCGGACCACGTCCTTTGTCAAGCTTAGCCTCAAGAACAAGTCCTCTTGCCTTTCTGTTAGGATTTGCCTTTAATTCAAGCATTTCTGCAGTAAGAAGTATCATCTCAAGAAGCTGATCGATACCTTCCTTTGTATGGGCTGATACAGGGACAAATACTGTATCTCCGCCCCAGTCCTCTGCTACGAGTTCGTACTCTGCAAGTTCCTGCTTAACCTTATCAATATTGGCACTTGGCTTATCTATTTTGTTAACTGCAACTATAATCTGGATACCTGCAGCCTTGGCATGGTTAATTGCCTCAACTGTCTGTGGCATAACACCATCATCCGCTGCAACTACCAATACCGCAATATCTGTTGACTGTGCTCCACGCATACGCATTGCTGTAAATGCCTCATGACCCGGTGTATCAAGGAACGTTATCTTCTCACCGTTACATGTAACCATGTAAGCACCGATATGCTGTGTGATACCTCCCGCTTCTCCTGAAATAACATTTGTCTGACGGATGGCATCAAGGAGTGAAGTCTTACCGTGATCAACGTGACCCATTACACAGATAACAGGTGGTCTCTTCACCATTGTAGCTTCATCTTCTTCGTCTTCTCTTAAAAGTTCCTCTATAACATCAACCTTCTCCTCCGGTTCTGCAATGATATCGTACTCCATTGCAATCTCCTCGGCTGTCTCATAATCGACCTCCTGATTGATGTTGAACATCTTGCCCTGCATAAACAGCTTCTTAATAAGAGCCGATGCCTGTATCTTCATCTTGTCAGCCAATTCCTTAATTGTGATGAAATCAGGAATTGTAATAACCTTAATTTCCTCTTCCTTTGGCTCCTGCTTTACAGGCTGTGGCTTTGGCTTGTTGAAATTGTTATTTTTGTTATTGTTTCCGTTATTATTGTTCCTATTATTGTTATTTCTGTTATTATTGTTGTTGTTATTGTTTCTGTTATTATTGCCCTTGTTATTCTTGTTTTTATCATTCTGGGCACTATTTTGAGGATTAAACACCTGTGTTATATGTTTTTTCCTGTCACCCTGACCATTATTCTGGTTTGCAGCAGGTTTCTGGCTGTTCTGCTTCTGTGGGTTATGTTTCTGCTGATTATGCTGCTGGTTATTTGGCTGCTGGTTGTTTGACTGCTGCTTCTTTTCCTGATTGCGCGCTTCTTCTTTCTTTGGCTCCTGAATCTTCTTTGGCTCTTCTGCCTTCTTTGCCTTATTATTAAATGCATTTTTTACAAGTTCAACCGCAGCCTCATCTATAGAACTCATATGGTTCTTAACTTCAACACCTTTTTCTTTTAATACTGCTAATATATCCGCACTATCTTTTTCTATCTGTTTTGCAAGTTCATATACTCTCATTTTTGACATCTAACTACCTCCACTATTGCCTTTCTATTCCGGCAAGTGTCAGCTGCTTCATTACCGAATCCGCAAGTCCCTTTTCCGTGACTGCAAGTGAAGCCCTGAATTCCTTACCCATAAAATGTCCCAACATTTCCTTAGTACCGTAAAAATACAATGGAACATTGTAAAATGAACACATATTCTTAAACATCTTCTTTGTATTATCCGACGCCTCATCCGATACAACAACAAGAAATGTCTTTTTTTCCTTGACGGCCTTCTCCACCGAGAATTCCCCGCTTACGGTTTTTCCTGCCTTTGTTGCCAGTGATATCATTGATAATATCCTGTCCTGCTCCATGTTATTCACCTAATTCTTTCTTTAACTCATCATATATACTCTCTGATATACCAATTCCCAAAGATCTTTCAATAGACTTTGTCTTTATGGCCTTTTTCAGACAGTCGGATGAATGGCATATATATGCCCCTCTTCCGTTCATTCTTCCTGTTGAATCAATAACAATCTGATCATCTGCCGTTTTAAGAACACGAACCAGCTCCTTCTTAGGTTTCATTTCACCGCAACCGGTACATTTTCGCAATGGAATTTTCTTAACTGCTGCCATATCATCACCCGTTTTTCGTTTAATTACTGCTCGTCTACATTAAAATCTTCTGCTTCTTTTGCCTGTGACTCACTCTTAATGTCAATCTTAAATCCTGTAAGTCTTGCCGCAAGTCTTGCATTCTGTCCTTCCTTACCGATGGCAAGTGAAAGCTGATAGTCCGGAACTACAACCTTAGCTGTCTTTTCATCATCATCTGCCACAACCGATACGACTTTCGCAGGGCTTAATGCATTCTCAATAAGTATAGCAGGATTTTCATTCCAGTTAATAATATCAATCTTCTCGCCTCTAAGCTCATCCACGATTGCATTTACTCTGGCACCGTTCACACCTACGCATGCTCCCACAGGGTCTACATTAGGATCATTTGAGCGCACTGAAATCTTGCTTCTTGAGCCTGCCTCTCTTGCAATGTTGACAATCTCAACCACGCCGTCCTTAACCTCTGTAACCTCTGCCTCAAAAAGTCTTTTCACAAGCTCCGGATGTGTTCTTGAAACGAGAATTCTTGGTCCCTTTGTGCTGTCCTTTACCTCCACAACATAAAGCTTTACTCTCTCGTTAGGCATAAATACCTCGCCTTTTACCTGTTCTGACTCATTTAATATTGCATCTGCCTTTCCAAGATTGATGCTGATGCTTCTGCCGTTTATTCTTGAAACAATTCCTGTTACTATATCTTTCTCTTTTCCGTAGTATTTATCATAAATGACTTTTCTTTCTTCCTCACGGATTTTCTGTGTAATAATGTTCTTTGCATTCTGTGTTGCGATACGTCCGAATTCCTTTGACTTAACTTCTACATTTATAATATCACCCACATTGTGCTTCTTGCTTATTTCATGTGCAGCTTCAAGACTAATCTGTACAGCCGGATCCTCAACATTCTCAACAACTTCTTTTTCTGCAAAAATCGCAAAATCACCGGTCTCTCTGTTGATTGTCACCTTCACATTATCCGCTTTACCAAAATGATTCTTGTAAGCAGTGATAAGTGAATTTTCAATAGCTTCAAGAAGAACATCCTTGCTTATATCCTTCTCCTTCTCCAATACGTTTAATGCCTCAATAAGTTCCTTGTTCATCTCTTTTTCTCCTTTTCAATATTTTCTAAAAATCAAATGATAATCTTATAAGTGCCACATTTGTCCTGTCAAAGGAAACATCACTGTCATCAATCTGAAGTACTATTTCCTCTTTGGAATACGATTTCAATACTCCCGTAAACTCCTTCTGTCTTTCAATTGCTTTGTACAGATGAATATCTACTTCTTTTCCTATACTTCTTGCAAAATCTTTCTCTTTCTTCAGAGGCCTTCCAAGTCCCGGAGAGCTTACCTCCAAAATGTAAGAATCCTCGATAAAGTCGTTGGCATCCAACAAATCGCTCAGTGCCCTGCTGACTATCTCACAATCATCAACTGTAATTCCGCCTTCCTTGTCAACATAAACTCGCAGATACCAGTTACCTGCCTCCTTGACATACTCGACGTCGACCAGTTCAAATTTGTTTTCCTCAATGATTGGAGTAACAAGAGCTTCTGTCTTCTTCTCGTACTCTTCTCTCTTTGACATGAACATACCTCCGTTCTTCTTTACAACAAAAAGATTACAAAACATACTTCCTGTTATCATGTAAAAGAGAGTGGACCAAACGCCCACTCTCTAACCAGTTAACTATTACTAGGTCAATATATCACTTTGCCTAAAAAAAAGCAAGTAAAAACGTTATTTTAATAATTTTTTTAATTTTTTGAATTTTTTAAAAAAAGTGCTTGCTTTTTTTCAGTCTATCATGTATACTACCAAAGTGCTCACGAGAGAGTACAAAACATGGATGGCTAATTGGTCAAGGGGTTAAGACGCCGCCCTCTCACGGCGGAAACAGGGGTTCGATTCCCCTATTAGCTGCTAAACAGAGACGAGATTCGCAAAGCGTATCTCGTCTCTGTTTGCTTTTTATTTGTCCCCATAGTGATATCTGCATGCTAAAATATACACATTATCTTCATCTATCTTGTAAATTAATCTGTCTTTGTCATTGATACGTCTGCTCCAAAATCCCGACAGATTTCCCATAAGAGGTTCAGGTTTCCCAATTCCTTCATTTCCATTTCTTGCTATATCTTCTAACAGACTGTTAATTTTCTTAAGTGTCTTTCTGTCTTCCGTCTGCCAATATACATAGTCCTTCCAACCATTATCTGTAAATACTCTATTCATCGGCATCACCCTCGATAAGCGTGTGTATCGAGCACTTTCCCGCTTCCAACTGCGCTTTTGATTCCATCAGCCAGTCATAATTGGTCTTGTTTCCCGTTATATAAATATTCTCCATCAGATTGTTATAAGTTTCTTCTGAAATCATAACCACATTCTTGTTATCTTTTCTAGTTACAATCATTGTTTCATAATCGTTTGTAACTTTATCCATATAAGATTTCATATTATCGCGAAGATTCGTATAATTTACTGCCAGCATAACTACACCTCCTTTTAAAATACGTACGGCTTTCTGTACTTTTATTATATAGTACAGAAAACCGTACGTCAAGTCAAGTCTTCTTTATATTATAATTAAAAATCAAAAATATATACTTTAAATTCCTTTATTCTGTCCTAAGTGCCTCAACAGGGTCTTTCTTCGCAGCCATCTTAGAAGGCACAAGTCCCGAAATAACAGTCAGTAACATACTTATGCACACAAGAACCACAGCCCCAATAAGCGGAAGCGCAGCAATATTATCAACACCTGTCAGGTCACAAATAACAATATTGATTGGTATCTGCAAAATCAATGTAATTCCTATACCAAGCAGACCTGCCACAAGACCGATGATAAACGTCTCGGCATTGAATACTCTTGATATATCTCTCTTTGAGGCACCGATACTTCTTAATATACCAATCTCCTTTGTTCTCTCCAAAACGGAAATGTAGGTAATAATACCTATCATTATAGAAGAAACAACAAGTGAAATGGATACGAACGCCATAAGCGCATAGCTTATAATATCAATAATATCTGATACAGATTCCATCATTGTTCCGACAATGTCTGAGTACTGGATAACATATTCATCCTTACCCTCATCTGTGTATCTCTTATTGTAATCTATAATAATCTGCGAAATATTTTCCTTTGACGCAAAATCCTTCGGATAGATATTTATTCCCCACGGGTCTTCCAAGTCCATAATTCCAATGGCTTTTATGTTATCCTCATATGTATTCTCCGTCTTGGATGTCATAGACTCTAAAAGTGCCTGTTTTTCTTCTTCGGTTAAAGATGCCAGATACTGCATCTGCTCCTCTGTAAGATTATTCATATCAAACTGAGGTGTATCGCTGATTTCTCCGGTCTCAAACTTCTTTCCCGTGAACACATCCACATCAGGATTAGCAAGCTGCTCCTTTGCTATCTCACTTTCATTTATGGTATTGATAATATACTCAGTAAGCTTACTTGTATATCCTATATTGCCCAACTCCATGTTATTATCGTTATTACTTCTTACAATACCGGTGATATTTATGTCAACTGCATTCTCAAGTATATTTTTCATATACTCCTCATTTGTAGACATGTCAACCCATATTCCGTCTGTCTTCTTATAATAATCACTGTTCAAAACAAGTTTAAATGAAAGACCGCAAAGTTCCTCAAATGTGTACTCTGTCTGCTCCTCCTCATCCATAACAAATTCTTTTCCGGCAAGAATATCCTTCAATGTGTCTGTCAGTGCTTTAGTAGCCTTAAGACCAAGAGCATACAATGTATAATCACTAATCTCATTATTTTTGTCCACAATAATGACAACATCATTATAGTTTTCAGGCCACTGACCATATATAAGGTCGTATTGTGAATGAAGAGAATCTTCATTATTGAGAAGTTCCTTCCACACCTCTGCATTATTCATTGTTGACATCATCTCAGAGCCCTGCATCATGGCTCCCATTCCTATATCATCAAAAAGTGTAATTGGATTAACCTGCTGTACGCCGTTTGATGTATCGCTCTTATATACATTTAAATCAACGTTATATATATACTGAATGTCAATGGCATTCGACCAAATGCTGCCTTCATCATTCTGTGTGCTTTCAATATATTCCTTAAATGCCTCAAGGTTGTTTGTCTGAATCTTTGATGTCATGGCAACAAGTATCTGGTTCATAATGTTCCTTGAATATACCTTATCATCACCATGATCTATCTCATCCTCGCTGTGCATTGCCTCCATCATACTTGTCATCATTGCTGTCATGTCAACTGACTGCTTCTGAATCGATACAGGATATGATGCAAGTGCATCCTCCTGGACCTTATCAATATAATCCTGCATACCTGTAGATAATGCAAGAATAAGCGCAATTCCTATGATACCAATACTTCCTGCAAAGGCTGTAAGAAATGTTCTGCCTTTTTTTGTCATAAGGTTATTTAGACTTAATGATAATGCCGTTATAAATGACATAGAAGTCTTTTTCTTCTTCTCTTTTGCTGCCTTCTTCTCCGCCCTTGTCTGCTTTGCTTTACCTGATGACTTTTCTGCCACTTTGGCTGTATAAGGGTCTGAATCATCCTTAATCTCTCCGTCAAGAATTCTGATAATACGTGTTGAATACTTTTCGGCAAGTTCAGGATTATGAGTAACCATTATAATAAGACGCTCTTTTGCAATCTCCTTTAAAAGCTCCATAATCTGTACGCTTGTCTCTGAATCAAGGGCACCGGTAGGTTCATCGGCAAGGAGAATATCAGGATTATTTACAAGTGCTCTGGCAATTGCAACTCTTTGCATCTGACCGCCTGACATCTGATTAGGCTTCTTATGAAGCTGATTTCCAAGTCCCACCTTTTCAAGAGCCTCTGTTGCACGTCTCCTTCTCTCCTCTTTCGATACACCTGAGAGAGTCAGTGCCAGTTCAACATTTGAAAGCACTGTCTGGTGAGGAATAAGATTATAGCTCTGAAATACGAAGCCAATGGAATTATTTCTGTATGTATCCCAGTCTGCGTCCTTATAGTCCTTTGTAGACTTATTATTGATAATTAGATCTCCACTTGTATACTGGTCAAGACCCCCGATAATATTAAGCATTGTAGTCTTTCCGCATCCTGACGGACCTAAAATGGATACAAACTCATTTTCTCTGAATTGAAGATTTATACCCTTTAAAGCTTCTACTTTTGTATCGCCTGTTACATATTCCTTCTTTATATTTATTAACTGAAGCATATCTATCCCCTTTCTTTTGTCATTCTCTGCTATATGATAAAACTAAAAACATATTTTTACAATCAAAATCTTTTAGTTCACAAAAAAAACATAATAAAACCCTCCTCCGGACTAAATCCGAAAGAGGGTTCATTTAATTATCTTATATAGTTATCTTATAACTGTGGACCTGCACTTACTAATGCCTTACCAGCCTCATTGCCTTCGTACTTAGCAAAGTTCTTTACGAAACGTCCTGCAAGATCCTTAGCCTTCTCCTCCCACTGTGATGCATCAGCATATGTGTTACGTGGGTCAAGAATATTTGTATCAACACCAGGAAGTTCTGTAGGAACCTCAAAGTTGAAGTATGGGATTGTCTTTGTCTCTGCCTTCTCAATTGAACCATCAAGAATTGCATCGATGATACCACGTGTATCCTTAATAGAGATACGCTTTCCTGTACCATTCCATCCTGTATTTACAAGATATGCCTTTGAGCCGTTCTCTTCCATCTTCTTAACTAACTCTTCAGCATACTTTGTCGGATGTAACTCAAGGAATGCCTGTCCGAAACAAGCTGAGAATGTAGGTGTAGGCTCTGTAATTCCACGCTCTGTACCTGCAAGCTTAGCTGTAAATCCTGAAAGGAAGTAGTACTTTGTCTGCTCAGGTGTTAAAATTGAAACAGGTGGAAGTACACCAAATGCATCTGCTGAAAGGAAGATAACATTCTTTGCTGCAGGAGCTGCTGAAATTGGACGTACAATATTTTCAATATGATCAATTGGGTATGATACACGAGTATTCTCTGTAACACTGCCATCGTTGAAATCAATCTTACCGTTAGCATCAACAGTAACGTTCTCTAAGAGAGCGTTTCTCTTGATTGCATTATAGATATCAGGCTCTGAATCCTTATCAAGGTTGATAACCTTAGCATAGCAGCCGCCTTCGAAGTTGAATACACCATTGTCATCCCAGCCGTGCTCATCATCACCAATAAGGAGACGCTTTGGATCTGTAGACAATGTTGTCTTACCTGTTCCTGAAAGTCCGAAGAAGATAGCTGTATTCTCACCGTTCATATCTGTGTTTGCTGAACAGTGCATTGAAGCGATACCCTTTAATGGAAGGTAGTAGTTCATCATAGAGAACATACCCTTCTTCATCTCTCCGCCGTACCATGTATTAAGAATAACCTGCTCTTTGCTTGTTATGTTGAATGCTACTGCTGTCTCTGAGTTAAGGCCTAACTCCTTATAGTTAGTAACCTTAGCCTTTGAAGCATTGTAAACAACGAAATCAGGCTCAAAGTTCTCAAGTTCTGCCTCTGTAGGAACGATGAACATGTTCTTTACAAAGTGTGCCTGCCAAGCTACTTCAACGATGAAACGAACTGCCATTCTTGTGTCCTTGTTAGCACCACAGAATGCGTCAACTACGAATAACTTCTTATTTGAAAGTTCCTTTGTTGCAAGGTCCTTAAGTTCTTTCCAAACCTCTTCTGACATTGGGTGATTATCATTCTTATATTCATCTGTTGTCCACCAAACTGTATCCTTAGAATTCTCATCCATAACGATATACTTGTCCTTAGGTGAACGGCCTGTATAAATACCTGTCATAACATTAACAGCACCAAGCTCTGTATTCTGACCAACTTCATAACCATCTAAGCCAGCCTTTGTCTCTTCCTCGAATAATAATTCATAAGAAGGATTGTATACGATTTCAGTGCTTCCTGTAATACCATACTTTTCTAAATTGATCTTTGACATCTGCTAAAACCTCTTTCTTCTTTTATTAATAAATCGCCCATAGTCCTCATAAAATGCTCTTAAAGGAACCAGTGTCAATTCATCTCTCCCATTATACCCGATAGGTGCTCACTTCGTCAATATTTTCACATAAAAAATGTTACTACGTTAAATAAAAAAGTAAATTCCACCTTTAACTGAATTTAGTCTTACACTCTGGTCAGATTCCATGTATGCTACATATTGCCTCTTATCCGCAGTAGAAATGAGGTAAATATGTCAAAGAAAATAGAAACAAACCAGAAACACATGACACAGGATAACCGTGTAGTTATCGAAAAGGGTTTAGATGCTTCCAAGCCCTTGTCTACCATTGCTGCCGAATTAGGTAAAGATCCTACCACTATCTCTAAAGAGATAAAGAAGCATAGGGCTTTTCAAGAACATAACAAATTCAATGAGCCAGCCTTTCGTTGTGCTCTTGCCAAGGACTGTCACAAGAAACATGTTTGCAGTACAGAACTCTTTTGCAAAAGAGAATGTAAGAGATGTAACAAATGTCATACCTTTTGCAAAGACTATGTTCCTTTCGATTACTCATGCCCAAAAACAAAGAAAGCTCCCTATGTTTGCAATGGGTGTTCAAAAAAGAGTGGATGTCGTCTTGATAAATACTATTATCGTGCCACACGAGCTCATAAAGAATACAAGACTGTTCTTGTAGAGTCCAGAGCAGGAATTAATGCTTCCGAAGAAGAAATCAAAGCTCTTGATGATATCATTAGTCCTTTGGTTGAAAATGGTCAATCAGTTTACACCATCCTTCATAATCACCCGGAAATCACACAATGCGAAAAGACAATCTACAACTACATCGATGCTGGTGTCTTCTCGGTCGGAAACATGGATCTTCCAAAGAAAGTGACCTACAAGCCACGTCAATTTCACGGAACTGAAATCGATGATGCCGGTATTTTTGAAGGTCGCACCTATAAAGACCTTCAGAATTATCTAATGGAATATCCCGATACAAAGATAACCGAGATGGATACAGTGGTTGGTCCGGAAGGAAGTAGCAAAGTCCTCTTAACTCTTCATTTTTGTAATGCAGATTTCATGATGGCTTACCTTCTTGACTCCAAAGAATCAATCGGTGTCGAGAAAACTTTTGATAGAATTAACAAAGCGATTGGAACTCATCTTTTTTGTAAAACAATGCCTCTGATAATTACCGACAGGGGTGGTGAATTCAAGCACCCAGATGCTCTGGAATGCGGGGTCGACAACATACTAAGAACAAGCATCTACTACTGTGATCCAATGGCTTCATGGCAGAAACCACACTGCGAAAAAAATCATGAATATATCAGAAAAATCTGTCCAAAAACTATCACTACTTTTGATAGATTAAATCAAGACGATGTAAATCTCATGATGAGTCACATCAATAGTTCTTGTCGCGAGAGTCTTGGCGGTTTAACTCCATTCGCTCTTGCAAAAATGATGCTGCCAAAAGAGTTACTGGATTTCTTTGGTTTAAAAGAAATACCCGCGGACGAAGTAATACTTACGCCCGCACTACTCAAGGGTAAAATCGAAGCAAACGCGTAACACGCGAGCATGAGAAGCTGGTATTTCATGTGTTTACATTAGGGATATCTATGCTAGGCTGGCACAACGTGCCAACGGGCTTTGTACCTGGTCCTGTCCCAATAGGACCAGGTGCGGAGCCTGTTTCCAAGCCTGTTACAGCATAGATATGGGTTCCTGATGTCAACACTTTAATTATCCTGCGACAAATGCTCCTAAACAATACAAATCTGCGGATATGAGCCACCATAGTTTTGCCTCTAGGCAGGTGGAATTCAGTCTTGCAGAATCCAATTCCAGTTGCTGGCGACCGCATACTCTTTTTTAGAATACATATGTTTCAGAATAACTAAATTCAAGAATAAAGGGTCTGACAACAGATGTCAAACCCTAATAAAAATGAATTTAGTCTTCAGTATGGAATTTAAGTTTACATGTGGAATTTACATTTTCATTCAACCCTTTTTTAGTAGTCAAGGCATGCTCTTTCTGTAACATATGGTCTTACAAAGTTATCTGCCACATATACATGGTCAGGGTGTTTTGCATAAACAGGTATATCCTCAGCTTTTTCGAGTGTTGTCACAAGTGCAATATCATGAGTGCTTGACGAAAGAGGGTTGTCAACAAACTCTGCGCTCAAAAGTCCCGGCACTTTTCCTACAAGACCGCATAAATTCTCCTTCATAGCACTCTTAAGCTGTTCTTTCTCTGAATCCTTGATTTCCGGTTTAAATTTCCACATTACAATATGATTTACCATAATTTACCTCCTAAATACTTTTTATCTCGGTTTAATATCTATAATAACATATTCAGCCGGAGATGCTGTCTTTACAGGAAATCCCCAGCCTGCCAGACCTGATGTGACTATTGCCTGCGTATCATCATCTATAGCCGTATATCCGTACACCGCATCATCAAATTTTACAATTTCAAACAGAATGTTTGCCGGCCATATCTGTCCTCCGTGAGTATGACCTGACAAAAGTAAATCCGTACCGGCTTCGCCATTCTCTTCATACTTCTTTGGCTGATGATCCAGCGTGAGTATAAAGTCGTCCATGTTCACATCTTTCAGTAAAGCTTCCATGGATTTTCTTCCGTCTGCCCCACCATATGACGCATCCTCTCTTCCTACTATTGTAAACTCATTATTTATCGGATATGTATCGTCCTCAAGAATAATTATACCATTACCTTCAATAACACTTCTAAGTTCCGACTCTGTATATGCTCTGTCAGTTCTGTATAGCTGTCTGTCATGATTACCATACACATAAAATATACCATATCTGTTCTTTATTGATGAAAATATTTCAAAAAAAGTTCTCATTTCCTCATTTGTCGTATTATCATCAACAATATCACCACATAACACAACTATGTCAACATCTCTTTCGCTTATTTTTTCACAGACTTCCCGCAGTTCTTCCATATTAAGTGAAACTCCGTAATGAACATCTGCCAGCAAAGCTACCCTGTATCCTTCTTCACGTATTGCTTTATCTGTGTAAACCGTATAGTCAGTCTCAACTACATTGTTCATATTAATATATCCGTATATGAGAAGCACTGCTGAAACAATGACCGGAATAATCCCGCTGCCATAAATTACCTTCCACGATTTATATCCTTCTTTATATGAGTCCTTTGCAATCAGCCTTATGATCATATTGGCAAACCTTGTAAGAAGTGATACTCCGATGATATGGAGTATTATTATCGCTCCAAAACTGAATACATTACTGCACATTATTGCAAGACACAGTGACACAACACCGATTATAGTTTTGTTTAATTTTCTGTCAGTATTTACCCCAAAGGTTTTGCATATTCTTTTTATAAAGAAGTACAAATAAAAAGAAATAAGCACTGCCAGAACAGCCATCACAAAATACATCAGAATCATATTGTTTTAACTCCTCTAAAATAAAAAGGGGTGCTTCCTGCACCCCAGATTAAACATATATAATTAGTTGTTAATAAGCTTATCTGATTCGTTATTCCAGCTGTAAAGCTTTCTGATATCCTTACCAACAAGCTCTGACGGATGCTCAGCATGAAGCTTTCTCATTGCCTTGAAGTGAGCCTGACCACCGGCCTCTGACATATCAAGAAGGAAGTCCTTAGCAAATGTACCATCCTGAATATCTGAAAGAATCTTCTTCATAGCCTTCTTTGTATCCTCTGTGATAATCTTTGGACCTGTAATATAATCACCATACTCGGCTGTATTTGAGATTGAATATCTCATTCCCTCAAAACCTGACTGGTAGATAAGGTCTACGATAAGCTTCATTTCATGAATACACTCAAAGTAAGCGTTTCTTGGATCGTAACCAGCCTCTGTAAGTGTTTCAAAACCGGCCTGCATAAGTGCACAAACACCGCCACAAAGTACTGCCTGCTCACCGAAAAGGTCTGTCTCTGTCTCTGTTCTGAATGTTGTCTCAAGAACACCTGCTCTTGCTCCACCGATTGCTAGAGCGTAAGCTAAAGCTAAATCCTGAGCCTTGCCTGTTGCATCCTGATGAACAGCTATAAGACAAGGAACACCCTTACCTGCCTGATACTCGCTACGTACTGTATGACCAGGTCCCTTTGGAGCGATCATTGTTACGTCAACATCCTTTGGCGGAACAATCTGACCAAAGTGGATATTGAAACCATGTGCAAACATAAGCATGTTGCCCGGCTCTAAGTTTGGCTCGATTGACTCCTTATACATTTTTGCCTGTAATTCATCATTAATAAGAATCATGATGATATCTGCTCTCTTTGCAGCTTCTGCAGCTGTATATACTTCAAATCCCTGTGCCTCAGCCTTTGCCCATGACTTGCTACCCTCGTATAAACCGATGATAACGTTGCAGCCTGACTCTTTTGCGTTTAACGCATGAGCGTGACCCTGGCTGCCGTAGCCGATAACAGCGATTGTCTTGCCTTCTAATAATGATAAGTTACAGTCTTCCTGATAAAAAATCTTTGCCATTTTTTATGCCTCCTATAATTCTTTAGTCTGTGACTAACTTTTTATATGTATTACTCATTGACTTTTCCGCGGAGAAGTCCAGTGATACCTGTTCTTGCAAGCTGCTCAATCTCATATCCCTTAAGCAACTCAGTAAATGCATCAAGTTTATTCTGATTACCCGTAAGTTCAATCATAAGTGAACAAGGTGATGCGTCAACAATTTTTGCTCTGTAAATGTCAGCAATTGCTATAACCTGCTGTCTCTGCTCCGGTGAAACAGCTACCTTTACCAATATAAGTTCACGGCATACAGAATCGTACTCTTTTAATTCTGTTATCTCAATAACATCCACAAGCTTACTTATCTGCTTCTCAATCTGCTCAAGAACATCATCATCACCTGTTACTGCGATTGTCATTCTTGAGTATTCAGGATTCTCAGTTACACCAACAGTAAGGCTGTCGATATTGTAACCTCTTCTGGAGAAAAGAGCTGCTACTCTGTTCAGTACGCCGGATGTATTTGCAACTAATACCGAAAAAACCTTTTTTCTCATAAAATCTTCCTCTCTAATGGTTTCTGCCATATTTCATAACTTTACTGTCATAAAGTAAATAATACCTTTTTATAATCCGTTTGTCAATATTAATAACAAAAAAAGAAACCTGCAGACAGAAATATTTCTCTGTCTGCAGGTTTCTGAAATTTATACCCTCTTAAAGCGTCCCACTTCATCACTGAGTGATTTAGCAATAGTCTGATTTGAATCTGTCTCTTGCTGTATAACTGACATTGCGTTTACAAGATTAACAGCACTCTCTGCCACATCCGCAACACCCTTTGCACTGTCATCAACAGCAACCGAAACATCATGTACACCCTCAGACATAGTCTTCATTACCTTTTCTATCTCTGCCGCTTTCTCTGCAAATGTAACTATCATATCATTCATACTGTCCGCATCTGACTGGTACTGTTTAATTACATCAACAAAGACGTCATAATCATTTAAAACATTTTCATCAATGAACTTAATCATCTTTCCTGCACTCTCAGCAAGCTTTTCAACTGCAAGGGTAACAATATTGCTTATCTCCTGAATATTATTTGCAGTATCACGGCTGCTGTCGGCAAGAACTCTGATTTCATCTGCTACTACGGCAAATCCTCTTCCTGCTTCACCTGCTCTGGCCGCCTCTATGGATGCATTAAGTGCAAGAAGATTTGTCTGTCCTGCAATACCAAGTATCTCATCCGTAAGTTCACCGATTTTTTCTACACTCTTACTATCCTTGACAGAAACCTCAAGCTCACTTTTGATTTCACCAATAATGCCATTGGTCTGTTCCTTGCTGTTTACTGCTTTATTGTACATATCGTTGGAATTCTTCTTTATCTCTTCTACCATTCCGGCGCCTTCTTCCGCCTCTTCGCTTACATCTCTTACCCTTTCAAGAATTTTTCCCGTTCCTGAAGCAATCTGTTCAATTGTTGCCGCAACCTCCTCCATTGATGCAGAAAGCTCTTCCATTGATGCAGACACATTTACTGCACTCTCATTTGAAGTCTCAATCTGTTCTTTAACATTCTGCGATGATTCAAGAAGCTTGATTGACTGTTCCTTTATGGTTCTTACCACACCCTGGAGCTGTTCAATAAAATTGTTAAATCCACCTACAAGACGTCCGATTTCATCACGTGACTTAACATCAATTCTCTCTGTAAGATCACCTTCATTATTTTCTACCTGTCCGATTATCCGTTCGATGTGTTTTCCTGCCTTCTTTGCAGGACCGGCAATTGTTCTGAATACAACCAGTACTACTATACCGATATTCACCCCTGCAAGTACAAGAAGAATCACATCAAAAATCAGTGTACCGTTAATCTTAACCGTATTCTTTCTTACCCACTCTTCAAACACTGCATCAATCTCAGCCTTCTCACCGGCATCTCCTGATTGTACTGCTTTCTCAAGTGTAACAACATTATCCTTAACCTCTGCACTGTATCCCTTTAAAACACCCAGTGCTGCAATATTAAGAACAACCATCAATATCATGACAACACCTATCACTGCCACAAGTCCGCATATTTTTCTTCCTATCGTTTTTGACATATCCATCCTCCGTTATTTATATATTTTTCCTGTTTCTTTCAACATTTTTTCATTTCTCACATTCTTTAGAAATAATATATCATTTTAAAGTAATAAAATTAACAATAAATAACAAAAAAGTCTGTCAATTACCGTAAATTTTCCGTAACCGACAGACTATTATATTTATCGTACACTAATATATATCATAAATATTACATATGTTGCCAACATGACAATGCCTTCTTTGCGCTCTATTTTTTCTCTTGTCCATGCAAAAATGTACACAAGAACGCTCACTGCCGTCAAAATGATAATATCAATTATATTTTCCATAACAAATGTCATAGGGCTTATTACTGACGCAGTTCCGAGTATAAGCAGGATATTAAATATGTTTGAGCCAAGAACATTTCCCAGTGCCATATCAACTTCATTTTTTCTGCTTGCCACAACAGATGTAACAAGTTCAGGAAGACTTGTTCCCACAGCGACTATGGTAAGACCGATAAGATTATCAGAAAATCCTAATCCCTTTGCTATGACAGAAGCTCCGTTTACTACAAAGTCTCCGCCGAATTTAATGGCTGCGATGCCTCCCACTATGTATATAATACAAAGCCATACGGGAATTGTTTTTTTCTCCTCTGCAGCTTCATCTTCTTTCGATGTCGCTCTTGCCTTTAATGCCTGTCTCAGAAGAAATGCCATATATGCTGCAAATATCAGTAAGAAAATAATGCCATCCACTCTTCCAAGTTCCATTCCCATATATCCCACAATAAGTAATAACACTCCGCATCCTATTGCAAGGGGAAAGTCCTGTTTAAGCGTGCTTTTTTTAATTGCCAGAGGTGCAAAAAGTGCACATGTTCCGCATACAACTATAAGATTAAAAAAATTAGAACCTACAACGTTACTTATGGCAATAGCGTTATTTCCTGCCAATGAAGCCGTAACACTGACTGCCAGCTCCGGAAGGCTTGTTCCCATAGCAACTATTGTAAGTCCTATAATAATAGGCGGAACCCTGAGTTTTTTTGCAACAGATGAACTTCCCTCTACAAAAAAATCAGCTCCTTTTATAAGCAACACAAAGCCTGCAATTAAAATAATTATCGCCTTTAACATCTCCATTTTCTTACTTCCTTTCGTCTTTATACTTTATTGTTCTGTATTTTATCAAATAATCCCAAGATGCTCCAGTAAAATTTTGCATCCGATGAGAACCAGTATTATGCCTCCGACTATTTCTGCCCTCTTCTTATATCTTGAGCCGAAGAAATTACCTATATACACGCCTGCAACAGAGATTATAAATGTTGTAACACCAATTATAGTCACAGCCTCCGCCACAGGATAATCAAGAAACGCAAATGTTATTCCAACGGCAAGTGCATCAATACTTGTAGCAATTGCAAGAATAAACATCTCCTTTATATCAAGATGACCGTCATTACATTTCACTTCCTCTTCCTCATCATCTTCCTTTAACGCCTCAACCAGCATCTTTCCACCGATTATGCCCAAAAGAATAAATGCTATCCAATGGTCTATTCCCTTAATGTACTTCTCAAAACGGTTTCCGAGGAGCCATCCTATAAGCGGCATCAATGCCTGAAATCCTCCGAAAAATGTGCCAATAACAACTGCCTGTCTTGGATTTACCTTTCTCATGGCAAGTCCTTTACATACGGATACTGCAAAGGCATCCATGGCAAGCCCTACACCAATTAGAAAAAGTGTTAAAAACAATGTCATCTTCTCATCCTCATTTCTTTATCATATCTTTAGTCTGCGAAAAAACTTTCATACTGTATAAAAAAACTCATGTGCATTCTTTCATCAGATACTGATAAATAAAATGCACATGAGTCTCATTAATTAAGATTTGCCAGATGTCCGCGACATCAGGATGTTGACAAATCACACTTTCGCGCAAACTACTCCCTCATGAAGTATTAACTTAACGAACGTTATTCTACTTTATTAATATTGCATTGTCAAGGACTTTTTCTTCAAAGTTACTATTCGCAGTAACTTCTTGACAACAGCTCCTGATAGATTTAAAATTTTAGTTCCGGACAATAATAAAATAAAAACGAGGTACACATCAATGTCATATAAAAGAATACTTACAATTCAGGACATCTCATGTTTCGGGCAGTGTTCACTCACTGTGGCACTGCCTATTCTGTCAGCCTGCGGTATTGAAACCTGCGTGCTTCCATCAGCAGTTTTATCTACCCACACAGGCGGGTTTACAGGTTATACATTCAGGGATTTAACGGAAGATATTCCTGAAATACAGAAACACTGGGAAAAAGAAAATATTAAATTTGATGCATTTTATACGGGTTATCTTGGAAGTGTTAAGCAGATTGAATATGTTAAAAATGTTTTTGATGCCACAGGCAGACCGGGAAGCATAAGAGTCGTTGACCCTGTTATAGGTGATTACGGAAAGCTGTATGCAGGTTTTGACGACAAATTCATAGAAGCCATGAAAGATTTGTGCTGTTCTGCCGATTTCATTCTTCCTAACATTACAGAGGCATGTCTTCTCACAGGAACCGAATACAGAGAATCTTACGATGAAGCATATGTAGATGAACTTTTGGAAAAACTTGATTCTGCTTTTAATGCAACAATCATTCTTACGGGAGCATGCTGTTTTGATAAAAAGACCGGCATCGCAATATACAAGGAAGGCAAAAAAACATACTATCAGCACAAAAGGATTGACGGAAGCTACCACGGAACAGGAGATATCTTTGCCTCCGCGTTCTCAGGTGCACTTCTTTGCGGTAAATCCGAATTGGAAGCTGCAAAGATTGCTGCTGACTACACTGTGGAATGCATACAGGCAACATCCGACGCAAAAGAACACTGGTATGGTACACGATTTGAACTTGTGCTTGGAAAACTGATTGATTCATTAAAGAAGTGAGGATTTAAACTCCCCACTTCTTTTTCATTATTTTGTTTCTGATAATCAAAAAGCATACGACATGAGCCGTAAACGTCAGTATCCAGCTTACGGGATAAGTCAGATACACCATCTCTATTTTGTGGAACGGTTCTAATCTGAATACCGTTGAAAGAAAAACAATTCTAAGTGCACAGGCACCCACAAGCGAAACAATCATCGGCAGTATTGAATATCCAAGTCCTCTTAACACTCCTACCATTACATCCATTATTCCGCACAGTGCATAGATAGTGGAAATATATGTCAAACGCACTATACCCGCATCTATTACATCAGGGCTGTCCGAGTACAGATGAAGAAGCGGTCTGCCAAATATATATACCGTATTTCCAAGGACAACACCGGTGACAATCACACAACCGAGAGCCGTCAGGAGAATCCTGTTTATTCTTTCGTATTTGCCCGAACCGACATTCTGACTTGTAAATGATATGGCAGCCTGATAAAAGCTGTTCATTGCAACATAAACAAATGCTTCAATATTGGCTGCGGCAGAATTTCCTGCCACCACCACATCTCCGAAGGAATTAATTGACGACTGTATTACAACATTTGACAATGCGAACAGTGTTCCCTGAAATCCCGCCGGAAGGCCAATCTTGAATATCCTAATCAACTTATCCCTGTGTATACCTAACTTCTTCAGTTCCAGCCTTATTGCTCCCTTTTCCCTTATAAGGCAAAGTATTATAAGTGCTGCTGATATACACTGTGAAATTGTTGTCGCAAGGGCAACACCTGCCACATCCATTTTCAGTACAATGACAAAAAACAGATTAAGAATCACATTGATTACACCTGCCGTAAAAAGGAAATACAAAGGTCTCCTCGTATCGCCGACAGCCCTTAAAACCGCTGCTCCGAAGTTGTAAACCATCATGGCCGTCATACCAAGAAAATAGATTCTTAAGTAAGTCACTGCAAGGTCAATTATGTTTTCCGGTGAATCCATCCATTTCAGAATGACCGGTGCGCCGATAAAACCGACAAATGTCAGAAAAATGCCGCTTATAATGCTGACCGTCATGGCTGTATGTACAGTTTCCGACAAATCCCTGTCCTGCTTTGCACCGAAATATCTTGCAGTAAGAACATTTGCTCCCACTGATAATCCTATAAAAAGATTCACAAGAAGATTGATAAGTGCTGATGTTGAGCCTACTGCCGCCAGTGAATTATCCCCCGCAAATCTGCCCACCACTACTATATCTGCCGCATTAAACAAAAGCTGCAATATACTTGAAAACATAAGCGGCATGGTAAAAATAAGCATTTTCTTTAAAATGGAGCCGCTGCACATATCTATCTCATATTTTTTCTGCACTGTATATCATCTCTTTTCTTACAAATTCTAACATAAACCGATGTTTTTTTTATTGTATGACTTTCCTTTATCTTTTGCAATGCTTAAATGAAAAAAATAGCAGGACTTACAGTCAACCTATAAGTCCCGCATCTTTACATCAAAAACATTTACTCGTTCATAAGAGCCGCTACCTTTCCTGCCCTTGCTTCAACCTCCGCATCCTGTATTTCCTTAGGAGCCTGCTCATACCTTTCAAATTCGTATTCGTATGTACCACGTCCTCCGGTCAGTGAGCGAAGCACCGTACAGTAATCATTAAGTTCCATCATCGGAATATCTGCTTCAACCACCTGTCTGCCATTGCCTACAGGATTCATTCCAAGAACTCTTCCGCGACGCTTGTTTAAATCACCCATGACATCTCCCGTATAGCTTTCGGGAACAGTTACCTTAAGTTTCATTATTGGCTCTAAAAGGACAGGGCCTGCTTCCATGAATCCCTTCTTAAACGCCTGAATGGTTGCCATCTTAAATGCCATCTCAGAAGAATCTACGGAATGGCTTGAACCGTCGTAAAGTATTCCCTTAACACCGACTACCGGGTACGCCGCCAAAGGTCCCTTAACAACAGATTCCTGCAATCCCTTTTCAACAGCAGGGAAGAAATTCTTAGGAACCGCTCCGCCGACTACCTCCTGCTCAAATACATACGGAGTCTCATTGTCGCCTGACGGCTCAAATCTCATTTTAACATGACCGTACTGACCATGGCCTCCCGACTGCTTTTTATACTTGTATTCTACATCGGATTTCTTTCTTATGGTCTCACGGAATGCGACCTTCGGCTTACTTAACTCAATCCTGCATTTGTATTCATTCTCAAGTCTGCTTTGCACTATCTCAAGCTGAAGCTCTCCTATGCCGTAAAGCAGAGTCTGTCTGTTTTCCACATCATTTATAATCTTTAAGGTCAAGTCTTCGTGAGATAACTTCTGCAATGCCTGTGCCACTTTATCAATATCATTTTTGTCAGGCACCTTGTATCGTTTTGCCGTATATGGCTTTGATAACTCAAACTTGCCGTATACAATGACACATGCTTTTGTTGACAATGTATTGCCTGTTCTTGCCGCCGTCAGCTTAGGAATGGCACCTATATCACCTGCATGCAGTTCCGATACCTCTATTGCTTTATTGCCGCGTAAAACAAAAAGCTTGCTTACCTTTTCCTCTATGTCTTTGTCATAGTTATAGACCATGTCATCTGCCTTAAACACACCCGAACATATCTTTACAAGAGAGTACTTTCCGATAAACGGATCCACAATTGTTTTGAAAACATATGCTGATTTAGCCTTTGCAAAATTGTAGTCTGCTTCAAAAACTTCGTTGTTCTTCATATTGAATCCGGCTATCTCTTTATTTTCCGGACTTGGCATATACTTTACAATATCATCAATAAGCGCGTATGTACCCTGACAAAGTGTGTTAGAACCCATTGTAATCGGAACAATCGAACCATTGATTACGTTTGCCCGAAGAGCCGCTCTAATCTCGTTTTCAGAAAACTTCTCCCCCGCAAAATAACGTTCCATAAATTCCTCGCTTGTCTCAGCGACCGCTTCCATAAGAATATCCCTGTACAATGAAAGATTTTCCATGCTGTATTCAGGAATCTCACATTCTTCTACATCCTTATCTTTCCAGCGAACTGCGTTCTCACTGACAACATTGACATATCCTACGAACTTCTCATTTTCTCTTATAGGAAAATGGAACGGTGCAATTCTTTTTCCGTACATCTCCGTCATTGTAGTTGCCACATTCTTAAAAGATGCATTGTCAGCATCCATCCCTGTAACATAAACCATCCTCGGAAGCTTATATTTCTCACAGAGTTTCCACGCTCTCTCAGTTCCTGCCTCAATGCCGGCCTTACCCGAAACCACAATAATTGCTGCGTCCGCCGCACTTATAGCTTCCTCAACCTCACCGGTAAAATCAAGATATCCCGGTGTATCTAACACATTAATCTTAACGCCTTCCCACTCAATAGGAATAACAGATGTATGTATAGATATTTTTCGTTTCTGCTCTTCTCTGCCAAAATCACTGATGGTATTGCCGTCATCAACCTTTCCCATCCTTGTGGTAATTCCTGCCAGATATGCCATGGATTCCACCAGACTTGTCTTTCCCGCTCCGCCATGACCTAAAAGTACCACGTTCCTAATCTTGTCGGTTGTGTAAACGTTCATATAACTACCTCCTGATATAAAATTTAAGTCATTTGTACAAATCCTTTACACGCTCCTTTGTACATCTTTAAATCTTATTTTAAGGTATATTATCAGATTATTCAAGTATTTTATTTATATTTGACAGATTTTATGCAGTATCTCTTATGAAATGTAACTCTCTATTATTGCTCTAAGTTTTTCTCTGTCTATAGGTTTAGATAGATAGCCGTCAAAACCCTTACTCATGTAAAATTCCTTTGCACCGTCTATTGCATTTGCAGTCAGTGCAATAACAGGTGTCGACAGATTCTTATTGCCGTCAAGTGACTTAAAGGATTCCAGCGTCTCTATACCATCCATTCCCGGCATCATGTGATCGAGGAATATTATATCGAACTTATCATTCTTTGCACATTTCAGGCACTCCTCACCACATGATGCTTCCACAACGCTGATGCCTGTGTTTTTAAGAAGTGACGCAAATATTCGTCTGTTGATATTATTGTCATCCACCAGAAGTACCTTATTACCTGTTGCCTTTATTGTTTCCTCCTGCTGATACTTCTTTCTTCGCTGAATAAACTTTTCATTAAAATCACCGATAGGCGTATCATCTACAATCTCCTGCTTTACCTTGAAAGTAAATGTACTTCCGCAGCCGTATTTACTCTCAACTTCAAGATGACTGTCCATGAGTTTTAAAAACTGTATCGCAATGCTCATACCGAGTCCTGTTCCCTCAACAGCTCTGTTTCTCTCTTCCTCGATACGCTCATACTCACCGAAAAGCTTTGGCATATCCTCTTCTTTTATGCCTATTCCCGTATCCTTTACGCTGAATGTCAGATATAAATTCCTTTCATCCGGCGTTTTCTCACAGGAAAGAGTAAGCGTCACTGTTCCCTCATTTGTATACTTTACTGCATTTGAAAGGAGGTTGATAAGCACCTGACGGATTTTCATATCATCTCCGTAAAGAGTTGCAGGCGTGTTTTTATCAACATTCACTACAAAATCCAGGTCCTTTGTCTGTGCACGGATGGTAATCATGTTAGACACATCATAAAGCATGCTTGATGTATCATATTTGCCCTCAACAAGAGTCATTTTTCCTGCTTCAATTTTTGACAAATCAAGGATTTCATTAACTATTCCCAGCAATGCCTGAGACGCACTCTCAACATCCTGTGCGTACTCTTTTATAGTATCCTCCTTCGTCTCATTGATAATCATCTTGTTCATACCAAGAACCGCATTGATTGGCGTTCTGATTTCATGGGACATTCTTGTAAGGAATACCGTTTTTGCTTCATTTTTCTTCTCTGCCAGCTCCACCTTCTGCTCAAGGAGCACTGCATTCTCTTCCAAAGCCGATACATATTTTCTGATAATGCCTACAATATGTATCATAAGCATAATAACAAAGAATATCGTAGCTCCATACCGGCTGTATTTTTCAATATGCTCAGCCTTCAAAGTATAGTTTCGTACTATATCCATAACTCCGCTTACACCTAAAGCACACAGTGCAACTATATCCATTTTGTAATTAACATTCTTATTTCTTTTTGATATGGTAAGCAAATTCACTATTAAAATTATAATGCTGATAAACAATAATGCATGTGAAAACAGTGCCATATCCATAAAATCAGCTACATTTAAAAGCTGCAGCGGTATCTGAACACAGGCATTAATAATTGAAAGTATAAGAACCGCATGAATACCTTTTCTGTTTTCAAACTCAAATCTCTTGATAAAATATGCAAGCATAAACATTGGCATTGACATCAGTATAAGAAATACGGCAACTGAATATACCGTGTGGTTGCCATAAAACAGATGCATCGCCTTTGTCTCTATACAATAGTATATAAATGATATAAAGCTGTACACGGCAAGGTATTCTGTTCCTTCCGTTCCCTGCTTTAACCATTTCTGACCCCATGCCAGAACACAGAACATAATTGAAGTGAGAAGCATAATAATTGCGCATGCAAATCCAAGCATATTTCTGTTAAGCATGTTCAATATTGATATATCCCTGTCCGATACAGTCATGGCATCAATACATGCACCATAATTTTCATAGGGTGACGTTAACTCTATTACAATCTCACCCTTTGCCAGTTCAGAAGGAATATCAACAAAATTCGTTATACTTCCCGGTGTATTTCCGAAGTCTCTCTCATCATTTACGCCAAACTCATAGATTAATTCACCGTCCACGTATATGAGCATGTTTTTATCTGCCGTAATAAATGACAATGTCTTTCCCCTGTATTCTTCCGGTATGACATTTCTTATCTTTATCACCGCACCGGCTTCACATTCTTCATAATAAGGGAGTTTTATCTCTTCCTGACTTCCGTCTTCTCTCTCAATAACCCATCCGTCGTTAAAATCGTCCGTCTCACCTTTTGAGAGTGTGGTATCCTTAACATTAAATGCAACAGCAACATATATAATGATTGCAATCTGCACAAGAAGAATAAGCCATGGTATCTTTCGTATATTCTTCATCATTTGCCTCCTAATGCGTTTATAAACGCGCACATATATTGTATTTTACCATTTAATACAATAATTTCATAGCATTTAATTCAAAAATCTGCTCTTTTTCATGAGAAGACAATTTACTGTTTTTTAACCATTCAACTGCCTCATTCTGCTTAGACCATGGACTGTCAGTGGCAAAGAGTATTCTGTCGCTTCCATGTTTTTTCACCATCTCACAAAACCTGTTTTCTTCCAAATACGGATGTACAAATGCCAGGTCAAAATATACCTTTTTCCCCAAAAGATACTCTTCCGCCTGTTCCCACTGTTTCCAGCCGCCAAGGTGCGCCAATACCATTTTCGACGGTTGCGTGTCATTTAACACATTCAGTGCCATTGCCGGTGAACAGTGTACCGGGTTTGGCAGACCGATATCAATTCCGGCATGCACCAGCACAACCATGTCCAGTTCAGTGGCGTAGCTTACAATACGCTTATACCTGACATCGTCAAAGAATACTTTTTGATAGTCAGGATGAAGCTTAATCCCCTGAAAACCCATGTTCTTTAATTCTTTCAGTTTTGCCTTATAATCTTCGTTGTCGGGATGAATTCCCCCAAATGATATAAGTTTTGGTAAGCCATCATTTAAAGAACCAAACCGTTCATTGATGGAGTACGCAAAACGGTTAATACCGTCAAACTGTTTAGGTGACGTAACCACCGGCATAATAACGGATGTATCCACACCAGCCTGCTCCATAGATGCCAGCAGTCCGTCAATACATCCGTTTGTTTCAGCAGTAAGCCCGGATTTTTTCTCAAGTTCACTGACGGCTGCTGCTGCAATTTTTTCCGGAAAGATATGAGTATGAAAATCAATTACCATTTTGAAGCTCTTTTCCTGTCACAAATTCCACATCTGTCTCCTGCAGCAATTCTACTGCCTTTTGCAAATCTGAAGTCTTAATTACTATGGACGCATCATCGGTTCCTGTGGAAAGTGCATACATATACTCAATGTTGATATGAGATTTACAGATTACATCCAAAAGTTCCTGCAACTGACCAACTCTGTGTGCCAGTCTTATTCCCAGTACATCTGTAAGCATTGCGGAAAAACCTTTTTCCTTCAACGCATCCTTTCCTGCCTCCGGTTTGTCAACCAGTAAACGCAACAGTCCGAAATCACTTGTATCAGCAAGACTCATTGATACAATATTTACATTATTTTGTTTAAGAACATCCAGAACATCCTCAAGACGTCCTTCCCTGTTTTCAATAAAAACGGATAACTGCTTTAAAAACATACTTTCTCCTCCTTTTGTTATACAAGTTTACGGTTATCAATAACATGAACTGATTTTCCCATGCTTCTCTCTAAAGTCTTAGGTTCAACCAGCTTGACTTTTACAGCAAGACCAATTGCGTGCTGTATCACTGTTGCAATCTTCTTTGTCAGTTTCTCTAATTCCTTGATTTCGTCTGAGAAGAATTTCTCATCTACCTCAACCTGTACCTCAAGTGTATCAAGATTATTTACACGGTCAACAATCATCAGATAATGTGGTTTTGTCTCACCCATTTCAAGCAAAGCGGCCTCTATCTGAGATGGAAATACGTTAACTCCGCGTATGATAAGCATATCGTCCGAACGTCCCTTAAAGCGGCTGATTCTCGCCAGTGTACGTCCACACTCGCATGGTGAGTAATCGATACTTGTCAAATCTCTTGTACGATAACGAAGGAGCGGAATGCCTTCCTTTGTCAGAGTTGTAAATACCAGCTCGCCCGTCTCACCTTCAGGAACACCCTTCAATGTCTCAGGGTCAATAATTTCAGGAAGAAAATGGTCTTCATATACATGGAGTCCCTTATGATACTGACAGTCACACGCAACACCCGGTCCCATAATTTCCGACAATCCATAGATGTCATGAGCATTTATATGAAGCTTCTGTTCTATCTGAATTCTCATATTTTCTGTCCATGGTTCTGCACCGCAAACCGCACATTTTAATTTAATTTTATCAATATCGCCGCTTTCTTCAAGTGTCTCCGCAATATGAAGAAGATATGACGGTGTACATGCAATGGCCGTTACACCAAAATCTATCATCATTGTCGTCAGCTTCTTTGTATTTCCTGTTGACATAGGTACAACGGAAGCTCCCAATTTCTCAGCACCGCCATGAGCGCCTAAACCCCCGGTAAACAATCCGTAACCATATGCAACCTGAATCACATCATTTCTGCTTACACCCGCCATGGTCAATGCTCTTGCCACGCATTCGCTCCAGATTTCCAAATCGCGTCTTGTATATCCTACTACGGTTGCCTTTCCCGTGGTTCCGCTTGACGCATGAATACGAACAATCTCTGATTGCGGTACTGCAAACAGACCAAACGGATAATTGTCACGCAAGTCGCTCTTTGTAGTAAACGGAAGCTTTTCAAGGTCTTCAATACCACGTATATCACCTACTTCAAGGCCAAGCTCCTGCATCTTTTTACGATAAAACGGTACATTGTGATAAACACGGTCCACTACCTTCACAAGCCTGGCACTCTGCAGAGTCATTATCTCGTCCCTGCTCATACATTCTTTTGTTTCATTCCAAATCATTTGCTATCTCCCTTCATACCCCAGCAGAAATGCTGCCTTATTAATGTCCACCGTCTTTGGCGGTACAGTTTTTTCAATCACGCGAAGCCACGCATCTTTATCAAAATCCATATGTCTGGCTGCAAGACCCAGAATAATAACATTAAATGCCTTTGGATTTCCAAGTTTCTTCGCCTCTTCCATAGCGTTCATCGAGTATACTTCATACTTCTCTGAAAGCATTTCTAAAATATTATCAGGATATTCTGCGGCACCTGTCACAACCGTAATCGGGTCAATTCTCCAGTCATTTGCAACAATTACTCCTGATGGCTTTAAATAATGAGCATATCTTAATGCCTCTAACTTTTCAAAGGCAATCAGTACATCTGCCTGTCCTTCCTCCACAATAGGCTCTGTCACTTTATCTCCATATCTTACAAAGGTAACTACACTTCCGCCTCTCTGTGCCATTCCATGGACCTCAGACAGTTTTACGTCATATCCTGCATCAAGTGTAATGCCTCCTAAAATACGGCTGGTAAGCAGGGTTCCCTGTCCCCCTACACCTACAATCATAATATTCTTAGTTTCCAATGGTCCTAATCCTCCTTACTGCAAATATATTTCCATATTCTACTTTTCAACTGTCTCTATGGCATCAAATTTGCAGAGAGACTTACATAATCCGCATCCGTTGCACATGGTTGTGTCAATAGAAACTGTACCGTCTGTATTGCGTGTCAATGCAGGACAGCCCGGGCGCAGGCACGCACCACATTTTTTACATTTTTCTGAAACAGGCACACAAACATTCGGAAATACATTGCCCTTTAACAATACACAAGGAGATTTGGTGATAATTACCGACACTTCATCTCTTGCCGTTTCTTCCTTTACCACCTTCTCAAGTTCAGCCGTATCAAAGGCATTTACTTCTGTCACATGCTTAATTCCCAACGCCTGACAGAGTTTAAAGATATCAATGGCAGGCACAATTTCTCCCATCAGGGTCTTTCCTGTCGCTGCGTGGTCCTGATGTCCTGTCATACCGGTTGTGGAATTATCCAGAATCATCACCGTTCCCGTTCCCTGATTGTACACCATATTCATCAAAGAATTGACACCTGTATGCATAAAGGTAGAATCACCTATGACAGCCACCCAGTTCTTGATATAATCTTTGCCTTTCGCCTTCTCCATACCATGAAGAGTAGATATACTTGCTCCCATACAGACAGTGGTGTCAATGACATTCAACGGTGCAACTGCACCAAGAGTATAGCATCCTATATCACCTGCCGCATGGATTTTCAATTTATTTAATACAGAGAATACACTTCTGTGAGGACAGCCCGGACATAAAATCGGTGGTCTGGCAGGTACCTGCGCTGCACTTTCTTTCATTGGCTCCTGCTTTAACAGAACACGGCGCAGCATATTGGCACTATATTCACCCTGAACGGTAAATATTTCCTTACCAACGGCATCTATTCCCCATGAGCGTACCTGTTCTTCAATTACAGGCTCTAATTCCTCAAATATGTATAATTTTTCTACCTTTGATGCAAATTCCTGAATCAGTTTTTTAGGCAGCGGATGCACCATACCAAGCTTCAATACGGAAGCATTCGGACAAGCCTCCTTTACATACTGATACGGAATGCCGCTGGTGATAAATCCAATGGAGGTATCGTTGTACTCTACCTTATTTATCGAAAAATCACAACTATCCTCCGCCATTTTTTTCATTCGTTCTTCCACATACAGATGGCGTTTTTTTGCATTGCCGGGCATCATTACATATTTTGCGGCATTGCGCTCATATATTTTATCCTCAGGAACAACCCTGTCACAAAGTTCTACAAGTCCCTGTGAGTGTGATAATCTTGTTGTAGTACGAAGTATTACGGGAGTATCATATTTTTCACTGATTTCAAAGGCAAACTTTGTAAACTCCTTTGCCTCTGCGCTGTCGGACGGTTCCAATACCGGCACGATGGCTGCCCTTGCCACACAACGGCTGTCCTGCTCGTTCTGTGAGCTGTAAAGTCCCGGATCATCAGCCGCCACAAGTACCAGACCTCCATTTACACCGGCATAAGAAATGGTATAAAGCGGATCACTTGCCACGTTCACTCCCACATGCTTCATTGATGCCATGGAACGCACACCGCTTATGGATGCACCGATTGCCACTTCCATTGCCACCTTTTCATTAGGTGACCATTCCGCATATATTTCAGGATATTTTACAATATTCTCACTGATTTCCGTACTCGGAGTTCCCGGATATGCTGCTGACACCTTCACTCCCGCTTCATAAGCTCCTCTGGCAATTGCTTCATTGCCCAACATAATCTTTACTTCTGACACTGCTATATATTCCTTTCCCTTAGAAGTTTTATTTATCTGATTCTTATACCTTATTATCTCTTAAGTCCCGCACACGTTTTGCTTTTCCTTCAAATCGCTGCAAGGTATTAGGCGATTCAAGACTGATTTTTGCATCAAGTCCAAGAATAATACGAAGCTTTGACTTAATCTTGTTCTGAATCAGTTCAAGTTCTTTGTATGTATCTGTTGCCTTCAAAAGCTCCACCCTGATTTCCAGCTTATCGGCATGATTTTCGCGTGTTACGATAATCTCATAGTGAGGTCCAATTTCTTCCACGCTGAAAATCACCTCTTCAATCTGGCTTGGGAATACATTAACACCGCGAATCTTAAGCATATCGTCGGTACGTCCGTCCAGATTTTCCATACGGCACGTGGTACGTCCGCATTTACATGGCTCATAAATCAGCCTTGTCACATCCTTTGTACGATATCTTATGAGAGGAAGACCTTCCTTATAGATACAGGTAATGACAAGCTCGCCTTTCTCACCGTGAGGTAATACTTCACCTGTCTTCGGGTCGATAATTTCCGGTATGAAATAATCCTCATTAATATGCATACCATTCATATATTCACATTCGCCTGACACACCGGGACCCATCAGTTCACTCATGCCGTAGTTGGATGTCACAAGCATATCATCACCCCAAAGCTTATGCATCTCAGCACGCATTGCCTCCGTCAAAAGTTCACTGCCCACAAGACCGATTTTTACTTTTAAATCCTTCTTAGGGTCAATACCCATACTCATGGCTACTTCCGCTAAACGCAAAGAGTAAGATGGAGTTGCTACAAGAAGTGTAGTTTCAAAATCCTTCATATACATAATCTGTTTTTCCGAATTACCGGTTGAAGACGGTACTATGGTTGCACCGATATTTTCCAATCCGTAATGCAATCCAAGTGCTCCGGTAAACATACCGTATCCAAAACAGATTTGCGCCATATCCCTTTCTGTGGCACCGCCCATACAGGCAATTCGTGATACACACTCCGACCACATTTTCAAATCCCTTTTGGTGTAACCTACCACCGTAGGTTTTCCTGTGGTTCCGCTTGAGGCATGCACTCGTACCAATTTTTCCTTCGGCACTGCAAACATACCGAAAGGATAATTATCTCTAAGGTCCTGTTTTGTCACAAACGGTAATTTTGACAAATCTTTCAGACTTTGGATGTGCTCAGGTCTTATCCCTGCTTCCTCCATTTTTTTGCGGTACGCGGGAACTCTGTCCCAGTTCTGCTGTACCGTGTCCTTCAGACGGGCAAGCTGTATCTCTTCTATCTCTGCCCTGGACAACGTTTCTTCCTTTGACCAAATCATTACAAAGGCCTCCTATAATTTCATAATACTACTTTTGTTTTACAATTATTAACACTGTAGCTTAGTAAATATGCAAAGTATCTTTATTGTACCATAAGCAGGTAGGATTTTCCATAGCATTTTCTTTTGTTTTATACAGAGACGAGATACGCTTTGCGAATCTCGCTCTGATTAGCGGTCGCCAAATGTCCACTTGTGCAAGCACAGTGTCCATTTTCCTCGTCGCCATAACAAAAAAGCAAGGGCGTTTCAGACCATATATGGTTTGAAACGCCCTAAAATTTACATTGTTAATTCAGTTTATTTATTAGAACTTACCGTTGTCAGCAGCTTCCTGAATTGAAACTGCAACTGCAACTGTCATACCAACCATTGGGTTGTTACCTGCGCCAATAAGACCCATCATCTCAACGTGAGCAGGAACTGATGAAGAACCTGCGAACTGTGCATCTGAGTGCATACGTCCCATTGTATCTGTCATACCGTATGAAGCAGGACCTGCAGCCATGTTATCAGGATGAAGTGTTCTACCTGTACCACCGCCTGATGCAACTGAGAAGTACTTCTTACCCTGCTCGATACATTCCTTCTTGTAAGTACCTGCAACAGGATGCTGGAATCTTGTTGGGTTTGTTGAGTTACCTGTGATAGAAACGTCAACACCCTCCTTGTGCATGATAGCAACACCTTCGCAAACATCGTTTGCACCGTAGCAGTTAACCTTAGCTCTAAGACCGTCTGAGTAAGCTGTTCTGGAAACTTCTTTTACTGTGTTTGTGTATGGATCATACTCTGTCTCGACGAATGTGAAACCGTTGATACGAGAGATAATCTGAGCAGCGTCCTTACCAAGACCGTTTAAGATAACTCTTAAAGGCTTCTGACGAACCTTATTAGCCTTCTCAGCGATACCGATAGCGCCCTCTGCTGCTGCAAATGACTCATGACCTGCTAAGAATGCAAAACACTCTGTGTCTTCCTCAAGTAACATCTTTCCTAAGTTACCATGGCCAAGACCTACCTTACGTGTATCTGCAACTGAACCAGGGATACAGAATGCCTGAAGTCCCTCACCGATTGCTGCTGCTGCGTCTGCTGCCTTTCTGCAGTTCTTCTTGATTGCAATAGCTGCACCTACTATGTAAGCCCAGCAAGCATTCTCAAAACAGATTGGCTGGATACCCTTAATCTGATTGTAAACATCAAGACCAGCATCCTTTGTGATTTTCTCTGCCTCTTCGATTGAAGCGATTCCATAGCTATTTAAAACAGAATTAATTTTATCAATTCTTCTTTCATATGATTCAAATAATGCCATTACATTGTCCTCCTTATATTATTCAACTCTAGGGTCGATAATCTTAACTGCATCCGCAACTCTTCCGTACTGACCCTTAGCCTTTTCCCAAGCTGTGTTAGCATCATCGCCCTTCTTGATGAAGTCTGTCATCTTTCCAAGGCTTACAAACTGATAACCGATAATATGGTCTTCAGCATCAAGTGCGATACCTGTTACATAACCCTCAGCCATCTCAAGGTAACGAGGACCCTTCTTAAGTGTTCCGTACATTGTACCAACCTGTGAACGGAGACCCTTACCTAAATCTTCAAGACCTGCACCTACAGGAAGTCCATCCTCTGAGAATGCAGACTGTGTACGACCGTATACTATCTGTAAGAATAATTCTCTCATAGCTGTGTTGATAGCATCACAAACTAAGTCTGTGTTTAATGCTTCCATAACTGTTAAGCCAGGTAAAATCTCTGAAGCCATAGCTGCTGAATGTGTCATACCTGAACATCCGATTGTCTCAACCAATGCCTCCTGAATAATTCCTTCCTTAACATTTAAAGTAAGCTTACATGCACCCTGCTGTGGAGCACACCAGCCAATACCGTGTGTTAAGCCTGAGATATCCTTTACTTCTTTATTTTTTACCCATCTTCCTTCTGTTGGAACTGGAGCTGCGCCATGATGAACGCCCTGTGCCACTGGACACATTTTTTCTACTTCATGTGAATAAATCATTATAAATCTCCTTTCGAAAATTGATACTTCATTTGTTTATTCTCTCACAAAAACAAAAAATAGTCTACACCATTTTTCGATTTTTGACAAATATTTACGAAATCTTCTCTGCATTGGTAAGTGCTGCAAAAAGTACCGCCAGCACACCGGCCGAAAGTTTTCCGATAAGTAATGTGGAAATCATATCCGGTGCAACACCTGCCGTAAATCCCAGATGCGCACCTAAAGCTGCCGCTGCACATACAAGCCATGCACTGTTTATGACCTTCCCCTTAGGGTTCATACCTTTTATCATGGAAAATACAGGAACCGAATTGGCAAGAGCAACTATAAGTCCCATCATGCTTTCTGCATTAAGTCCGAATTTTTTACCGATAATATCAAGTGGTTTTGCCAGTATCCACTTAAATATCTTTATGATAGGATAGCTTCCCATCAAAACAATTCCGATATCTATCAGAACCTTTGCACCGTCAGTAAGAGGAGCAAGACCTTTAATCAATGTAATTCCCGTAAGATACTTAAATGCAGCCCCCGCAAGACCTACTGTTGCAATTATGGTCATAAGCTTTCCAAAAATTTCAAATGCCTTTATCATAAACTTCTGAAAAAACATTATTCCCACAATCATAACTGCGGCAATAATAAGGAGCGGTATACAGTTTATAACAAGTTTCTTAAAACCGATACCATAAAACAAACCGGCTATAATACTTCCGAAAGGCATGGCAATAATTCCAAGCATAATGCCTTTAAAGAAATATTTATAGTCCTTTTCCTCTACAAGTCCCACACCGACAGGAATTGCAAAAACTATGGTACATCCAATCATTGACGAGATGGTTGTTCCTGCAAGAAGTCCAATTGCCTTATCTTGTGCAAGACTTACTGCCAACGGATATCCACCCATATCATTTGCAAGGATTGTCCCAAACATTGCCGGGTCTATTCCGTAACGCTTAAACAACGGAACAATTACCGGTGAAAGAAATTCTGCTATTACCGGAGCAAAAGAAATAATCCCGATGACAGACAAGCCTATGGTTCCCATATTTTTAAACCCGTCTTCAAATTCCTTGCCCAGCCCCAGCTTATTTCCTATTATCCTGTCAAAGGCACCGGCAAGAATGCCCAGTGCCATAATAAACATCACAATATCATTGAAACTCATTTTTAGTTAACCTTATTTCCGCAGAATGGGCAATAGTCTGTATCACTTGACACCGATGCACCGCATTTACTGCATCTCTTACCGTCAGCATCATTCTGATAATACTGTCCGTTAAGTGTATATCCCTGATTCCCGCCATTCTGTCCGTATGTATTCCGGTTATACTGATTCTGTCCATACTGGTTTTGGTTCTGACCATACGGATTCTGA
>JBGVOM010000140.1:0-8004 GCA_045126515.1 Lachnospiraceae bacterium
TCAGTTACAACAGGGCAAAAAAACGCTTTAAAAAGAGCGCAATCTTATTTGAAGACTATGCCGTTTTCATACGAGAGATTAATTAGACAGCTTGAATATGAAGGCTATACATATGAAGAATGTGTATATGCTGCGGATAATTGCGGAGCTGATTGGAATGCTCAAGCCTTAGAAAAAGCGAAAGATTATTTGGACGTTTCTGCTTTTTCATACAATGGACTAAAAAAACAATTGGAATATGAAAAATTTACGGATGAGCAGGTGAGATATGCTGTTGACAATTGTGGAGCTGATTGGAACGCCCAAGCCTTAGAAAAAGCGAAAGATTATTTGGACGTTTCTGCTTTTTCATATAATGGACTAAAAAAGCAATTGGAATACGAAAAGTTCACAGACGAACAGGTGAAATATGCCGTTGATAATTGCGGAGCCGACTGGAATGAACAGGCGGCGAAAAAGGCAAAAGATTATATGGACATTTTTTCTTTTTCAAAACAGGAATTGATAAAACAATTAGAATACGAAGGATTCACAAACGAACAGGCAGTGTATGGGGCTGCAGCTGTTGGATATTAATCAGAAAGGGAGGTTTAATAGGCCTCCTTTTTATTTATAAAAATTATAGGTTATAACAGAGTGGTGGACCGGACGGTGAAATTGATGCCTCTTTAAGATATCTCTCCCAGAAATATGCCATGTCAAACAAGCGTGTTGCAGGCCTTCTCAATGATATCGGTGTATCGGTACTAAAATTGCACATCTTAGATTTAAGTAGATGCTCCGGAAGTTTCGGTTTCCGGAGCTTTAAGATTTTTCAATAACCTCCATGCTAAGAATGTCCGTTGTATAGTCCTCATTCTTACCATAGGAGTGAATGGTCAGCTTCATGCCGAAGGGAACGCATTTCAGCCAGACCTCAACCGTGTTGTCATGGTAAATAACCATTTTATCCAATATCTCACGGTACAGACTTTCATTGGTTTCATCAAAGGTCATAATCTCATCCAAAGCGGTGATATAATGTTCAAATACATCAATCTGTTTTGATTGTGCCTTATCCTTGCTCTGTGCACCAGAAAGCAATTCTGAAAGCTCTGCAAGCTGTTCGTCGTACCATTTTGTCTGCTCCTGTAAATCAGCCTTAGAAATCAATCCATCCAGCATCAAATCAATGACTTTACGCTTCTTGGCATTTAGGTTCTCCATTTTCTCCGTAATACGCTTTGTATCAAGCTTTTTCTCTGTGATACCTTTGAGTGCCTTGATTTCCTGTAGAATTTCCTTCTTTAATTCCTTTTGATTGGTCTGTAACTGGCAGATACAGTAATGTACACAGGTAAGTAATGCACGCTCGTTGATAGAACCATTGTCACAGCCGGTTATTTCACCATCCTCAGATACCTTACGGGTTCCGTGGTTTGCTGCTGCATAGCAACGCCAAGCCTTGTAGGTAGTGCCGTTTTTCAGCTTTTTGGTACGGCTGACATACCGTTGACCGCACATTCCACAGTAGAGCTTGCCACTGCACCAGTAACGGTTACTATGCTTAGATTTCATTTCTTCCGTAGGCGCACGCCGGAGTAATTCTTCCTGTGTCCGGTTCCATAAATCCCTATCAATGATAGGCTCGTGGTGGTCTTTTAAATAAACCATTTCTTCATTCCCTCGATTGTACTTCTTTGCATGTGTCAGATAGTTTGGTGTAAAGGTTTTCTTCTGACACAAGTCACCCACATATTTCTCGTTTCGTAATGCCCTGAGAATAACGGTAGCAGACCATAGCTTCACTCTTTTGGGACGTAAGCCTTCCTCTGACAATTCCCTTGCAATCACATGAGTACCCTTTCCCTCGTTGGTATATTTGTGGAAAATAGCACGGACGATAGGTACTTCTTCTTCGTTAATTGCCAGTTCACCATCACGGACAGTATAACCAATCAAATCTCTGCCAAAGACAATGCCTTGCTCCATCCGGCGTTTCTGCCCCCACTTCACACGCTCCGAGGTCTTACGGCTTTCTTCCTGTGCTATACTTGCCATAATGGTCAGACGAAGCTCCCCATCCGAATCCCTGGTATCGATATTATCAATAGTAAAAATCACACCAACACCATTATCCTTGAGCTTTCTTGTGTAGGATAGCGTATCCACCGTATTTCGTGCAAATCGACATACTTCCTTGGTAAGAATAAGGTCAATATCACCTCGCATAGCATCCTCAATCATTGCATTAAATCCGGCACGTTTTTTGGTCTGCGTACCGCTGATACCTTCATCATAATATACATCCATCAAAGTCCAGTCCTCATGGTGGGTAATGTAATCCGCAAAGTATTTACGCTGGCTGATTAAGGAATTGGTTTGGTCATCCTTGTCGGTAGAAACTCTGCAATATGCGGCAACTTTAAGTTTGCTTTTTGTATTCAATTTATGTGTCCTCCTTTTGTTGGGCTGACACATCACCACTTACAGTATAACAAGCCAAGTGGTGATGTGCAAGTGATTTCCTAAGAATTACGTTCAAGCAAGCTGTTTAGTTGCGCATCTGTCAAAACATCCCGTTTATGTAATTCCTTATAAATACCGGATTTCAGCGTTTTCTTTAATTCCTTTTGCTGTGTAGCATCAAGTGTTATATTCATCAATTTCTCCTTTTCTGTAAATCTGTTTTTATCTGTTTCAAGCACAATTTGCTCCTAAAGTTCCTGATTATTAGAATGTATGAATACTTTTCTGAAATAATCCTTTAAACCATGCTCAGCTAGAAATTTTTCTGCTATCTGTTTGAACTTGCGAAGCTCCCGAACCTCTGCTTCCAACTTCTTTAAAACAAGCTGTCTGCTCATGGAGTGTTCACTGGTAAGCTGTGAGTTCAAAGCTTCATTAGATGCTTTTAATTGCTGATTTTCTTTACGCAGAGAAGCATTTTCTTTCTTGAGCTTCTTTTCTTTGCTTTCTATGGCAATCTGCTTCTTTGCCAAATCGGTAAGTTTCTGATAATCTGCTTCCTCCACAGTTACCTTGCCACCAAGTAATGTTTTTCCGGTAGTGATTTCCTCTACAGAACGTATATCCGTCTTTTTCTCAGCTATTGCCTGTAGCTCCTGTTTTTGCCCTTGGATGACTGTAGCAAGCTCAGCCTTTTCTTTTTCCATATCAGCTTTATATTGTTTTACCGTGCGGTGAACCGCTTCGGAATTCACTTCTCCACGCTCAATATCAAATCCGGCTTTCTGCAAATGCTTTGGCAGTTCCTCCTGTATCTGACGGAGAATATTGCGGTTGATAACCTCTTTGGCACAGACGCGGTTATCCTTCGTCATAGGTACAAATCCAAAGTGCATATGCGGTGTATGCTCATCGTTATGTACTACGGCATAAATCGTATTTTTCTTACCAAAGAGCGCCTCCAGATATTCCGTGGAAGTCTGAAAATATTCCCGTTGCCTTTCTGGTGACAATGTATCAAAAAACTCATTGCCGGATGATATGATAAATTCCGTCAATACAACTGCATCCTTGCGAAGCTTCTTCCCGATAGGATTGTTTCTGGCATCAACCAGCTTAATTACTGCCGCAAAGTAATTCTTTTCCGTGCATTCCATCAATCGATAATTTAAGTGACTACGCTCCAAATCAATGTCCTGATTGCCGTAATGTACGTTTAATCGTTCGTTATGCCGCTCAATCTTTGAGATAGCACCTTTTGTATATTTCTCGCCATGACAAACTAATTTTGCCATTCACATCCTCCTTTCATAACTTCTGCGAAAGCATCTGCGGGACAGCTGGATACGGCACATAACCGCAGCCACTTCCGACAGAAGTGTAACCCACTATACTTTACATTCCGTAAAGTGTGGGGCAACGTTCCCTTGCATCCCTTTTGTGCCCCTGCCGGTGCAGAAATGTAGCTACGCACATTTCACGGACAATAAGGACTTTAAGGACAGCTCACGCTTTCTTTTGTCCCTATTGTCCTTTCAGTCCACACATCTTACAGATTGATATATGGACTGATATGGATAATCTCACTGGGACGATTTGTACCGTCCACAGGGATGCTTTGCTGACGGAGATATCCATATACTTCAAGCAAATTCAGTGTAGGCTTTAAATCATCCACAGCTTTAAAATACTTCCCTCTACAATCCCGAAATACCTCACGCCGCTTGACTACTTGACCTTGATAGCACCGTAATTTTGCCAACACATATTCTGCTTTTTTGACCGTATCATCCCCATCCATTACCGAGTAGGCATATCTTGCATGGCTACGAAAATACCGACCAATTGCTACAGCTTTTGTCATGGTATCTGCCGATACAAGTGTGTTATGGTCAAGACCGGATGCCAGATGCAATACTCCGGCAATTCGTAAGACTGCACCCACATTTTTGGCTAGCCATTCTCTCATAGGACAGGTGCGGTCTGACAGCAATGCTTCATTCTCGTTGAAGTAACTTTCGATAACTGACTGAGCTTCCTTGGATAAATGTAATGTGTGGGTTACATCATTTGAAGATGAGGTCAGAATCTGCAACAAAACCGTTCTAAAGCTCTCAACCACTTCCGGTGCAATGGCATCCGATACAAATATTCTTTGACCAATTCTTGATACCGGAATAGCAATCAGAAATCGTGCAATCAGACCTCTGCCTGTCATGGTTTTGTTACTCATGATTTCTTCCAAGACATTGGGCTGTATTGCAAGTACAGTAGTTAATTTGGGATTGGAAATATACTCCGTCATACGATTTTTTCTATCCACTCGGATTTCATCACCGCTATGTCCTTTGAGCCACACATCCATATTGATTTTGGTATTGTATCTTCCGGCGATAATATCAAAGATGCTTCCCTCTGCGGAGATAACAGCCATCATGCCGTCATTCTCAGAAAGTAGGGTGGTTAATGCTTCCGAAGAGCAATCATCCGCATAAAGCCGAAGCGGTTTTACTTCCTGTAGTTCCTCCAGTTCTGCTTGTTTCCGTTCAATTTCATGCAACAATTGTTGGTCATTTTTTGTTTTTCCCAAGCGTTCCTGTAAGTTCTTTATGGTGCTTTCTAAGTTAACTTTTTTCTGCTTATAAGCCGTGATATAAGGCTTTAATCGTTCATTTTCTAACTGCTCATACTCAAAGAGAAATCTTGTCATATTCTGCATGATGGAGGATTTGCGTTCGCCCGGTTCCGCACCAACAGTACATACAAATTAAGTGGTTCATAATAATTTGCATTGCCTTCAATCCGGTAATACCGTCCGGCACATACAGCCAAGATACCAAGAGCAATAACAGCAGCCATATCAATGCTCGTCTGTGTATTTTCTGCCAGTGCTTTTACATAGTCACTGACTGTTTTGGGAAAGCTCTCCACCGGAAAGCTGGGTAATGTATCCTTATGCTCCGATAGAGGGAATGGTTTGTCCCATGTAATGTCGTTTATGTTCTCTGACACGTTGCTCAATCCTGTTCACCAACCTTTCTTCATTTTGTCTAAAATCTTCTAAATCAGTCCTTGTTCCATAGAGGAATAGGTCACAATAATATTCTGTTTTCTCAAGCTCCTGTAGACTCTCCACATATTCATCCTTTAGTGGTTCATCCAATGCCTTTGGTGCATGTTCTTCACGCCACTTCCGAAGCAATGAACAATAATCTGCGAGGAGCAAATATGTATTATGCTTCCAGCTTTCAAACTGCTTTTCTTTTAGAAGCTGTTTCATGCGGGTATTGCATTCCTTTTTATAGCTCTCCTTATCAAATCTCACATCTGCAATTCCAAAGTCAGCCTGTAGCTTCTTGGCTGCTTCCAAGGGACTTAGTGAGAATAACTGACTAACCAATCGGATAACATCTCCACCGCATTGACAGCTAAAGCAGTAAAAATGGTCATCATATATCTTCATACTGGGTGTCCGCTCCTTGTGGAACGGACACCTTGTAAAACCTGACCGGTTGACAGTTATCCCATAGTACCTTGCAACCTCTTTCATTGGCAGACGCTGTTTGACCTCTGTAAATATTGACATCAGTTCGTATTGCTTTGCCAATTCTCTGCTGTCTGCAATAGTGAAATGTAATCCAAGGGATGATTCCTTAATAACATTTCTGTGATTTCTTTTTCCAAATCGGGTTCCTCCTTCTTTAGGTGAGTCTATTATTGACCGTTTACGAGTTACCCATATGCGCATATGTCAGCGTTTTGCTGTAGGACAAGAATAGCATGGAATATCTGAAATCTCTGATTTTAGGCACTATTGCAAATTTGCAATCTGAAAAGTGCAAATAATTGCAGATTTGCAATTGACATTAATGATATCTATTACTATACTGAATATATGTTCGATAATGAGGTGAATATGGAAATTAACATTACGATAAATGAACGAATTACAGATTTGCGAACTATGAGTGGTTTGTCGCAAAAAGAGCTGGCAGATAGAATTGATGTACCCACATCAACCCTATGCCGAATCGAACAAGGGAAAATTGCAAATGTGAGCAATGATGTGCTGATTAAGCTTGCCAATTTCTTCAATGTCTCTACTGATTATTTGCTTGGATTAACGAATGTGAAGTTTAAGAAGAACGTGGAGCTATCGGAACTTGGCTTGACGAACAAAGCATTGTTTGCACTGCTCTCCGGTAGCGTTAACGGTGCGTTGCTCAGCCGGATAATAGAACATCCGCATTTTGTAACATTACTTGATACCGCAGATGCTTACTTCAAGGATGCACACAAAGCCGGAATCCAATCAAGAAACGATGTAATCAATCTTGCCACTACAAGCCTTAAGGATTTCATGAAGGAGCATCCTGAGAACCGCATGAAAATAAGTCACGATATCCGCCAATTAAATGCAGAGAAAATCGGTGGTGACGAAGCGGATTTGAACAAGCTCCGCAATATTTTTATGAGTATTTTGAAAGATATCAAAGCTGATTATGGTAATACACCACAGGATATCGGACAGACAGAATTTCAAGAGATGTTGGCAGAGATAAAGTCACAAACCGATGCTGTACAGTCGGAACGTGCTATTACAGAAGCTGATATGGCAAATATTGTTACTTCTATGCTTTCGGGTTCCGATATGGCTGATTTAGATGAAACGGAAACGCTGATGTTTTATGAGCTTTTTAAGCATATATTAGAGCGTATAAGCAGTAATTCTAATTGAGAAAATGAATGAAATATGATACAATTAAATTAGGAAAATTTGAATTTGTAGATGAGGTGTTACTTGAATGAATAAATATGAAATGCGTTCAAAGAATAGTTATGATAAAAAGGCAGAGCATTATGATTCGACTTTTGACGGAAAGTTTACTGTTAAGTTCAAAAATGTAATGTGTGAAACAGTTTGTATCAACAGTGATAATACTGTGGTTGATATTGCATGTGGAAATGGGCGTTTGTTAAATATGCTTGCCAAGAAACATAACTTTTATGGATATGGTGTAGATATTTCTGACAAGATGATAGAACAAGCAAAAAAACTTAATAAAAATATGGAATTTTATGTTGCTGGTTGTGAAGAACTTCCGTTTGAAAACGAAAAAGTAGATGTCATGACGGTATGTGCAGCATATCATCATTTTCCAAATGTTGAAAAATTTGCAGAAGAAGCAAAAAGAGTTATAAAGAAAGATGGTATGTTATATATAGCGGAAGTATATCTTCCTGCATTTTTAAGAGTGATTTTTAATCCATTTGTAAAATTTTCGAAGGCTGGAGATGTAAAATTTTATTCTCCAAACGAGATTGCTTCTTTGTTCGAAAATAATGGATTTGTTAGAAGTGGTATAGAAATAAATGGTAAAGTTCAGATGATTAAATTAAAGAAAAACTCGTAGCAAACTTTCAGGTTTTATAAACACTTTGTTTTACTGTATTTACTTTAATCCAGCACACATAATATATAAGGGGTGATTACATGACTGCTATTGAACAAGGTTGTATCGACATTTGGATAGACGAAATCGTTCCCTGTCTGAA
>JBGVOM010000141.1:0-31681 GCA_045126515.1 Lachnospiraceae bacterium
CGGTAATTAACCTACAGCAGTTCTTTTTCGTGCTGTCAAGGGTGGCGGCATGCTACCACAGCCTAAAATATCTACAGTTTTCAAGGTTCAACTGAGCCTTTTTTCTTTGCTCAGTTTTTTCATAGTTCATTTGACACTATCCTTTTTCAGCATGTGGAACAAAGGCATCAGCCGTCATGATATCTTCCTCCTAATTGCCGTCTACAAAAATGGTATAATTACAATTACCCACTTTAATATCATTTTCAAAAGCTTCCAGATTAACTTTATCATATGCAAACTTTAAGGAGGATTCCGGTCCGATATAACGGCAATACAATGCATTAGGTACACGAATAACAGACTCCATGGAATAAGGCTATTCCACATTGTGAATATAGTTGTTACACTGTAACATCATAATGATTTCCATGTCCAGTTCATTGTTCTCATTTAAAAATGTTCTTGTATATTGAATCAACGGTCCAATCTGCATTGCACCTTTTGTCTTGATATAGGACTGCATCTGCTCGATTGCCACGTTAAAGTCGAAATCTTCTTCGTCCAGTAAAATTTTGTATTTTAAAACATTGGTTAGTTTCAATGTTTTGTTTTCGTTGAATTGTATTTTTCCCATCATTGCTCCTCTCAAGTCTTCAATGTCATATTGCTTTTATTCCGAAGTTTTATTTTTTTTCAAGTATAATTCCATCCTTCTTGAAGTTTTTGCCAACTGATACACGATTCTAAAAAACCAATATAAATTCATTACAATTATCATAGCTAATATGTAGCCTCTAGCTGTCATTTCCTGCTCCGAAATGCAAGCAAAAAACATGAATATATGTGCAACTAATTCCATGCAAAATGTTCTAAAAATATATTTTGGAAACTGAAAAAATTTCTTTCTTCTATTGAATGTCTTATAAATGCCATAATGGACTGCTATGCACATTTCGCAATATAAAAAAACATATTCCATATTATTATATAAAAATATATAGCCATATGGAAAACAGCATCCCACCAGCGAATAAAGAAGTGTATTATTCAGTTCTCGGTATTCTTCTTCTGTACATTTTAGTGGGGTAACTATAATAGTATTATCTTTTTTCTTTTCCATTTCTTCTTTTTCCAATTTATAAAATTCAGTCACTACCATAATTTCTAAAAATATATCGATTACAATTAATATACCAAAAATTATATATGCCATTTCCTGTTCCGTTTTTACTACATTGCAATGGCACAATGCCGAAAAAATACAGATTCCTAATTTAGGAAGATAATCTCCATAAAATAATAGCACTATTTTTATAGATGCGTATTTTAATATATCTATATTTTTAAAAACAATTTGATATATCTGAATGATAATATATACGAAAAGCACATTCGTCGGTAGTGAAGTAAAAAGCACCTCCCATATTCCCTTAAACGCTCCTTCGGATAACATAATTTGTCCTAGCCCAAGTATGGAGATCAATTGCGAAAACGTATAAGAAATTATTATATTTTTTATCAAAATTTTCATTTCTGTCTTATCAAATAGTTACACATGCATACTTTTTTGTATGCATGTGCATATATTCCTTTCAAAAAATTATTTTAATTTAAAATTTCCAAAATAAGCACCATACCAAGTCATACTACAACCTTTATCTTTACGATCTGCTGTGACAACATTGACTGCAAATGTAACTATATTACTTAATGCTAAGCCTGCTATAATAGAAGATACTACAGCACCTACAATTCCCCATGCGGTAGAACAAACTGCTCTTATAAAATTAACCACTTTTCCACCTGCGGCATAAAGTGCTGCCCTAACTTTACCTAATGCTAAGGCTGCTGTTACTCCAAATCCAGCTCCATAAATATATGTAGCTATTTGTGCACATTTAGATTTATTCAGAGTAAATGTAGTACCTCCACCTTCCACATATGTCATCTCTTCTTCATTCATTACAGCATAATTGCTTGGCATTACTAATGCCCCATCATAACACATTTCCATTTTACTGTGTCCTCCTTTTTTCCTAAAATATTTTTGTAGTTTTTCGTCACCGCTGTACACTCAGTAACAAAATATATATGTAAATCTTAAGATTAACACCAAATTAATTTCTCAAATCACTTTCTCTTACCAGAACCAATACTGTTTCTTTACCCCGATATAAACTCCTATTCCAATTACGACTGCCAGAATTCCACCTGCAATCAGAATTACATTCACCCGAAATCCTGACAATGGCTTGATAGTCAATAGATACTTTCCTGTCGTATCAATACTTAACGTGGAAATATCTTTTGCTTCTATTTTCTGGTATTTATCTTTTTCATTGTTATACAGATAAAGATATTTCTCTTTTGTCACCTTTTCGCTGATATCTATGGTAAGTTTTCCGCAAAACTTTTTCCCACTATTTACCACGAGAGTAAATCCATTTACTAGTACCGATAGGGTTGGTGCAAATATCATTGCTCCCAAAATAATAAGTCCATCGACATGGCAGAAAAGTCTTCCCAAAATTATAAATGACATTGCCAGCAATGAGGAATTAAAAAAACTTCGAACAACAAAATGCAATAATAAAATACATACCCTCCCTTATATATCTCATACTTGACCGCACCTCCTAATTTTTCTGTCTATACATACTTGTTTAAATTATAGGTCGTATATTCATAAAAATACTTGACCACAACACACATCAGTCTTTTAACTCACTCATATTAGGAATCTGTAAATGCATAGTCTTATATAAACTTGTATCTACAAATTTTCTTTTATGTAAATCCTCAGAAAATATTTTCAATTTTCTTTTTTGGGATTTTTCATTTTCATATTCAATATAAATTTCTCCGATTTTAACTCCGTACATTTTGAAAGTATAAAAGGTTGCTTCATAAATCCTCTTTACTTTATATGTTTTCTTGCATAAAACAATATTAAAACTATTATCATCGTTAACTGCTATTTTTCCACTGCGTACAGCAAAACACTCAAGATACTTGAACACAACATTTACAACCACAAACATAATTACAATCGATAACGGTATAAACAAATTATTATTAACTGGCAGTTTTATCTTGGACCAAATCCAACTTTCTGCAATACATAATGACAAAACCAGCAAGCCACCAATAATTGACCTTAAATAATACTTCTGATATGTAAAAGCCATTCTTTATTCCATCCTTACTTTTTTCAACAAAATGAATTCTTTTATCAAATCTATAATCAAAAATTTTCACATAATTCAGATGGACATACAAGTATGTCCATCTGAGCTATTCTTGAGAATAGAGTCACTCGCAAATTTTAATTATCCAAAACAGTAACCATTGTGCCTATTTGAATCTACACAATCTATACCATAAGCAACCAAACCACCTATGCTAAGTCCTGCTGCAGTCCAAATACAACCAACTGCAATACCAACAAGGTTTTGTGCCGCCTTACTAAATCCTATCGATGCCAATTTTCCTGTTACTACACTAATCAGTTTCTTTTTTGTCATTTTTACCGCAGCAATTGCCGCTCTCACTGCTTTTCCAGCCTTACATGCTTTATTTGCAGCAGCCAAAGCAGGAATAGCATACAATGCAACATCAATAGCACTTCCAATAAATGCTGTTGAATTATACCACCCATTGCCTCCCTCTACATATGTCATCTCCTCTTCATTCATTACCGAATAACTACTTGGCATTACTAATGCCCCATCATAACACATTTCCATTTTACTGTGTCCTCCTTTTTCTTTTTTATATTTTTTGTAACTTTCTTGCCCTCGTTGCGCATACAATGGCAAGATATATATATGTAAATCTTAAGATAAACACCAAATTAATTTTTCAAATCACTTTCTCTTACCAGAACCAATACTGTTTCTTTACCCCGATATAAACTCCTATTCCAATTACGATTGCCAAAATTCCAACTGCAATCAGAATTACATTAACACGAAATCCTGACAATGACCTGGTAGTCAGGAGATACTTTCCTGCCGTATCAATACTTAATGTGGAAATGTCTTTCGCTTCTATTTTCTGGTATTTATCTTTTTCATTGTTATACAGATAAAGATATTTCTCTTTTGTCACCTTTTCGCTGATATCTATGGTAAGTTTTCCGCAAAGCTTTTTCCCACTATTTACCACGAGAGTAAATCCATTTTCTTCCTGTTGAAATAAAAGCCCTGTTTCCAATTCATTTTCAAAATTAACAATATCCTTTCCATCCAGATAAATAGTATAACCATCCCCTTTGATGGTTAATACCTTTTCTTTTTCATAGAAATATTTTAGCATCTCCTTGGTAATTACCGGATACTCTTCTACGCTGACCTCATCCGGATAACTGTGCTCTGTTTCCTCACTGTTCTCTGTATCTGCCTCTTCTTTGGAAACAGCTGTTCCTTCCTCATTCACGATTACAGTCACAGAAACCTGCAAATCACCATTGGACACTATAATGGCTGTATCTCCACATGACTTTGCCGTTATTACACCAGAAGCTGAAACCGATGCCACTTGCGAATTCATGGATTTATATGTGATGCCTCCTGCAGCACCTGCCGGCTGTACCTTTGCCTTAAGCTGAAAGGTATCGTTAGGCTTCATTACCTGATAATCACTGTTTAAACTGATTGCTGTAGTAGCTATTTTTACAGTAACGGGTGCCTGTTTTGTAATATTTCCGGCAGATACATAAATCACTGCCTGCCCCGGTGCAATTCCCTTCACTTCACCGGAGGAATTTACCGTGGCTACTGCCGGATTGGAAGACTTATAGGTTATAGTTGCATCCGTGGCATTAGACGGCACAACTGTTGCTGATATGTTTAATGTAGCATCTACTTTCAATTCCTCTTCATAATCACCAATCTCTACATCCTGTACTTCCACTTCTTTTTCCTTGGAACTGTCTTCCACTACGGTTACCTGAAACTTATTTTTTACTTTTCCACAAGTCACTGTGATTTCAGCTGTTCCCAGCTGATTCCCGGTGAGTCGTCCCAATGCATTTACGGATGCAACCGCCTCATTGCTTGACTGGTAGGTAAAAGAGGTATTTGTCGCATTTGCCGGTATCACGGCCACACTTAATAGCTGGGAGGTGCCTACTGTAATTTCTTTTGGACAGTCACCTAAATCCAGTTCTGTTACTGCGACTTCTGTACTTTCCGCTTTCTTTACCTTCAAGTCAAAGCCGGCAGATACCTTTCCACAGGTTACCGTAATCTTTGTGTTTCCCTCTTTCAATGCAGCAATGCGTCCCATACCGTTAATGGTGGCAACCTCTGTATTTGACGAAGCATAACTTAATTGTGAGACTGTGGCATCCGTAGGCAGAATGGTAACAGTGAGAAGCTGTTTTTCACCTATGGTCATTTCTGCCTGGTAATCGCCCAAATCCAATTCCGCAGGCTGTACTTCCTTAACTGCTTGTACTTCTTCTGACGGCTGTTCACTTTCCACATTTTCTTCCGTTTTTTCTGCGGTCAGTTCCTGTGGCTCCTTTGCCTGACTTGTAATTCCTGCAAACAGAAGCACACCGGTGATGAACATAAAAAGAACTTTTTTTATTTTTTGATTTTTTACTTTTGCACTCATTTCTTTCCTGCTCCTGTTATCTTACCAGTAAACCTAATTTTTCCAATACATAGTTAAAATAAGTTACTTCATCATAGGTAATTCTTGCTTCCACTGTCATACCGTTGGATAGATTTACTTTTTTGCCGGATTTGCTGACCACATAGTCGGAGTTGGGTTTGATTCTGATTTTAAATACAGAATTCGACTGTCCGTTTTCTCCTTCCATGGAAGTCAGATTGCTGTCAATCATTTCCACGGTTCCGGTAATGTTTCCATATACAGACTGAATCAGGCCGTCCACGGAAATCTGTACCTCGTTTCCTTCTTCCATTCTTGCCATATCTGCTGTACTTACATAAGCTTCTATTGTCACTTCCGAATTTTCCGGAGTAATGGTGGCTACTGCCGAACCGGTCTGTACTACCATGCCTGCTTTGTAATCCCCCAACAGATGTAATACGCCGGTGCTTGCTGCCTTTACACTGTACTCTGCCTGTCCGCTTCCCACTGCGGCAAGCTGGGCATCAATAGATGCAATTTGTGCTTTTGCTTCCTTCATGCTATTTTCTGCCGACTGAATGGCGGAATAATAGATTTCTGATATTTTTCCCTGGTTTTTTTCAAGTTCCTTTTGAATCTGCTCTTCTGTATAGCCGTAAGCCTGGTATGCACTTCCATCAAAAGTATTCTGCGCCACCTGTGACTTGTAGGCTTCAAAAGTGCTGTAATACAGTTCATCTTCCGGATTGGAAGCATCAAAATAATTTTTGTCATCTTTAATGGATTTTACCAGAAGTTCTGACTTTTCCACCTGATTTTCATAGGTTTCCTTACTGGCTAAAAGCTGTTCCTCCTGAAGATTGTAGTCTGTGCTTTTGATGGTAAATAGTATATCTCCCGCTTGTACCAGCTTTCCTTCTTCCATAAAGCTTTCTTCTATTTCTCCTGTATAAGCAGGCATTACATAGCTGGAAGCACTGTTGGTGACCGTTCCCTGGGAAATAATCATGTATGGTTTGTGGGCATACATACTCCATATTGTCACACCTGCCAGTGACAAGGTGACTATTAACAAAATCATATAGCCAAAAGCAGGCAGCTTTTTCTCAAACATTAAACGGCTGTCTTTTAGCTGTTCCATGGTTTTTATCTGTTTTTTCATTGTGGTAAGCTCCTATTCTTTTTCTGCTCTGGGAACAAACACATCAGCTATCATGATATCTTCCTCCTGATTGCTGTCCACAAAAATAGTATAATTGCAGTCTCCCACTTTAATATCGTTTTCGAAGGCTTCCAGGTTAATTTTGTCATAGGCAAACTTTAAAGATGATTCCGGTCCAGAATAACGACAATACAGTGCATTTGGTACGCGAATTACGGATTCCATGGAATAGGGCTGTTCCACACTATGAATATAGTTATTGCACTGAAGCATCATAATAATTTCCATGTCCAGTTCATTGTTCTCATTTAAAAATGTTCTTGTGTATTGAATCAACGGTCCAATCTGCATTGCACCTTTTGTCTTGATATAAGACTGCATTTGCTCAATTGCCACGTTAAAGTCAAAATTTTCCTCGTCCAGTAAAATTTTATATTTTAAAACATTGGTTAGTTTTAATGTTTTGTTTTCGTTGAATTGTAATTTACTCATCTCATATTCTCCTACTTAATCAGCTATTTTTATCTTCATTTGGCATATAACTCCATTATTTTCTTCTTCTACTTCCTCAATTATTTCTTTTGGTAATTCTCTTAAAAACAATTCATAATCCGATTTTTCCGGAAAAGCAAACATCAAAAATACTTCTTTTTTATCACGTAAACAAAGAGCATAACGAAAACATGATTTGTATTCTCTTTTCATAAATATTAATTTTAATTTTTCTATTAGTCTGTCCTTTTGTATCTTTTCTAATTGGTTATAATTTCCTAAAAAGATTAATAGAAATCCACTCTTTTGTATCACTTGATATATGGAAATATCCTGTTTTACTTTTTTATAATCTATACATGTGAAAAATATACTTCCCAAAAACATCCCTATAGATAAATCTGATATCATATTATTTCCAATTTCTATATATGGATAATTATCAATTATATTTTTCAGTATAAATATAATTGATATTGTATCAAGTACCACTAATGCCTTTCCTAATTTCTCCACACAATTTATTTTTATTACATATAAACTAATATCAATAATCAAAAGAATTAAAATTTCATGCAAAATGAATTCCAACAAAACCATCAGCTCCAAACTATGTACTAAAATTAACTCTTGCAAAAAGACTATTCCATCATCTATATCCTTTTTGATTTATACATTTCTTTTTGCAAGAGTTATACTCTCTACAACTTAAATAGGTATACAATAACTAAACTAATATTTTACCATCCAATTGTAACAGATTTTCCTGTTGCCCATACATATCCACCAATTGTTGCTGCTGCTATAGTTCCTGCTGCTATAAATCCTGCTAAAATTGCTGCTGCCGCAGATAATAATGGATTAACACAAGATAAGATATACTTAAACACTGATTTTGCACATGTCTTTATTATCGTTGTTACTGCTGATGAAGATAAAACTTTTCTTGCTGCATACTTTCCTATTGCAATCAATGCCCCTGTAACCAAAGCTTTTGTGATTATTTCCTGCATCTACAAATGTTTTATATGCTACACAGGCAATAGCAGAAAATATGTCATTTCCATTATTTTTCTCCTTTCTCAGGTACGCTTATTGTAGAGCGATTCTACCCACATTCCTAGTTTTTTATCCATCCTCCGGTACCATCTTTTAAAAAGTAAATATTTATATTATCCATACTGTTTCCTTGATATAAATTTTCCGTTTGCTTTTCTACCGGAATATAGCTTTTTGATACAATATCTTTGAAATTTATTTGATTTGCATATATGTACACAATCTTGTTTTCTTCCTGGTTTATCAATGCATATTCATACGATAAGTCACTACAGTATACAGTTATATAGGCAGGATACTCAAAGAGTCGTTCATCATATACAATTTGCTTTGTTACCTTCTTGCCATTCACATCATATTCGTATTTAATTTGCGAAAGTCTGGTTATTTCTTCTTCAAAATCCTTCGTATCATAAACTGCTTCCAGGTAAATTATCGTTTCGTCCATGGATAAATTTGTAGACTGATAAAAATATTAATAATTTTTATTCTGTGACACATGGGAAACTCAATCATCTACAAATGAATATCCATCCTCTTCCTCTGCAAAATAATATATATTATATGGGTCAATTATTTTATCTTCGATATCACTTTTGCCAACTATATACTTTTCGCCAACAATATCCTGTATATTACCTAATTGGGAAAATACATAAATAATAGAGGTGTTTTCTTCATCAAGCATTGCATATTCATATGTACCTGCACCATCATAAATTGTAATATATGTTAAATATCCACTTTCTGTTGTAGTACTTAAAGCTGCCTGCTGGGTATTATGATAGCTAACTACAATATTTTCCAAACGTTGTTGTTCCTTTTCGTATGTTTTGTCATCATAATTGCATTTTATACCTAATTGATATATTCCATCAAATATTCCTTCCTGCTCCACATGATTGCATTCTTTCATATAGTCTATTGCTACTTCCGGCTGTGGGAATATTAGCAATTTGCTATGAATATCACTGTTTTCCTTCATTTGGGATAGAATTGTTTCATACAATTCCGGACTAACTATTGTTTCATTTTTTCCACAGCCTGCACATAATAGCATTACACCCAAAAATATACATATGATTTTTTTCCTGTTTTTCATTTTATACCCTTTTCTTTTTAACATGGTGCCGTTACAAATACCTTTCTATATATCTGATATCTTGGAATGCCTTTAAATTTCTTTGTGTCTAAACCATTTTCAACATCAATTCCGTTAATTAATGATTCCAATATACTATTTGCCTGTTTTATACCCATTCCAGATAAAGCCAAGAAAAAACTTCCTGCACAATAGAATGCTAACGCATGTGAATATATTTCTGCTGCTAAATCATAACATGTAATATTTGACCATCTATTTTCATTTAAAATTTTAGTAGCTTTCCACATAGCCCCTGTCTTTGTGAGATAAGTCACCGAATATCCATATTTTTTACCTCCCTCCACATACGTCATTTCCTCTTCATTCATTACCGCATAACTACTTGGCATTGCTAATGCTCCATCATAACACATTTCCATTTTATTGTGTCCTCCTTTTTCTTTCTAAAATATTTTTGTAGTTTTTTGTCACCGCTGTACACCCAATAACAAAATATATATGTAAAACAATTGTTTAACACCAACTTAACCTCTCCCATCAAACCACACCTATGTATAGCTCATCTCATTTTCATCAAAGATAACCGGAACTTCTTCCTCTACCTTTTCTTCCTCTCTCACCACAAAGTTCCCCTGCTGCATTTCCCAAAGCTTATAATACTCGCCTCTTCTCTCCAGCAGTTCCTCATGACTGCCCTGCTCCACAATCTCACCCTGGTTCATCACAATAATCTCATCGCAGTTTTTCATTGTTGCCAGTCATCGGGCAATAATCAGCATGGATTTATCTCTAATTTTATTATAAATCATATCAAAGATGATATTCTCCGTAGCAAAATCCAGATTACTGGTACTTTCATCTAAAATATAAAACTCATATTTCCAATAATAAAATTTACATCTACAAAATATCCCTGTGATAAATAATGACAAATATCGAAAATTAGCATAATAACTATATCTCCTGTTTTTGTCATATATTCAACACATATACTTTTCTAAAAATTATTATTTTCTTTTTTTAATTTTAATCGTTTCCTTTAAATTAATTACCCATTCTGCCACTACAGTTATTCCTAATATTGCAAATAATATATTATCTATTATTTTAATTGTTTCATAATTTTTGATATTTAGATTACTCTTTGCCTTTACCACAAAATCCAATAGCCCACAAAATTACAACAATTAATGATACAAATATTAAATTTAATAATATCACATACTTAATAGTTATCGTTGTTCCCAATGCTCCAATAGCCCATAGAATTATATCTGCACATAAAGCAAACAATAAACTGAAAACTACTCCAAGAACCATCCTATATAATCTTTTTTTCTTTTTGCCACTATTTAAATTATTATTCATAACAGTCTCCTTACCATATCCAATAATTATAACCACCATCTTAATCCTTCACATCAAGCCACACCTATGTATAGCTCATCTCATTTTCATCAAAGATAACCGGAACTTCTTCCTCTACCTCTTCTTCTTCTCTCACCACAAAGTTCCCCTGCTACATTTCCCAAAGCTTATAATACTCGCCTTTTCTCTCCAGCAGTTCTTCATGGCTACCCTGTTCCACAATCTCTCCCTGATTCATCACGATAATCTCATCGCAATTCTTCACTGTTGCCAGTCTGTGGGCGATAATCAGCATGGATTTATCTCGAAATTTATTGTAAATCATATCAAAGATAATATTCTCTGTAGCAAAGTCCAGATTGCTGGTACTTTCATCTAAAATATAAAATTCATTCTTCTTAAGAAAAGCCCTTGCCAATGCGATTCTCTGCTTTTCCCCACCACTTAAACCGTTTCCTGCTTCCTCTAAAAACGTGTAATACTGCATTGGAAGTTTCTTGATAAAGTCATGGGCATCTGCTGCCTTTGCTGCTTCCTTTACCTCATCCAGCGTGGCATTCATACGGCTGACTCTGATATTGTCATAAATACTTTTGGAAAACAGTTCAATATTCTGTGGCACATAGGAAACTGCTCGTCTTAAGGAATCATTGGTGAATTCATTAATATCCACGCCATCAATGGTAATTTCGCCATTTTCCGGTTCGTAGTATTTTAAAAGCAGCTTGGCAATGGTGGATTTTCCACTTCCGCTGGCTCCTACCAGCGCTACCTTTTTACCCTTTGGTATAGAAAAACTAATATTATTTAATACGGGTTTTCTGTTTCCATAACGGAAGGTAACATTCTTCAGCTGAATATTTCCCTCTACCTTTTCTAATTCCTGATAGCTCTGTTCGTCTTTATCATCCTGCTCTCTTTCATAATCCATAATTTCCGAAATACGTTTCATGGAAATATTGGCTTCCTGAATGGATAACTGCAAGCTTACTAAACGACCTACCGGATCCATAAAGTAACCGGACAGCGTCATAAATGCCATCATACTTCCCAAGGTAATATTCCCATCAATTACCTGCATGATTCCTGCATAGGTCAGGATAAGATTTCCCACTCCGGAAATCAGGCTGGAAATGGTTCCTTGTACATTTGATAACATTCCTTCTTTATAACCAATTCTAAGAGATTTAATATACTCCCTTTCAATATTTTCCAGTTCCGTATCCTCATTAGCATTTCCTTTAATGGTTTCTACTGCACGAAGCCCTTCAATAATCTGGGAATTTAATATGGAAGCCTGCTGCATCTGTTCTTCATTAATTTTCTTATAAGGCTGCTTGAAAATAAATACCAGAAGAATACTTATAATTGTCATAAACACGATAATAGCAAACAGCGTAGGATTCATGCGGAACAGAATCACACCCGTCACCAGCGCCATACCAATATCCATAATCAAAGTCAGTGCAATATTTGTAAACACATCTTTTATGGTAAAGGCATCCGAAAAACGTGTAGTAATATCACCTGTTTTTCTGGTGGCAAAAAACTTCATTGGCAACTTATAAATATGTTCAAAATATCCCAGCATTAATGGTATATCTATACGAATAGACAAATGCATCATCATCCACTGTCTTACAAAATCTATGGTAATCTGCACTATGGAAACACCTAAGAATACCAACAATACCATTTTAAGAACATTTTCCTGTTTATATGGTAAGATTTCATCATATATTACATTGTTAAATATGGAGGATACAATTCCAAGAATCGTCATCAGCAAAGATGCTAAAATACCATAGAGGAACAGTTTCTTCTGTGGCATAAGAAGTCTTAGATATCTCTGAAAGATTTTTTCTCCCTTGACCTTCCCCTTTGTAAACTCATTGTTCGGCTTTAGTATTAACATTGCTCCGGTAAAGCTTTTGTAAAACTCATCAATTTCCATTCGTATCAAATCCTTTGCCGGATCTCCCACCACCACGTGCTTTTTCGTTATCTTAAAGATAACAACAAAATGACTTAACCCTTCTTTTGTCAAAATGTTTGCTATAGCAGGCAAGGTATATTCACTTAAGAAGCCCTCTTTATCCACTCGCACCGCCTGCGATGTAAATCCTAACCTGTCTGCACATTTACTTAACCCAAGAAGATTTGTACCCTTCAAATCCGTTCCCATCATATCACGGAGTTTCGTGATAGTCGTTTCCTTTTTATAATGCAGACAGACCATGGCAAGACATGCGGCGGCACAATCGGTCATATCGTGCTGTTGTATATATGTATATCTCATAACTTTCTCCTATAAATTTTATTTACCTCATAGCATTATATTGTTTTGTTTTCTTTGTGTCTATTAGTTTTTGTGGTGTTTTTTTGTTGATTTTTGTTGGTTTTTGTTGGTTTTTGTATTTAAATGTGATATACTCAATACTATATTTGACTTATTTTTACTTAGGAAGGAGGAGTTTATGGAACGCACGCTTACTGTATTAATAATAGAAGATGATACTGCTATCTGCCAACGACTTGCTGCTGAAATAGAGGAAACGCGAGACATCACTCTAGTGAATATAACAAATAGTTCGTTGGAAGCTTTGGAACTTGTTAAAGAACAGCTTCCTGATGCAATAATTCTTGACTTGGATTTAGGCAGTGGGTGTGGAAATGGCTTTGAGTTCCTTCAAGAAGTAAAAAAAATTCCCCTTTCCATTGCACCCTATATTTTAGTCACCACAAGTTTTTCAAGTTCTAATGCGCAGAACTTTGCAAAAGACTTAGGTGCAGATTTTATCTTTTTTAAACATCAAACAGATTATACGGAAAAAAAGGCAGTTGCCTTTTTAGAAATGATGCGTCCTTTAATTTTAAAAAGCCAACATCCAAATAATTTGTCAACTGCCCTTTCAGAAACTTCTGCACAAAAAAATCAACGTATCAGAAGACTGATTACCACTGAGTTGGATTATGTTGGAATTAATCCAAAATCTGTTGGCTATCAGTATCTTATTGATGCCATTCTGATTGCCATAAATGATGCACAGCCCAACATTCCTACTGCTGTTTCACAAATACATAAAAAAACTCCTGCAAGTGTGGAACGCGGAATGCAAAATGCTATTTCCCACGCATGGCGCACAATGGATATTAACGAATTGTCAGTACATTATACTGCCAAAATCAATCCCAACAGAGGTATGCCAACTTTAACAGAATTTATTTGCTATTATGCAAATAAAATCAAAAACATGTGCTAATGTTTATATGTGCAGATATTGTGAATTATTTACCATAAGCGATATACCATAATATTTCAAATATTTTACCCATAATTTTATCCTCCTTCGTTTTGATAACGAAAAGATACAAAATTATGCATATTTTTTATATTAGTACATGTCTTTAGTTTTTTGTTACTTTCTATTGTTTTTTGTGAGGTATTTTTATGTTACGATTTCTTATTCGATATATTGCTGTCATTTATTGTATTAACTATAGCCACCTGAAATTGTCCAATAGCAAAAACAGAAAATTTATTTTGAATATAGTACTCCTCCTTATTGCATTACTCACTACTACCATTTTTTATATTCTTCCTTCCAAATATTGTTTTATAGTTCCACCATTACAAGTTTTACTGCTTTTTATTTATTTTTATATTACTGGCTCTGAAACTATAACAGTAGTTTTTACAACAACTATGCTATCCTACGCTATCTGCTATATTTGTTTTTTTATTCCAACACTTTTTGTAACTATAATGCTAACCCCTATCGTTGCTTACTTTATTGACATTACCACTCTACCTGTCACCTTTTTACAATTTTTTATTTCTTTCCTACAATGCACTTTATGTTATTTTTTATTTCGTATAAAACGTTTTCAAAATGGAATACCTCTTTTACATAATCCATTTGTTACAAAAACCGGCGTGTTTCTTGGTGCTTTATTTTTATGCTGTCATATGTTTTTCTCCACCGGCAGTTCCAAAATGCAAGCCGAATCGGATTTTTTTCTCATTCTAGCCCTTCTTTTTTCACTCATTCTTCTTGTTCTTTTCTTCGTTTGGTGGCAAAGTGAAATTCATCACTCCTACTTATTGCAGGTTAAAACCCATGAATGCGATTCTTTAGAAAAGCAATTAGCCTACTATCAGGAAAAAATGGATGCTTTAGAGAAAGATAATGCAGAACTTTCAAAGCTTATTCACAGAGATAATAAGTTAATTCCTTCCATGCAGTTAGCAGTACATGATTTTCTTAACTGCTCTTTGAAAGGAAATACGGAAAATTTATCCCGACAGGGAGAAGCACTGTTGCATCAATTAGAAACAGAAATGTCCGAAAGAAGCAGTATGGTTACTATCCTTTCCCATTCTCAAAAGCGGCTGCCCCGCACTAATATTCTTTCTATTGACCAGCTACTTTCTTATTTTCTTCAACGCTGTGATAATGATGGGATTACTTTTGACTGCTCTTTTTTTGGTAATGTTTCCTTTATACCGGAAAAAGCACTTTCAGAAAAGGAGTTGTCAACTCTCCTTGCAGATTTACTGGAGAATGCTTTGATTGCTACAAAACATAATCATGGAAAACATATTTTGCTCCATATGGGAATATTAGATGATTGTGCCTTTGTGGAAGTATGGGACAGCGGACAGTTATTTCCTAAAGAAGTTCTCTACTATTGGGGTCAGAAAAGGTACACTACTCATAAGGGGCACGGGGGAAGTGGTATCGGTATGATGGTGATTTATGAACTGCTACAAAAGTATCATGCAAGTTTTCTGATAGATGAAACTGTTTCTAACGAAAACTTTTACACAAAAAAAGTTACGGCAATATTCGATGGAAAATCTCGGTATCATCTCTATTCCAAACGTTCACCGGAGGAACTCGCCTATTTATCCCTCCGTAGTGATTTAAAAATTTTCTCAGATGCTCCTGAATAATTTATTAAAAACCGCTTTTGTCTATAGAAAAAAGTCTTACGGTACACCCTCACCGTAAGACTTTCATTCTTCCGCATCCACCATAATAGATTCTAGTTCGTCTATAAACTGTATTCCTTTCTCCTCTCCCTTCCAGCCTAAGGAATAATACTTTCCATTTACCATGATGTAATTTCCTTGTATCATGAATGTATTAGTTTTCTCACCCGAATGAAATATAATATTGATATCTTCTGCTTTCTTACCAAATTGCATAGGTGTATTACCAATTATATTGTGAAGAATTGTAGATGGTGTGCGGTAACATTTAAGTTTTTGTAAGATTACGATAATTCTTTCTTTGATGTCTTCCGCTTCATCTTCATTCATATCATATGATTTCACCTGTGATTTTAAATCCCATGAAGGTTCTCCTCTTTGTCCGGTTATTTCTATATCTCCCATGTGAACAATCACTGCTACTCGTGCCTGTTTACCATCAGTAGGCAGAGGATATTGTACCGGTGTTGCAAAAAAGAACACCAGTACAAGAATAATAATCCCTGCCACTAATAATGCTATTACTTTTTTTTTACCCATTGCTAATCACCTACTTATTCAAGTACCTTTCTGCTTTTTCATTCAGCACTTCTTGTTGAAGTAATCCAGATGCTTCCCTCTGTTTGACGGAGGCCCGTATCTTTCTTTATGTTCTGCACCAAAGTGACCGGTGTCCTATAATACTTTAACTGGGATATCAGCCCTAAAACCTCATGCTTAATCTCTGTTGCTTCCTGTTCCGGAATACTGTACGATTTCAATTCTATATCTCCGGCAGCCTCATTTCTTTGTTCGTTATACTCAAAGGTTGGTTTTGTCATGGCAACTGCCATTAACCCCTGTTCGGAATCTGCTGGTATATGATACTGCATTGGCCGAAAAACACCATAAAATATAAAAATACCTGCTATTACTAATATGATTACTCCTGCTCTCTGATATTTTTTCATCCCGTTTCTCCTTTATGTTTAAAATTAAAATTCACACCCCAAAATGAATCATATATTTATGTTCCTTTCTCGCTTTTCTTATCAAATGTAACAATTTTTGCAGACTTTGATCTCGTTGAAGCCGTTTATCCTTTTTAACTACTTCCTCAAAATGCTTAAGTTCTTCTGGAGGAATTAATGTAATGCCATCCCGACACAATCCTTTCGCAGGCTTATCCATCCCACCAAAATAAGTATGCATCTTTTTTAATTCGTTCCACCAATCATCAATATACAAATCATCATCAATTGCTACACATGCATATTTTTCCGGCTCATATTCCATGTAAACACGTTTTTTATCTAATTCCAAAATAATTCCAAATTCGGTTGCTATCATCGCTTCACTTCCCACTGTATATTGACTAATATTTTATAACTATCTGTCACCAAAACTTACAAGCTCTCCACTTGGCTTTTTATTTTTACATACTACATCAAGATAAAAATACTTATTACGATATCTATAGCAGTTAGCTGTTGCTCCGGAAACTTTCTTATATGGTTTCAAACCCTCATTAGGAATTGTATATGTTCTAAAAGCATCCGCCATTCTAACATACGCACAGATATTTAAAGCTTTTACACCTTTCCCATGTTTTTTAAAATGATAATCCAAAGAATTAGCTCTTGTTCCTCTGCCACCTACCGACCATTTATTCAACAAACTTTTAGGGATATCTCTACTTCCTCTTGATGTTGTTTTTGAAAAACTTACTCCATCATCAGTTCCCCAATATCTTATTTTTATATTTTCATGGCAACTTTTTAATGGAGCTGTTACACTATAAATGTGTTTTCCCGGCTTCACCTTTTTATAAGTAAAATTTTTAGTCAAATTTCCTGTTTCTATTTCACCGGCCACTAAATCTACTGAATCTATTCCAACATTAGTTACATACAATATAATTGAATTTTCGGTAGCAACCCAGTCTACAGTTATTATATTAGAATATAAATTTCTAGAAGTATTTTTATTAAGTATACCTGAACCTTTTTCTTCATCTTCCTCTCTCCCTAAAATACTTTCAGAAAATGTAGTTCTTACATCCTCTCCCAAGCAATCAGCTGCCTCTACTACATTAACAGACATTATCAAAGCAACCAAAAACGCAATAATAATATTGATACCTTTCTTTTTCATTTTATCCTCCTTTTTGATTTTGTACAATATTTAATTATCCATTTAACTGAAGCGCATTGCTGTGCACACAACAGGAAAATATGTATATATCTCGTTTTTTTACATATACATATTACCGACATTTTCAATTCTAACTTTCCACTTATGATAAAACAATTAGTTTTTGTATGTTAGTTTTCGTTGGTTTTTGTTAGTTTTCGTTAGTTCTGGGTTTTTATTCCTACGCAAAGAAATCATTGACTTCCCTCCCCAAAAACATTACAATATAGATACATATCTGGGAAATATCTTAATCAATTCGATTGACTATCCCCATATGAACAAAATTTAACATGGCGGATAGGAAAGAGGTGCATATATTCCTGCCCGCTAGAGCCTAGGAGGAATGAATATGCAGGAAAACGAAGTAAAGATTAACAGGGAACATAAGGACAGACTGTTTCGACTTATTTTTGGCAGCGAAGGAAACAAGAGAAATTTGCTGGAATTGTACAATGCACTGAACGATACCAGCTATAGTGAATTGGATGATTTGGAAATTACAACCATAGAGGATGTAATCTACATGGGAATGAAAAATGATGTATCACTGCTGATACACAGCAGAATGGCACTGTACGAACATCAGTCAACTTACAATCCCAATATGCCAATTCGTGGAATGATGTATGCAGCCAAGTTATATAATAAGCATATAGAAAAATATGACTTGAATATATACGGAGAAACACTTATGAAGCTGCCGATACCTCAATATATTGTATTTTATAATGGTTCCCAAGAACACGCGGACGAAGAAATATTGAGGCTTTCAGATGCGTTTGACACAGAGGACAAAATAACCGGATATGAATGGACTGCAAGAATGCTGAATATTAATTATGGTAAAAACCATGAACTGATGAAAAAATGTAAATCCCTGCGGGATTACGCAACTTTAGTAGATAAAATAAAAAACTATATAAATCAGAAAAAATCTGTCATAGAAGCTATAGAGCAAGCAGTGGATGAATGTATCAAAGAAAATATTATGGCAGAATTTTTAAAAGTTCATCGAGCGGAGGTGATGGATGTGTGCATAACAGAATATAACGAAGAGAAAGTGATGGAAGCAATACGTGAAGAAGGCCACATGAAAGGCCGTGAGGAGGGCCGTAAAGAGGGCCGCGAGGAAGGCATTAGGAATACTCTACAAGCTGTGTTGGATTTCGGAGTAGATATACAAACGGCAGTTACGAAAACTGCAGAAAAATATGGGGAAGATGAAAAAAAGATTTGGGACATTTGGGAGAAGATGGATAAAGCATAGTCTCGCTCTTAAATAACTGAAGCCCTCAGTAAATTTTTACCGGGGGCTTTTCTACATTACACTTTATTTGATTTTATAAATATTTCTTTAGCACATCCACCTTATCAAGCTTCTCCCAAGGCAAATCCAAATCGTTGCGTCCAAAATGACCATAGGCTGCCGTCTGTTTGTAGATTGGCCGGCGAAGGTCAAGCATCTTGATAATTCCTGCCGGACGTAAATCAAAGTTTTCGCGGATAATCTCTACGATTTTTTCATCGGATAATTTTCCGGTTCCGTTGGTGTCTACCATAATGGACATTGGCTGTGCCACACCGATGGCATAGGATAACTGAATTTCGCATCTGTCAGCTAAACCTGCTGCCACAATGTTCTTGGCCACATAGCGGGCTGCATAAGCTGCAGAACGGTCTACCTTAGTGCAGTCTTTTCCGGAGAAAGCACCGCCACCGTGTCTTGCAAATCCGCCGTAAGTATCTACGATAATCTTACGTCCGGTCAAACCGCTGTCGCCGTTTGGTCCACCGATGACAAAACGTCCGGTTGGATTAATAAAGAAGTTTGTCTTATCGTCTACCAGTTCTGCCGGAAGCACCGGATCAAACACGTATTTTTTAATATCTTCATGAATCTGTTCCTGTGTCACATCCGGGTCATGCTGTGTGGATAATACTACCGCATTTAAATGGATTGGCTTTCCGTTCTCATCATATTCTACGGTTACCTGTGTTTTTCCGTCCGGTCTTAAGTAGCTTAATGTACCATTCTTACGAACTTCTGTCAGTCTTCTGGATAATTTATGTGCCAGTGCGATTGGATATGGCATATATTCTTCTGTTTCGTTGGTTGCAAAACCAAACATCATACCCTGGTCACCGGCTCCGGTATCTAAGTCGTCTTCCAGTTCACCTTCTCTTGCTTCTAATGCTTTGTCAACGCCCATGGCAATATCCGGTGACTGCTTATCCAGTGCTACCATAACCGCACAAGTATTGCCGTCAAAACCTAATTTAGAATCGTTATAGCCGATTTCACAGATAGTATCTCTTACAATCTGCTGAATATCCACATTTGCTTTTGTTGTGATTTCTCCCATAACCATGATAAATCCTGTGTTTGTCAATGTTTCACAGGCCACACGGCTCATCGGATCCTGTGCAATCATAGCATCTAAGATTGCGTCAGATATCTGGTCACAGATTTTATCTGGATGTCCTTCTGTTACTGATTCTGATGTAAATAATAACTTTTCCATTTGTTCCTCCTTATAATTTCCACTTTTATTGCACCAAAAAACCGAATCCACTTAAACATGAGGATTCGGTTTCTATCATCAAATCCTCTTATTGTTCGATTACTCGCTCAGGTTGGCACCTTCCACGAAGGGGTTGCCGTGGCTTCACAGATCCTTTGTATCTCCACCACTCTGAATAAGAGAAAATTGTCATTTTCAATTAGCATATTAAGACTACTACTTTTTTCTATACTAGTCAAGTGATTTTTCACTATTTCCAGAATTTCCAAAATTTATTTATTACTTAATTTTCCTCAGACTCTGCTTCTGTTCCCGCTTCTTCCTCCAGAATAACGTCTGTATCTACTTCTGCTTCCTCTTCTGTAACGTCTTCTTCCTCATAGTCCTCTTCCGGGGCTTCTTCCTCTGTTACCTCCGCTTTTGCAATAATAGCATCAGCAACCTTCTGACGCATATATTCTTCTTCTAACTCGCCTTCCTCATAGTATTCTAACAATTCCTCTTCCGTTTCTACTTCCGCATATTCCATACATGATTTCTTATATTCAGCAAAACCTTCTTCATCAACATCTATCTGTTCTTTATTTATAAGACTTAAAATTATCATCTGTTCCTGCACACTATATTCAGCAGCTTCCTGCAACTCTTCTTCTGATGCCATATCAGAAAGTTCCATTCCAAACATGGCTGCATAATTTTCATACATTTCCTTTACTTCTCCGTAAGCACTGTTTATGAGCTTTTGTGGCAGTTTCTTGAACTCGGAACATTCTACTACAGCCGCAATGGCAGATTCTCTTAAATCATCCAGACTTACTTCCTCATTATCTGATTTTACTTCTGCGCGGAAAGATTCCTCTAATTCTGCTACCGTACTATATTCCGTATTCTCTTTCACAAATGCGTCATTATACTCAGGATAAGTAATTTCATATATTTTATTAATTGTTATGGTATAAGTAACAGCGACTTCTTTCCCATCTTCCCCCAGATAGCTGCTTTCTGTTGTAACAGTTTCTCCTGCCTTATGCCCTATTAAAGCAGCATCTATCTGTGCATCAAATTCTTCTTCTCCTACAGTAACTTCTACAGTTCCATAGTCCTCAGACTCAGAACCTTCTGTCTCTGTCACTTCTATACTGACAAAATCTCCTTCTTCAATATTGCGGTCTGCAACTTCTGTCTGAATCTTATAGTTTTCCATAAATTGATCCTTTTTTGCCGCAACATCATCTTCTGATATCTCCGTAATATATCTGGTTAAAGCAATTCCCTCATAATCTCCGAGGGTTGCATATTTTTCTGCCATTTCTGCTGTGATTTCCACACCCGCAGTTTCGGTTTCTCCTACTTTACCACATCCTACCAGTGTCACAATGCTAAACATTAATGCTGCTATTATTTTATATCTTCGCTTCATATGTTCCTCCTTTGATTTTTTAATGAATACCCTAATAGAGTATCATACTTTTAAAAAAAAATCTTTTAAAATTTTGTGAAATTTTGCAACAAATTTTTCTTTCAATTTCGTTATTTTTAATTACTTTTTCTCTTGCTTGTGATATAATTTATAGTTAGATACTATATAATATTTATTCACGATTGGAGGTTATGTATGAGGCTTTTATCTGTTTCTCAACTAAAAGCAGGTATGATTTTATCTGATGATATTTATATTTTTGGAAATAAGCTTTTGCTTCCAAAGGATACGGAGCTTACTGATTATATGATTAATAAACTGACTTTCTATGGCATCAGTAATGTAAAAATCGAAGATTCTGCTCCTTCGGAAACAGCAGCTTCTGACTCATTAAAAGATGAGTCTTATTCAAAACGTTTAAAAAATTCTCAGGAATTCAAGATGTTTAAAGAAGAATTTTTCAAGAATCTTTATTCGTTGAAAACAGAATTTCTGGATATTACAAATAAAAATGGTAAAATTCGTCCCAATGAATTTCTACACAGAATTGATTCCATCATTGAAAGCGCAGGTAATAAAAGTGTCTTTGATATGCTTCACTGCATGCGTGAATATGACGATTCCACGTTTGTTCATGCCCTGAACACTGCATTGATTTGTCATGCCTTTGGACACTGGCTTGATATGAGCGATGCAGATATAAATGCACTTACGTTATCGGGACTTTTACATGACATTGGAAAAATTCGGGTTTCTGATACGATTATCAAGAAGAGCGAGTGCCTTTCACCATCAGAACGTACTTTGATGCAGGCACATACTACCTATGGGTATGAAATTTTGAAAAATCAGGATATTGACGAAAGAATTAAATTGACTGCGCTGATGCATCATGAACACTGTGATGGTACAGGCTATCCAAAAGCTTACCGCACCTCACAGATTACGGATTTTGCCAAAATTGTAGGCATTGTTTCTGAGTATGATTCTCTGACCAGTGCCCGTCCATACCGTGATGCACTTTGTCCTTTCGATGTGATTAAACAGTTTGAGTTAGAGGGACTGCAAAAGTTCGAAACCCGTTACATACTTACATTCTTAGAACATGTTTCTAATGCATTTATCAATAATACGGTGCTGTTAAACAATGGCGAGAAAGCAGAAGTCATTATGATTAACAAACAGTTTTTATCCAGACCTATTGTGAAAAGTGGTAAAAATTTCATTGACTTATCACAGACAAGCAATGTGTATATTAAAGCTGTAATCTGATTTTGTATATCATGGCATAAAAATAAGCGGCTGCAATGCAGTCGCTTATTTTTAACCAACTTTTAAAGTAAACTTTTGAATCTCATTCTCACTGCTTACTTTTTCTATCTGAGCGCCTAATGCTCTCAGTTTCTCTTCAAAACATTCATATCCTCTCTGAATGTAAACAATATCATCTACTACCGTAATTCCTTCCGCTGCAAGACCTGCAATAACCAGTGCTGCTCCGGCTCTTAAATCCGGTGCACTTACTCTTGCCCCAGTGTATTTTGAAACACCATTAATAATAGCTGTATTTCCTTCTACTTTAATATCTCCACCCATACGTGCCAATTCGTCCACGTATTTAAAACGATTCTCAAAAATACTTTCTGTCACAATACTTGTACCCTCAGAAAGTCCCAATGTCACCGCTATCTGTGGCTGCATATCCGTAGGATAGCCCGGATATGGCAGGGTTTTCACGTGTGTGTGATGTAATGGTTTGGAAGATACTACTCTTACCGCATCATCAAATTCTTCCACTTCACATCCTATTTCCAAAAGTTTTGCTGTAGTAGCTTCTAAATGCTTTGGAATAACGTTCTTTACCGTTACATCCCCCTTGGTTGCTGCTGCCGCAAACATAAATGTTCCAGCTTCAATCTGATCCGGAATAATAGAATATTCTGTCTTATGTAATTTTTCTACACCTTTGATTCGGATTACATCTGTACCGGCACCTTTGATGTTAGCACCCATACTGTTCAAAAAGTTTGCCACATCAACAACATGAGGCTCTTTTGCTGCATTTTCAATAATCGTATTTCCTTTTGCCAACGCCGCAACCATCATAATATTAATCGTAGCACCTACTGTTACTACGTCCAGGTAAATATGATTGCCTATCAATTCTTCCGCTTCCGTGATAATAAGACCATGTTCAATCCTCACATCAGCACCCAATGCACGAAAACCTTTGATATGCTGGTCAATCGGACGACTTCCAATATTACAGCCTCCCGGCAGTGCCACTTCTGCTTTTTTATACTTTCCAAGCAATGCTCCCAAAAGATAATATGAAGCTCGTATTTTTTTAATATATTCGTATTCAATGTTCACATCACGAATCATAGAACCATTGATTTTTACCGTATGTCTGTCAATTCTTTCTACTACCGCACCGATTCCTTCAATTGCCTGTAATAACACATTTATGTCCCGTACATCCGGAAGATTATCTATATATACTGTTTCGTCTGTCATAATTGCTGCTGCCAGTATTGCAAGAGCTGCATTTTTGGCACCACCAATTTTTACTTCTCCAACTAATGGATTGCCGCCTTTAATAACGTATTGTTCCATTACACACCTCTATATTATTCTATACTTATTTTTATTTGAATTTCCGATAAATATGCCATATTTCATTATATCATAATCATCTTATTTGTAAACCTGAAATTTTTCAAAAAAATAACGAAAAATACGGCAGAAGACCGGTAATCTTCTGCCATATTGTTTAATTTAAATATTTCAATGGGTCTACCTGAGAACCATTAATGATAATTTCAAAATGTATATGTGGTCCTGTACTTCGTCCCGTGTTTCCACTTAATGCAATCTTATCACCCTGTGATACACTTTGTCCCACAGAAACTAATATTTTACTAAGATGCGCGTATCTGGTCTGACGCCCGTCAGAATGGCTGATGGTTACACAATAGCCATATCCACTTGCCCATCCGGCACTGACAACTCTTCCTGCAGAAGATGCCTTCACTGCGGTGCCTACCGGACAAGCCCAGTCTACGCCTTTATGCATTCTTCCCCAGCGGAATTTAAATCCTGATGTAAATCTTCCTCCGGAAATTGGCTTAATGTAAGTTGGTGGCGTTTTGGTTCCACGCTCAATAATCGCCGGCTGGGATTTTTTTATAATTTCTTCATGAATGATTTCCCGCTCGGTCTCTTTTCCATTTCTATTCGTTACCATAGCTACAACATTTCGTTCCCCGGTACTGGCTTCCTGACGCACTACCTGTTCTGTTGTATACCATGAATCGTTATCAATATATTGAGTTTCTGCCTGATACTCCTCGTTATATATCTGTTCTTCTTTTGTAATAACTGATAATTCCGGTTCCGGAACTGTTACGGTCAGTTCATCCCCTATACGAATTACGGAATCTTCATTATCAATATTTTCATTGATAGCAACCAGATTGTCCACTGTAGTGTTATAATTTTCCGCAATAACAGATAAACTATCCCCTGATTTTACTTCATAAATCTTATTTTTTTCCTTATCTTTTGTTACAAGATCAATGGCCTCATTTAGTGGAGTAATTTGATCGTCCTTTACATAAGATTCTATTACTTCCACAGTATCTGCAAAAGAAAGCTCTGCAAGTCCTTCTTTGTATACATCCTCTGCCTTTGTTTCTCCATAAGATAATTCATCTGTCACTGTACAGATACCTGCATTTATCATGGCAGCAGAAACATTAGGATTATCACTTTGTGACCTGGACATCCTCACTAATTCCGTTGTCATGACATTTAATTCCCTTGCACTATCTACCACCAGCTCTACCTGATATTCATTATTGATATCATACTTTTCTTTCGCTGCATCCAATAATGCAATCACATCTTCTTTTGAAGCCAAAGTCACAGTAAACTGATTGATTTTTACAGTGTAGGCTTTCTGGTTAAAAGTAACCGTTCCCTTTTCCAACACTTCCTGTACATTCTTTTTCAGTGTTTTCTCAGAAGTAGTTCTGGCAAATATTTTATGTTCTGCCGTATATTCAAAATCAGCCTTGACGATAGTCAGACCTTCCTGTTCTGATGCCACTTTCGATTTTTCTTCCAGCAGCATTTCCTCTATTCCGTCCAGGGATGATACCTGTCCGATTACAACATCATTTAATGTAAGTGTATAATAATTTTCTTTATTATGTTCCAGACTCCCAAACACAGGATGTATAGTAAATATACCAAGAACCGAAGCAACTGCTCCCAATGCAAAGAACAGCGATGCCTGCTTCTTATGCTTCGTCCATTTCTTCATTTTACATCTCCTTAATTCCTGTTTAAATTCTTAAGGTTTGCAAATATATATTTTAACTGGTTTTCCTTATCTTGTAAAGCACTTTATCCAATGTTTCGTCTAAGCCCAGAGTTTCTTCATCTACAATAATGTCTGCATACTTCTCGTAAAGCGGACATCTCTCATCACACAAATCTTTTAAAGTCTGCCCTTCCTTCAAGGCAACTCCACGTTCCTTTAAGTTTCCAAGGCGCTTTTCTAATTCTTCATAGGAAACTTTCAGATACACTACCGTTCCAATCTCTTTCAAATGTTTCATGGCTCTCTCTTTGTAAATCACACTTCCGCCCGTTGCCAGAACCACATTCTCAATATCTACGGTGGCATTTACGTCTGCCTCAATTTCTAAAAATCCATCCAGACCTTCTTCTGCAATGATGTCTTTCAGCAGTCTTTTTTCTCTGGACTGAATCAATAAATCAGAATCGATAAATTCATAGCCAAGCCTTTTGGCAAGAAGCACTCCTATGGTGCTTTTTCCCACTCCTGGCATACCGATTAAAATAACATTTTTCAGAAGCATTTCTCTGTTCACAACATTTACAGGTTTTCCGGACAGATATGCTTTCATATTTACTGCCACACCATCTATCAGTCTTTCTCTGGCTTCTCTGGATGCCCATGCCATATGAGGGGTAATAATTAGCTTTGTGCTGTCTTTGATATTATTTAGTGGGTTGGATTTCTCTAGTGGTTCTTTACTTAAAACATCCAATCCTGCACCGGCAAGCTCATTGTTATTTAGGGCATCTGCCAGTGCCTGTTCATCCACAATAGCACCTCTGCCCACATTAATTAATATTGCCGTATTTTTCATTTTTCGGAATGCATCTGCATCCATCAAATATTTTGTTTTTTCTGTAAGAGGTGCATGAATACTAATAATATCTGACTCAGAAAGCAAGGTATCAAAATCCACCTGTGTATAATGTTTATTGCTATTTCTTCCTGAAGTGGAATAATAAATCACCTTACAGCCAAAGCTTTTCGCAATGTCAGCTACTTTTTTTCCAATAGCACCAAGACCGATAATTCCCCAAGTCATACCTGAAAGTTCTGTAAATGTTTTTCCAAAATGAGAAAATCTTCCACTTTCCGTATACGTTCCTGTCTTTACGTATTCATCATAATAATTCAATTTTTCCAGTATGTACAATAACAATGCAAAGGTGTGCTGTGCAACAGAATCTGTGGAGTATCCGCTTACATTTGTAACAACAATTCCGCGGCTGGTAGCATAATCCATATCCACATTATCTGTACCCGTGGCGGTAATGCAAATTAACTTTACCTGTCTGGCATTTTTTAAAGTCTTTTCATTTAACTTTACTTTATTTACAATGATTATGTCTGCATCCTTCACCCGCTCCGGCGTATTTTCTTCGTTAGATACTGCATATTCTGTAAATTCTCCAAACTGTTTTAATTTTTCCAAGTTCACATCTGTGCCAAGGCTGTCTTTTTCAAGCATTACTATTTTCATATGTTAATTCCTCTCATACATACAAAAGGCGGCAGTTTAATACCGCCGCCTCCATTGGTTTATTCTTACAGTCTTTTTAATAACTCTTCTCTTTCTTTTTCAAATCCCGGTTTACCAAGTAAAGCAAACATATTCTTTTTGTAGCTTTCTACGCCTGGTTGGTCAAATGGATTTACTCCTAAGAGATATCCGCTGATACCGCATGCAAATTCAAAGAAGTAGAATAATTCACCTAAGTAGAATTCGTTCTGTTCCGGAATCTGTACTAACAGGTTTGGCACGTTTCCGTCTGTATGCGCTAAAATTGTTCCATTCATAGCACTCTTGTTGATGAAGTCAACGCTCTTTCCTGCTAAGTAATTTAATCCGTCTAAATCTACCGGTTCTTCCTCTAAGATAACTTCTTCCTTGGAAGTTTCAATGTTCATAACAGTTTCGAACATAATTCTTGAACCGTCCTGAATGAACTGTCCCATGGAATGTAAATCTGTTGTTAAATCAACTGCTGCCGGGAAGATACCTTTCTGGTCTTTTCCTTCAGATTCGCCGTATAACTGTTTCCACCATTCAGATACATAGTGAAGGCTTGGCTCATAATTTGCAACAATTTCAACTGCTTTTCCTTTACGTAATAAAATGTTTCTGATTGCAGCATATTTTAATGCATCGTTTTCTTCAAAGTCTGCTTCTAATGCACGCTTTCTTCCAGAAGCTGCACCTTCCATTAATTTTGTAATGTCAGCGCCGCTTACTGCGATTGGAAGTAAACCAACTGCTGTAAGTACAGAGAAACGTCCTCCTACATCATCAGGTACTACGAATGTTTCGTATCCTTCTTCTGTAGCCAGATTCTTTAATGCTCCCTTTGCTTTGTCAGTAGTAGCATAGATTCTCTTAGCTGCTTCTTCTTTTCCGTATTTTTCTTCCAGTTTCTTCTTAAAGATACGGAATGCAATTGCAGGTTCTGTTGTTGTTCCTGATTTAGAGATAATGTTTACAGAGAAATCTCTGTCGCCAACTACATCTAATAAATGCTTTAAGTATGTGCTGCTGATGCTGTTACCTGCATAGTAAATTTCCGGTGTCTTTCTTACTTCTTTTGATACAGAATTATAGAAATTATGTCTTAAGAATTCAATTGCAGCTCTGGCACCAAGGTAAGAACCACCGATACCGATTACGATTAAAACTTCAGAATCACTCTGAATCTTAGCTGCTGCCTTTTTGATTCTTTCAAATTCGTCTTTGTCATAATTTACAGGAAGGTCAATCCATCCTAAGAAATCATTTCCTGCACCTGTTTTAGAAACCAGCTGTTCTTTTGCATCAAGAGCCAGTTTTTTCATGTTTTCTACTTCTTTTTCGTTAATAAATCCTGTTGCTTTTGAGTAATCAAATGTTACTTTAGACATTACTGCACACTCCTTCTTATATATGTAACTAATTTGCAACGCAAATTGATTTCGTACTAAATGTCATTTTAGCAAATGTGGACTATATAATCAAGCTAAAAATTCTTTTAATACGTCCTGAATAATTTTGGCTTCATTAGACGATATGGAAATGTTCTCTGTTGCCATCAATTTTTCTTCCAGCCTTCCCATACGTTCTTCCATATCTTTTACATTCTGAAGATTTTCCTTGGTTTCTAGTTCTTTCTCAGCATCTTTTTGTGCATTGCAGTGATTTATGTAGTCATTTTCAATATAGTTCTGCATATTTATTTTAATGCCCTCATATTTATAACCAGAATCAATTATAGATTCTGCAAAAAAGAATAGTAGAACTGCAATAATATTTATCAATATACTCCATATAACCAGTTCCATCTTCATCTCCTTTATGAGCGCAACGGCACTGGTAAAAACATTCAGTATTATTGACAGAAACAGAAAACGGGCAGACATCTGCCTAAATCCTCGCAGACTTATCCCCAGATATTTTTGTTTTCTGATATATTTTTCCACATAAACTGCTGCATTATTCACAAAATGCTCCACTTGCATTCCGCTTTCCACTTTTGCCCTATAATTTCTGCTGAATTTTGCCTTGGACATATTTATATTTTCTGTTTCTTTTAGCAAAACATCATAAATAATTCCCAGTATCAGCCTGCTTAAAATCGCCAAAAGAGCAAATACTAAACTTAAGTTAATCAAATATCCGTGTTTTACAAACTCATACATAGTTACTGTCATTTCTATTCACCTCATATTTTTTTGTTTGCTTACGATTATAAATGCACGCGACATGCATTTCAACGAAAATCATTCTTCAAATTTGTGCATATTCCGGCAGGTTTCTGCCTATTTTTACTGATTTTTACATATTGTGATTCCAGTGGTAAAACATAAAAGAATCTGCTATAATAAAGTGGCTGCATACATACAGCAATTTCACACATATTTTTTATTAGGAGGAATAAAAATGACATATAAAACACAAGGTGTCTGCTCACAGGCAATCGAAGTAGAAGTAGAAAACGGAATCATCACCCACGTTAAATTTATTGGAGGATGTTCAGGAAATACACAGGGAGTGGCAGCACTTGTTACCGGAATGAAAGCAGAAGATGCCATTGCAAAACTAGAAGGCATCCGCTGCGGCATGCGTCCTACTTCCTGTCCTGACCAGTTAGTAAAAGCATTAAAATCCATGCAGTAACCGGGAGGCTTATGTTCCTATGAAACGAATTGTTTTAACAGGCGGTGGCACCGCCGGACATGTGACACCAAATATAGCTTTGATTCCTTCCTTACAAAAGGAAGGTTATGAAATCCATTATATCGGATCCTACGATGGTATTGAGAAAAAATTAATTGAAGAAATAGGTATTCCTTACTATGGTATATCTTCCGGTAAATTAAGAAGATATTTTGATTTAAAAAATTTCTCGGATCCTTTTAAAGTATTAAAAGGGTATGGGGAAGCAAAAAAGATACTGAAAAAATTAAAACCGGATATTATTTTTTCCAAAGGTGGCTTTGTAACCGTTCCCGTGGTAATCGCAGCCAGACATCTAAAAATTCCTGCCATTATCCACGAATCAGATATGACACCGGGGCTTGCCAACAAACTGGCAATTCCTTCTGCCACAAAAGTATGCTGTAATTTCCCTGAAACAATGAAATACCTTCCGGAGGGAAAATCTGTTCTTACCGGTTCCCCTATCCGTCAGGAACTAATGGAAGGTTCCAGAGAAAGAGCATTAAAATTTTTAGGTTTTGACAACAGCAAACCAGTTATTATGATTATTGGAGGAAGCCTTGGTTCCGCTGCCATCAACAATGCTATTCGTAGTAATCTGGATACTCTTTTGAAAGATTTCCAGATTGTCCACCTTTGCGGTCAGGGAAAACTAGATGCTTCTTTAGAACACAAGAAAGGCTATTGCCAATTCGAGTATATCAAAAAGGAATTAGCTGATATTTTTGCTCTTTCTGATATAGTGATTTCCAGAGCAGGAGCAAATGCCATTTGCGAGCTTCTGGCTCTCAGAAAACCAAATATTTTAATCCCTCTGTCCGCTGCTGCCAGCCGCGGTGACCAGATATTAAACGCCCGTTCTTTTGAAAAACAAGGCTTTAGTGTTGTTATAGAGGAAGAACAGCTGACAAAAGAAAGTCTGTCCGCTGCCATAAAAGAAGTTTATGAACACAGAGATAAATATGCTTCTGCCATGAAGAAAAGTTCTCAGACAGATGCGATTGCGGCCATTACAGGTTTGATTAAGGAGAATAGTAGATAAAATTCATTAATCCAGGCATATTGGTTACCCAGGACGCCCATGAGAGGGACCGCATCTTACCAGACAGGCGGAAATAGCGCTCCAGCGAACTAAATTCTAAGGCACACAAGGTTCATCGCCTTAGGGCTCTTCACCAAGTGTTGCCTAAGAATTGGATTTCACTTGGGCTAAAAGCATTTCTTGATTGCCTGTCTGGTAA
>JBGVOM010000142.1:0-56962 GCA_045126515.1 Lachnospiraceae bacterium
TATGGCTGGGGAAGAAGAAAAGTATAAAGGTGACAGGGCTTTGGCCATGTATCTGAAACTAAGCAGAGGGCAGGTCATTAACAAAGAAGAAGAGGCTAAAAAGTACGGCGTAAGCACCAGAACCATTGGACGTGATTTAGAAGTTATCAGGGAAGGCTTAAGCGATTTGCAGGCAGAAACAGGGGAAATACAGCAGATACAACATGATAAAAAGCGTGGGGGACATGTTCTTGTGACACAGAAAAACAGTCAGTTTACCAAAAGTGAAATTCTAGCACTCAGTAAAATCCTCTTAGAAAGCCGGGCATTTACTAAGAAAGAGATGGACGGACTGATGGAAAAGCTTCTTTCCTGCTGTGTGCCGAAGGAAAATTATCAGATTGTTAAGGAGCTGATATTAAATGAGCAGTTCCACTATGTGGAACCCCATCACAAAACAGTTTTCATTGAGAAAATGTGGGAGCTGGGCGTGGCAATCAAGGAGCATAAAGTTATTCGGATAGCCTATAAGAAACTAAAAGGTGAGAGCATCGTAGAGCGGCGGCTGCAGCCTATGGCAATTATGTTTTCGGAATTTTACTTTTATCTGGTGGGATTTATCATTGATATTGATAAGGAGAAAGTATTTCAGAATCCGGACGATCCTTTTCCGACGATTTACCGAATTGACCGAATCCAAAGTCTGGAAGTTACCGGGGAAAGGTTCCAGGTAAAGGATTCTATCGGGAGATTTGAAGAAGGGGAGTTTCGAAAGCGGATACAGTTTATGCAGGGTGGGAAACTCCGAAGGATTAAGTTTAAGTACAAAGGAAATTCTCTGGAAGCAGTGCTGGACAGGCTACCTACGGCGGAGGTCGTGCGGGAAGATGAGGACGGAGTAGTGATTGTGGCGGAAGTGTTTGGAAACGGGGTGGATATGTGGCTTAGGATGCATGAGGGGGAGATTGAGATGGTGGAGTAGGGAGAAATAATTTTGAGGGGAAATGGGAGGAAGAGAGACACTGGGGAGGTTAGATTTATGGAAGAGAAGAAAAGAAATGAAATACGACTTCTCGCTGAGAAAGATGTACCTGTTATTACGGAGCGAGAATGTGCGGAATTTGAACCGTTATTGAAGGAATTTGTTGAATGTTGTGTAGAGAATAAAGATAAGCCAGTAGAAGAATGGTTGACATCCAAAATGCAGGAACAACTTCCAAAAAGTAAACCTGAAGAAATTCAAGTTATGGTAGAAGAAATCATTACTACATTGAAGGTAAGTGAGAAAAAACAGAAATCCCTTTCGAAAGCAATTAGAAATGGAAGAAGTAAGGAAAGTTGGTTTGCATCAGAAATACCAAAAGCTACATCAGCGATGTCAACGCAAGAGGCTTCAAAGTATTTATCAGAACTTGATACAGCACTCCAAACAGCAAATGAAGCTTTGTATAGAACTATTACAACACAAGCGGGAGCTATAAGCAAAAATCCTTGTTTAGATGGATACATTGCAGAACAGATTCATGTTCAAACATTTAATTTAAATGCTCAGGCTAGAGGAAGTAAATATCGAGCTAAGGTATTAGAACCCTCTGGAGGAGGATATACTAAAAATTCAGTTGATATTGAAATTATTAATAAAGAGGGGAAGGTTGTAAAACGCTATCAGTCTAAATATTGCAAAGATGCGAAAGCAACCGAACGAGCATTTGAGAGTGGTGACTATCGTGGACAGCAGAAGCTTGTGCCAGAAGATCAACAAGCTGATATTGCTAAGAAATCAACAAGCATGCTTGAAGCACCTGATGGAACAACAAGTAATCCTTTGACTAAGAAAAAGGCTGAACAATTAAGGGAAGAGGCTCAAAGTGGCAATTGGAATGAGCTTAATTGGAATGAATATGCTACTAAGGATTTGGCAATTGGTATAGGTAAGCAGGCAGGCTATGCTGCATTGCAAGGTGTAGCAGTTGGGGTAGGATTTGATGTTGCTCAAAAACTATGGAATGGTGAAGAAATTAATGGTGAAGAAATTGTTGAAACAGCACTTGCAAGTGGTATGGATTTTGGGGTTAAAGCTGCCGCTGCTGGAGTATTAAAAGTTGGTGTTGAAAAAGAAGTTATCAAAGTAATTCCAAAGGGAACACCTGCTGGAACAATCGCAAACATAGCTTATGTTGCAATTGAAGATGCTAAAGTTGTAGGAAAGATGGTAACAGGCGAATTATCAGCAAGAGAAGGTATTGAAAAAATAGAACAGACAACCGTAGCTACAGTTGCTGGATTAGCATCGCTGGAAGAAGGTGCAGCAATAGGAGCAACTGTTGGAACGTTTTTGGGTCCTGTTGGAACTGCTGTTGGAGGATTTGTTGGTGGAACAATAGGATACATGGCTGGTTCAAAGGTTGGCGAAACAATTGTCAGGGGTGTCCAAACAATTGTTAGGGATGTTCAAACAAAGCAGTTAGAACATGAAGAAAGAATGCGAATTATAGAAGAGTATCATCTAGTAGAAGAGCAGGCGAGAACTTTTAGAGCAGAGCTGGAAAAATATTTGGATTCTTATTTTAAGGAATATAGAGAATGTTTTGAAACAGCTTTATCATCGATGCAATTAGCATATCAGATGGGCGATGCAGATGGAATTATAGCAGGTGCCAATGATATTACACGCAAATTGGGTGGAAAGGTTTATTACGAAACAATTGAGGAATTTAAAGAATTTATTGATGAAGATTCAACAGATGTTTTATAGGGAGGGATAAGTTATGTCATTAATAACAACAGCAGTATTAGGAGCAATAGGAGTAATGGGGGCAGTTGGACATTCATGTGCAAAAGAGACCAATGAAAAAGCGCAAAAAGTGTCGCGGGATGCTCAACATTTATATGAAAATGAAAAATACCAACTTGAGCAAACCAAGAAAAAAACCGAAGAAATTATCTTGAAATTAGGAGAGACAAAAAGGAGTGTGCTTGATACATCTATGAAAAAATTTTTGAACTCATATGAAAAGATTAAGCATATTCAGTTTACAGAAACAGTTGGAATTAATGAAATATCCAAATTGATGATTGATCAACAAGGTGTTAGTGATTTAAGAAAAATGATGGATACATACTACGAATCTATTGAAAGTAATGACGCAACAGCAGTTGTTGCATTGGCAACCGTTGGCTCTCTTTGGGCTTCAGCAAGTGGATTATCATTGATGATGGGAACATTATTCAAAGTTGGAGGACCAGTTGCATTATTTACTACAGCTTTATCTTCTAGCATAAAAGCTGATGAAAACTTAGAGAAAGCAAATGCAATGTACGCAGAGGCGGAAGCAGCGACTGAAAAGATGAAAGTGTCCGAAACTCTATATGGAGCTATCTTTGACAGAACAGATATGTTTCATGATTTGTTAGTTGACTTAAATGAAATGTTTTCTGTTTGTTCAAGTTTACTAGTTGAAATGTTGAAGAAAAAAGAGGTGGTAACTTTTAAGCCAAAACTGACGTCTCAAGATTTTACAGAAGACGAGTTGAAGTTGATTGCAGTAACAAGGGCACTAGCAGGTGCTGTAAAATCTGTAATTGATACACCTATTCTGTCGAAAAATGGGAATGTTTCTTATGAATCAGAAAATGTATATTATCAGACAGTAGACAAGATGCATGATTTGAGTTTGGCTGTTGAAGGCGTTGAAGTTAATTATGGATGTGAAAATGTTAATGCAAGGAAAGTAAAAAGAAAATATAGACCAGTAAATAAGAAGTAATGAACGAGAATACAGGAACTTCAAAACAGAAGTCAATGATAAAAAATAGATTTATCAGAAAAATAATAGATTAAAAGAAAAAATTACCTTAACTATGCCAGGAATAAAGCATAGTATTTAAACGTTTTACTAAAGAAGTGGAAGTATTTAAATAAGCGTAGGAAAATATAGAATAATCTGCAAGCAAAGATTCAACTTTGCTTGTCAATGCGTAGCGGTGGGTACAAAAACTGCATATTTGTTTTGATGAGGGGATTGCTTAATAAGGGTGTGAATAATAGGGAGTGTACTGTGGACGGTACACTCCCTATTTCAATCAGATCTTATTTTGAATATGAGCCATTATCTTTCTATGGTTACATTCTCCGCCATACTCCATACTGAGGAAGATGAAAAATCAATGTGCAAAGCTGGACAAACAGCAACACTCATGTTGCCCACATAAGGACCAACCCGATATACACAGCCGTAGTCCCCCACAAGCATGGCATTGCGACTATCCTTACCTGGTGACCGTAGCCACCACCAATAACTACCTCTATTTTCTACAACGGTTGCACCATTTTGTTTTAGATAATCTGATCCAATAGTTCCTCCATTATTTACATAGGCTGTATTGGTTCGCATTCTTGCATTGTCACAAGTATCACCTGTACTTAAATCCTTATATGGCAGAAAACCATAGTCAGCGTTGCTGACTTCGTCAATGGATGATAAGAAAATCTTATCCTGGGTGTTATTTCCTCCCGATGTACCGTATTCCGGATTGGCATCGTTTACAACATTGGTGGTGAGAATTGCGGTCTGTTCTGTATCGTTGAATGCTTTGTTTATGAAGTTATCGTTACTGTAATCAATTCCTTCTAAATTTGAATCACTTCCATAACCATTCAGCCAGCTTCGCATGGTACAAGTCTCCCATGTGACATTATGTCCTATCTTATTGTATTCCATCACATCCAGATTCTGGTCAGCTATTAAAAAGGCATCATTTTCATGGATAGACAATACCCTCCATTTAATTGGTTCCTTTGTTTCTCCCGTAGCATCAGACTGCGGGTAGTTTCCAAAGTAGATGCAGGAATAGGTTACATTGCCATTCTCATCTATAATTGGATTATTAAGTTCTCCAACGCTTTCTTCTGGTGTAGGTGTTGGAATGCGGGTAGAGGTTGCAATTGGCGTTGCTGTAACGGTTGGCTTTGGCGTTGCCGTAGCCACTGGCTTTTTTGTAGGTATTTTTGTTGGTGTAACTTTCTTTTTTGTTACAGTTATTTTGCAAGTTGCCTTTACTTTTTTATTTACCTTACTTACAACTGTAATCGTGGTTTTCCAACCTTTTTGGCAACTACCTTTCCTTTACTATTTACGGTAGCTACTGATTTCCTGCTACTTTTGTAGGTCACTGCCTTGCTTGCCTTTGTAGGCTTTACAGTCTTTAATACAGACATATGATGTTCATCATATTTATGTAACCGCTCATCCTTACAGGTTGGAAGAACAGCCCATAGCAGATACAATTCTTCCCAGAAAGGCTGTTAAATTCTCTGCCTTTCTGGGAAGAATTGTATCTGCTATGGGCGTCCCGTCAACCGAAAGCTGAACGGTTACATATTTTATCATAATTAATAAATTTCTGAGTTGTGGCAAGTTGTCAGGCGTGTTAAGATATAAGTAATATTTTGAGTGGTGTAGAGACAGTTCAAGAGAAAGGTGGAAAGAGATATAATGAGAATACAAAGTAAAGGAAAATGCAAATATTGTGGGAAAGAGTATGCAAGAGGATATATGCTTCGCCATCTTGCATCCTGCAAAGAACGTGCAAAAAGGATAGAAGCGGAGAGTAGCGGCAAGAAATGTGGATATTTTGAGCTTGTCATTTATGGAAAATATGACAAAGACTACTGGCTGATTATTGAGGTGAGAGACACAGCCACATTGGAGGATATTGATTCTTTTCTGAGAGATATCTGGCTGGAATGTTGCGGTCATTTGAGTGCATTCGAGATTGAAGGAGAAAGTTATGAAGTTGAGCCGGATTCTTTTTGGGGGCAGGAAGCTAAGAGCATGAACTGCAGTTTGAAGAAAGTACTTCGAAAAGGTATGGTCATTAACTACGAATATGATTTTGGCTCGACAACCGAGCTTGTGATTAATGTACATGATTATCGAACAGGACATTGCAAAGAAGAAGAACTGACCATTTTATCAAGGAATAATGCACCAGTATTTATATGTGGTGTATGTGGAAAAGAAGATGCTAAATATATTGATCTTGATAGAATTTATGATGGAAATCCTTTTTTGTGTGAGGAGTGTGCCCAACTTCCGGAGCAGGAAGACGAGTATCTCTTAAACGTTTGCAATTCTCCGAGAATGGGAGTATGTGGTTATGAAGGCAGTAGTAAGTATCCGGACGATTTTGTTCCAGATATTAATTCGTGATAAAGAAAAATGAGGGGGTGTAACACATGGAAAACAGGGCAATCTCTATTGGGATAGAAAATTACAAGCAGATTATAGATAAAGAATATTATTATATAGATAAAACACTTTTTATTAAAGATTTGCTGGATAAAGCCGGAGCTGTAAATGTTTTTACCCGTCCTCGCCGCTTTGGGAAAACACTTGCCCTAAGTATGATAAAGACGTATTTTGAGAAAGAAATGGACTTTCGAGGAAATGTTACAGATAATAGTCATTACTTTGAAGGAAAAAATATTCTAAATGCAGGAGAAAAATACACGCGTCATATGGGAAAATACCCGGTGATTTCCCTTTCCCTGAAGTCGGCAAAACAGCCGGATTTTCATATGGCATATGCCAGCCTGCGGGGGGAAATCATAAGCGAATACAGAAGACATAGTTATGTGTTAGATGGAAAGACTTTGATGCCCGAGGAAGAGGAACGATATAGAAAAATAATGGCTGAAAAAGCAGAAGATATTGATTATGCAAAATCCTTAAAATTTCTTTCAGACTGTTTGAAAAGATATCATGAAACAAGGGTTATTATTTTGATTGACGAATATGATGTACCATTGGAAAATTCCTACTTTAGAGGATTTTATGACAAAATGATAGACTTTATCCGTTCTCTTTTTGAATCAGCATTGAAGACAAACGACAGTCTGGAATTTGCAATAGTTACCGGGTGCCTTCGTATTAGCAAAGAAAGTATTTTTACGGGACTAAATAATCTTGGTATCAATTCCATTCTCACGGAAAATTACGCAGAGTATTTTGGATTTACAGAAGCAGAAGTGGAGAGAATGCTGAAAGATTACAAACTAGAAGAAAAGATGCCGGAAGTAAAAGAATGGTATGACGGATATCTCTTTGGCGAAACAGAGGTATACAATCCATGGAGTGTAATTAATTATGTATATGCGGCACTTGCTAATCGAAACGCATTTCCAAAGCCGTACTGGTCAAATACCTCTTCTAATAGCATTGTAAGAAGCCTGATAGAAAAAGCGGATGAGGATGCTAAAGCGGAGATAGAAGTATTGATTCAGGGAGGAACCATCGAAAAGCCGGTTCATGAGGATATCACTTATGAAGATATTGATAAATCACAAGATAATTTGTGGAACTTTCTGTTTTTTACCGGGTATTTGAAAAAGACGAAAGAAGTTCTAATAGAAGAAACCATTTATCTGACTATGAAAATCCCAAATAGGGAAGTGCGTTATATTTTCAAGAATACCATTCAGGAGTGGTTTCGGCAGCATTTAGAGAAGACGGATTTATCTACACTTTATAAAGCAGTGCTGGAAGGGGATTGTGAAGCTTTTGCCAATGAAGTTACAGACCAGCTTTTAGAATGCATCAGTTATAATGATTATAAGGAAGATTATTATCATGGATTTTTATGTGGATTATTGAAAGGATGTAAAGGATACCGTGTCGTATCTAACAGAGAAAGTGGCACCGGAAGATATGACATTGTGATGCGTTATCCGTCTGCACGAGGAAAAGCAGTGATTATGGAGATTAAAATGGCAGACACTTTTGATGGTTTGGAGGCTGGGTGCGATACAGCTTTACAACAGATAGAAAACAAAAAGTATGATACAGAACTACGGAAAGATGGTTACCGTAATATTATTAAGTATGGAATCTGCTTTTATAAGAAGGAATGTATGGTTAAGAAAATCATTCAATAAAATAATTCTCTACGGACATATTCTGTCCGCTTTTTCTGCTACAATAATCTGAGTATGCCAGGGTCAAAAGGTATTTTGCCCTTTTGCCCCTGGCATCATTATCTTAAAATAACTACCCATTTGCTAAAAGAGAAACGGAGTCACAATTATATGAAAAACACGATACTGGAAAGTATTTATGAAAATGCCAGAATGGATTTTCCGATGACCAAAATAGTAGAAGCCTCAATTACAGAAGAGATAGAGAATATACTAAAACAACAAAAATCCGCATTGCCGATGGAAGAGCGGGAAGCATTGCGGAATATGTTGTTTGAAGTAAGCAATATCAGTGAGAAGAAGGGATTTATACTTGGCTTTCGGTATGCGATTTCATTGTTAAGTGAAAGCTAAAGCAAGTCAATTATTTTCAAAATACGTTCTTTCTTTTCCTTACTACAGTTATCTAATTTATTTTGTATTTGTGCATCTAAGTCAGTATCCGGGGCATCTGATAAATGAAAAGTGTATTCCTCTCCAATAAAATAATCCACGCTGCAACGCAGCACATTGGCAATATTAATTAAGGCGGTCAGGCTTGGTTTAGCACGACCGCCTTCAATGTTGCTGATATGACTTGGATTGACATTCAGTTTATCGGCAACATAATCCTGTGTCAGTCCGAGAGAAATTCTACGCTCTTTTATTTTAGAGCCGATCGTTTTGAAATCCAAATAAATCATATGTTACTCCTTTTCTTCGATAACTTAATTTTAATTTAGTATTTGCGATTGGATAAGGAGTTATTAAAAAAGAACATTAGTTATAACTAATGTTCAGACTGTAGACAAAGTCCGCGACATTCGTCGCGGGCTTTTCTCGTAAAAAGAGCTAAAAAGTAAGTATTTACAAGACTTTGAGGCTCTTTTTTGGTATAATAGATGTATCAAAGTTAAAGGTGGTACATGTTTATGATGACACAAAATGCAGATAAGAAACGGGAGCAGCTACAAGTGTTTTGTATGGACGATATGGTTCCTCAGGACCATTTGCTCCGAATTATTGATAAAGCGATTGATTGGAACTTTATTTACGACCTTGTTGAGGATAAATACTGTTCTGATAATGGTCGTCCAAGCATGGATCCGGTTATGCTTATTAAGATACCATTTATTCAGTATCTGTATGGAATCAAAAGTATGCGTCAGACAGTAAAAGAAATCGAAGTGAATGTTGCATACCGATGGTTTCTGGGTTTAGAAATGCAGGATAAAGTACCACATTTTTCTACTTTTGGAAAGAATTATTCCAGACGTTTTAAAGATACAGATTTGTTTGAACAGATATTTTCACACATACTAATGGAATGTTATAAATTCAAACTGGTTGATCCTACAGAAGTATTTGTAGATGCAACACATGTGAAAGCCCGTGCGAATAATAAAAAGATGCAGAAGCGTATTGCACATCAGGAAGCATTGTTCTATGAAGAATTGTTAAAGAAAGAAATAAACAAAGACAGAGAACGGCATGGAAAAAAGCCGTTAAAAGAAAAGGAAGATGACAACGATAATGATAATAGTTCATCCGGTGGTTCTGGTACATCAGAAGAAAATACAATCAAGGTAAGTACTTCTGACCCCGAAAGCGGCTGGTTTCGAAAAGGTGAACATAAAAGTGTCTTTGCCTATGCAATTGAAACTGCCTGTGACAAAAACGGATGGATTTTAGGATATACGGTACATCCAGGAAACCTTCATGATAGCAGAACATTTAAGGCACTTTTTGATAAGATTGAAAACATTGGAATTAGGACACTGATTGCTGATGCAGGCTATAAGACACCAGCAATAGCGAAGTTGCTGCTTGATAAAGGAATTCAACCGCTATTCCCCTACAAAAGGCCGATGACCAAAGAAGGATTTTTCAAAAAGTATGAGTATGTCTACGATGAATACTATGATTGCTATATATGTCCAAACAACCAGGTTTTAAAATATAGCACAACAAACAGGGATGGTTACAGAGAATATAAAAGTTGCGGTGAACAATGCGCAAACTGTGCATATCTAAGTCAATGTACAGAAAGTAAGAACCATGTGAAAATCGTAACACGACATATATGGGAAGATTACATGGAACAATGCGAAGATATCCGTCATACATTAGGTATGAGTGACTTATACAAACTCCGCAAAGAAACAATAGAACGAATCTTTGGAACAGCAAAAGAAAACCACGGATTCAGATATACACAGATGTTTGGAAAAGCTCGGATGGAAATGAAAGCCGGGCTTACCTTTGCGTGTATGAATTTAAAGAAACTGGCAAAAATGAAACAAAGAATGGGGGTAATAAAGAAAGGAATACCCCAACTATTTTTGAAAATATGGAATTATAACTATAAACAGAGAAAAGTGGCGTTGGAGTGTTGACTCCAATGCCACTTTGTCTACAGTCTGAACATTAGTTATAACTAATGTTCTCGTTGTATATTTTAATAGAATTGTTAGAGTGGTTACAGTCTAGTAGTCCCCAGATCTTTCATTACACCCACCACGACACCATTGATAAATAAGTCTTCTGGTTTTACCAGAATTGGATCATAGTGGCAGTTGCCCGGAACCAGTGTAACCATGGAGGAACTTGGATAATACCTTTTCAAAGTGGCTTCATTGGTAGTTTTATCTCCGGCAACAACAATATCGCCTACATTTGCGTAAGGCTGTTTTTGCACTACAATCATATCTTCGTCTTCGATACCAAAATCGGTCATACTATCCCCGGACACTTTTAGCAGAAAATGCCTATCTGCATTGATGTCAAATACATCCGGTAAAAGAATATTTTTGCAGCCTTCACTGGAAACATAGTGAAGAGTTCCGGCGGCGACAGTTCCACAGCGGACTACTTTCTCATAAGAAAACTTCAGAATGGTTTCTTGCCAGGTGCTGTTTTCTAAGATAACTTCCTGGTGATCCTCTGTATTGGTCTTACAGCAGTATGTGATATTGCTTTTTAGATTGTGATAAGTGTAGGTGCGGTAAAGTCTGCCGGAAGGTTTGGAAAATTCCGGAAGGGTTTCGGTTTCTGTAAATATATTAGTGTTTGCTTTTCGTTTCAGAAACAGTGTATAATTTCCGTCAGAAACAATACCATACATAACGGTAGGTTCGCAGGAAATATAAGATTGGAGCTGTTGAGCAGCACGTGCCATATTTTCTCCGGGACTTTTTACCTCGACCAAAATTAAGGGATTCTTATTTCCATTAAAAATCACAATATCTGCAAAACCTGAGGTGGAACGATCCTGCACCGGATATTCAATATCCATAAATTCATAAGGATAGGCAAGACGGTGGTGCAACTCGTGGATCATCCACTGACGGACCATTTCTTCACGGGACATCTTGTTTTTTATCTTTTGTGTAAATTTGTAATCCTCCAAAGGAACTTTATAAAGGCAGGAAAACGGCATATTTTCTGTATCTAAGAGAGTGGCATCAAATTCTTCAATGTACATGGAAGGTTGTGCAGTATGGGTCAGGTAAAGCAATTCCTTGGCTCTGGTCATACCCACGTAAAGCAGCTTTCTTCCTAAGGGAATCTGTTCCTCCGAGATAGGAATCTGTCCTTTGTCGATTCCCGCAATAAAAACGACCGGAAATTCCAGCCCTTTGATGGAATGAAGTGTGATTAGTTTTACCTTATCTGCGGAAAAGTCGATGGTTTTCTTAGAAAATACCTCTGCATCAATTCCGTGGCGTACTAAATAGTCCTGCAAATGTGCCAGATAAGATGTGGAAACGCTAAGTATCACCATATCCTTCAAAGAATAGTCCGAGGACAGGCGCTTTATCTGGGAAACGATGTACTCAGCTTCTTCTGTCTGTCCGGGAAAACCTTTTAATACAGGCTTTTTTCCATGACGTTCGATAGCAGTAGGTTGCACAAAATTGTCGTTGCTGCTTAAATTGTCATCATGTTGCATCAGGGAATAAGCAGCTTTGGCAATTTCAAAGGTAGTGCGGTAATTTTTAGATAAAATGCTGGATTTTCCCGACATGTCAAAGCCCACACTTTTAAAACTTTGGTTGGAAAGCCAGGAGTGGGTGTAGATGCTTTGAGCTGCATCGGCAATAAACATAATGCTGTTGGTAGGTCTGCTGTCATCATAAAAGTAGTGCAACAGTTCTAACTGTACTCTGGTTAAATCCTGACTTTCGTCCACAATAATGTGAGCATATTTTTCAGGCAGGATTTTATTTTGCTCAAAAGCTTCCAACAGGCGCAGTGCACTGGTTTTAAAGTCCATAAGCTTTTTTTGTTCTAAGATAGCTTCATAAGTAAGATACAAATCAAAAATCTCATTTCGTACCTGGGAATTTTTAGGTAGACGAAAACGATTTTCCCCGACACTCATTCTTCCCTGCCGGTCCACATTCTGGTAAGTTTCCCGTTCTAAATAGCGGCAGGATTTTATCCAGTCAATTTCCTCTGTAAGAAATTGAAGATTCTGTGCAGAGAGCAGAGTGGAATCGGCATAAGATTTATGTACTGTGTGAATTGCCTGTTTCATGGCTTCCTTAATTGCCAGCTTGTCGGCAAGCTGAAAGTCCGGGGTGTTTTTCAAATTATATTTTGTTATGATACTGTCAATGGTGCGGATATCAATTAACTTACACGGGTCTACTTCAAAAAAGAGATTTTGCTGAAGGTCTACAAAATCCATCAGGTATTTCGTATAGTTGATTAAAGTTTTGTTGTAAGTAATAATTAGAACTTTCTCACCAGATTGTACATAGTGATTCAGCAAAGTTGGAATGCGATTTACTGCCACAGTAGTTTTGCCGCTTCCTGCAACGCCTTTTACCAGACAATGGCCGTTTGGCTTTTGGTTTACAATTCGAAGTTGGTCTATATTAAGCTCCATAAGCATTCTCCCCTTTATGGTCAATTGAAGTTTTTGCGTATAAAATTATTATATACTATATGTAAAAAAATGTCTATTTTTTATGCTGGATATATGACGTTAAATGCAATAAAAGACTAAAAGTAGTGACGAAAGTCACTGTATATCATGACTGTTGGCATCTTGTATTCCAGCAGCCTGGAAAATATAATAAATATATATTGGAAAATCGGAGGACTTGGATATGAAAAAAATGAGTGAAAAATCAAAAGTGTGCTGTTTGGTGACGGTTGGATTTGTATTATACACCGTGTTAATAGCGATACTTCTGCCTATTGAGGGACATGAGATGGGATATTGCATTTTGAATTATTATATTATGTTTCCAATAGTTTCATTTATCTGTGGCTTGATACTAGGAGCTGACTCTTCAAGGTATAAATGGAGTTATCTCCTTTTTGTGGGGGTGATGGGCATCTTAATGCCGGTACCAATCTTTCACGATGTTTGGTGGGGCATGGGAATTTTTGGAATGGCACCGGCATTGCTTGGGTTAATCATAGGTAGAGGGGTAAAGAAAATGATGAAAAATGTCGGAGAGTATAAACCAGTGAGAAACGTTGACAATACAAGAGGGTCAAAGATATAATGTTCATAAATCAGATGGTATATGACCTTTGTGCTTCCATTCATTGTGATGGTAATATATTTAAAAGGATACTATGACATGTTTTATGATAAGGGAATGAAATACTTTATTCCGTGGATGAGTGTAGCAGTTCTGATTTTGTGTATGGTTGTCTGGATTGCCTTTGGCAAACAAAAAAGGAAAGATAGAACACATGATAGCATACAGTAATAGGGTATAAAGCGGAGAAATACTTATGGCAGAGAAAATTATATTTCACATAGATGTAAACAGCGCCTTCCTATCATGGGAGGCTGTTTACCGGATAAAAGAATTGGGAGAAACCGTTGATTTGCGGGAAATTCCGGCAGCCGTTGGCGGTGACCGATCCAAGCGCCATGGCATTATACTGGCAAAGTCCACTTCTGCTAAAAAATATGGAATTCAGACAGGGGAGCCCATTGTAGATGCCTTGCGCAAGTGTCCGGAACTTACCGTTGTTCCACCACGTTTTGAAATTTATGAAAAAAATTCGAAGCTTTTTATGGATATTCTGTATAAGTACTCTCCCGATGTGGAAAAGTACAGTATTGACGAAGCCTTTGTAGATATGACAGGAACGGAAAAGCTGTTTGGAGAGCCGGTAAAAGTGGCGGAACGCATTAAAAATGAAATCTATGAAACCTTGGGATTTACGGTAAATGTGGGGATTTCCACCAATAAGCTGTTGGCAAAAATGGCAAGTGATTTTGAAAAGCCTAACCGTGTGCATACACTTTTTCCAGAGGAGATTCAGGAAAAAATGTGGCCGTTGCCGGTACGGGATTTGTTTTTTGTAGGAAAAGCTTCTGAGAAAAAATTACATTCCTTTGGGATTTATACCATAGGGGATTTGGCAAAAACAGACTTGGAGATGTTGAAATCCATTATGAAAAAACAGGGAGAAACCATATGGAACTTTGCAAATGGCAGGGATGTGTCCTTTGTGGAACGTAACGTAGAGTCCAACAAAGGCTATGGCAACTCTACCACCATTCCATTTGATGTCAGTGACCGAAGTACAGCTCAGATGATTTTACTGTCCCTGGCAGAAACCATTGGCATACGACTGCGAAAAGACAATGTAAAAATAGAAGTGATTTCTGTAAATTTGCGCTTTTTTGATTTAAGCAATGTATCTCACCAGTGCGTGCTGGAGCATCCCACCAATATTACCAATGAGATTCATTCCATTGCCTGCCGTTTATTTGATGAACTCTGGGACGGAATGCCAATTCGCCTGATTGGAATACAGACCAGCAGGGTTATGGAGGAAGAAAGCGGACGTCAGATGAGTCTGTTTGATAACACCGATTACGAAAAGTTGGAAAAGCTAGATAAGGCAGTGGACAGTATACGTAAACGTTTTGGGACAGATTCTATAAAAAGAGCCTCCTTTGTGCAGCAGGAAGAAATAGACCATATTAGTGGCGGCAGGATAAAGGAAAGAATCCGTAATGATTTTAAAGAATAATAGATACCTTACAATTTTGTAAGAATGACCTGTAAAATTGTAAGCTAAAGTTATGGTTTGCGCTGCTCATGAATGATAAGATAAGTACATCAAGAGGAACAAAAAAATACAAAGGAGAGAAAATTATGAGTAAATTAAAGAAAGTATTAGTAGGAGCAGCAGTAATTTTAGGAGTATTGGCATTGGATATCGTGGTACAGAATGTGACAGGTTTTATCATACCGGAAACAGTAATGGCACCTATGGGCGCATTGATTGGGATTGCGGTGTATAAGGGTATTGAAATAAAGATGGATGCAAAACAGGAATAATTTCTGTAAATTTACATATAATATACTAAGTAAGGGGAAACAATCAGCTATAACGATTTGAAATTTCCCCTTACTTGACAAATGAAAAGAAAAGTACTATAGTAGACATTGTGAATAGCGCGGGGTGGAGCAGTCTGGAAGCTCGTCGGGCTCATAACCCGAAGGTCGTAGGTTCAAATCCTGCCCCCGCAATTTTGTGAAAACCGTTGATGCAAATCAGCGGTTTTCTTTGTAAAGACAATGAATAAGCAATTGATTTGGGGAGGAGGCTCCATATGAATTCAATGGAACAATTACAGCAGATGATTGATGAGAGCAGCAATATCGTATTTTTCGGTGGTGCGGGAGTATCTACAGAAAGCGGAATTCCGGATTTTCGTTCCGTGGATGGTCTGTATCATCAGCAGTACGCATATCCGCCGGAAACCATTTTAAGTCACAGTTTCTATCTGCGAAATAATGAAGAATTTTACCGTTTCTATAAAAACAAAATGTTATGTCTGGATGCAGAACCAAATGCAGCACACAAAAAGCTGGCGGAATTAGAAGCAGCAGGAAAATTGAAAGCTGTGATTACCCAGAACATTGACGGACTCCATCAGAAAGCAGGCAGTAAAACAGTTTATGAACTGCATGGTTCTGTACATAGAAATTACTGTGAATCTTGTCATAAACTGTACGATGCAGAATATATGGTGAAATCAGAAGGAATTCCCACCTGCAGCTGCGGGGGAAGAATCAAACCGGATGTGGTTTTGTATGAGGAAGGTTTAGATGACAATACCATACGAAATTCCATCAGCGCCATTCGCAGTGCCGATATGATGATTATCGGGGGAACTTCTCTGGTGGTATATCCGGCAGCGGGACTGATTGATTATTTCCAGGGAAAATATCTGGTACTGATTAACAAGCAGGCAACCAAGGCAGACGGACATGCTGATTTGGTAATACAGGAACCTATCGGAGAAGTATTTTCTCAAATCAAAGTATAAAATAAGAAGACAAGGCAGGAAAAGATATGGAATATGAAGTAGGAGATATTGTAAAACTGAAGAAGCAGCATCCTTGTGGATCCCACGAGTGGGAAATTTTAAGAGTGGGTGCGGATTTCCGGTTAAAGTGTATGGGTTGTGACCACCAGATTATGATTGCACGGAAACTGGTGGAAAAAAATACAAAAGAAATTCGCAAAAAAGCTTGAAAAATTATATTTTATATGGTATCATTTTGATTTGTGATACGTTAGAAATTTCCTTGTTTCCGCCAGAAAGCGGAAGCCAGAGACCAAAAGGAGGTGCGATTGCATGAACAAATATGAATTAGCATTAGTTGTCAATGCAAAAATCGAAGATGATGCACGTGCTGCAGTTGTAGAACAGGCGAAGGAATACATTACTCGTCTTGGCGGTACAGTGACAGAAGTAGAAGACTGGGGTAAGAAAAGATTAGCTTACGAAATCCAGAAGATGAAAGAAGGATTCTACTACTTTATCAAATTCGATGCTGAAGCAGGTGTTCCAGCTGAACTTGAATCAAGAGTTCGTATTATGGAAAACGTGCTCAGATATTTATGCGTTAGACAGGAAGCATAGAAAAGAGGAGATAGTATGAACAAAGTCATTCTTATGGGAAGATTAACAAGAGATCCGGAGGTTCGTTATTCACAGGGCGAAACAGCATTGGCTATTGCCAGATATACTTTGGCAGTTGACAGAAGATTTGCAAGACGCAATGATGGAAACGGCAATGAGCAGACAGCAGATTTTATTAACTGTGTTGCTTTTGGACGTAATGCAGAGTTCGCAGAAAAGTATTTACGTCAGGGTACAAAAATTGCAGCTACCGGAAGAATCCAGACCGGAAGTTATACAAATAAGGATGGACAAAGGGTTTATACAACTGAGGTAGTAGTTGAGGAACAGGAATTTGCAGAAAGCAAGGCAGCGGCAGGAAATAGCGGTGATGGATTTGCACCGGCAAGACCGGCAGCTCCGGCTATGGACGCAGGTGATGGTTTCATGAACATACCGGAAGGTATAGACGAGGAACTACCGTTTAATTAGGATATAAAGGAGGTCAGAACAATGGCTTATACAAAGAGTGATAAAGCAGATTCTCCAATGAAGAGAAGAGGCGGACGCAGAAGAAAAAAAGTTTGCGTATTCTGTGGTAAAGATAATGTAATTGATTACAAAGACACAAATAAGTTAAAAAGATATGTATCTGAAAGAGGAAAAATTCTTCCTAGAAGAATTACAGGCAACTGTGCAAAACATCAGAGAGCTTTAACAGTAGCTATCAAGAGAGCACGTCACGTTGCTTTAATGCCTTACACAGTAGATTAATATCTGATAATACAGGACCAGTTATCTTAGGGTAGCTGGTCTTTTTGCATTTTAAAGCTTGAAAGTCAAAGAACAATAGCGTAAAATTAATAAATACAAGATAAATTATTGATTGAAAAGGGGATTAAAATGAAAAAGAAAATAGTAAGCAGTATGTTGGCAGGTGCAATGGTAATGGCATTGATTACGGGATGCGGTGGAAAGGAAGACAACAGTAAGAATTTAATTGAATCCAACGAAAGCGTGGAGGTAACACCAACGGAAGAAGCGGAAGCCACACCAACGGAAGAAGCAGAAGCCACACCAACGGAAGAAGCAGAAACCACACCAACGAAAGAAGCGGAAGTTACGCCAACAAAAGAGGCGGAAGCTACGCCAACAAAAGAGGCGGAGCTCACACCAACCGTAACTCCGCAAGCCACACCAACAAGTACGGAAACAAAGACAGAAGCAGCTATAAGCGCAAAAGAAGCAGAACAACTTCTGTTAGAACAATATGGTGTGGAAGATGAAGGCACAGGCAATGTAAATAGTTTTGGATATGAAAATACAGTGACAATAGACGGAGTGAAATATTACAATTTCCGGTGGTCATGGCTGGTAGATGACCATATGTCTTATGTGACAAATATTGCGGTGGCAGTAGATGGCAGTGGAATTTATGAAGTAACTCAGGATGAAAACGGGAATCCAAAATTGGTGAAATAGTAACCGAGAATAAAAGAGGTTGGGAAGGGGGTATTCTTATGTATGATGTAGTAATTATTGGAGCAGGACCAGCAGGCATTTTCACAGCCTTGGAAATGATAAAAAAAGGCTGCAAAAAGAAAATACTTATGGTGGAAAAGGGGCATTCCATAGAAAATAGAAACTGTCCAAAAGCAAAAATGAAAAAGTGTATGAATTGCAAGCCTTGTAATATTACTACAGGATTTTCAGGGGCGGGGGCATTTTCTGATGGAAAATTATCTCTAAGTTATGCGGTGGGAGGCGATTTGCCAGACTTAATTGGGGCTCAGAAGGCACAGGAGCTGATAAATTACACAGATAAAATATATCTGGAATTCGGGGCAGATGAACATGTAGAGGGAATCAGTCAGGAAGAAAAAGTAAAAGATATCAGAAAACGTGCCATTCAGGCAGGCTTAAAGCTGGTGGACTGCCCGATTCGTCATCTTGGAACAGAAAAGGCACAGCTTATTTATGGCGAAATAGAGAAATATCTGTTGGCACATGACGTGGAAATTCGATTCGGATATCAGTGTTACGATATTATTCTAAAAGAATCCGTATGTAAAGGTGTTGTGATAGAAAAGACAGACGGTACCGGACAGGAAACCATTATGGCAGAAACAACCGTGATTGCCACCGGAAGACGAGGGGCAGACTGGTTGGAAAAGATTTGTGCAAAGTACGATATCGCTCATAAGCCGGGAACCGTGGATATTGGTGTCCGGGTGGAAGTGCGCAATGAAGTAATGGAAGAGGTTAATAATGTTTTGTACGAGTCGAAACTGATTGGATATCCCAAACCTTTTAAAAACAAAGTCCGTACGTTCTGTCAGAATCCGGGAGGTTTTGTAAGTCAGGAAAATTATGATAATGACCTTGCGGTAGTAAATGGTCATTCCTATAAAGATTTAAAATCCAATAATACGAACCTTGCCATATTATGCTCACATAATTTTACGGAACCATTCAATCAGCCTATAGAATATGCACAAAAGGTAGGCGAGCTCACTAATATGCTGGGTTCCGGACGGATACTGGTACAGCGTTATGGTGATATTTTAGAGGGAAAACGCACCTGGCAGAAAGAATTAAGCCAGTCTAATGTACAGCCCACTCTTGCAGATGCCGTAGCAGGTGATATTACTGCTGCTATGCCATATCGTGCCATGCTAAATATCATCAATTTTATTCAGGCGGTGGATCATGTGGTTCCCGGTTTTGCAAGTACGGAAACATTGTTGTATTCACCGGAACTTAAATTTTACAGTAATAAAGTAAAAATGACTCAGGAGCTGGAAACCAATGTGAAAAGTCTGTACTGCCTGGGAGATTCCAGTGGCTGGACCAGAGGGCTTATGATGGCTTCGGTTATGGGCGTTTTAATGGGCAGAAAGTTGTCAGAGGTAGCAGGTGATGAGAAAGAAAGTACTCATAGGAATTGAATCATACTAGGCGCTACAGCAAATAAATATGTGTTAACATTTCAGTTAGAAGCAGGCAGGATGCCCTGATGGCTACTGAAGATTATCAGTTGAAACTTGCAGAAGGGATTGCAAATGGAGGGATGCTTATTTGCAGTAAATAGTGAACCATGTTATTCTAAAAATATAGGATATAGGAGGTGTACCATGTATTATGTGATGCTGGGGATTATTATAGTGGGGGCTATTTGTGCGTTTTCGTTAATTGTGGTTGTAATGCAACAAAGAGCAAGTGAGAATCAGAAAATTTTACAGTTGGTGTCTGTATGCACTTTTTTAGCTTTTATAGGTTACGCAATGGAAATTACGGCAAAAAGTACCGAGGGCTTGCTGACAGGGGTAAAAGTCGGGTATATGGGAAAGTGCTTTGTAAGTTTTTTGTTTCTTGTATTTATGAGCCAGTATGGAAAGAGAAAAATTAATAAATTTATATTACGAATTGCTTTTTTAATCAATGTAGTTGCATTTTTTCTTATTTTAACTTGTCAATATCATACATTATATTATTCCAATATTTCATCAAGAGAGGTGAATGGATTTTTAATTATATCTTTTGAGAAAGAAATTTGTTATTACCTGTATATGGGATATTGTGTAATTTTGTTTCTGGCAGTTGTGGTAGTCAGCTACCTGAACTGGAGAAATAGTAAGGGGGAGAGGAAAAAGTGCAATGCATGGCTGTTGGTAGCGGCGTTAAGTCCGGGAATTGCGCTTATCATATATTTGACGGGAATTGTGAAGTTTTTTGATTTGACACCCTTTGGGTTGCTGATTACCTGTATTATTATCATTTTTACGGTGAAACGCTATGGCATATTGAATGCAGTGCAGATTGCTCAGGACAATATTCTGGAAAATACTAATGACGGCATGATTATCGTGGATGAGGAATATAATCTTGCGTATGCCAATCCGGCAGCCCATGTGGCGTTTCCGGAACTTAAGAATGGAAATGGTAAACAGCAGAGAGAAAAGCTGAATGAAATATTTCAAAATGAGGAAAGTGTAAGTAAGATTGGAGACAAGCATTACGAAATCAGAATTTCCCGTTTGTATGAAGAAAAAGCGCTTCGTGGATATTTGGCCTGGATTTTTGACATGGAGTTTATTGACAATTATGCAAATGAAATTTTGAAATTAAAAGAAGAAGCAGAGAGGGCAAATCGTGCCAAAACTACTTTTCTTGCCAATATGTCCCATGAAATCCGAACGCCTATGAACGCAGTTATGGGATTAGCGGAATTGATTATGCAGCGGGGTACAGATGATGTGGTGAAAAAGTATGCCAAAGATATTAAGCGTTCATCTAATGGGTTGTTGAATATTATTAATGGAATTCTTGACATTTCTAAAATTGAGGCAGGAAAAATGGAGATTTTGCCGGAACCTTATTTTGCACAGTCCCTGTTTGCTGATACCATGGTCATTATAGCACAGGTGATTAAAGAAAAGAATCTGCGTTTAGAAACAGACATTGATGAAAATATTCCCTACCAGATGTATGGGGATGCAATACGTCTTAGGGAAATCCTTTTGAATCTTTTGAACAATGCAGTAAAATATACAAATGAGGGTACCATTAGTTTTTCGGCAAAAGTAATGTCAGACAATGGTGAGTGGGTTCGGCTTGCATTTCACGTGAAAGATACGGGAATTGGAATTAAAGAGGAAGATTTGAGTAAATTATTCAAGCAATTCGAACAATTAGACATGAACCGGAACAAAGGAATTGAAGGAACAGGACTCGGTCTTGCCATTGTGAAAGAATTGGTAATTTTGATGCAGGGTACCATTGAAGTAAAAAGTGAATATGGAAAAGGTAGTGAATTTATAGTTACGATACCGCAGAAGAAAATGAGTGATGCTAAAATACAGAAGTTTCAGTGGGATATGGATGAATTGCTGGAAGAACCGGAACGTATGGAATTTTATGCAGAGCAGGCGAAGGTGCTGGTAGTGGATGACAATCAGTTAAATTTGGAGATTACCAGAGGATTGCTGGAGAATTATAATGTTGATGCGGATTTGGCACTTACCGGAAAAGCAGCAATAGCCCTTGCAAAAAAGAATGTGTATGATATTATTTTTATGGACTGCATGATGCCTGAGATGGACGGTAACACAGCCATGAGGAACATTAGGGAAGAATTGAGAATATCTGAGTGTCCACCAATTATTGCACTTACTGCAAATGCCATTGTAGGGGTGAGAGAAGAATTAAAGACTCAGGGCTTTGATGATTATATGAGCAAACCCATTAACATGAATGTGTTAGAAAAAATACTGGTTTCTTATCTTCCGAATGAAAGAATTGTATTTGGAAAGAAGAAATCATTGCAGCTAAGGGAAAGAGGGAAAGAGAATGCACCCAAAACACAAAAACAGGAAGAAAATGGCGGTGGATTATCCAAAATATTGCGACAGATAGAGCAAGCGATGGAGGATTATGACTTTGCACAAGCCTGCCAATTGTTGCGAAGTTTGAGCATTCAATATCCACAGGATTTTTCAGAGCAGGAGACAGATGAGTTGTGCCTGTTGGCGGAAAATTATCAGGCAGAAGAAGTAATGGAAAAACTAAAAAATAAACACATATTTTAAATGTTAGAAAACTCCATGGGTACACGATTATCCTAAATCATGCACCCATAGGAGTTTCTTTTTGAATTCAGCAAGTTTGGAATTTTAAATATCCGGTGTAATAGAATATTTTTTCATCCACTGATTCATTTGTATATAGTAAGCGAGTAGCTGTGGTCCGGCCATAAGCTGACCAAACCAGGGTTTGCTATAAGACATAGGTGTACTTATGAAATCATAACAGCGTTCCTTATCAAGAAATTCTAATACAGGTTCATTTGTGCTGTCTAAAATTCGTAAAAATTCATTTTTTAGAAGTTGTTCGTATACCGGATGGTAGGTTTTGGGATAAGGACTTTTCTTTCGGAATAATATGTTGTCAGGTAAAAGTCCCCGGGCGGCATTGCGCAAAAGCCCTTTTTCCATATTTCCCATAAATTTTATGCTCCATGGTACATTAAATACATATTCCACAATTCTATGGTCGGCAAAAGGGACTCTGGCTTCCAGACCATGATACATACTTGTACGGTCCATGCGCTCTAAAAGTGTTGCCATAAACCATTTTATATTCAAATAGGAAAGTTCGCGACGGCGCTTTTCTTCCGGGGCTTCGCCCGGAAGCACAGGAGTCTGGCGAATTGTGGTTTCATAGGCACTGACGGAATACTCCTGTAGCGGAAGCTTTTTGATAAGAGCGGGTTTTAATAGTGCAGTGCGGGCATCCATATCGTAACTCCATGGAAAAGCATGGCGCTCAAACATATCCTTGCGGTAAAACCATGGATATCCCCCGAAAATTTCGTCCGCACATTCGCCAGTGAGAGTTACCCGATGGTGTTTGCTTACTTCGCCACAGAAATATAGCAGGGATGACTCCACATCTGCCATGCAGGGAAAATCTCTGGCAAACATAGCAGAACTAAGATTTTTATATAAATCCTGATTGCTGCATTGGAGAATATGATGGTTGGTTCCTAAAAATTCTGCCATTTCCAAAGCAAAAGGTAAATCCTGAGAAGGCTGGAAGCTGTTTGACTCAAAATATTTCTGATTGCCCTCAAAATCAAAGGAGTAGGTAGTTAGTGTTTTCCCCTGCTTTTTTAAACCATTGGCGGTAACGGCACTGACAATACTGCTGTCAAGACCTCCGGATAAAAAGGTACAGATAGGAATATCCGACAGCATCTGCATATGAATCGCAGATTGTAAAAGGTATGAAGTTTTTTCTATCGTTTGTTGGGGAGAATCGGTATGTTCACAACTTTCTAATTTCCAATAGGTGTGTTTTTGTACATCTCCTTGATAAATTTTAAGAAAGGTTCCCGGGAGAACTTCCTTAATATCCTCATATACAGTTTTTCCACAGGTATGAGCAGGACCTAAAGCAAGCAATTCGCATAAGCCTTCTTCATTGACCTTTGCTAATGAGTTGTCGTAGGATAAAAGAGATTTTATCTCGGAGCCGAAAACAAGACCATCCTGTTTTCTGGCAAAAAATAATGGTTTTACGCCGAGACGGTCACGACACAAAGTAAGTTGCTTTTTCCTTGACTCCCAGATGGCAAATGCGAAGATGCCATTGAGTTTTTCATACATGGCATCGCCCCACAGGGTATAGCCTTTTAATAAAACTTCCGTGTCGCAGGTAGTCTGAAAGGTAAATCCCTGCTGTTCTAATTCTTTGCGCAGGCAGGGCATATTATAAATTTCGCCGTTGTAGACAATGCAGTAATCCTCCTGCCCGGCGTGGCAGTGCATGGGCTGGCTGCCTTTGGCAAGGTCTAAGATGGATAAACGCACATGGGCAAGGCCGCAAAAATCGTCCAGATAGATGCCGTCCTCATCCGGTCCTCTGTGTTTTTGAGCCTGATTCATTTTGTGTAAAATAGTTTCGAAGGTGTCTTTTTTGGAAATAAGATTTCCATGGGATTTATAAATACCGCTGATACCGCACATATTCTATGGTTCCTTTCTTTTTAAATTAAATTTGCCTAGCGAATCACAGGCTGCAGTTGTTTCCCTTCTAAGGCAGCTTCAGTAGCAGGAAGGAGCAGATCAATATGGGCAATCATAGAATTTGGCTTTTTGTCCGGTGCATCCTGTCCGAATGGTACAAAGTAAATATGTTTACAATTCATCAACAGTCCGATATTCCTGAAATTCATTCCTAAAGCGTCATTGGTGGAGACAGATATTAACAATGGCTTTTCGTTGCGCATATGGGCTTTTGCCGCCATTAATACCGGACTGTCTGTGATTCCGTTGGCAAGTTTCGCTATAGTATTCCCAGTACAAGGCATAATAATTAAAATATCTAAAAATCCGCTGGGGCCGATAGGTTCAGCCTTTTCGATAGAGTCAATTACACTTCTTCCGCAGATTTCCTCAATTTGCTGTTTTAAGTCTAGAGCCTTCCCGAAACGGCTGTCAATTTTTTGGGAATGAAAAGACATGACAGGATACAGTTGGGCTCCTTCTTCTGCCAGATGTTTTAATTCTTCCATTGCTGCTTTGTAGGTGCAGAATGAACCGGTAAATGCAATACCTATTTTGCAATTTTTTAGTGTCATAGGATACCTCCGATTTTAAAAAAATTAATGGTTAATCCTGTTGGGCTGGCAAAGTGGCGGCGTGTATTTGGTAAGGTACCTGTTGTGACGTTTTTAAAATAAAATGCGTCAGGATATCAGCAGATGAAACGGGCGCATACTTTGCCGGCAGGGACATACATAATTTTACATTTATGTGAAGCTTTTGGGCGGCTTCCATATCAATGCCATATGGATAGGAGGCAATTTCAAAAATTCTTGCCTCTTTGCTAATCTGTTCTAAAATTTCTTTATTAAGTATTTTAGAAGGAATCGTATTAATAATGAGAGGATAGTTAGCTATAATATGCTTTAAGTCGGAAAGATTTTCTGTATGGTGCCCAAAAGTACAGGCTTCCATCAAAGCAGCTTCGCTTCTGGCACAAATGCAGGTAGACACATGAAGCCCCTTTAATTTGGCAGCAAGAGTTTTGGCACAGGTACCATAACCAAGAATCAGAGCTTTGTTGCCGTGAAGATTTTCGGGAGAGGAAAGAATCATTTCAGCAATGAGTCCTTCGGCGGTGGCGATGGAATTATATATGCTGATTTCCTTTTGCTCCATAAAATCAAAGTAAAGGATACCCTTGTGCTCCATTAATTCTCGAAATTCTCTACTGATACATCCGGCAAATACAGTCTGCCCTTTTTTCATGTATCCAATTAATTCTTTTACATGATAGGAAGTTTCTGTGTGGATATTTAAATTATTTCCTTTGTGCATGGGCAGTGGAAGAATAATATTTTCTGCGTTTTTTATGGCAAGTTCCATGGTCTGGGCAGTACTGGAAATTGTATCCCCGTCAATTACTCCAAACTGCAGACATTTATAGTGCTTTGATAATTCTTCTAATATTAGTTTCTGACGGATATCTCCGCCGATGACCACATATTTATAAAGATAGATAATACACACCTCACTAAAAAATCTTCTCACTTATTCTATGCGAAGAAAGGGGAGTGGTGCATGTACCAGAAAGTTGTCACGCCTAAGTCTCCGTAAGCAGTGGATTTTACATTTGCTAAGAACGCCTCTTAAATTGCCTTCCAAGAAAGAAGTTGTCATGCATAAACCTAGTGTGATAGAATACACATAACTTAGAAAAATCACTGTTGAAAACAGAAATGAGGGATAAAATGGACATCAATCACGTAATAGAAGGATTAGATAAATTATTTGCAGAGAAGAAAATCAAAGAAGTAGAACCGTACCTGAATGAAAATTTAGAAAAAGCAAAGGAAGAAAAAGATTATGGAGCGGTGCTTACGATTCTTAATGAGCAGATTGGTTATTACCGCAGTATCAGTCGCAGAGCAGATTCTATCGCAGCATTTGAAGAAGCAAAAGAATGTATAAAAATAATGCAGCTTCAGGGAACAGAACATGAAGCAACTACTTTACTGAACGGTGCTACTGCATTGCGGGCAGCGGAAAAGTATCAGGAGGCCATGAGTGAGTATATCCGTGTGGAAGAAATTTACCGGGATACCATAGACGACAATGATTACAGATTTGCCGGTTTGTACAACAATATGAGTCTGTTGTACTCTGCTTTGGAGCAGTATGCAGAAGCAGCAGATAAGTTAGAACAGGCACTGCAGGTTTTAAAGACATTAGAACATTCAGAAATTGAGCAGGCAATCACCTACACTAATATGGCATTAAATTATGGCAAGCTTGAAAAAAAGGAAGAAATGAACGTAGCTTTGAATGCGGCGTTGCAGTTGTTTGAAGAATACGCAGACAATAAAGATGCTCATTATGCAGCAGCATTGTCGGGACTGGCTCAGGCATATTTTGAGACAGGGGATTTGATTAAGGCGGCAAAGACTTATATTAAGGTATGTGAAGATATACGTTCTTATTTTGGAGAAAATATGGCATATGCAGTCAGTCTGGAAAATTTAGCGGTAGTTTACCGAACGATGGGAGATTTGGACCAGGCAGAAGTTTTGGTAAATCAGGCAGAACGTATTAGGAGGGAATTTCAGTGAAAGGGTTAGAACTGGCAGAAAAATATTTTGAAGAAGTGGGAAAACCGATGCTGTTAGAAAAGTACCAGCAGTATTATGAGCGAATGGCAGTAGGGCTGGTGGGACAAGGCTCGGAATGTTTTGGATTTGATGATGAAATTTCCACAGACCATGATTTTGGACCTGCTTTTTGTATCTGGCTGAATGAGAAAGATTTTCAGGAAGTGGGATATCAAATGAATCAGGATTATGATTTACTTCCTAAGGAATTTATGGGAGTTCCTGCAAGAATTGTATCGGCCAATGGAGGCGGCAGAGTAGGGGTACATGAAATCGGTGGATTTTATCAGAATTTTATTGGCAGCCGGAAAGCACCGGAAAACCTGTTATCATGGCTTTATATTCCGGAAGGATATTTAGCTACTGCTACAAATGGGAAAGTTTTTGTGGATAATCTGGGCGAATTCAGTACTATCCGTGAAAAACTTTTAGAATTTTATCCGGAGGATGTGAGGAAGAAAAAGATTGCAGCAAGGGCGGCAGTTATGGCACAGTCCGGGCAGTATAATTACGCCAGACTTATGAAACGCGGTGAATACGTGGGGGCTTCTTTGGCATTAGCAGAATTCATCAAAAATGCCATTTCTATGGTACATTTATTGAATAAAAGGTATATGCCTTTTTATAAATGGTCTTTTAGGAGCATGACCACACTGCCAAAGCTTAAGGAAGTACAGGAAAAGATAAATGCACTTGCTACCATGGAGTTTCAGCAGGCAGCATGGCAGGGAGTGGGTAAAAATGATTATCTTTACCAGTTGAATACCAAGGACAAAAAAGTAGTATTGATAGAAGAAATTTGTGCTATGATAGTTACAGAGTTACAGAATCAGGGTTTAACCGGAAGACAGGATGTATTTTTAGAAAATCACACAATGGAAATTATGGGGCGGATAGAGGATGAAACAATACGTTCCCGCCATGTAATGGAAGGGTAGCTTCTTGGATTGGAAGGCACTGTTGAAGGGGAAAAATGGAGGAAGAAAGCATGGAAGAATTAATACAGAAAATTATTGAAGTGGAGTGGAGCCAGTTTCAGATGGTGCAAAATGAAGGCGGACGTGCATCCTGCCAGGATGACTGGAATACCTTTCAAATTATGAGGGAAAGCCAGTTTATCAATTGGCCGTTAGAAATACTGGAGAGTTATGCAAAAGATTTGATGACAGCTATGGATAACAACTGGAATCTGATTTTTGAAAAATATACAAGAATGATGAAAAGTACAGCTCCGGAAAGATATAAGGAACTAGAGCATATTTTGCCGCCTCTTAGTGAAGAACGTATCAGCCGAATGGAGAAAACCATTGCGATTCAGACGAAGTGGCTGGAAGAGTTTGCTGAAAAATATCCGAATTTAATGAGTGAGGCAAGATATATTCATACCTACGAAGACACCGCATATGATACTTCTTCGGAAACTTATCTGAGAGGGGAATTAGCTACCTATTCGGAAGAAACAGAGAAGTTGTATGATGCTTATGTGGAAAAGCTTTTAGCAGAAGGAAAAAACATTATCAGGATGACTTATGAGCACATGGTAAAAAGATACGGTTATCAGTCTATTGAAGATGCAGAAGCAAAAATGCAGAAATAAGAGGGAGAATGTATGGAGTGGAATCAATTATTATCAGGGGAGCGTATCCGTCAATATACACATATAAATGAAAAAGACTATCGTAGTGAATTTGAAAAAGATTATCACCGGATTATCGTCAGTGCATCTTTTCGAAGACTTCAGGATAAGACACAGGTCTTTCCGCTGGATAAAAGTGATTTTATCCGTACCAGACTTACACATTCTATGGAGGTATCTTCCATTGGGAAGTCTTTTGGAAAGGCAGTGTACCATCGCATCAAGGAGTATAATCCCCAGGCACAGATAGAGGAAAAACAGGCGGTAGAAATCGGAGATGTATTATTAAGTGCCGGTTTGATTCATGATATCGGAAATCCGCCCTTTGGGCATTTTGGAGAAAATGTAATCAGAGAATGGTTTCGCAGCCATCTTACAGAAAATGGAATTACTTACAAGGGAAAGCCGGTAGTTTCCTATCTGAATCCGCAGATGAAGGCGGATTTCCTGAATTTTGAGGGAAATGCACAGGCACTTCGCGTGGTGACAAAACTCCACAGTCTGGTAGATGCCAAGGGAATGAATCTTACCAAAGCAATTTTAAATACCATTATTAAATATCCGGTATCTTCTTTGGAGATTAAGAAAAAAAGCGGCGATATTAAATATAAGAAAATGGGATATTTCTATGCAGAAAAAGATGTGTTTCAGGAAATCACCAAAGGAACCGGGGCAGGAAACAACCGTTATCCATTAACGTATCTGCTGGAGGCATCGGATGATATCGCTTACAAAACAGCGGATATTGAGGATGGATTTAAAAAAGGAAGAATTAGTTTTTCAAAACTTAAGTTTGCCCTGGAAAACAACAAATATACGGAACATCAGGGTGAGGACGAATATAAATTTTTGGAGACAGCCATAAAAGAGTTAGGCATTCGTTATGAAAAGGGACTGAAACGCAACTATCATAATGCGGAAGTGTATGCGGTGCAGAACTGGGTGATTGGTGTACAGCGTATGTTGATTGAAGCAGCCACTTATTCTTTTTCAAAAAACTACGATAAAATTATGGCAGGGAAATACACCGAAGATTTATTTGAGGGAACCTATGCTTATTATCTTGCAAAAACGCTGGGGGATATTGCATATGAACAGGTATTTCGCAGCAAAGAAATCCTGAAACTGGAGGCGGCATCACACAAGATATTAACCTTTTTGCTGGATAATTTTGTGGATGCGGCAGTGGTGTTTGATACTGACCAGCCAAAGACAGAATTGCAGGATAAACTGATGGAACTGGTATCGGATACATATAAGTACATATATCATGTGTATGCGGAGGGAAAATCTGAGGGAGAGAAGCTGTATTTGAGGCTGCTTCTGGTGACGGACTTTATATCAGGCATGACAGATCATTATGCAAAGACCCTGTATCAGGAATTAAATGGTATTTACTAGGATATGAAAGCGTTAGAAAAAACAAAGGGAACAGTGGGAGGAAATGTATGGCAACAATAAGTCTGTGCATGATAGTAAAAAACGAAGAACGTGTGCTGCAAAGGTGCTTAGAATGTATCAAGGATATTATGGATGAAATCATTATTGTAGATACCGGGTCCACAGACAGCACCAAGCAAATAGCATTGGAATATACAGACAAAGTATATGATTATGAATGGAAGGACGATTTTGCAGCAGCGAGAAATTATTCATTCTCTAAGGCAGTTATGGACTATATATATGTGGCAGATGCGGATGAAATCATTGATGAAGAAAATCAAAAGCGTTTTGCAACTTTAAAGGATGCACTGCTTCCGGAAGTGGAAATTGTCCAGATGAAGTACTGTAACCAGTTAGAGCATGGCAGTGTCTATAATTTTGATTGCGAATACCGGGGAAAATTATATAAAAGACTCCGCACCTTTCAGTGGGTAGACCCCATTCATGAAACAGTGAACTTAGAGCCGGTGGTATTTGATTCGGATATTGAAATCATACATAAGCCGCTAGAAAAGCATGACCGCAGGGATTTTGCCAATTTTGAAAAGCTGGTAAAACGAGGGGAAGTGCTTTCGAAAAAGTTGTTTTTGATGTATGCCAAGGAACTGATGATTGCCGGAGAAAAGGCGGATTTTGCCAAGGCAGTGCCATTATTTCAAAGAGCATTGCAGGAGGAGAGAAGTGCAGAAGAATATCAGGCGGCAGATTGTGTGCTGGCAAGGGCAGCACAGCTTGCGGGGGACATCTCAGCTTTTTTCACTGCCTGTCTGAAAGAAGTGGCAGACAATCCGCCGGCAGAAATTTGTACCATGTTAGGCGAGTACTACCGAAAACAGGAAAATTGTGATGAAGCAATTTTGTGGTATTACAATGCTATTCATGAGCAGGAATGCATTTTAAATATAAAGTATGCAGTGGAAATTCCGATTATGGGAATGATAGAGTGTTATGAGAAAATCGGAAATCAGGAAATGGCATTACAATACCGTGAAATGTTGGACAATTCACAATGAATTGTCAAAATGCATAAAAAGTAGTCGAAAAAATCTCTTTTTTTGTGCTTAAAGTGTGAAAAATTATTGGTGACTTTTTTGAAAGAGTGGTATATACTTTAGATAAGAATCGGTTTACATAAGGAACGTAAATTGGACACGCACGGATAAGTTTTAGGCTCATAATAATGAGCATGTTTGTTAAGGTGGTGCCATGGGAAAGGGGGAATTTTCATGGCAGGAGTTAGCAGTTTATATTTGAATGTGTATAACAGTTATATGACATCCTATCAGACAAAGTCACTGACGCGTTATGACACACATAAAAGAAGTGAACTTAAAAGTATTTATTATGCCATTGTGAAATTGAATCAGGAATCACCTCTTTATAAGATTAATTTTTCACAGAAGACTCAGGAGTATGCAGTGGAATTAAAAGAGAGTGCTCGTGGACTGAAAAATGTAATCAGTGATTTAACCAATGGAAACACGGAGCAGATTTTTAACAAAAAAGCAGTCTTTTCAGATAATGAGCAGGTGGTTACCGTGAAATATATTGGAGAAGATGCAGGAAATGATTCTATGATTGAAGACTTTACGGTGGAGGTACACAAACTGGCAACCCCACAGACTAATGTGGGGAAATATCTTCCGAATGCATATCGACAGTTAGAGGGCGGAAGCTATGCGTTTAATGTAGAAGTGAATGGACTGGATTATGAATTTCAGTTTGGTGTAGGAGAGGAAGATACGAACATCAACGTGCAGAGGAAACTGGCACGTCTGATTAACAATTCGAATATTGGATTGCAGGCACAGGTATTGACAGAAGGAAAAGAATCGGCACTTCAGATTACTTCTGTAGAAACCGGTGAAAAAGGAAAGGATGGACTGATTTTCCATATTACAGATATTCCGGAAGGAAGTTACGGTGTGGTAGCCAAGTTTGCATTGAATCATGTAAAAGAAGCTCCAGAGGATTCTTCCTTTGCCATCAATGGCGTGGAGAAAAATACTCATTCAAATACTTTTGTGGCAGGAAAGGTTTTTGAAATCACATTGAACGATGTCAGTGCATCTGGAAATCCGGCTCTCATCGGATTTAAAACAGATACAGAGGCAATTACAGAGCATATAGAAACCTTTGTTAAAGAATACAATTCTTTTCTTGATACGGTAAGAGGTTACGCAGATGTGGAGCCAAGAAGCGAAAAATTAATTAAAGAATACACCAGTATTGCCAGAGAGTATATAAATGATTTAGAAGCCATCGGGCTGGAAATAATGAGCGATGGCAGTATCAATATTGATGAATCTCTTCTCGTAGAAGCTACCAGAGATGAAGCAACCTACAATGAAACGTTAAAAGGGATTAATGGTTTTAAGAACGGCATTTTGAGAAAGATAAATCACGCATTGCTTGATCCTATGGAATATGTAGACAAGGTAGTGTTAAACTACAAAAACCCGGGACATAATTTCGTAAATCCGTATATCACTTCTATGTATAGTGGAATGATGTTTAATAGTTATTGTTAGAAAATGAATAGTTCAGCTTGGGTTATCAGGACGCCCCTATCCGATACACTTCTTCTCAGAAAGGCAGAAAATTTAACACCCTTTCTGAGAAGAAGTGTATCGGATAGGGGCTGTTTTTGGAAAACGACAAGTTTGAATGAGACTATTTCATTTGACTAAGTCACGATTGAATACCGTCGTGTCTAAGTCTTCGTAAACAGTGGATTTTTCATCCGTTAAAAACGCCTCTTGTATCGCCTGTCGGAGAAGAATTTGTATTACCTATGAGCTGTTTTTTGAAATTATTATGTAGAAATTGTAGAATTTAATCTTTTTAAAATTTGTCCCTCTTATGGGCTGTGCATGACAAGTTTCTAAGATGAGTAATTAAATTGTATCAACTCATACTTATCGTTTTCGAAGAACAGCTTATAAGTGGCATAACTTCTTCTCTGGAAGGCAATTTAAGAGGCGTTTTTAGTGAAGGGGAAATCCACTGTTTAGGGCGACTTGGGCGTGACAGCATTCTGGAACGTCTTAGTCGCCCTTGACAGTTAGTTTCCATTCACGTTGCCTCTGCCTTTCAGAGAAGAAGTTATGCCACTTATAAGCGTCCCTCAAACCAATAAAGGTTGCATTGTTACACAAAATCCTATAACCTCTTGACAACCGTTTGAAACAAATGTAAACTTATAAAAAACGAAAGGTTAACAATTAAGAAGCAAAAGCGAGGAATAACAATGATTACATTAGCGAAAGAGATTATAAACGGACGTCGTCTTACAGAGAACGATGATTTATCCTGTCTGCTGAACGCTGATTTACAGGAACTTTGTGAAGGAGCAGATAAAATCAGGGAAGCATTGTGTGGTGACAAAGTGGATTTATGCAGCATTATCAATGGCCGTGGAGGGCGTTGCAGTGAAAATTGTAAATTCTGTGCCCAGTCTTCACATTATCATACCAACTGTGAGGAATATGGTTTCTTGAATCAGGAAAGTATTATGGAAGGTTGTGCCCATGCATCAAAACAGGGGGTAAACAGATACTCTATTGTAACTGCAGGACGGACCATGGAAGGTGAAGATTTAGATAAGGCGGTTGCGGCGTATAAAGCAATGCATGAGGCTTATCCGGACATGGTGTTGTGTGCTTCCCACGGACTGATGAAGGGCGAAGACTTGAAACGTATCAAGGAAGCGGGAGTTACGATGTATCATGCTAATGTGGAAACTTCGGAAAATTATTTCAGTGAAATTTGTACCACACATACATATGAAGATAAAATAAAAGAAATCCGCATGGCTGCAGAGGCGGGGCTTGAGGTCTGCAGTGGAGGTATTCTTGGCATGGGAGAAAGCTGGCAGGATCGTCTGGATATGGCACTTGCCCTTGCAAAGTTGCAGGTTGCATCCATTCCACTGAACTTTTTAAAGCCTATTCCGGGCACACCGTTAGAGAACAGAGAAATTTTAAATACAGATGAAATTATCCGGATTGTAGCCATATTCCGTTATATTAATCCAACTGCATATATTCGTATTGCAGCGGGAAGGAATTATTTTACAGATGGTGGAAAAGTGTTGTTTCAGGCAGGTGCTAATGCAGCATTGACTGGAGATATGCTTACTACGGTAGGAAATAATACAACTCAGGATAGAGAAATGTTAGAAAATCTTGGTTTTCAACTGAAAGAAAAGAGGTAGAAAAAATGAAAACAAAAACTATGGCGTTGATAGCCTTGATGGCGGCAGTTACTTGTATTTTAGGACCTTTGTCCCTGGCTATTCCTATCAGTCCGGTACCTATTTCCTTCACAAATCTGGCAGTGTATTTCACCATATATGTATTAGGAACGAAGAATGGCACGATAAGTTACTTGATTTATTTACTGTTAGGATTAGTAGGACTTCCGGTATTTTCCGGTTTTTCCGGTGGAGCAGGGAAACTATTTGGACCAACGGGCGGTTATTTAATAGGATTTATCTTTATGGCAGTAATTTGTGGCATTTTTGTTGAAAAATGGCCTGCAAAGCTGTATTTACATTTTATTGGTATGATTTTAGGAACAGCAGTATGTTATCTGTTTGGAACCATATGGCTGGCATTTCAGGCAAATATGGATTTTTCTGCGGCACTGGCGGCAGGAGTAATCCCGTTTATTCCGGGAGATTTGGTAAAAATTATAATAGCTCTTTTAGCAGGACCGATTATCCGTAAGCAGTTGAAAAGAGCAGAATTAATATAATTTTTAAGGCATTTCGGCGCAAAGCTGGAATGCCTTTTTGTATCTTTCGAAGAACTTTCGCATATTTCTTGTAAACGTATGGGAGAATGGATATAATAGTACCAAAGAAAAAGAATGGGGAAACTACATATAAAGGAGGTGTCCTATGGCAGAAAAATCCAAAGAGAGTAACCAGGCAGAAGAACAAAAAATCTTAGCCTTGGCAAACAAAATTCTCCGTCTTTCCAAAGATGAGATTTTGGTGAATTTAAGATTTATGGATACAGCACTTTCAGCATTACACTTAGAGCCTAGAAACGGATTAAAAGGAATGGCGTGTGATGGGGTAAAAATTTATTATGACCCAAGATTTGTGCTGCGCAGATACAAAGAAGAACCTTCCTATATTGCCAGAATATATCTTCACATGGTACTACATTGCATCTTCTATCATGGATATAATTATGGAAAATTACAAACACAGTATTGGGATATTGCCACAGACATTGCAGTGGAGAACATTATAATAGAAATGGGACTTTCTGCTACCAGAGTGAAAAAAGATGAAATGGTAGAAAATAAACTGCGGGTTCTCACAGAAGATGTGGGAAGCTTAACAGCAGAGCGTATATATAAATATTTTAAGAATCAGCCGCCTACTACTGCAAGTATGGAGGAGTACCGACACTATTTCAAAAAGGATGAGCACATATACTGGCAGGCAGTCACGGAAGAAGAAATTGCAATTTCTAATGAACAGTGGAAGAAAATCAGCGAGCGGATAAAGGCTGATTTAAAATCTTTTTCTAAGGATAAAAATACCTCTGAAAGTTTAGAAAAAAATCTGGCAGAGGCAACCAGAGACAGATACGATTATAGCAGTATTTTAAAAAGGTTCATGGTGATGGGAGAAGATATTCAGTTAAATGATGATGAGTTCGATTATATTTATTATACTTATGGCTTGTCTACTTATGGAAACATGCCTCTGGTGGAGCCGTTGGAATATAAAGATGTGACGAAAGTCCGTGAATTTGCCATTGTTATAGATACGTCGGCTTCATGCCGTGGTGAGATTGTAAAGGCGTTTTTGAATAAAACCTATTCCATTTTAAAAAGTCAGGAGAGTTTTTTCCGGAAAACAAATATTCACATTATCCAGTGTGACAGTGAAGTGCAAAGCGATACAAAAATTACCTGCGATGAAGATTTTGAAAGTTTTATGAAGCATGGAAAATTAAAAGGATTTGGTGCAACAGACTTTCGTCCGGCGTTTACTTATATTGAGGAACTAAAAGCAAATAAAGAATTTACCAATTTAAAAGGGCTGATTTATTTTACAGATGGTTTTGGGGTATATCCGGAACGGATGCCGGACTATGATACTATATTTGCATTTTTAAATGATGATGGAACAAGACCACCACTGCCACCCTGGGCAATTAAAGTGGTATTAGAGGATGAAGAGTTAGAAGCAGCCCGATAGGAGGATATACATGAATATTAAAGAAGCGAAAAATTATATCAAAGATTCCGTGAGAATTTACTTAAAAAAAGATGAGTTTGGGGAATATAGAATTCCTGTTGTAAGACAGCGTCCTATTTTTCTTCTGGGTGCTCCGGGACTTGGAAAAACGGCTATTATGGAGCAGATAGCACAGGAACTGGGAATAGCATTGGTTTCTTATTCCATGACACACCATACCAGACAGTCAGCTTTGGGACTGCCCTTTATTAAGCATAAAGAATATGAAGGTATGGAATATGATGTTTCCGAGTATACTATGAGCGAAATCATTTCTTCTATCTATGATGTGATGGAAGAAAGTGGAATGAAAGAGGGAATTTTGTTTTTAGATGAAATCAATTGCGTATCAGAAACACTGGCACCGTCCATGCTGCAGTTTCTTCAATATAAAGTATTTGGTCGTCACAAAGTGCCGGAAGGATGGGTAATCGTCACTGCCGGAAATCCTCCGGAATACAATAAATCCGTTCGGGAATTTGATGTGGTTACTATGGACAGATTGAAGGTGTTAGAAGTTGAGGCAGATTATAAAGTATGGAAGGAATACGCTTTGGCAAAAGGTCTGCACAATGCAGTTACAAATTATCTGGAACTGAAAAAGGATGACTTTTATCACATGGAAATGACCGTCAATGGAAGAAGTTATGTAACCGCCAGAGGCTGGGAAGATGTGTCTGAGATTATCACTTTATATGAAGAAGAAAAATTAAAAGTAGATGAGACTTTAGTGGGACAGTATCTGAGAAATGAACGAATTGTAAAAGAATTTTGTGCCTACTATGATTTGTATAATAAATATAAAAGAGATTACAAAATTGAAGAAATCTTACAGGGAAATCCATCCCAGACTGCAAAAGAGCGTGCCAAAGCTGCTTCTTTCGACGAACGTTTATCATTGTTAGGCATGCTGCTTGACAAGATACAGAGTGAGATGAAAGAGAATATAGAAAAATCAGAATATATGACAGAGCTTCTCACCTCTTTAAAAGCGTTAAAGATTATGATAGAAAAGGCAGAACAGCCGGCGGCAGAAGATGTGGCAGGAATGTTAAAGAAACTTGCACAAGGAAAGAAGAAATCTATGCAGTCCTTAGAAAAGGCAGGAGCACTTTCTAACTCTGAAAAGAAGAAAATTCATCAGATTATTCTTTTTTTAGAGGAAGCACAGAAAGAAATTTATGAGCAGGAAGCAAAAGATGGAGCACAGGCATTTTTGGCAGTAAAAGGAAAGTTTGACGGACAGGTGGCAGCTATGAAAGAAGAGACCATAAAGATTAAGGAAAGACTTCACAATTTCTTCGTATTTGCCGAAAAAACATTTATAGATGGAAATGAGATGCTGATTTTGATAACTGAATTGACAGTCAATACTTACAGTGCAAAATTTATTAGTATGTTTGGCAGTGAAGATTATCAGAAACATGCAGAGGAATTGATGCTGACAGAACGTCAGGACCAATTACAGCAGGAAATTGCCGCATTGGAAATTTAAAGAGGTAACTTATGAAGAAAGAATGTTTTGAATCAGAACAGGGCAGATTTTATTATGAAGAAACAAAAGAAAAACTGCGTATTGTATCCTATCAGGGAAGTGCATCTCAATTAAACATTCCCGGTGAAATCTGCGGAAAAGAAGTAAAATCCATTGGGAAAAAAGCATTTTTAAGCTGTAAAGCACTTAAAAAAGTAGTGCTTCCGGAGCAGATAGAAAATCTGGAGGATTGGGCATTTGCTAATTGCAATTTTTTAGAGCAGGTAGAATTTCCATCTGCAAATTTTAATCTGGGAAATGGTGTCTTTCAAGGGTGTAAGGCATTGAACAGTATTGTGGTGTCTGGGAAGCTCATTTCCGATGAACAAGAGAAAGAGCAGACAGGTGTCTTGTTAGCAGCTGTGCTTAACCAGCTGGATGCTCCGCATTTGTTTTCACTTAGTGAGGCGGGAAGTAAAAGATGGCTGAATCAATGGGACAGTAAACTTTTACAGTTTTTGCAAGAAGATGACAAGCGGGGGTTTACAGTGGTGGTTCTCTGTGGGGAAGAGGACTATGGAAGTGATGAAAACAGCTTGTCTTATTTCCTTCGACAAAAGCGGAAAAGTAAGGTAAGACTTTGCTTTTTGCGTTTGCTGAATCCTATGGGTATGGCCATGGAAACCAGAGAAAAATTGGAGGAGTATTTAAGAAACCATACGAAAGGTTGTTCTTCAGAAGAAACATGGCATGTGGTATTGGAAGAGCATGGAAATGAGAAAGATTATTATGAAGTTCTTACGGAGTGTGGATGTGTTACGGAAGAAAATTTTCAGGGATTTCTGGAAGATTTAGAAGACAATTATCCGGAAATGAAAGCATTTCTAATGAAATATAAGCAGGAAAAACTGGGGCATAATGATTTTTTTGCATCGTTATCTTTAGAATTGTAACATATAAATCAAATATATTAAAAAGTTGGAGGTAAAAGGTATGATTAGGGATATGGTGAAAATGGAATGTCCGGAGGAAGAAATTCTGAAGGAACGCTTAGAAGCAGCAAGGGCAAAACTTTTTACATTGCAGATGCAGATTAAGGAACATAATCTTCCTGTATTTGTATTAATGGAAGGTTTTGGAAGCGCTGGAAAGGGCAGTGTCATTGGAAAGGTCATCAAAAATATTGATCCAAGGTTCTTTAAGGTGTATACCATGGATAAAAAGACGGAGGAAGAAAAGAGAAAACCATTTTTATACCGCTATTTTGTGAAAATACCGGAGACGGGAAAGTTTGTATTTTTAGACGGTGGCTGGATGGATGAGATTACCAAGGATAAACTTCACGGGAAAATTGACGAGGAAGAATACACAAAACGGATTTATAGTGTAAAGCGTTTTGAACGTCAGCTGACAGACAATGGCTATCTGGTAATGAAATTTTTCCTGCGTATTAGTGAAAAGGAACAGAAGAAACGCTTAGAACATTTAATGGAGGAGAAAAATACAAAATGGCGTGTCAGTAATGCAGATTTATGGGAAAATAAGCATTACGATAAATGTGAAGATGTGTTTGACCGCTATTTAGAAGACACCAATACTTCTACTGCACCATGGTATATAGTGGATGCCAAAAACAAGAAATGGGCAGAACTGCAGGTGTTAGAACGTCTGGTGGAAGGAATTGAAACTGCCATACAAAACAGCAGTATAGCGGTGCCTATTTTGCAGAATGTATTTCCGTTAAAGAAGATGCCAAAGCTTTCTGAAATTAAGCTGGACAAGCAGATGGAAGAGGATAGTTATCACGCAGAGTTAGATAGGCTTCAGAAGCGTCTGGGAGAACTGCACAATGAATTGTACCGCAAAAAGATTCCGGTTATCATTGCCTATGAAGGCTGGGATGCGGCAGGAAAGGGTGGAAATATCAAACGAATTACCGGAGCGTTGGATCCAAGAGGGTTTGAGGTACATCCTATTGCCAGTCCTGAGCCTCATGAAAAGGCAAGGCATTATCTGTGGCGTTTCTGGAACAGACTACCAAAGACCGGACATATTGCCATTTTTGACCGTACCTGGTATGGTCGTGTTATGGTAGAACGTCTGGAAGGCTTTTGTAGTGAAAACGACTGGAAACGTGCTTACAATGAAATGAATGAATTTGAAAAAGAACTGACGGACTGGGGTGCAGTTGTAATAAAATTCTGGGTTCAGATTGACAAGGACGTGCAGCTGGAACGCTTCACAGAACGGCAGAATACTCCGGAAAAGCAATGGAAAATTACGGACGAAGACTGGCGTAACAGGGAGAAATGGGATTTATACGAGGCAGCTGTAGATGAGATGATAGAGAAAACAAGTACGGAATATGCTCCATGGCATATTTTAGAATCCAACGATAAAAAATACGCCAGAATTCAGGCATTGAAGATTGTCATTGACGAAATAGAGAAAAAACTATAGTAAAATGCAATAGGGAGAGTACAGGATATGGGAAAAAAATAAGAGGATGAATAAGGGTCAGGAGTTACCAAAGTACAGTGATTTACTAAGCCGGGTGATTAATAAAAATATTAGCATAATAGTAATTATTATTTTGGGTATTACTTTGGCAGGGGCAACATATATGTCAATGCAGCTTGCAAATTCTAACATAAAGGCTGAGGCAGATAATTATAATGGTCAGGTAGAAAAATGGGTGGCACAGCAGAAGAATATTCTGGATATGTTTGTAAACAGCGTGGAAGCTCAGGGGGATATGTACAAAGATTATGACAAAACATTGGCATACCTGAATGATATTACTCAAAAATATGAGGAAATTTCATGTACTTACATTTCAGATCCTAAGTTACCACAGTTGGTTATAATGAATAATGGCTGGACACCGGATCCGGATTTTGATGTGGCATCACGTTCCTGGTACAGTGAAGCCATAGACAATGATGATATTTATATTACAGCACCGTATGCAGATGTGCAGACAGGCGGTTATTGTATTACTTTTAGTAAGCGGGTTGTAATTGACGGAGAAGTCATCGGCGTATTTGGGATTGATTTTTACATGGATAAGTTAACAGAGATATTAAAGGGAAGTTATAACGGAACAGATTATGCATTTCTTGTGGATGGAGAAGGTACCATCGTAACACATCCATCGGAAGAGTTGCAACTTGGCAATGATGTGAATGTAAACATTAATGATACGGAATACAAAAAAGCAGTGAATGCTGCAGGAAAGGTATCCACCATTATAGACTATCAGAAAAAAGCAAAGACATTGACCAGCGTTTTGTCGGAAGAGTCGGCGTTTTCTGTCTTTGTAGTAAAAGACTGGGGAAAAGCATATTTCTATTTGTTTGCAAGCATTGTTTTGTATGTGATTTTATTTGTGGTCTGCCTTACGGTAGTAAGCAGAAGAAATGTCAAGGTAATTGGAACTTGGTTTAAGCCACTGGAGTTTCTTGCTGATAAGATTCCGGCAATTGCTGAGGGACATCTTGATATTAATTTCGAAGAAGAAGAAATTTGTCAGGAAATTAAGGTGTTGCAGGAATCCTTAAATACTACAATTACCACATTGAAAAATTATGTGGATGATATTGCAAGAATTTTACAGGAAGTAGCTAAGGGAAACCTTGCAGTTACTTCACAGGTAGAATATCAAGGCGATTTTACAAAATTATCAGATAGTATCAATGACATTACAAGCAATCTGAACATACTGGTGAAAGAAATTGACAACAGTGCAAAGCAGTTTAAAAGCATATCTTTGGAAGTGTCAGAAATCTCCTCTCAGGTAGCAAAAGGAGCAGTTACGCAGGAGGAAAATATCAACAGTCTGGCAGATAATGTTGATATTATGCAAAAGAATATGGAGGCTGTAAATACCAATGCACATGATGTTATAAAAACAGTGGAAGTAAATAATGGAAGGTTAAAAGAAATTTCCGAAAATCAGATAGCCATGCTTCACGAAAAGATGAAAGAAATCCAGAACAGTTCAGCACAGATTGGGGAATGTGTAGAAATGATTACAGGAATTAATGCCCAGACCAATTTGCTGGCACTGAATGCTTCCATTGAGGCCGCAAGGGCAGGAGAAGCGGGCAAAGGATTTGCCGTAGTGGCAGAAGAAATACGTGGTTTATCAGAAGATACTTCTAAGGCAAGTGAAAGTATTAACGAAATGATTGCAAAGAATAATCAGGCAGTGGAACAAGGTCTGGGAATCATGGTAAATACAGTAGAAGTTTTGGAAAAGAATTTTGAAGGTTTTGTGTCTGCCAGAGATGAAATTGAGCAAATGGCGGATATCCTTCAGCAGCAGAGAGAGTACATAACAAAGATTTCAAATTCTGTAGAAGAAATTGAGCAGATTGTTCAGGATAATACGGAAATTTCCAGAGGAAATTCCGCAATGGCAGAGGAAATGACACAACAGGCAGAGCAGCTCAATGGACAGTTGGATAAGTTTACGTTAGTGGAATAAACTAAACGTACATTTTAGGTATAAAAATCCTCCATTTACAAATACTAGAACTACAAAATTGAAACAGCAATTAGGAAATAGTAATCACTGAAAATGGAGGAAATAAAAATGAAAGCTACAGGAATAGTAAGAAGAATAGACGATTTAGGAAGAGTAGTAGTTCCAAAAGAAATTCGCAGAACATTAAGAATACGTGAAGGTGATCCTTTGGAGATTTTTACAGATCGTGAAGGTGAAATTATATTAAAGAAATATTCTCCTATCGGAGAACTTGGGGATTTTGCGAAACAATATGCTGAAACGCTGGCACAGACAATAGGACATGTGGTATGTATCGCCGATAGAGATCAGATTATAGCAGTAGCAGGCGGAGCAAAAAAAGAATTTATAAATAAGCCCATAGGAACCGCTTTAGAGAAGCTGATACAGAATCGGGAAACGGTGCTTGCCCATACTGGAGAAAAAGCATTTATTGATATTACAGAACAGACAATGGAAGAGTTTAAGGGGCAGGTTATCTGTCCGATTATTGCTGAGGGGGATTCCATAGGGGCAGTTATTATATTAAGTCGGGACAAGGATGAAAAAATCGGAGAAACAGAAAAGAAGCTGGCAGTGTCAGCAGCAGGATTTTTGGGGAAACAGATGGAGCAATAAAATATTTCCAAAATAAGTGAAATAAAAAAATGAAGGGACGTTTGCAGAAAGATAGGAATATCAAAAAGCAAACGTCCTTTGTGGTATATGGTATATAAGCTTGAATTAAAGAAAATTACCGGGCATGTTTTCTAACAGCCTTGTCTTCAGTTTATACAACTTTTGGGATAAATCCACATACACAGGCTGAGGGTGGATTAACCGTCTGTTTTCATCCCACAGTGTGGATAATTCCCGACTGCAATAATCTTGAATCTCCATAACCCCGGGAGAAGAATAGACACAGGTTCCATGTTCAAAAATAGGAAGCAGCATTTTGCGTAATGAAAAGCTGCCTTTTGGAAGAAGGGTTTTCTTCCAGGTTTCCACAGGGTCAAACAGCAGTAAGTCAGAATCCTCTGAAAATTCTTCCTTCTCTAGCGCAATCAAATCTGCTTTTATCTTCCCGGAAGATTTTTCGTAAATCCGGTAAATGCTTTTATTTCCTGGAGTTGAAATTTTCCCTGAGCTTTCCGAAAGTTTTATTTTGGGTTGAAATACGCCATCACATTCTACAGCAGCCAGCTTATATACCCCACCAAAGGAAGGGTGTTCTTTTGAAGTAATTAAATTTGTTCCCACACCCCATAAATCAATGGCAGCTTTTTGGGCATTCAGGCTGTCAATCAGATATTCATCCAGGTCGCTGGAAGCAGAGATGATGGCATCTGCAAAACCTGCACGGTCCAACAGTATACGGGACTGCTTGGAAAGGTAGGCAAGATCCCCGCTGTCTAAGCGGATTCCATAGCGTTTTGGAAGGTTACCCCACTGCCGGAGATTTTCGAATACCCGTATGGCATTGGGAATACCGGATTTTAATGTGTCGTAAGTGTCTACCAGAAGAATGCAGTTGTCAGGATAAAGCTTTGCATAAGATAAAAAAGCTTCATATTCACTGGAAAAACTCATAATCCAGCTGTGGGCGTGGGTACCGGCAACCGGTATATGAAACATTTTACCTGCAAGTAAGTTAGAGGTGGCATTGCAGCCTCCAATGATGGCGGCTCTCGCACCGTAGATTCCCGCATCTGGTCCCTGGGCTCTGCGAAGCCCCATTTCAATAACAGTTTTCCCTTTTGCTGCCCAGGCAACTCTGCTGGCTTTGGTGGCAATCAGACATTGGTGGTTTATAATGTTTAAAAGAGCAGTTTCTATTAACTGCGCTTCCATCATAGGTGCCACTACTTTTAGTAAGGGTTCTTGAGGAAAAATAACACTTCCTTCCGGAATTGCATAAATATTTCCGGAAAATTTAAATTGTTGCAAAAATTCTAAAAAATCCTCCTGAAAGCATCCGATTTCTCTTAAATAATCAATGTCTTCTTTGGAAAAGCAGAGGTTATTGATGTAATCAATTACCTGCTCTAAGCCTGCCATAACGGCATAGGAGCCGTGGCTTGGATTGGTACGGTAAAATAAATCAAAGATGACGGTTTGACTGTTTTGGGATTTAAAATATCCTTGCATCATAGTGAGTTCATATAGGTCTGTCATTAATGTTAAATTTCTATTGTTCATAATGTATAATCAGCCTCCTTAATTTTATATTTGCCATAAAATCTGTTCTCATACAAAGCAATACAAGAAAAAAGGAATGATTCCTAAAAAAATGAATATACTTGATTAGTGCCAAAAAGAGGAGGAACTAATCAGTGAAAGAAAAATTAAAATTTATCATGGCATTTATGATTATTATTCTGTTTCTTCCTTATGTATGCGTAATTCTTCTGCATAGTAACGTTCAGGCAGAAAGCACGTTTTTATCTACTACAGCAGAGGAAGAAAATGCAGATGTGGAGGTATTCATACCGGGAGTGCTGGCAGCACAGGTATCCCCATCCAGTGAGCCGGAGATGTTAAAGGTACAGGCAGTTATTGCTAGAACTCAGATATATAAAATGATGGAAGAAGAGGGAATTACTGATTTGGAGGCAAAACATTTGTCCCAGTATATGAGTATGAGTGAAATGGAGAAAATATGGGGTTATCACAAAATGCAGGAATATTACAGCAAATTTAAACAGGCTGCTCAGGAAACCAGCGGTATTGTGATGAAGTATCAGGGGCAGTACATAGAGCCATGCTATCATGCAGTCAGTAACGGAAACAGCCGTGATGGCAATCAGGTGTATCACAGTGAAAATTATCCATATTTACAAAGTGTAGAAAATCCGTACGATATTTTATCAGAAAATTATTTAAAAGTAACTATGCTGGATAAAAAGCGTATGGCAGAAAAGCTGTCGGAGGTTTTAAGGGAGGAGATTTCGGAAGAACTTATGTCAAAAATTGAAATTAGTAATCGGGATGCTGTAGAATACATTACCAAAGTCAAAATTGGTGAACATATTATGGCGGGAGAGGAATTCCGCAAGGTTCTGGAACTGAATTCTGCCTGCTTTGAAATAGAAGAAGTCAACGGAAAAATCAGAATCACTACGAAGGGGCTTGGTCATGGTATTGGTTTAAGCCAGTTCAATGCCAATGAAATGGCGAAAAACGGAGAAGATTACAAAACAATTCTCAGCTACTATTTTAAAAATATAGAATTTATCAGTGAATAAAACAAAAGATTTGGTCAAGACTATTACTGAGGTGATAGGAATGAACAAGAATAAAAAACTTGCCGCAGCATTTACACTTATTTTTACAGCCGCAGCAACTATGGCAGGGGCATATGCCTTGGGGAATTTTACGACCAGTGACAGTTCGGGATATGTGGATTTAAGCGAAGTAGATGAAAATAAAACGGCACAGGCAGAAGAGAAAAGCGAAAAGGTAGCAAAAGCAGAAAAGGAAGAAACCGGAAGTGAATTTGGCATGGACAATGTAATGGATGCCACGGATGAGTACAAAGAAGAGTCTTCTAAAAGTGCCAGAGAAGAAATGACGGATCAGGGTGAAGAAACTGCAAAGGAAACGGAAAAGAGCGAGCAACAGATAGCAAAGAACGAAGAACAGACAGAAACAAAGGAAAAAGAGGAGCCGGTAGAAGAAACAGCAGAAGCAATGTCAATGTCCGCTGTAAATGAAAGCAGTAATGCAGAGCTTAATTTCAGCCCGGATCAGAAGCTTTCCTGGCCGGTAGCAGGAAATGTGATTATGAATTACAGCATGGAAAATACCATATATTTTGCAACCTTAGATCAGTATAAATATAATCCGGCACTGATTATAGGATGTGAAACAGGAGATAGCGTAAAAGCAGCGGCAGACGGAAAAATAGTATCCATAGAGACACTGGATGAAACGGGAACTACAATGATAGTGGATATGGGAAATGGATACCAGACAGTATACGGGCAGTTAAAAGATGTAACTTTGAAAGAGGGAGATGTCTGCAAAGCAGGGGAAGTTCTCGGAAGTGTCAGCACCCCGTCACGCTATTATTTAAAAGAGGGAAGTAATCTTTATTTCCAGCTGCAAAAAGACGGAACAGCAGTAAATCCGTTAGATTATTTAAATTAAAATTATCATTTACAGAAAAATCACCTTGTCGTAAAATATAAGTAGCGGTAAGGTGATTTTATGAATTATACATATATTGTAGAATGTAAAGACGGCACATTGTACACGGGTTGGACAACGGATTTAGACCGACGTATAAAGGCTCATAATACAGGGAAGGGTGCGAAATATACTCATTCCAGATTCCCTGTGGTTTTACGGTATTTTGAAAGTTTTCAAACAAAAGAAGAAGCTATGCGCAGGGAATATGAAATCAAACAATTGACACGGAAAGAAAAGCAAAAATTAATTGAAAAAACAGTTGACAAAGCGTGAAAAATTAATTATACTAAAATAGTAATCATTACTATTATTGAATAGGCTTTTCTCACAAGAAAGGTAGGTAGTATATGCAGCAATTAAAATACAGCAGGCAAAGAGAATCAATAAAAAATTTCCTTATGACAAGAAAAGATCATCCCACTGCTGATGTTGTATACACCAATGTAAGGAAAGAGTATCCTAATATTAGTCTTGGAACAGTATATCGTAATCTGTCATTGCTCTCAGAGCGTGGAGAGATTATGAAAATATCAACTGGAGATGGACCGGACCGCTTTGACGGGAATCCACTCCCCCATTATCATTTTATCTGTAAAAAATGCGGAAGAGTACTGGACCTTGAAATGGAGAGTATCGACCAAATTGACAAAATAGCAAATGCCAATTTTGGTGGTGTTGTAGAGGGACATGTAGCATATTTTTACGGAAGTTGTGAAAACTGTAAATAATTTTTTAGAATGAAAGGAGAATTTGAAAATGAAAAAATTCGTTTGTCAGGTATGTGGATATGTATATGAAGGAGAAACAGCACCAGAGGCTTGCCCACAGTGTAAAGCACCAGCTTCTAAGTTTACAGAGCAGGCTGGAGAAAGAACATGGGCTGCTGAACATGTAGTAGGTGTAGCTCAGGGAGTAAGTGAAGATATCATCGAAGATTTAAGAGCTAACTTCAATGGCGAATGTTCCGAAGTAGGTATGTATCTTGCAATGGCAAGAGTAGCACACAGAGAAGGATATCCTGAAATTGGTTTATACTGGGAAAAAGCAGCTTGGGAAGAAGCTGAACATGCAGCAAAATTTGCAGAATTATTAGGTGAAGTAGTAACAGACAGCACAAAGAAAAATCTTGAAATGAGAGTAGAAGCTGAAAACGGTGCTACAGCAGGTAAATTTGATTTAGCAAAACGTGCAAAAGCTGCTAACTTAGATGCAATTCATGACACTGTTCATGAAATGGCTCGTGACGAAGCTAGACATGGTAAAGCATTTGAAGGATTATTAAAGAGATACTTCGGCTAAAACAAATGAAATTTTTAAGTTGCGAAAAATGGCTGTAAGACTTGATTTTACGGAATTTAATATCGGATTTTAGGTATGCAGGGAGTTGTGAAATTTATTTTCGCAACTCCTTTGTTGCGAAAAGCTCGCAATCCTTGATTTTCTAGCACTTCTATAATTTTATCTTTGATATATTCAAATCCCATATACTTAATTGCTTTACAGCCTGCTTTTCTTCAAATGTATTCAAATAGTGAAATATCTGTTCGTTATTATGAACAATTCCATTTTCGCTGCATTTGTGGTGGAACAGCTTCATCAGGCTATCATTATTAGGGCTATCAATCATATATTGATTTCCGTATCTTTGTATGTATTTCGCTTTCAAATGCGGGAACAGCCGGTCTAACTGCTTATAGAAGTATTCCCTGTTCCCTTCGCACAGCGTTAGTCCCATACCGAAACAAATAATACCATATACCTTTGCTTCAATACACATATCCAATATTCCGGAAATGTTGTCTTCCGTATCATTGATAAAAGGCAAAATCGGAGATAACCACACAACAGTAGGTATCCCCATATCACGCATTTTTTTTAATACTTCGAATCGTTCACTTGTTGGGCATACATTCGGCTCAATTTTTTTGCATAAATCATCATCAGCGGTTGTCAGGGTCATTTGTACAACGCATTTCGTTTTTTCATTTATCTTATGCAAAAGATCTATGTCTCTTAGAATAAGGTTTGATTTGGTTTGCACGGCAAATCCAAATCCATATTGATATATCAATGATAGTGCTGCTCTAACATTGCCAATTTCCATCTCCAAAGGAATATATGGATCAGTCATAGACCCTGTACCTATCATACATTTTTTTCGTTTATGCTTTAGGGTATTTTCTAATAGCTCAATTGCATTTTCTTTAATCTCAATGTCTTCAAAATCGTGTTCCATATGATAACATGTACTTCTGGAGTCACAATAGATACACCCATGTGAACAGCCACGATACAAATTCATTCCGTTTTTTGTTGATAAAATTCCCTTAGCTTTTACATAGTGCATCTTATTTCCTCCCAAAATCCCTTACTTTATTTCAGATTTCTGAATCTAGTCAAGCCATAACGGTTCTATATATTCCTTAATCAGTTTCATCCTATCCGCAACTTTAGGTTTAAAATATGAGGCAATGATAACAATCATTTCCTGTCTGGGATTTATGTAAATAACATTTCCTCCATCACCTAGTGCAGCATAGGAGTTGTCATTTTCGTCAATAATCCACCACAGATATCCATACTTCAAATTTTTCCATTGAGCTTTTTGCGTTGTACTTTCGTTTAGCCATTTTTCTGAAATAAGCTGTTGTCCGTTCCAGTTTCCATTGTTTAAAAGTAACTGTCCTATTTTTAACATATCAGATGGTTCTAATACAAGTCCCCATCCGCCGGTATGAACTCCGGTTGGTCCTGCCACCCAGCCTCTTGCAGTTTTGCTTTTATAAAATTCCATCTGCTCCTGTTTATTATGAAATTCTATATTACCGGAAACAGTTATTTCTAATGGTTCAAATAAATATTCATTTGCAAAATCCAAAACGCTTCTTCCTATTGTATTTACAATAATTCCGGAAAAAATATCCGGTCCAATTACTGGTGCATAGCGAAAATCACCTATGTTTCCTTTGCCTCCCAGTAAATCTAAAGCTGCCTTTACCCAGTCATCACTGGTAAAATATTTGGTATAAGGAGCATACTTATATTTATAAGGTGCCGTCATAGTTAACATATCCCGAAGCGTAATGTTCTGTATTGTTTTTTCACGTTTCTTTATTGTGTAATCCGGGAAAAAGTCCAAAACGGGCTGGTTAATACTTTTGATATATCCTTTGTCTATTGCTATGCCCAAGAGTAGTGATAGGATGCTTTTGGTTACTGAAAATACATGAAAAGGGCTGGCATCTGTACAGTCATTTAAATAATATTCATATACAGTCGATTCTTTCTTTTGTACTATTACTGCCCCAGTATTTCCATACTTTTCGGCGATTCGCTGTTCTAATTGTTGGATTTTATCCATTGCAAATTTCCTCCATTTCATTTCATGGGCTCAATCGGCACATAGATGTCCACTTTGATTAAATGGCTTTTTTCCTCCTCAGGATTATTCAGATATACTTCAAAGGGACAGGCGTTTCTGGGAACATATCCACTTGTCATAAGCCATTTTTGATACATATGATCCCAGGCGTCTTCGAATTGTTCCTTCAATATTTCATAATGTCCTATGGCATAAAGACCACCTTCAAGCTTCATCACACCGAGTTTACCGTCTTCATATGCATTACAACCGTCTGGAATTGTCAGGCATAAACTGGTACGAAAGTGTTCTTCTTTTCCAAATTCCGGATTATCATGATACATTGCAAGAAGCTGATTCCTGCCTTCTCTCAGAAGATTCTGTTTTTGCGCATATTTAAATAAATCATGCAGCAATTTAGCATACGCTCTTGCTAAGGATTTGTAAGTTCCTACATGTCTCACATAGACCACATCTTTGGAAGCAAGATTTTCTATTCGCATCTCTCCAGTTGTAGAAAACGGATTTTTTACCCATTTCTTTTTCTTTTCATGCTTATTGTACTCAGAAATGAAAATATTTTCTTTGCAATTCGTGCTATATTTTTTTCTATATGCCAGGGGACTGATTCCGTAATAGTTTTTAAATGCTCTTGAAAAAACGGCTGAATCGCCAAAGCCCAGCTCATACGCAATGTCTGTCATATTATAATCATGTCTGTGAGCCAGCATAAACAGAGAATGCTCCAGGCGGATTCTATTTATATACTGCAACAGGGATTCTTGTAACACACTTTTAAAAATCCGGTTAAAATGGTATTTCGAAAAGCCTGCGATACTTGCCAGTTCCTCTGTGGACATGTTTTGCCAGTAATTTTCATCAATATAATCTTGTACTTTTTGTATCCGGGCAATGTATTCCTCCCTAAATTTCTCTGACATAATGATATCTCTTTCTTCGCTTTCTAAAGTTCTATTATTAACTAGATTTTGCCATAAGAAGAACACAGGGACTATTTGCCCCTGTGTTTTTCTTTTCGTTTCTGTTGTCTGAGTTCAAACTGTCGTTGCTTTTCCAATTCGCGTTGTTCCTTGCTGAACAACTTTCGTTCTGTTTTCATTTCTTCTCTTTGCAGCTGTAAAGCCTGTTGTGATTTGGTACCGATTCCTGTTTGCAGAGTCTGCTTTCGAACTTCTCTCTGAAGCCTCTTTGGATTGATACTATTTTTCTTTACGACCACGGCAACAGAAGGACTAAAATTTAGACGGTAATAATTCTTTGAAATAAATTCCAAGACTTCATAGTCTTTTGGCTCTGCTCCAAAGGTAATCTTGCAAACCGAAAGCTTTCCGCCATCTACTCGCTCGAATACTCCAACCCAGAATGGGTTCTCAAAAAACACCGTCAATTTACTCATTACTTTGTCCATAACGAACCCTCCTAATAAAATGTTATCAACAAAGAATGGACAACCCGGGAGGGGCAGGTTACTTACCCTGTCACATTTGACAGGACGGCCGGGCTACCTACCGGCTCTGGTACATCCGTAGGATGTACGTTGCGTTTTTATCTTCGTGTTTAGAGTAACACAGATATTAAGTCTGTGCAAGTATCATCTTTCAACGGTTTTATAAGCTATTTTGAGACATTTTTTTTCACATTTTATGAAACAATTCCTAGTTTGTGGGTATCTTTACAGTTATTGCCATGTTATTAAAGTCAAGTCCTTCTACAATTACACTATTGTTATCATAGGTCATTTTCTTAACATCATAGATTTCAGCTAGACAGGCAAATCTGTCATCTGTAATGTCTATATCATTTCCAAAGACGCGATTACATTCACCTATATTCATTAACTCTATTGGGTAATCACCTTCTTCAGAACGTTTTTTTGCAGTCATACCAAAGTACAGGAGTCGATTTCCTGAGTCTGTATTTTCGTAGGTAACATCCGCGTAAAACCATTTGTCACAAAGCTTTAGCAGTGTCCACTCATGGGAAGTAACATTATCTGTGCAAAGACCGCCAGTGGGGCATGCGTCTATTCCCAACTGCATCAGAAGGTACGAATAGGCTGGAGCAAATGACTGACAGATTCCGGCAGACTCCATGATGGCGTGGTATGGACTGACATCTGCAATGGAATCTTCGTTGAGTGCTTCATAATCGTATGAGACTTCCTTTGACATCTTATGATAAATCTCCATTGCTTTTAGCATATCTGGCTCGTCCTGCTTTGTGCAGGAGTTAATCCACCATTCAACTTTTTCGGCAAATGCCTCAATCAGCTGGTTTGTTGTTTCTTTATCGTTTTTATAAATGATATATCCCTTGGAATCTTTTTGTTCTATTTGCTCTACAACTATCTCGAATGCAGGAAACATGTAATTGGTAAATTCCTCTACTTCCCACCATTCTACCCCTTCTTCAATGGCAAATTCATTCTTGTATGTTAACAGGGCATTCATCATATTTTTGAAAGTCTGCATATGATTCTTCGAATATGCGTTCTCGTAAAAAAGGCTATCTACGATAGGACGAAATTCAAAGGATTTTTCCATGGTCTCTGTAATAGTAGGTTTATTTTTGTTGGTTTCTTTCGTGGTTTTGGTGTCAGCAGAATTTTGATTTCTACATCCTGTAAATGCAATACTAGTAAGCATCATAGTTGCTAATAATGTAATCAGTTTTTGTTTCATGAGATATTCCCCTTTATATCTTTTTGTTTGTAATGATACTATAACACTTATTGAGTATCAATGCATAGGATAAATGAAAAATTCAAATCAATTTTTAGATAGTGCTAGTTTCATTTAGTATATATAACCTGTGTTTATGATCTCCTTGCACCCAACCGTATTTGTCATTATTTATCTTAGATGCTATAATGATATCAGAGGTTTAACTATATCTATAATGTGGGAAAGGAAGAGGAGGTACATGGGGAAAATAGGAAAAATTTGCAGAATTATCGTGGTATGCAGCGTATTTATTTTGGGGATAATGGGGAGTGTGATTTCTGTCGATGCAGCAACAAGTAAAGGGATTACCATTACCAATCTGCCATCAGATAAACTGACTTTAAAGCAGGGGGCAAAGTTTACCTTAAAAGTCAAGGTGACAGGATTGAAATCAAAAACGGTCACTTTTCGAACATCTAACAAAAAGGTGGCTACGGTAAGCAGCAAAGGAAAGATTACAGCTAAGAAAAACGGAACGGCAAAGATTACCATAACATCAAAAGCAAATAAGAAAAAGAAAGCGACAGTTCAAGTTACAGTAGGCACGCCGGTAAAAAAACTTAATGTGTCAGAAAAAGCATTTTCCCTGGAGACTGGAAAAAAGAAAACTTTAAAGGTTAGTGTTTTGCCACAAAAGGCATCCAATAAGAGGGTAAGCTATCAAAGCTCAAATACCAAGGTGGCTACCGTTACCTCGAAAGGCGTTGTGACGGGGAAGAAAGCAGGGAAAGCGAAAATTACGGTATCCTCACTGGATGGTTCGGGAAAGAAAGTGGTGTGTAACGTAACGGTAACAGAGAAAAGTGATTCGGTAACCATTACACCGGTAACCCTTACAGATGTATCTTTTTGGAATGGAGATTATATAAAAGTGACCTTGTCATCTCCTCAACGATTGGAAGTAGAGAATTTTTTGGTGAGCGTGAAAGAACCGTCAGAAAACACCTATCAAAAAACTGCAAAAATTCTGGCTCTTGACAGAGCGTCGGAAGATATGAACAGAGTTTATTATTTGAGTATTTACGGTATGCCAAAAGCAGGAGGCTATGTAAAGATTACAGTAAATGGACTGAATGGGACAGGAACTATATCCAAAGAACTTCACTATACAGTTTCCCAAGAATGTGGAACTAAGAATTTCTATGCAACTGCAGGTGAGAAATTAAAAAATCAGATTTATGATTATCAGTACAGCAAAATAACAGACTATCTTACAGTGTCAGATTTACCGGCTGGTGTCAGCTATGTCAATGACAAGGAAAAGAAGACATTGATTTTTAGCGGAATTCCTGAAAAAGAAGGGGAATGTAAGACAAAACTGGTGTTTTGGGATGGTATAGGGACAGAACATATTTATTATATTCAATGGACCATTGCAGGCGAAAACACAGTAGTGGCATATAGTTATAGGTATGAAGAGCGCGAGGCCACCAGGGAGGATATAGGTACAGAGAGCACCTGGGATTTCTATGCTCTTGGCGGAAGTGGTAACTATGATCTTGAGGTGGCAGAAGGAGGAAGCCAGTTTCACATAGAAACCAAGGAAGAGCATTATCAATTAGTGGGAAGAGAGTTGTATCCGGGAACTTATAAGATTACAGTAAAGGTGACGGACAGGGAAAATAAAAGTTTATCAGCAAGTGTGTCAGTGACCATTTATGTCTATACAAAATACAAGGTAACCGGAAGAGTTGTAGATGGACAGGGGAAACCTATTAGTGGTGCCAAGGTTCACGCATCAACGTCATATGTATATTACCCAATGAGTGAGGACGTTTGTACAGATGAAGAAGGATATTATACCATGTATTTGGTAGGGGCAAGCTATGATTTCACTGCACAGATATCTGATTACTCGTCAACGCTGGAAAGACCAATTTACGGTCTTGAATATCGGTGTATAGTTGTAAAAGCAGATGGAAAAATATACCAGAAGGACGGTCAGAAACTGGAAACAGTGGATTTTACTCTTGTGATAGAGAATGAGGAAGTTTCAGGAGAGGCTGTTTTGGATACGATAACTCCGCAGAAACCTGTGAAAACAGATGAAATCTGTAGTGATGAAAACGTTAACTATAAATAATAACAAAAAGGTACAAAATACAAGGGGGATTGGGTATGAGGCATATCAAGTTAAGCAGATTTTTGAGCATCGTGTTAGTATTGGTGCTGGTGGTGCCTGTTTTCACAATGCCCACGCAGGCGGCAGGTAAAGTAAAGATAAATAAGGCAAGTACAACACTATATGTAGGCAAAACAACTACTTTAAAAATATCCGGCACAAGTAAAAGTATTAAGTGGTCTACCAGTAATAAGGTGATTGCTACTGTCAGTAGTAAAGGCAAGGTAACAGCAAAGAAAAAAGGAACAGCAATTATAACAGCAAAGGTCGGAAAAAAAGCGTATAAATGCAAGGTCATGGTCAAAAATCCATGTCTGAATGCGAAAAAGAAAAGCATGGAAGCAGGAAAAACATATACGTTGAAACTCACAGGAGCCACAGCAAAGAAATATACTTCCAGCAATAGAAATGTGGCTACTGTAAACGACAAAGGCAAGATAACAGCTGTCAATCCGGGAACAGCAACGATAACCTGTACAGACAGCAACAAGAAAACATACAAGTGCACGGTTACCGTAACCCCAAAGGCACATACACATACCTGGGTTGCCGCAACTTGTACAGAACCTAAGACTTGTAGTGTTTGTGGAAAAACCGAAGGCGCTGCTAAAGGGCATAACTATCAGTGGGTTACCTATAGGAGCGCATCCACAGAGGATAATGAAGCCTATCAGTGCAGCGTTTGTGGGCATATTAAGGAAACCAGACTTAATAAAGGGAAGGAAACTCCATGGGTGTATAGTAACAATGGAACTCACAGAGAAAAAACTATGTATGATGGAACTGTTTTGAAAGAAGATTTAATTACATATGGTAATTATTCCTTGTGGGGGTGGTTTGATGATAATGCGGCAAGTGCCATGAATACTGCTGTGAATTATAGTTTATCTAATGTAGGTGGCTGGCAAACATTTAATATTAACAGTGATTATTATACAGATGCAAAATATCTTGCATTTAGGTATGCTATAACTGGTGGAACAGCACAAGGATATCATATGAACTCCGGAGGACTTCCTAATGTAAATGATAACAGGAAGTATATTACCCTTGTAGATGGAGAAAATCAGGATAATTATATTGCATGCTTTGTAGTGGATACGTATTCTCAATCTGGAGATGATACTTATGGCCAGTATTGGCAAGCATATTTTGGGACATATTATGCAAGTGGTAATTTTTAAATTAAAAGTACTTTTTAAGAAAAAATATAATATGTAATTAAAAAAATATTAATATAAAGGAGGAAAAAAATGAGGAAATTAGAAAAGGTGATGTCATTAGCGGTGGCGTATTGGTAAGAATGTGTGCTTACAAAAAGTATTCTGGAGGCAAAATTCAGGGAAGTTATAGTGCGACAAAGTCAGTAACAGTAAAGAAATCTCAATAATCTGTGGAGCTTCGTTGAAATAGCGAGACAAGTATGATAAAATGTAGCAGAAAAGTACGGCAAAAAATGGAAAAACTATTTAATACATAAAGGAGGAAATAATAATGAAGAAACAAGGGATGGGAAAGGCAAGCTTAGCTATTTTATTAGCAGCGATGGTAATGTCTTCGGTTGGAGGAACAACAAAAGTATACGCAACAGAAAGTAAAAGTGTAGAAACTGTAGATACGGTGGATACTAATGTGACAGAAAGCGAAGTAGAGGACAGTGAAGAGGAAACAGCAACTAATGTGGCAGAAGGGGAAACAGAGGATAATGAAGGGGAAATAACATCTTATGTGATTGGCGAAAAAAATGTGGGAACACTTGATGCCAGCGAAGAAGTGGATGTATATAGTTTTACCACAGATGAAACCGATTCTTTTTATGAGTTTGAATATGGGAACACCGGAGTAGATGGATATGTTGTATACAAAATCTATAAAGATGCAGACCTGATGGAAAAAATTTCAGAAGATGATTTAGGCTACAAGAGAACCGGATACCGGAATCTTGCAAAATTAGAGAAGAATCATACATATTATGTGGTAGTAGATGGAAATAATACGGGTTCTTATCAGTTTCAGATAACAAAAGCGGAAGATGATGTAAAGGATACCCCAGAGGAAGCAGAAACGTTTGCAATAGGAAAAGAAGTGAGAAAAATATTGCAGAACGAGAAAGATGTAGACTGCTTTACTTTTACCACAGATGGAAGCGATTCATTTTATGAATATACCTACGGAAACACCGGAGTGGATGGATATGT
>JBGVOM010000143.1:0-3836 GCA_045126515.1 Lachnospiraceae bacterium
CACCGGGAAGCGGGATGATGCGGCATACCGAAAATTATGTATGCAGCATGGTGAGACAGTTTCCCCGGACAGAAAAGCCATCTATGAATCAAGCATGAGAAAGACAGGAGGAAAGATGAATGCGGCTTGTATGTTTTGGGATTCGAATGGAAATAAAACATTGTCTTACAATCCTGAATCAAGGAACTGGAAAGCCATAAGCACAGAGGAAGAATTTGCAAGGGCACGTGTATTTACATCTATCTATAATGATGAACTGACACGACTGAAAAAGGAGTATGGAGAAAACGCAAAGGGAACTGTATCTTATCAGCAGATACAGTCTGATCTGGCAACAGGCACAAAAGCACCATCTTCGGGTAGTTCACTGGATATACAGATATAATTTTTACACCCAATTCTGCAGAGGCGCATAAAACTTTGCCTCTGTGGACTGCAAGGGTGTAGGGGGCTCTGAACGATAGAGGAGTTGCCATTGAAATAAACAATATAAAATTAGGTACATGCTATTTAAAAGAAATATTTTCAAAAAAATGAGCCGCTCGGACCTTTCTGGAGAGCGGTGCGGTTGTGACTGACAAATTGACTATAAAACGGAAAAACATGGAGGACAAAATTTATGGCGATAGGTGGAGTTGGAAGCAGTTGTACTATAACTGGCAATATTACAATCAATAGCAGCAGAAGAGTTTTAGACAAAAAATTTAATTTTGCATTAGAGGATGTGAATAGTGGTAGTAAGGTGAATGAACCATTGGTATCATTTTCAAATCCAGAGACAGGTGAGAGTGTTGAAATTCATCGTTCGGATGTTTATTCGGATGATAATCCACTTTATATATTAAAGGGTAAAACCGCAGAAGGCGAAGAATTTGAAAGGAAACTCCATGCATGGATTATTGATCCAAGAAATTGTAGTTATGCAGAACTAATGGTTTTAAATCAGGAAACAGGAAATACATCTGCGGCAGATAAGCAAAGAGCTGACATTCTGTTTGAACAAACAGGTGTGGCGCACTATTTAGATAAGGCAGACTATAGTACAGCAATGAAAGATATTTTGGATGAATATAATAAATCTGGAAGTTGGGACAGTTATCTTTCTATGGATAACTGGCAGCAAAGTATAAAGGATTATACTTCTGTTCCTGTGTATTTTAACCGAGATATTATGCAACGTGTAACTACGGAACAAAATGGCGTATCAACAGTAGCTTGTAGTTTTGCGACGGTTAGATCAATAGAAGATATTCAAAAAGAATGGGATGAAAGAATTAAAGAAGGAGAGAAGATAAAAACATCTATTAGAGAAGTATTAAAGCAGAATTATCCTAATGCAGAAAATATGACTTGGGGAATAGTTGGTTCTCCAGTAGAAATGACTTTTGATGAGTTTGTTAAATACATGGAAGAAGAAAATAGAAAATGGGTTGAGTCAAATAAAGTTGCATTAGCGAAGTAAGTTCAGAAGTATAATATTATACCGCTCGGATATTTCTGGAGAGCGGTGCGGTTGTGACTGACAGAGCAACTGCGGAAAGGAGTAAAATGAGCATAGGAGCAGTAGGATACAGTACCGATTTTTATCGTGCTGGCTATCGTAAGAACAGTTCAAACGATTCAGTTTCAAAGTTTACAACAATGGGTTCTGCAACACAAGAGACTACATCGTCTAACAATGGAAAAACAATTGGTGTTACAACAGCAGGGAATACAGGATTGTTAGCAAAATATGCTGACTCTTCTACACCAGCTGAACCAATAATTAAAGTGGGCGATTATGAGGTTCGTGTTAATGATGTAGATCCAAATAATGCGACAGAGTTAGAAATGTTTGCTCTGATGTCTTATATGGAAGATGTGGGTATGATTGAAAAACATGGTATGGCTTCCTATTCAAAGATGAAGGCATATGCATCGCAGTCAGAATATGATGGAGTTTGTTCCGGTATTTATGATGAACAGGCTTTCTGGGATAAAAAACAGGACTGGTTTGCAATTATTGACAATGCAAAACAGACATTTTCAGATATGACAGAGACATATTCGCAATCAGTGGAATGTGGAAAGCTTTTATCATATTTTGAAAAGTGGAACACAAAGGTGAGCAGCAGAGATTTATTTCGTGAAGCAGTTCAGAAATTTCATGATGACAATCAACTGACAGCACAGGAACTTAAAGAAGAAAAAGATTGGCGTGAAATGACAGATGAAGAATGGGAGAAAATGCTTGAGGGTGTAGATGAATATATCGACGCATTTAAGGAACGCCTAAGACAGCTGAAAGAAATACAAGATGAAGCCGCTCAGAAAGCCGCTTTGGAGGCAGATTCAGATATGAGAGCAACTGCGGCTTCGGCGGCAGCGCTTAGTGCAGCTGCAAATGGTTTAAGTGGTACATCTGAAGCTGATGCAGAAAGCCAGACAGAAGAGGGAGTTCCGACAGAAGATGGTGTGAAACACGAAAAGAATTGGACAAAGAATCTAAAAACCGATGATCAGACAGTACTTCGCACAGCAAAAGAGGCTCAGGAAATGGAGAAGAAGGCTTTGAGCAGATTTGAGGAAGTACAGCTGACCGGCACTACAACAGTAGGTGTTTCACAAACAGATACAGGTACAGAGTGTGCTTCCGTAGAGGAGGATGAAAATAAAGAAAAGGTTTGGACGATTACTGCGTTTACAGAAAATGGGATTGTCAGTAATAAATGCCAGAATGGAAAAATAATAGATAGCTGGGAGTTGAAATATACAAATCCTAATGATGCGAAGAAAGTACAGGATTTTATCGGCAGATTTGAAAAAGATGCAAATTTGATTTTTAGCGGCTCTAAAGATTTCTGGGAAGATTTTTTGAGCAGTGACATGGATGCAGATAGCATATTTGCAGCGCATGCAGAAGTATTTGATAAAGCAGCTCCAGATGCGCCACCAATTGTAAAGAATGCATGGATGAATGCGGCAAAAGAAACAGGATATCTTGAAGGAGGTAAGATGAATCATATTTCTCAACTTTTGGTGCGCCAGGTGATAAATAGAGAAAATGGAGTAGAAGATTATCAGAATGTATTTGGCAATTCTGTGGCATCTGCATTGCAGGCAGCAAAGGAGCTCTTGTATGATTTAGAAAACCCATTAACACCGGAAAGTGAACGAAGTGAGAGTGTCCGCATGTACAGGGAGCAGGAAAAGGAGTTTTACAGAAAGTTTATTGAGAATTTGGAAGAGATTTCAGGCATTCTTGTCGGTGATGAAAACAATATGTATATTGATAAAGAGAAGGCGTTGAAATACGCATCGCAGCTGGAGCCTGTGGATGATATAGCTTCTATACTCAAGCAACCAATAAAACTTGCAGGACGTACACAAATTAATAGAGCAAATAATTCTATTGATATTGCGTTAGGTGCGAGTATAAAAGTTCCGGGTGGATTTACATTGACTGTTCGAGAAAAAGGTGTCGAAGTATCCGGAGTAACAAATTGGGATAATCAGAAAGAAAGTCAGGAAGCTTCTGACATGGCTGGGGCTTTAGCAACACTTCTTAGAAATGCAAGTGGTCAAATGAATCATGTGGGAACAGATTCATCAGGAATTGCTCGATGGAATGAAAATGTTGAAAAAGTGTTAAGTTATTTTGGTATTGATGCATCTAAAGATTTTACCGTTAATGGCATTAAATATACAAAAGAAGGTAGTAGGATTGTTAAATCAGTCGCATAGAATTCTTAGGGCAAAGTATAGCTATTTTTGAAAATATATGGGGGCTTAACAAATCAGCGTAAATGGAATGGGACTTAGATGAACTGGTAAAGAGATTCCATAACTTTTTGGAA
>JBGVOM010000144.1:0-20542 GCA_045126515.1 Lachnospiraceae bacterium
TATCAGAATAACTCCTTTCTTGGGCGGTGGATTTTAGTTTTTGGCAACTCTATTATACCATATCCGGTGAGGAGTTATTTGTTTTTTAGTAACAAAAAATGCCGTATTTATGCGGCTCGTGGCGTTTCACAAACGCCTAAATAGTATGGAATAATGAGGAGTAGATAGATGACACAAGAAAAATTATCAGAGTTAAGAGCTGGTTTTGAAACAGCATACATAGATGGAACATATGCATCTAGTCTTGCATACAAACCGCAGTTCGTGTCAAACAATCATAAAGAAGGGAAGAAAGTACTGTCATCTATTGAAGATGAACTTTTATTGTGTGACCAATTTCAAATTAGTGTTGCATTCATCACAATGAGCGGTATTACTCCGTTGTTACAGACGTTAAAGGAACTGGAGAAAAGGGGAGTTAAGGGAGAAATCCTTACGACTAATTATCTGAACTTTAGTGAACCAAGGGCTTTGGAGAAGCTAAATAACCTTTCAAATATAACGTTGAAAATGTATGATGTGGAAGCGGCAGATGAAGGTTTTCATACAAAAGGGTATATTTTTAAAAATGCAGAAATATATCGAATCATCATAGGAAGTTCTAATATCACAAGTGCTGCACTCACCAGTAATAGAGAGTGGAATACCAAAGTTGTATCCACGGAACAAGGGGAAATAGCACAAAATATTGTGGCAGAATTTAACGAGCTTTGGAATTCAAAATACGCTTTGTCATTTAATGTTTTCTATGAAAATTATAAAGAAAAATATAAGCTTATAAAGCATCAGCGAGAGATAGCAAAACAGGAAGAAATTTCGTCTATTGAAAAGTATAGATTACAGCCAAATGCAATGCAGGTTGGTTTTATTGCTAATTTAAGAAAAATTCTTGAAGCGGGTGAAGAAAGGGCACTTTTGATTTCTGCTACGGGGGAACGTGATATATTTATGACAGGTGAAAGAAACCTAGGATCTATAAGGGTTTCGGGAGCCTGGTCCTAAGTATGTAAGAGGAAACTTAATAGGTATTTTTACTGGATAGGACCAAATTGACACAGAGAATCGAAAATGAATCGGTTCCATATTGAAGTCAATATGGTCTTATTTTTTGTGCGCTAAAATGAGCCGGGCGGGCGTCGTGCTTGCACATAAGCACATCCGGCGAATGCGCATCACCGAGTGATTTTAATCACGAGGTATACCCGTTTCGGGTGGCTCCCGATGGGTGGAAAGAAATTTTCTTGTTTTTGCAAGGGTAGCAGTGTCAGATTAGAAAGGATAGGTGATTGGAATGAAGAAGAGGTTTTTATTAATGACAATGGTGTTAGCAGTTGGACTTGGGAGCTCCGGATGTGATTTGTCTGGTGGTAGTGAATTTGAAACTATAACGGATGCCGGTATCTCAAATGCAGAAGAGAATGATGTTTCAGAAGAGGAGACTTCGGAAGCGGTTCCGGAAACAGATGAAAGTATGGAGCAGGAGGTTTCTTCGGATACAACAGAATCCTCTGTGGTTTCAGAAGAGTCGGAAGCACCAGAAGTTACAGAATTACCGGAAACGCCGGAAAAAACGGAATCAGTGGAAACAACAGAATCTAATCTGGAACTGGCTACTGAAACAACCCCAGAGATTCCAAGAGAAGAACCTGCCGAGGAAGTAACAGAGGAGCCGGAAGAAGAGTCATTTGTTGCCTATGATCCTAATTACGTTGTGGCACTGGCAACGGAGAAAACGAAAGCGTATGGGAAGATTCTTGTCTGGGAAAATCTGGACCGGCTACTGGCAGAAGGGAGCATTACTCGGGAGGAATATGCTGAGTATTATCCATATGATGGACTGGAGAACAGCTATTACAGTGTTTTTATAGAAACAGATTTGAGCAAAGCTTCTACAACATCCGGCAGATTGCTGGTGTCAGAGGAAGGAATTGCAGATTATATTGCAGAGATGCTCTCTTTGGAGACGGGAACATATTTTGCAATTTCTTATGCAGGTATTTATGAGGGAACAAGTGGTGATTTTTACGAGTTCCGGTGTCACAGATGATTGAACTGTCAGGTGAGGACAGTTGTTATACATAGCTTCTATTGAGGCAATGAGAAAGGAGGTTTTCTGCAGGGCAGAACATTTGAGAGCAGTAACTCTCCGCGGGCCGGCGTTAAGGCAACTACTATTATTTTACAGCGCATAGCGCAGAAAGGACGATTTATGAAAGAAGAAACAAAGGTGGCTGCAACACCTACAATTGCAGAGAAATTAGGGATTAAGTACAAAGAATTGGATGGCTTGTTCTATCCGATGTGGGGTGAGTCAAATGTTGAAGACTTTGCTACGGTAGGAAAATATGGACATCGTTGGATGTCGATGCTGATGGAGCATGACCGTCATTTGTACAATCAGTACTTTCTGGATGGAACCCTTATTGTTAAGGCGAAGGACATTGAGGATTACTGTTGGGAGTTGCATGATTCTATGACAGAAAAGCTTAAGAAATCAAGGGAACCGTATACTGATACCTCTTATTCCATGTGGATGATTTTTAGAATTCAGGAAATTGAGGCTACAGTGGACGAGATTATCAATGCAGACCTTTATGAGATGATTGATTATAGCAAAAGGATGCGTCTTAAGCTTACGAAAGCAGGTATGGAGCAGGCAGAGGAATAAGAAGAGGAGGATTAGATTTTATGGAAGAAAAGAGAATTTATTATGTGGGAATTGACCACGGGAATCATTTGATGAAATCAACAAACCATGTGTTTGAGAATGGTGTGGAAAGGTTGGCGACAAAGCCGACCTTCTCAGCCAATACGCTTATATTTGAGGGTGTGTTTTACAAGATTGGTGAGAAACGAAACAGCGTGAAGGACAGTAAGCTTGCAGATGATGACTATTATTTATTGACACTGGCAGCCTTGGCAAAGGAATGTCAGAGTGGTTCGATACCAAACGGAGCCAGAGTTGTGCTTGGTGTAGGACTCCCGTTGAAACACTTCGCGACTGTTCGCAAGGCGTTTGTGAAGTATCTGAAGCGTGAACAACAACCGGTGAAGTTTCGTTATGAGGATGTGCAGTACAGCTTTACCATTGAAAATGTGCTTGCATTTCCACAGTGCTACGCGGCGGTGGCAGACAAGCTTGGTGACATGAAGGGCGAATATCTGATTGTGGATGTGGGCTCCTGGACCATTGATATTATGTATGTGAAGGATGGTGTCCCGGTGGAAAGCAAGTGTGAAACTTTTACGGAATCTATGGTCTCTGTTATTCAGGAAATCAAGGGTAAGAGCAGTGAAAAGTTTGGTAAGGAGATACCGGAAAGCATTATTATTGACTATATCAGCAATGCAAACTGTAACTATCCGGAGAAATACACGAGGCTGATGGATGAGGCGCTTGAAGCTTTTGTAAAGAGAGTGGAAGGGATTCTGAAGGAGAATGGTCATGATACGGAATTTGCCAACATTATTTATGTGGGTGGCGGAGCAAAGGTTATGGCTGCATACGGACGCCATAGCGATAACATTTCCTATGTGACAGATGTCAGGGCTAATGCCAGGGGATATGAGTATCTGGCCGGACAGATTGCGTAATGTGAGGTGGTGCACATGATGGGATTAGGCAGAGAGAGGCGGCTTAACTGCCGTCTCTATGTGGACCGCCAGTCAGATGCAAAAGTGGTTGAGAAGCTGGACCGGTTGCTTGTTGAGAAGCATTTTCTGAATCAGACGGAGCTAATAAAGCATGGCATTGAGCTGGTTTATCGGGAGGTCTACAAAGAGGGAAGTAGAGCCGACAGTACTTATATGTCTGGTGAGAGGTTGCAAAAGCTGGCAGAGGTAATAGCAGGAGAATTGAAACCGGAGCTGAGACTTCTTTTGGAAGGAGTCGAAGCGCGAATTCTTGAAAAGATAGATAGTGTTAAGGTGAATTCAGTGACTGTTGAAGTAACCGATAATGTTCCCGGTGTTGTGGGGATAGGAGAAGGTGAAGCTGGTGTAATTGGTGCGGTCAGACAACCGGATAGGAGAACTGAAGAAGATGCAGACGTTCCTGCTGAAAAGGTTCTCTCGGGGTCAGCAATCAGCTTTTTGAAAAGTCTGAATGATGATTAGGTCCAGAGCTACCGGCGTCAAAGTGGCGGCAGGAGTAGCTGAACTGGTGTCAGTCTGACGCCAATTCTATATATGAATAAATATATCTGGAGGCAAATTGACGCCGGATGGCGCATATTTGACGACAGTAATATACACGGGTACCGTGTCATATATGGGGTGCAGGTGCTCCTGCCAAGACGAAAAAGTGTTCACCGTAAGGTGAATATTTTTTTCGGGGAAAGGTCCGACCTTTCCCGTATCTTGCAAAATAAGTGAACAATGCAGAGGGCAATCAGGATGGATTTGCTATCAGCAATTAAGGAAAAAGATTTTTAGAAGAAGGAGGGCGCGACCATGGGATTGGTAAGTGTGAATTGTGTAACAAGAGATTATGGATTTGGAGGTTATGTGTATGGCAGATGGAAACAGAAGATACAAGTCGGAAAAGAAGGACTATAAGATTTCATTTAAGCTTTCTGAGTCGGAGTTAATTAAGCTGGAGTCGGATGCGAAGAAAGCCGGCAAAAACAGAAGCGAGTACTTGCGCGAGCTTGTGAAAAACAGTAAGGGTGTAGATACAACATTTGTAGCTGACAGGAGTTATTTTATCAGACAGATAACAGGAATTGCCACGAACGTGAATCAGATTGCAAGGGTTGTAAATACACAGGGATATGCTTATACCAGTGAAATTAACAGGCTTAGGCAGGATTTGGATGATATTAAGAGACTGATGCAGGAGGTGCTGACAACATGGCAATCACTAAGATATTGCATATAAACGAGGTTGACATGGGTAATCCTGCAAGGTACCTGGAGCAGGCTCTTGATTATATTCAGAATCCGGAAAAGACAAATGGAAATGTTCTGGTGGGCAGTATAAACTGCCTGCCGGAAACTGCGTTTGAACAGATGATGGATACCAAGATGACTTTTGGGAAGACGGATAAAAGGCAGGGGTATCATATCATTATTTCCTTCGTACCGGGAGAAACCACGGAGGAAATTGCATTTGACATTGTGGAGCGGTTTGCAAAGGAATATCTGAAAGATGAATATGAGGCGGTGTATGCGGTTCATAACGATAAGAAACATATGCATGCACATTTGATATTCAACAGTGTAAATCTGGTTACCGGTGTGAAATATGAATACCGCAAGGGAGAATGGAAACACAGAATGCAACCCATTACAAACAAGCTTTGTAAGGAATACAATCTGGAGATTATGCCGGCGGAGTATGCCAGGGAACCCAAGAATTTGTCCCGCGTGGAATGGGAGCAGGAGCAGCAGTTTAAGGAAATGATTCTGGCAGATGCACTCTTTTGTCAGAATTATGCAGGGAGTATGGACCATTTTATTTTCCTGATGAAACGAATTGGATACCAGTTTGAATATGGAAAGTATCTTTCTGTAAAGGTTCCCGGTGGCAAGTGGTATCACCAGCTGGATAAGCTGGATGAGCGTTTTGGGGAAGAAAACTTCAAGTACTATTTGGATATGGGCTTCAGCCGTCCAAGATTTATTTCAACAAATCCACTGTATCTATACCGGAGTGGGCTGAGTGGGTTCCAACTGAAATTCTATCACAAAATGTATCGAATCCGCATGGTGGAACAGAAGCGGTTTGATAAGAATGCAGCATGGATGGCGAAGGAACTGCAGAAGTTTCATCAGCTGCAGAAAGAGTATCTGTTTCTGGTAAATAACGATATAAAGTCAGTGGAAGGTCTGGTTACTTATGAAGTCTTGAAAGAAATGGATGTGGAGCAGATTTCGAACCGGCAGAAAGAGATTTATAAAGAATCCGGCGTGCGTAAACGTGCCTGTAAAACAATGGCTGATGTTCGGGAATTTCAAATCTGGCATATGCAGGCACAGGAAGAACTGGATGATTTGAAGGATGAGAAAAAGGAGATTAAGGATAATCTAAAGCTGGTGGAAGGCTGCAAGAGGGAATTACAGCAATTTACTATGCTGGATTTGGTTAGTATTGAGGAGAAAGTCAGTAATACAGTTCAGGTGCCGGAGTATCCATATGGGAATGAAAAAACAGAGACTGTGATGGATGTTGTGGGGGATTCGGAGCATGAGCCGGTTGTGCAGGATTCTTCCCAGGAAGATTTGGATGCCGTTACAGCAACTTCAGTTTTTGCGGAGTATGACCTGGATGTTGTTGGGAATGTGGAAGTGCCTGCCGAAGCGGAGACTAACGCCGAAGAGTATGTTGAAGATAAGTATTTATCGGAAGCGGAATTAACGGATGTTGACGAGAGCATGGATGAAGGCACTTTAGTAACTTATGAAAGCTTCACGAGTATGAGCCCGGAAGACATGGTAGCTATCTTAGAATTTGACAGGATAGTGGGAATTGATGAAGTGCATAGCAGGGTAAGTTCGTTCATTCGTGATGTTAAGCCAGATGTTGATGGAAATGAAATTATGGATATGGCGAAGCTTGTTTATAAAGGAATGCGTGCTAATTTCATAAAACAACGTGCAGAGGAGATTGTAGAGGCAATCAATTCTATGGGTTTATCTTATCCGTGTCTTACGGATAAAGAGAAAGCAGAATTGTTCCGATTCCTGCCGGATGATAATAACTATAATCTGGAGCTTCATATGGCTGTTTTGAAGGCTTGCGGATTGAAACTTGAGTTTGATGAGGTGTATGAGGATTATCAGAGGATTTATGATAAGACCATGGAAATGCAGGATGAAAAGATGAATGAGAGGGGGGAAAGTGGCAGAGGAAGGGCACGATAGAGTGCCCTGTGCCTAAGCATTATTTTTGTGATTCAAAAATGGGGAAGAAATAGGATAAAAACAGGTTTACACCATGATAAAAACCATGTATAATATTCTTAATAAGACGGAGGGAATTGCCATGACAAATAATAAAAAAAATAATGGTGGGAGACCTGCTGGAAGAATAAAAACAGCCAAAATTGAAATATCAATTGAACCTAGTGTAAAAGAAGAGTTTATGTCCTTGCTACGTGAACAAGGGAAAACGGCGTCAGTTGAAATTGGTTTGTGGATACGGGAATACATTAAAAGTTATCATAAGTAGTGTACTATAAAAGAGTACTGAATAATGGACACATTTTGCGCTATTATTGAGAAAATACTAAAGGAGGTCTGTAATTATGAAGCCAATAGAATTACCACCATATGCACCAACGTTGATTGAATCAACAAGAGCTATAGGATATTCATTGGAAGCTGCGGTGGCGGATATTATTGATAATAGTATTGCTGCGGGAGCAAGCAAAGTTGACTTGTTTTTCTTTCCAGTAGATAAAGAATATGTGGCAATATTAGATAATGGGCGTGGAATGGATGATGAGGAAATAACTACTGCAATGCAGTACGGTAGTAAAAATCCAATGGATGAACGTAGTAAAGATGATTTAGGAAGATTCGGCTTGGGGTTAAAAACAGCATCATTATCACAGTGTAGAAGTCTTACTGTTGTTACAAAAAGAGAAGATGTTTTATTAGCTAGAAGATGGGATATAGATTATGTTGCAAAAACTGGGAAATGGACATTGTTGATTTTGGATGAAGATGAAATATTGCAGTTGCCACATGTTGAAGAATTGTTAAAGTATGATTCTGGTACAGTGGTTATATGGCAAAATTTAGATAGATTAAAAGCGGGAGAAATAAACTTTGAACAAGCATTAGGAAGAAAAATAGATGTGGTAAGAGAACATTTGTCACTGGTGTATCATAGATATTTGTCTGGTGAGGTGGGTCTTAAGAAAATAGAAATACAGATTAACAATGTTAAGATAGAACCGATAGATCCTTTTTTGTCCTCTAAAAGTGTTCAGGCGATGGATGATGAGATATTGGTTGTGCGCGGCAAACATATTGAAGTTAGACCCTATATTTTACCGCATATTTCTAAAATGACATCCGACGAAATAAAGATGTTAGGTGGAAAAGAAGGACTTAGAAAGCATCAGGGATTTTATGTCTACAGAAACAAAAGGTTATTAGTGTGGGGGACATGGTTTCGAATGATACGGCAGGGTGAAATGTCTAAGTTAGCAAGGATAAGGGTGGATATTCCCAATGACTTAGATGACCTTTGGACCTTAGATATAAAAAAATCTTCTGCAATTCCACCAGCGGAAGTGCGAAATAACCTTAAAAGTGTTATAGAGCGTTTGGCGGAGAAAAGCAAGCGAACATGGACGTACAGAGGAAAAAGAGAAATGGATGATTCAGTAGTACATGTTTGGAATAGATATAGAACAAGGAATGGCGGCTTTATGTATGAAATTAATAGAGATTACCCATTACTTGTTGAGATACAGAATGAAAATACTGAAATTGCAAGCAGATTGTTATTATTGATGAAACAGATAGAGGAAAATATACCTCTTAACTCATTATATTTGGATTTGACAAATGATGAAAAAATCGAAAATGATAAAGATATAGATAGTGTAGAAATAATTATAATGTTGCGTGAAATATTGAAAACGACGGAAGCTAGTTTGCATTCGGATATGATTGATATGCTAAAGAAGACAGAACCATTTTGCAATTATGTTGAAGAAATAGATAAAGCTTTGAAAGAAGGTATACTATCATGACAAAAAATATGGAAATTATGTTTAATCAAATACGACAGATTATTGAAACTAAGTTTACAAATAAGCTCCCTACTGTTGACCAGATATATTCAGAAGCCGATGCATTACGTGAGGTATTCAAAACATTATATCCTGTTACTGATGAAGAATTTGCAAGTATCAAGAAGCGCCTGCCGGAAAATATATTACATAGCATTGGATATGCGGATACTTTGAGAAAAAGAGATAGTGCGCACCAATATGGTTGGTATAAGGCAAGTGTTAATGACGGATTTTTTTGGAATAGATATAAGGACTACTTATCAAACATAAAAAAATGGAGCAAACCTGTAGTAGAAAGACTGCATAATACAACAGAAGATGTTATGGATGATTTGGGAAACCCGAAGAGTGAAAATCCGTTTCAGAGAAGAGGTCTTTTGCTTGGAGATGTGCAATCGGGAAAAACCGCTACATATACAGCAATATGTAATAAGGCCACAGATGCAGGATATAAAGTAATCATTGTATTAGCCGGAATGATGGAAAACCTTAGAATACAAACTCAAGAGCGATTAGATGCGGAATTTGTAGGTCTTGACAGTAAATATTCTTTGGATAAAAAAGCAGATAGTTCAATGAGAAATATTCCGGTGGGTGTAGGTAAAATACCACCATTTGCTCAGGACAAAAGAATTACACGCTTTACGTCAGTACAGACGGATTTTAATGCTAGTGTCATTAAATCTAATGGGCTTAACTTGAATGACTTAAAAGGTACAGCTTTATTTGTTGTGAAAAAGAATAAAAGTGTATTGAATAATTTGTTTAAGTGGTTAACAAAGGATGAAGATGTGCTAAATTTACCGATGTTGTTGATTGATGATGAGGCAGATAATGCATCGGTAAATACAAATTCAGATGAGATGGATCCAACTGCAATAAATGCGGCAATAAATAAGATATTAAGAGCGTTTAAGCAAGCTACATATTTAGGAATAACGGCGACACCGTTTGCTAATATTTTTATTGATCCCCAGATTGCAGATGATGGCGCAGCTAAAGATTTATTTCCAAGACACTTTTTGACATTATTGCCGACTCCAGATAGCTATATTGGTGCGGACAAAATTTTTGGTAATGGAAATGAAGATGATTGGAATGAAAGACAAGAGGGTGAATATGGAAGTTCCATAATTGAAATAAAAAATGATGAGCAGGAAGACTTTTTTGTATTTAAACATAAAAAAGAATTGGCTGACGAATTATATGATTTGCCACCGTCATTGTATGAGGCAATAGGATATTTTTGTCTGGTTAATGCTATTTCGGATTTCAGATATGATGCAAATCAACATCGTTCAATGATGGTAAATGTAAGTCGTTTTACTAATGTACAAAATGTAACTGCTGAATTGATAGAAGAGTATATGGGACAAATCAAGTCGGATTTAGAAAATTACTCACAATTACCAGTACAACAGGCTATGAAGATAAACAACATCCGAAAACTAAACTATATCTGGGATAAATATAAATTGGAAACTGTAGCAGGATTGACGTGGGAGTGCTTGCTCAAAGAGTATCTGTTTAAAGCAGTTAGAAGAATAGAAGTGCGCCCGGTTAACCAAAAAACTGGTGCAAAAAGCTTGGATTATTATAATTATAAAGAAATTGGAATGCGAGTAATAGCAGTGGGCGGTAACAGCTTATCTAGAGGTCTTACACTTGAAGGATTGTGTGTAAGCTATTTTTACAGAAATACAATGATGTATGATACATTATTACAGATGGGACGTTGGTTTGGATACCGTAATAATTATGATGATTTATTTAAGATATGGATGGGTGAAGATGCCGTAGGTTGGTATGCATATATTACAGATGCTTTTAATGAGTTAAAAAAAGAACTCAGACATATGGCAAAACAAAATATGACACCGGAAGATTTCGGATTAAAGGTGAGACAGGATCCGGGGGCACTAATTGTGACTGCTAGAAATAAGATGAGAAGTGGAACAGCAGTTAATGTACCCATAACATTGTCAAAGAGAATGATTGAAACAGCAAGACTTTGGAACGATGTTGATATTATTATAGACAACAACACATTATGTGAACGTACAATTAAGTCTATTCATGCAGAAGAAAGAATTAAAAAGTATTATGATGATTTTACAAAAGCATATATATGGAAAGATGTATCAAGAGATAAGATTGCTGATCTGATTAGAGGTTACAAGTCGCATCCATGGAATCTGAATTTTCAATCAATTGCTTTAGCAGAGTTTATAGAAAATGACGATTCGTTGGAAATGTGGGATCTCGCGATTCCGACTGGTTCAGATGATGAAGAGTATATATTGAAATTAACCGAAGAAGAAAGTATTTCCTTACATGCAGAAAAAAGGAATATTACTAGTGATAGTACATTTGATAAAATGTTAAAGGTTAATGATAGACACGTAAGAGTGGGCGCAGGTGGTTGTACGAAGATAGGCCTTGAGAAAGATGTTATAATAAATCTTAGAAAAGAAGCTAAAGGGAAAGCTACCGACAAAACATATCTTATTTCTGGAAGAAATCCATTGATATTAATCCATTTGTTAAAAAACACAAATGATAAACTAAAGGGATATCCAAAGTATTTTTATGCAATTGGTTTAGGATTTCCCGGTGGAAAAGCAGAGAAGAGTGCTAATTATATTGTGAATACAACAGAGTTGAAGAATTATTTTACGGTAGAGGATATTAGTGAAGAGGATGACGATAATGAAATTTGATGAGCTGAAAGAAAAATGGGATAATATGCCTGCTGTAGGTAATGGCTTTCTGAAATTGGGAATAGAACACCCGTTGGATTTGCAAATTGGTTATTCGCAAAGTTCTTATAAAAGCTTTGTCGTTATGGATACAGGAATAATAAAAAACATCCCATCATCATTTGCTGTAAAAGTTTCTAATATTCAACTTAAGAATCAATCGTGGGTATTGGAGTTTCAGTTGGTTCATCCGTCATTTGAAGAAGAATTTCTTCGATTATGTTGGGACATGATTGATTATAGTTCAAAAGAAGAAAATGCTCTTAATTCATTGATACATCGATACATGACATGGCAAAAACTTTTACAATATGAAAATAAGAGTGTAATGTCATTTCAAAGGCAAAAAGGATTATTGGGAGAGTTGATCTATTTGTCAAAAATGATAGATGATATTGGAACTGAGGCGGCTGTAGATTCATGGGCTGGACCAGATGGTAGTGATCAGGATTATTTGTTTCAATCAGAATGGGCAGAAATAAAATGTGTTTCTTTGGCTTCAGAGACCGTACATATATCTTCTTTACAACAACTGCAGCAGGAGATGGAAGGAAATCTAGTTGTATATATCCTAGAAAGTACAACTGCTGGAGATAATAGAATATCTCTGGTAGATGTTGTAAGTGAAATTAAAACAAAACTGGAAAATAACGCAAGATATTTAGACCGATTTGATTTAAAGTTATATAAGTATGGGTATAGAAAAAATCATGAAAATGAATATCGGGAAAATCAATTTAGATTTATAGAAGAAAGAGAATACATTGTCAATGATTCATTCCCTAAATTAGTTGGAAATAATGTTTCTTCAGAAATTGTATCATGCAAATATGAATTATCTTTGGCGGCAATAGAAAAATACAGGAGGTAGTCTATGGATTCACAAGAGTTTAAAAAAGATTTTTTAGAAAGCGCGAAAGCAGCGGCTTCGGTTACCGGAGAAGGCTCTTGTGCGTCATTTGTAGAAAATATGGCACAGTATCTAATAGATACGGAAGTCATACCAGAATTTTATCCTTCGTTCTATAAAGGTCAAAAAGGAAGTCATAAGTATCGTGTGGATGGTTATGTATTAGATGAGTTTGATTACACAATGAATCTTATTGTTGCGGATTATGTTGGAATTGAAGAAGACAGAACATTAACAAATACTAGCGCCAAAACAATGTTCAAACAGCTTCGATATTTTATTGATATTGCCACAAATACAGATCTTTATAAAGAGATAGAAATAAGCACGCCATGTTCAGATTTAGTTGATATGCTCCGCTCAACACGGGATAAAGTCAGAAAATATAGATTATTTATTTTTACTGATGCAGACATGAGTTCTGCAATTAAAACAATTGATATAGAAGACTGTAACGGAATACCTGTTGAAGGGCAAATTTGGGATATAGAGCGTCTGTTTAGAGTATGTTGTTCTGAACAAGGAAGACAAGTTATAGAAATTGATTTTACTGAATACTGCGAAAGTGGAATACCATGTTTGGAAGCTAGTTCGGCTGTGACTGATCAGTATAGTAGCTATTTAGGTGTAATCCCGGGAAAGGTATTGGCAGATATTTATGATAAATATGGCAGTAAATTACTAGAAGGAAATGTCCGGTCGTTTTTATCAACTAAAGTAGCTGTAAATAAGAAAATCAGAGCAACAATTCTGAATTCACCAGAAATGTTTTTTGCATTTAATAATGGAATATCAGCAACTGCTATGGATGTACAAATTGAATCAACAAATCAGGGGAAATTTATAAAGTTTGCGAGAGATTTTCAGATTATTAATGGCGGTCAAACAACAGCATCCATATCGAATGCAAGATACAAGGATAAGGCACTACTTGATAATATTTATGTACAAATGAAACTTACGGCTATAGATGAAACAACACAGGAAGAAACAGATGAGTTGATTAGAAATATATCCAGATCATCTAATAGCCAGAATAAAGTTAGTGATGCAGATTTCTTTGCTTCGCATCCATTTCATCGAAGAATGGAGCAGATTTCAAGACATATGTTTGCACCGGCAAGTTCTGGTGCACAATATGAAACAAAATGGTTTTATGAGCGTGCTAGAGGTCAGTATCTACAGGAACAAATGCGACTGACCCCTGCTAAAAAGAAACAATTTGAATTGCAACATCCTAAAAACAAGGTGATTAAGAAAACTGATTTGGCAAAGGTACAAAATACTTGGCGCGGAAATCCTCAAACTGTGAGTAAAGGTGCCCAAACTAATTTTACGTCATTTGCAGAATGGATAAATGATGAATGGGAGAAAAATGATACACAGTTTAATGAAAGATATTTTCAAGCAACGGCAGCATTGTTATTAATGTTCCAGTTGTTGGAAAAACAGATTCCAAAGCAAGGATGGTATGAAGGGGGATATCGTGCAAATGTTATCTATTATACAGTCGCACTTTTTCATAAATTGCTAAAGGAACAGTTTCAAGGAATGGATTTGGATTTAATATATATATGGAATAAACAAGAAGTACCAGAAATTGTTGCTAATATATTGATTGATATATCAGAAAAAGTATTTTATAAGATAACAGATCCCAATCGAAGAGTAATAAATGTTACACAATGGTGTAAAAGAAATGAGTGTTGGGAGGCTGTGAAAAATATGAATTATTCATTGCCAAGGGATATAGAGAATTATTTGATGACTCTTGACGAAGTAAAAACAGCTGAAAAATTTGCTAAGAAAGAACAACGGATAACAAATGACATAAATGCACAAGTAGAGGTAGTAAAATATTCGGCAGATGATTGGAAAAAAATATCGGAGTTTGCTGTTAATAACCATTTAGTGAGTACTGCAGATGTAGCTGCTCTATCAATAGCATGTAAAATACCTTCAAAAATTCCTAATTCTGTTCAGAGTAAAAAATTACTTGATTTGTTAGAGAGAGCAATACAAGAAGGTTTTAAAATATAACCCAAAGGAGCAAAGATGTGTATAAAGTAGTCGATTTATTTGCGGGAGCTGGAGGATTGAGTCTAGGTTTTATGCAAACACAGAAGTTTGAGATAAAGGTAGCATTTGAAAATAATCCCAATATGCAGGAAACATATCGTTTAAATCATCCGAAAGTGGATGTTAGGGGAGATGTTTGCGGAGCAGATTACAAGGAATTAGAAAAACAATATGGAAAAATTGATGTTGTTATTGGGGGTCCGCCATGTCAAGGATTTTCAAATGCCAATAGACAGCGTAATCATGCAATTAGTCAAAATAATATGCTTGTGAAGCAATATATACGTGCAATTGTTGAATTGCAACCAAAAGCCTTTGTTATGGAAAATGTAAGCATGCTTAAGTCTGATGTGCACAGGTTCTATTTAGATAAAAAAGATAAGAATATTGTTGCTAAGTATAATATTCCGACAAAAGAAACAGAAATATTATTGCTTGATGAAGAATATATGTTTGAAGGTGCCTTAGAGATAGTAAGTGATAAGGCTAAAATAAATCAATACCTGTGGCCAGAAGAGCATTATTTTGAAATGAATATTATTTTTAAAGCATGTAAAAATTCGGAGAAACTGGTGAAAGCCTTAGAAAAGCATAAGAAAAAACTGTTGAAGTTTTCAGAAGAGTATATTGATAATGGCAATAGAGATTATATCGAAAAAGAGAGTTATAAAGCATTCGAAATTATAAAGAAGTACTATAATGGAGAAGTTACAGCAAACATGATTTTGGCTAATATAGAACAAGCAATTATGATTCAAAGAATGCTTGGAAAAGCAAAAGAAATATTTGATAATGAATTGGTAGTAGAGAAATATTTGGGCGGAAAAAATATTGTTGCTTGCATTCGTTCATATGCTGTATATGATTATTTGTCGTCGATTTTGCAATCCGACGATAATGGCTATGTTTTAAACAGCAAAGTTCTATGTGCTGCAGACTACGGAGCACCTCAAAAGAGAATGAGATTTGTAATAGTAGGTGTAAAGAAGAAAATTTCTGATAAAATTGCGTTACCAATCGGTAGTTTTGATGAGGATCAATATAGAACTGTACGAGATGCAATTGAAGATTTGGAAGATGTCACGCCGGTATATTCGTTAGAAGAAGATAAAGGCACAAACATCGGAAACGTTGAAGAAATAAGTATATTAGGAAGGCAGTTAAGAAATACAACTGTATTAAAGAATCATATAGTTACAAAAACAACAAGCATAGCTATGGAACGATTTAAGGCATTAAAGCAAGGACAGAATTTTCATGCATTGAATGATGCTCTTAAATCTAATACATATACGGATGTGAGTAGGACGCAAAATACAATATATCTGAGATTAAATTATGATGAACCTAGTGGAACAGTAGTTAATGTGAGAAAGTCCATGTGGATTCATCCTACATTGGACAGGGCTATAAGCGTTAGGGAAGCGGCGCGATTACAGACTTTCCCGGATTCGTTTGTCTTTTGTGGAACGAAGGATAAGCAATATCAACAAGTAGGTAATGCAGTTCCACCAATTATGGCCAAAGCAATTGCGAAAAAGATTGCTAATGTATTAGATAAAAATGAGAAATAGTAAGAAGGTGAAAATGTGACATCGGTTGTTAACTTCACATATGACAAAAATGTTATATCTAAGATTAAAGAGTGGCATTATGGCATAAATTGGCCTAGTGTATATATCATATATAATTCAAAAAGTATGTATGTAGGAGAAACCTTGGATGCGGTGAGACGTACGGAGCAACATTTGCAAGAAATTGAGTTTAATGACTTTACAGATATTTGTTTGATTAGCAATAAGACTTTTAACAAGTCAGTTGTTCTTGATTTGGAGTCTTTTTTGATAAAGTATATGGGATCGGAAGGCTCAAGAGAATTAGTTAATGGAAATGCGGGAGTTGTTAATCACAATTATTTTTACAAAGAAGCTTACGAAGATGACTTTAAGGATATCTGGCAAATTCTTTTAAAGCGCGGCATCGTGAAGAAAAGTTTACTTGATATTGAAAATTCGGAATTATTTAAGTTTTCACCATATAAGACCTTGAATTATGAACAACAAAACGCGACATATGAGATACTGAAAAAAATATATACGATAAATTGCGCGACAAAAAAATCTATGATACAGGTGATTGGTGGAGCTGGTACCGGAAAAACGATTTTGGCTGTTTATCTTGTGAAATTATTAGTAGATATAAACCGCAATAAAAAGACGTGGATGTATATCGATGATGTGGAGTTTTCTGATTTAGTAAGAAGACTTTCAGTAAAAATAAATGGTATAAGAAAAATAGGATTTGTTGTTCCTATGCATGAATTGCGTGAAACAATGAAAAAAATTTTTCGTTCAATTGATGGGTTGTCCGAAGAGATGATATTAGCGCCTGAAGATGTTGTGAAGGATTATTATGATGTTCTTATTGTTGATGAAGCACATAGGCTTTATAGGAGGCATCATTTACCTGGCGCTCATATTTATAAAAAGTTTGATCAAATTAATCAGTCTCTCATGTTAGAACAATTTACGAGAGATGTATCTGCATACACAGAACTTGATTGGATAATCAGAAGTAGTCGCTTACAAATTATATTTTATGATGAATTACAATCTATAAGAGCAACAGATATTGACAAAATACGATTTGAAGAAATATGTAGACCACATTTGTTTGCATATTATAAGCTTATTTCGCAGATGAGATGTAAAGGCGGTAACGGATATTATGATTATGTCAAGGATATTTTAGAAAAGGAAAGCTTTTCGATTAGAGATTACAAAAAAATTGATAATTATCAAGCAAAGGTTATTGATAATATAGAAGAACTGTTTTTGATAATTCATGAGAAAAATGATGAAGAAGGTCTTAGCTCGGTGGTATGTGGACCAGGTTGGGGAATTGAAGAAGAAATAATAATTGAAGGAAAAACTTACCATTGGTATAGCACCAAGAGGAAAGGGGATTCTAATACGGTTCTGAGTATACATAAAAGCCAAGGATTTGATTTGAATTATGCGGGTGTAATATTTGGCAAAGAGATTTATTATGATTTAGAGAAGAAACGTGTTGAAGTAAATAGAAAAGAATTAAGAGATAGTTTCACAAAATCTGAAGGAGAAGCTTCGATGAGGCAGTATCTTTTGAATATTTATTTAACACTAATGACACGTGGTATAAATGGAACTTATGTTTATGCAGTTGATGATAATTTGAGAGAGTATCTAAAGAACTTCTTAAATTAATGACTAAGAGAATAGTTAAGCATGAGTAAATTCTGTTTGATGAACGCAAAATAGTAAGAGAATTATCTGTATAGATATTATTTGTTTTATGGAAGCAAATTTGTATAAATGAAGCGTTTGGAGCAACAAAAAATCAAGTATTAGAAAATATATAGTAGAAAGCAGGTTTTTTATGAATTCAGAACAAGAATATTATATCAGCTTAATTGACAGACTCCGCCAATTGCCAGTAGAAACCGAGTGGTTGGAATATAAAATGAATAATTATGAACCGGAATTGATTGGTGAATATATATCTGCGTTAAGCAATTCGGCTACTATTTGTAATAAAGAAAAGGCTTATATTTTGTGGGGAATTAATGATAAAACTCACGAGATTGAAGGAACGTCGTTTTCGCCGAAAAAAGCAAAAAAAGGCAATGAAGAAATCGAGAATTGGCTGGCGGGTGGATTAAAACCAAGGGTGGATTTTAGATTTATTGAAGTGAATACGGATAAAGGAAAAGTTGTTGTTATGGAGATACCGGCAGCAGTGAATACTCCTACCAGCTTTAAGGGGACTGAATTTATCCGTGTTGGTTCATATAAGAAAAAGCTTAAAGAATATCCGGAGAAAGAACGAAAGCTCTGGCTGTCCTTCGAACAGAAACCATTTGAATTGAGAGTGGCGATGGAGAATGTTACGGCATCTAAAGTAACGGAACTCTTAGACTGTGCAGCATATTATACACTTATGAAATTACCTTTACCGAGTAATCGTGATGCCATTATTCACAACATGATCGATGAAGAATTTATTCGCGAGATGGATAACGGGAATTATGCGATTACTAATATGGGAGCATTACTTCTGGCAAAGGATTTAACTGCCTTTGCACATTTGAAAAGAAAGGCGGTTCGTGTAATTAAATACAAGGGCAATGGTAAAACTAATGCTATAAGAGAGCAGGTTTTTACAAAAGGATATGCAATACAATTTGACGATATTACAGACTATATTATGACGCTGATTCCACAAGAGGAAGAAATCGATGGCGGAAGAAGATTGGAGCATATCATGTTTCCGCGCAAAGCAATCAGAGAAATGCTTGGAAATATGATCATTCATCAGGATTTAACTGCTCATGGAAGTGGTCCTGTTATGGAGATTTTTGACACGAAAGTGGAAGCATCGAATCCGGGAAGCCTTTTAGTGGAAGTTAATCGTATTATTGATACAGTACCTCACTCTCGCAATGAGGCTATGGCATCATTCCTTAGAATTGTTCGGATTTGTGAGGAACGAGGAAGCGGATTTGATCGTATGGAAGAAGGGATGCGCGATTTGACTATTCCGGCACCAAAGGTTGAAACCGGAGATGATTTTACCAGAACGAAACTATATTGGTATGATAATCTGAATGATTGGAAGAAAGAGGATAAAATCAGAACCTGTTATTTGTATACATGTTATTGTTATGTGAATGAAATAGAGGTCGCGAATGCGGTATTAAGAGAGCGATTCGGTATTGATGCAAAGAATATGGCTATTGTATCAAGAATTATTAAAGCTACACTGGATGCGGAGCTTATTAAGTTGTCTGATGAAAATGCAGCACTGAAAAATAGAAGATATATACCATACTGGGCATAAATTTTATTTGATGGGTATTTGATAGAATGTTCATTTTGAAGAAACTATATTAACTAAAACCCTTATTTTACGCGCTTTTTGAGGTATTGGTTTATTTGATGGGTATTTGATTGGAGAGCTAAAAGCATATGATTAGGTGTTGGTATAGATTCTGAGAAAGATGCCATAAAGCACCAATTCCTGGTGCAAATCCATCAAAATACACCAGCCCTGTCCATTTTCAGCCCTGGTAAAACATGATATGATAATCACGCAAAGAGAAATTCATACAACAAAGAATACTAAACTGACAAAATTGGTCTTTTCAGGATATGTACAATCATGCTGAAAGCTTGTATGATATACATGAGCAGAGTAAAAAGTCACAAAATGACCTGTTTTTATGAAAAATACACCAGAATAGTGTCTTTACAATTTGTAAATTATGGATTATGCTTTGCGTATGGTTTGAAAAGCCAATGGATTTTAACAACTGAATAGCAGTTACAGATTTGAGTAAAATTACGGTTCATATACCCGTAGGATGAAAATCACAGTTATCATATTAGTAGGCTGATGGATTGAGAGATGAAGGCCGAGAGGCTGGATGGAAGTCCGGAAAAATGCGGGAGTAGGTATGTGGCGTAAGGATAATAATCCATGAAGGGCGAGAGGTTCGTCCTGGTCCCCGCAAGGCAGATAGGGGAGATAGTGCTTCTCTTATGAGAAGGGCGTCGTGAACACAGTTTAAGTGGCTCGTCTGTAGCTCCCGGAGGTGAGTACACCTTTACGTATACGGGGCGATGAGGGGTTGAAAAGACCGGCGTATACCTTAATAGGAACTACAGGAAGAGTGGTTCGAATTACAATAAATAGATTGCAGTAGATAACAAAATCGTTATCCATAGTTTTGCGTTTATGTGAGCTGTGGGTAACGATTTTTTTTGTGGCGATGAGGAGAATGGACGTTGTTCTTGTATAAACGGAAATTCGACGACCGCTGATCAGAGCGAGATTCGTAAAGCGAATCTCGTCTCTGTTTTGAGGTAAGCGCTTAGTTTCGAGGTGTACTCCAAAACTAAGCCGGCATCCTTACTAGGGATGCTAGGCATGCGAGCATTTTACTCTAATCAGTTACAGGTTTCCTGAGCAAGCTGGCTCCAGGGAGCAAGCTGCTCTAATTCCTC
>JBGVOM010000145.1:0-5015 GCA_045126515.1 Lachnospiraceae bacterium
GTTATGGAGGCTGTTGTAAGTCCTATAATGCTTGTATGCTGTATTTGGGAGTTTATACGGGCTGACAGAGAAAACAGAATTATGCTGTCGGCATTTGCTCTGATGTTTGTGGCACAGATTTTTGATTTAATAAATGGATTAATGGGCTGGTGGACAGAAGGAGAATGTGTTAAGATAACTTTTATGGTACTCTTCGTATTATTACTTGTAAGGTCATTTGCCATTGTTCCGCACAATTATAAGGCATCCGTCAGAGCTAACCAACTGTCCGGAGAACTTCAGAACAGCAGGATAGTTCTTGCTATGAGTCAGATTAGAACGCACTTTATTTTTAATGTACTTAATGCCATAAGCGGTATGTGCAAATATGATCCCGAAACGGCAGATGAAACGGTCATAACCTTTGCAAGATATTTCGGGATAATATTGACATAATGCAGGAAGACAGACTGATACCGTTTTCTAAGGAATTGCAGCATGTGAAAGATTACGTTGCTTTGGAACAGGTTCGCTTCGGTGACAGGATTCGCTTTGTCAGTGATATTAAAGCAGAAGATTTTTATATTCCGGCACTTGTATTGCAGCCTGTGGTTGAAAATGCCATAAAGCATGGACTGACACCGAAGAAGGACGGTGGAACTGTTATGCTAAGGACAGAAACTGACGGAGAAAAGATATCTATTATTATCAGTGATGACGGAGTGGGATTTGACTTAGAACGGCAAACGAAAAAGGATGGCGTTGGGATTGAAAACGTACGTTTCCGACTTTGCCATATGTCAGGCGGAACAATTGATATAAACAGTAATGAAGGACAGGGAACAACAGTTACAATAACTATACCATATAAGGAGACAAAATCATGCATGTAATATACGTTGATGATGAAAAGCCGGCACTTGATAATTTCAGACTGACAGTGGAAGGTTTTTCTGATATTGAGAGTCTTAAATTATTTCAGGACGGAGAAGAGGCACTTAAGTGGACACAGGATCAGACGGTGGATGTGGCATTTCTTGACATGGAGACATCGGGCATTCATGGACTTGAGCTTGCAAAAAGACTTAAGAAAATAGATTCAGGAATCCGTATTATATTTGTTACGGCACACAGTCAGTTTGCCCTTGAGGCGTTTGGTGTGGATGCCATAGGCTATGTTTTAAAACCATATAGTTCGGGGGAAATCCGTAAGGAACTCGATAAGGCTAAAATGGTAAAATCATATTCACAGGTAAAAGTAGTAATAGAGACAATACCGTCATTTGCGGTTTATGTAAATGGACAGGTGCTTCATTTTGGAAGAACAAAGATTAAAGAACTTTTTGCGTTACTTGTTGACAGAGGAGACAAAGGAATTACTTCGGGGGAAGCTATTTCATATCTCTGGGCCGACAGGCCAAATGACGTAAATACCCAGTCGCTTTATCGTGTGACACTGAAAAGACTCATTGACACAATGGAGAGTTGGGGAATTGATGACATAATAGATTCACGGGGAAGAGAGAAATATATCAGAACTGACAGGGTTGAATGCGATGTGTATCGTATTTTTGACGGAGATGAGGAGACGGCAAAACGTTATGCAGGTGAATATATGAGAGAATATTCATGGGCAGAAGAACGGAACGCACAGCTTGCAAATATGCTTGGTTATATTAAAAATTAAAATGTTATTGGGGGAAGGTATTATGTTAAATAATTTTCGTTTGGTGTATCCGCCGGATTATGATATGAGCAGAGAAGAAAAAATGAAAAATTATGATTTTATTAAAGCACTTCAGATTGATACCCTTGTTATTCTTATAAAGGAAAGTTATCTGGGGTTTAGAAATCTGTCGCTGGAGGAGTATTTTACAACCGATACGGAGGTATTGGAATACCGTCTGGCGGTTATTGAAGACCTGGTTGGCAATTCTAAGGTTTATGAATCATTCTGTAAGGCAGTAAATGTCATAAGAAATATTCAGGATATGTCAAAGGCCATGAGCAGTGATTTTACGGTGGAATCTGCTCTCAGTTCAGTGAGATATCTTGAAATGTATCAGGAGATAGTGGAACTTTTTTCTGACAGCTTGAAAGATGCAGATTTCAAATCAGAGGGAATGAAACTTTTTAAAAAGCAGATTATGGAGATTAAGGAAAGTGAGGATTACGGAAATTTGTGTGCGGAGCTGTCCAAGATGGAGATACGGTTTGGCAGTATAAAGAGTATAAGTGTTGGAATTAATCTTGATGAGAATTTAAGAGTAAAGGATGCTGGAGTTATCTCTGTTGAGACTGTACATTATCGTGAGGGAAATATTATGGACAGGCTTCTTAAAAAAGATGCAAAAGACAGTCATGTTCTTATGTCACCGTTCACAGCCGTTACAAGAGGTCTGGCAAAGGAGGAGGTCATTGCGTTAAACAATGCAACGACATATGCACTTCAAAATATTTTTGCAAAGTCCCTCAGAAGCTTTGAACCGTTGACACAAAAATATTTTAAGGATAACACCGGCTTTTTTGTAAATCTGCTGGATGATATTCGTTTTCTCACAGCTGGAGTAAAATTCATATTGTCAATGATGGAGCTGGGTCTGCCAATGTGCAAACCCGAAATCAGACCTATGAGTGAGAAAAAGTGTAATCTGGAGCAGGTATACAATCCTGTACTTGCACAGAAATCCTTGGAGCACAGTATAGTTTCAAATACGTTTGCTTTTGATGAAAACGGAAGATTTTATATAGTTACTGGTCCGAACCACGGAGGAAAGTCAATATTTGCGTATTCAATAGGTATGGCACAGGCTTTATTCCAGTTGGGATTATTTGTACCTGCAAAAAGTGCTGTTATGAGTCCTGTTTCGGGAATATACACCCATTTCCCGGCGTCAGATGAGAATAACTACGGAAAGGGACGACTGGAGAGTGAGTGCGCCAGACTGGGGGCAATTATGGAAGTCTTAACCGATACGGATATGCTTCTTATGGATGAGTCATTTTCCAGCACAAGCGGTCTTGAGGCAGGATATATTGCGTCGGAGGTTCTTACGGGAATCGGTGCCATAGGATGCGGAGGCATTTATGTCACCCATATTCATGACCTGCCACAGCAGGTAGATAAATATAACTCTCATCCTATGAATAAGGGAAAGATAGACAATCTTGTGGCACTTATGGAGAACAAGGAAGATGGTACGAGAAGTTATAAAATATCAAGAACCACACCGGACGGACTAAGCTATGCTAAGGATATTGCTGCACGATACGGACTGCATCTTGACAATATTCTAAGCAATTTGAATAAATGAGTAAATGTTTATATGTTGTGAGAGCCAGATGAGCTTGCTAAATGTAAGCTTATCTGGCTTATCTTTTTTCTAGTAATTTTACAAAATCGTATAAAAGTTTTTGATTGTTACGGCTTAAATTTCTATAAGCCTGTATAAGTTCCTGCTCTGTTTTTGAATATTGTTTCTCGGTAGTTTTGCAAGGTATTGAATCCGAAAAAAATTCGCTCATATTTATATGAAATGCCCGACATATTTTTTCAAGAGTGGCAATAGTTGGCTGGTTATTTTTCTGGAACATTGAATTTAATGACGAATAAGGTATGCCTGATTCTTTTGCCAATTTGTATAATGTCCAATTTCTACCGTTCAGTAACTCGACAATTCTTTTTAAAGTATCATTCATAATGTAAGCACCTCGTTTCAATAATACTTTCTCTTTTACGTTATACTTATTTTAAGTGTATTATTATGTTTTTATTAGATGAAATAAAGAATATGATTATTAAAAGTATATAAAAAGCGTTATAAGTCAGTTAAAAATACTTGAAAATATCGAAAATATGTAATATAATTTGAGAAAGTAATTAATAAAAAGAGTGTTATGTAAAAACGTAATACGAAGGAGGAAAAGATGGACAATAATCAGATGAATACTACAGGTGGAATGAGATGCCCAAAGTGTGGAAGTGATCAACTTCAAGTAATTTCAGATGTCAAGGGTAAGGGCGCAAGCTTTTGGAAATTGTGCTTATGTGGAATTTTTGGTTTGTGTGGAACCGGTAAAACGACAACAACTCATTATTGGGTATGCCAAAATTGTGGAAACAAATTTAAAGTATAATGAAACGTGAAGAAAAAATTTGGATAAAATCCATGGAAATGTGTAGCAAATATTGGGGATGTCATCAAATGCCAGAAAGAAGTTTCTTTTTAAGAGGATATCAATTGCCTGTATGTGCAAGATGTACGGGAATGATGATAGGATATATTCTGGCTATAGTTTTAGCTATATTTGGCATTCGTATAGATTATTTAATATGTATGTTTTTAGTTTTGCCGTTGATTGTTGATGGAACAGTACAATATGCGACACGTTATACATCAAATAATTTTAAAAGATTTATATCGGGGATTATGTATGGAGTGGGTTGTATTCAATTAATTACCAATTTAGCATATTTTGTAGGAGAGTTATATGAATAATGGAAAAAAGAAAATAGTAATTGCTACAGTATCATGTCTGGTAGTAGTAATTGCAATAGTTGGACTTGTGTTTTTTTTAGTATCTGCTAATAAGGTCAAAATTAATCTTGACGATTACCTTACAATATCATATTCAGGATATGACAGCGTAGGAGAAGCTGATTATAAAATTGATTATAAAAAACTTATTGCAGATTATTCGGAGAAACTTGGTTTAAATAATCAAAATGAAAAATTTGCATTTGAATTTGCATTGGAAGAGTGTGTTATTTTAGAGTTAAGTAAAAAAGAACAATTGTCAAATGGTGATTCTATTTCACTTAAGTGGAGAGTTGACGATGAATTATTTGAAGATAAGTATGGTTGTATACTGGAATATAAAAATACTACAGAAAAAGTGTCGGGACTTCAGGAAATGACAGAATATGACCCATTTGAGAAACTTGGAATATCTTATGAAGGAATGGCACCATACGGAAAAGTAAAAATAAATAAATCTGATATAGAATACTATTGGCTGAAATATACTGTTACTCC
>JBGVOM010000146.1:0-2530 GCA_045126515.1 Lachnospiraceae bacterium
CCAATAAGTACAAAATACGATGCAAGCACTGTCATGGTATTAAGGACATTAATACTTGAAAATCCATTTGTCAGTGATATTGAATATTTAAATGACAATAACACCAGCACATAAATCGCCACAACTCCATATGTGGCATCATACACATAGCCCAGTCCCTTGTAGAGAATTCCCCCAAAAGCATTTCTGATAAACTCCGACACCGCAGGTATTGGAAAATACTGAATAACCAGTGTAAATGCTCCTATTAAGAATACCGGAATCAATGCCACAAAACTTTGGACAATTTCATTTAGCACACGGCTTTTTTCTAATTGTAATGACATCTTTGTAAATGCGTTTTCAATTCTTCCCTGTTTCACGTTAATGCCTCCCTGCTACTATCATATCATCTAATAAATTAATTTGTTATCACACACCTTTTATATAGACATAATAGTATCACAAAAAGACATGTTTGTCTAATAATTGTAGGGAAATTTCTACTAAATTTTACATTTTTTACATCAAAAACACATTATATTACTATTTTTAAATTTACAATTTTTTCTTCCCTCATGTCAGTTTATAAACTGCTCATATGTATCCTTTATTCTGTCATTTATCTGCCGATAGATATTTACATCCGGCAGGTATTTCTTTATGTAAAAATTTTGAAGCACATACATGCTTATCTGCTTTGTCAACGTTTCATCGGAAGTATTACTGATTACTTCCTGCAAATCTTCCAGCATATAGTGCCATTTATCTGCAAACTCTTCGTATGATTTTATATCAGGTGTATCAATCCAGTTTTTAACCTTAACCTTTGTCTTATTCTCCTTCGGGCATTCATAAATCTGTAGAAAATACCTGTGTCCTCTGTTTTCGTAATACCTGCCCAACGGAAACAGTCTGCATATTCCCGGTCTGAAGCCATGAATACGACATCTTCCGTTGTTGTCAAGGAAACTGCATCTCTCCTCGCTGCCGCTCATCTTGAGGTTCGGCAGAATAATTCCGTCAACCACATTAAGTTCAACATTCCCCGCAAGAAGCTCCTCAAAAGTTTTTCCAAGATTTTCTGTCATCCTGTACACATCAAGGGGATCAAGCACAACTGACTTCCCCATACCGCTGCAACATGCAGAACACCCGTTACATCCGTCGCATCCCGCTTTAACCATATCATTGATTCCATACAGTTTCCCGTCCGAAATCTGATTCATATCAACATTTCTTTTCATGTAAAACACTTCACCCCACATATTTTTCAAAAAAATACCTGCTATATATATTAATTAATGTATATATAGCAGGCGATTTATTATAACATTGTAGCTCTTAATTCCTCTCCGCTCTTTGAGCTCAAGTAAGCAGGTGCAATATCAAATACTGTTCTGCAGCCTGTCTGACCTTCTTTTGAAAGACGATAAACTGCTCTTGCATATGCAGCAATTACACATGCAGTAAACTCAGGATTTGAATCAAGCTTAAGATTGTACTCTATAATGTGATTATTTTCACCGTTCCATCCCGTCTTTCCGCTTCTGATAACAAGTCCTCCATGTGGTATGCCGCTATGATTCTTCTTTAATTCTTCCTCACTGATAAAATGAACTGTCGTATCATAATCAGCAAAGTAGTTGGGCATTGTCTTTATAGCTTCCTCAACTTTGGCAGCGTCGGCACCCTCCTCAAGAACAACATAACACTCTCTTGTGTGTTTCTGACGTGTTGTAAGTTCAGGATTCTCACCATTTCTTACAGCATTTAATGCTGCCTCCACAGGAACTGTATACTGTTTTGCATCCTTTACACCTTCAATACGGCGGATAGCATCTGAGTGGCCCTGGCTTACACCCTTACCCCAGAATGTATAATCAACCCCGTCCACAAGAATAGCATTTGCATACATTCTGTTCAATGAAAACATACCCGGATCCCATCCTGCTGATATAAGGCTGATATGTCCGCCTTCCTTTGATGCTTTATCAACATTGTCAAAATGTTCAGGTATCCTTGCATGTGTGTCAAAGCTGTCAACAACATTGAACATCTTTGCATAAACAGGTGTCTGCTCCGGAAGGTCTGTGGCACTTCCTCCGCAAAGAATCACTACATCAAGCTTTCCCTGCCAATTTTCAATCTCATCTATTCTGCAAACCTGTGCTGTTTTTGTAAGAATTGAAACCGACTCCGGTGCTCTTCTTGTAAAAACTGCAACAAGCTCCATATCATCATTCTGCTTAACTGCACATTCTACACCGCGTCCAAGATTTCCATATCCGATAATACCTACTCTAATACTCATAATCAATCTCCTTTGTAACCATTGTAGTAAAAAATCCTTTATGATTATAATTTTTTCTTTACCGGTTTGCAATAGTAAAGTGAAACTTTTTTAGTAGTCGTTAAATAAAAAAGTAAATTCCACCTTTAACTGAATTTAGTCTTACACTCTGGTCAGATTCCATGTATGCTACATATTGCCTCTTATCCGCAGTAGAAATGAGGTAAATATGTCAAAGAAAATAGAAACAAACCAGAA
>JBGVOM010000147.1:0-4008 GCA_045126515.1 Lachnospiraceae bacterium
CCCCATAGATAGTGCTAAAAGAGAATTAGAAGAAACCGGAATACAAGTTTCAGAAGAAAATTGAATTTGGTGGTGATAATATGTTAATAAAAATTGGAGATTTTGAATTTACATCAGTCTGGGATGGAGTTTTTTATAAAAAGCTATCAAATTACCCGAATATATCTGATTGGGAGATTAGAACTATTATTGAATTCATAGAGTATGAAAAAAGATATGGCAGAGAATGTGTTATAGAATGTGAAGATAGTAATGTTCTGAATTTAGTTAATGAAAGTATCAAACACAAAGAAAATTATTTAAACATACCTCGTCCTAAGTTGATTACAGAATGTACGGCATGTCCATACAGAAAAGGGTGTGTTACAGATTATGTGTGCCATACGACTTCTATCGATAATGCAATTAAAATTTTGGAATGTGGAAAACTATTGTCTGCATTAAATGCTAGGAAAGTGCCTGTTGAAGAACTAATGAATGAAAAACGTAATGCAGCAAATGATCCTGCGGATTATTTCGAGTATATAATGCTTTCATGGGGAAATTGTCAAGCCGGTGATAGATTAGTTATGGAACGAGCATTAGAACGTTTTCCGAATGAAGAGGATTTAAGTGTACATTTTAATCCTGGAGTGAGATTTTACTTCAAATATGAGCAATTATTAAAGCATTCAAATACGGTGTGTGATGGAGTGCTTCCTATGAAAGTTAAAGATGAAATAATACCTTAATCCGTGAAACTCATATACCAACATAATTCTCGAAACACCAAAATACAAGCATTTTTCATTGTTTTTTGTATAATTCAAAATTCACCCATTCGGTGATGGTTTATTCTGCTATAATAGTCTTGTCAGAAAACTATTTTAGGGAGCGGATTTTATGAGTAATATAAAAATTGAATTTACAAATGAACGTATCATTCCGGCGAGTGGTCTTGCCGTAGTCGGTGCTATTCTTGGAAAAAGCGATTTTGTGAAACGTTGTAATAGAATGGATGTTACCAAAAACAGGTCACAACATCAGATAAAAAACGGGGACATTCTACTTACTTATATCGGAATGCTATGCATGGGAAAACCACAGTACGGAGCTGTTCACGAGATGGATGATGATATTGAATTTTACAAGTATGCACTAGGCATCACAAGGGCAATACCTTCCGAAGAAACACTTCGGCAGAGAATGGATGACATCGGTAATACTATGCGTGAAAAAATCCTGTCTGAAAATGTGGAAATGTTGCGTTCTAATGGAATAGTTCCCGGCAGACTTCCAAGCGGATATGTTCCAGTAGACATTGATGTCACTCCGTTTGATAATTCAAAAACTAAGAAAGAAGGAGTATCACGTACCTATAAAGGATACGACGGATACGCTCCAATCATGGCATATATAGGAACAGAAGGCTATTTGATCAATGCAGAACTGAGGGAAGGAAAACAGCACTGTCAGAAAAATACACCAGAATTCCTGCGAGAAACAATTCGCCTGTGTAAACAGATTACAAATGAACCTCTTCTGGTACGTTTGGATTCTGGAAATGATGCAGCTGAAAATATTGGGATCCTTTTGGAAGAGGGTTGCAAATTTATCATAAAAAGAAACCTGCGTCGTGAAAGTAAGGAAGAATGGCTTTCCATGGCACAAAAACACTGTCAAAATATCACACAGCCACGTGAGGGAAAAACTGTCTACACGGGAAGTGATTGGAAAGATATTTCCTATACAACAGAAGACGGAATCCAAAAGACAGTTACGCTCCGTATCGGATACGAAATCACAGAACGAACCATAGATAAAAAAGGCCAGTTTCTTTTTCCGTCAGATGTGGAGGTGGAAACATGGTGGGAAAATACAGGAATGAGTGATGATGAAGTGATCAGACATTACCATGCCCACGGAGAATGTGAACAATTCCATAGTGAGATCAAAACAGACATGGATGTGGAACGTCTTCCTTCTGGAAAGTTTGACACAAACGAGCTGGTATTGGAGTTAACGATTCTGGCATACAACATTCTACGCATGATCGGACAGGAAACCATTGGAATACGCAAAACACGACATAAAGTAAAACGCCGTAGACTGAGAACTGTCATAAGCAATCTGGTCATGATGGCAAGTCATGTAACATCACATGCAAGGCAACTGATTATCGGACTTGGGAAAAGTAATGTATGGCGACATACGTTTTCTGAAGTTTATACTGCATTTGCGGATTTCAGTCTATAAAAAGAAAAAGTCAAAGTGCAATTTTTCCTATAGGGGGAAGTATACCCTTTTACAGGACAAATCTTTCATTTTGACAAGCAAGATAGACATATTAAAAAAATATATGCCGATTCGAAGAAATTAATCGTATCGGCATAAAAAGATATTCAGTTTCACGGATTCAGGTTATTGTGAACTTCGACACTATCGTTCATGTAGAATTTTAATATATCATAAAAAATTTTTCAAGTAGTTTTATTCTATCCAGCAAAAAAAATTTAAACATTCTGTAAATTTGGTACCCCAGGAGTATTCATCGTGCTGCCCTTCATCCAGCTCATAATGTATATTTTCTAAGCTATTTTCCTTGGCAATTTCATAAGCAGACTTTGTCGAAGTATAGGCAAAATCGTATTTTCCAGTGTAAAAATAAATTCTGTTATCCGTTAAAATTTCCGGCGTCATATGCTCTTTTATATATTCAGTCATTTTTTCCGGATTTTGATTGTCACAATAGGAAAACATGCCGGTATATCCATACAGTTCCGGATATTGTGTACTGGCACATATGGCTGCCACGGCTCCATAGGATGCACCAATAATCGCTGTATGCTCCCTGTCTGTTTGTGTGCGATAATTTTTATCAATATAAGGTTTCAACGTGTTAGCATAAAAATCACACGTTTTTAGAACATCTCCGGCACCACCTCCATCGTATTCACTCAGATAAAGATTATATTCTTTGTTTCTCCTGCTGCTGACGGAGTCCACCCCTACCACAATTATGCCTTTGGTGCGCTTTTCGTCATATAAAGTATCAAGGCTTTCATCGATATGCCATTCCTTTTGATAAGTTGCCGTGGAGCAGTCAAACAAATTCTGTCCATCAAACATATAAATTACAGGATATCTTTCTTCACTGTTTTCATATTCCGGTGGAAGATATATTCTTACTGTATTCTCCGTCCCCAGTTCCTCACTGTAGAATCCTTCTAGCACCTGTATGGTTCCCTTTTCTTTTTCCGGTTTTGGTGTGACCGTTTCTTTGCCACATCCACTGTTAATAACCAACAAACACATCAATCCCAAACATTGTATTATTTTTCTTTTCATAAGCCATCCTCCTTTGCTTTCTAGCCTAATTATAAAATATTCCAAAGAAAAGACCATGAAGAATTGGCAGAAAGGATTGTCGGATTATCAATTTCGATATAAAATAGCATCAGAAACTTATATTAGGAAAAGTTAGGAGAATACTTATGGAAATTTGCACGAAAGAACATCACGGATACTTTACTTTAGATATGGGATATTATGAAGGTTTGGGATTTGACTCTTCCGCTTTACAAAACAGCCGTCTTTCTTTGGTTTTTATCGAATCCGGCAGCGGAATATTTCTTTTCAATCACCAAGCCATCTCTTTTGATGCTCCTGTTTTGGTTTGCGCAAACGAAACGGAACTTCTGTCTATTGAAAAAGACATTTCTGTAAAAGCCATCCTGTTTCATCCTTCCATTATAAATAGTGCATTAAATTTCCAAAATATCAGAACAACTTCTTCTACCTTAAGCACTACTGAAATGCAAGATTGTTTTTATCTGGATTCCTTCGTCAAGCGAATTTCTCCTTCTTATGGGGTTTTGTTTCCAAATCCGGATAATTCTCTTCGAATTACAAAGCTTTTTCAGGATTTTTATGCCCAAATCACATTGCAGGATACAGACTTTTGGGCATGCAGAAGCCGTACTTACTTAATTGAACTATTAGCTTTGGCAAATACGTTATCCCATGAGA
>JBGVOM010000148.1:0-2293 GCA_045126515.1 Lachnospiraceae bacterium
GCGGTAGTCCCCATACAATATCGTCAACCTTAACCAGAGCCGAATTAATCTTGTCTAACATACTAATCTCCTAACAAATAAACATTATGGCATATATTATATCATTTTTTGATTCGCTTTGCAAAAAAAATCACATCAAATCCTTAATTACGTTAAATAAAAAAGTAAATTCCACCTTAGGCTGAATTTAGTCTTACACTCTGGTCAAATTTCATGTATGCTACATATTGCCTCTTATCCGCAGTAGAAATGAGGTAAATATGTCAAAGAAAATAGATACAAACCAGAAACACATGACTCAGGATAACCGTGTAGTTATCGAAAAAGGGTTAGATGCTTCAAAACCCTTGTCTACCATTGCAGCTGAATTAGGTAAAGATCCTACTACTATCTCTAAAGAGATAAAGAAGCATAGGTCTTTTCAAGAGCATAATAAATTCAATGAAACAGCCTTTCGTTGTGCTCTTGCCAAGGACTGTCACAGGAAACATGTTTGCAATACTGAACTCTTTTGCAAAAGGGAATGTAAGAGATGTAACAAATGCCATAACTTTTGTAAAGACTTTGTTCCATTTGATTACTCATGCCCCAAAACAAAGAAAGCTCCCTATGTTTGCAATGGGTGTTCAAAAAAGTGTACCTGTCGTCTTGATAAGTACTATTATCGTGCCACGAGGGCTCATAAAGAATACAAGACCGTTCTTGTAGAGTCCAGAGCAGGAATTAATGCTTCCGAAGAAGAAATCAAAGCTCTTGATGATATCATTAGTCCTCTGGTTGGAAATGGTCAATCAGTCTACACCATCCTTCATAATCATCCGGAAATCACACAGTGTGAAAAGACTATCTACAACTACATCGATGCTGGGGTCTTCTCTGTAGGAAACATAGATCTTCCAAAGAAAGTGACTTACAAGCCACGTCAATCTCACGGAACTGAAATCGATGATACCGGTGTTTTTGAAGGTCGCACCTATAAAGACCTTCAGAATTATCTAATGGAATATCCTGATACAAAGATAACCGAGATGGATACAGTGGTTGGTCCAGAAGGAAGTAGCAAAGTTCTCTTAACGCTTCATTTTTGTAATGCTGATTTCATGATGGCTTACCTTCTTGACTCCAAGGAATCCATCGGCGTTGAGAAAACTTTTGATAGGATTAACAAAGCAATTGGAACTCATCTTTTTTGTAAAACAATGCCTCTGATAATCACCGACAGGGGTGGTGAATTCAAGCATCCGGATGCTCTGGAATGCGGAGTCGACAACATATTGAGAACAAGTATATACTACTGTGATCCGATGGCTTCGTGGCAGAAACCACACTGCGAAAAAAATCATGAGTATATCAGAAAAATCTGTCCAAAAACTATCACTACTTTTGATAGATTAACTCAGGACGATGTAAATCTTATGATGAGTCACATCAACAGTTCTTGTCGCGAGAGTCTTGGCGGTTTAACTCCATTCGTTCTTGCAAAAATGATGCTGCCAAAAGAATTACTGGATTTCTTCGGTTTAAAAGAAATACCCGCGGACGAAGTAATACTTACGCCCGCACTACTCAAGGGTAAAATCGAAGTAAACGCGTAACACGCGAGCATGAGAAGCTGGTATTTCATGTGTTTACATTAGGCCTATCTATGCTAGGCTGGCACAACGTGCCAACAGGCTTTGTACCTGGTTCTGTCCCAATAGAACCAGGTGCGGAGCCTGTTCTGGAGCCTGTTACAGCATAGATATGGGTTCCTGATGTCAACACTTTAATTATCCTGCAACAAATGCTCCCAAACAATACGAATCTGCGGATATGAGCCACCATAGTTTTGCCTCCAGGCAGGTGGAATTCAGTCTTACAGGATCCAATTCCAGTTGCTGGCGACCGCATACTCTTTTTTAGAATACATATGTTCCAGAATAACTAAATTCAAGAATAAAGGGTCTGACAACATATGTCAAACCCTAATAAAACGGAATTTAGTCTTCATTGTGGAATTTAAGTTTACAAGTGGAATTTAAATTTTCATTCAACTCGATTTGCGAATTTCCTTTATACTCTTCTCAACAGTCTTTCTCGGAATCATAACCTGATGACCGCACCCCTGACACTTAAGCCTGAAATCGGCTCCGACTCTCAGTATCTCCCATTCATAGCTTCCGCATGGATGGGGCTTTTTCATTTTGATAATATCTGCTACTTCTAATTCCATATATTTATTCATTCCATTTCAAAGAAAAAAATCCCGGAAACCTATGTTTCCGGGTTGCAATAGAGGCGAGTGACGGATTTG
>JBGVOM010000149.1:0-4106 GCA_045126515.1 Lachnospiraceae bacterium
GCCTCTCTTAATTTCCATCAGATTCACTTCCTTCCTGTTCTCTGATATATTCCCTTGCTTCGTCCTCTGTAGGACAAGAGACCACACGACTGCCTTTCTCATCGATCACTGTGGTCTCTGATGGATAAATGATACAGCCTAGCACCCAGCGCCACCGTCCCAGACAAGCGTAGCCGGTTCAAAGCCTTTGTTCTCCTCATTGATGCTGATATTGTGGTCGGATGCCAGCTTCATAATGCTTTTTACTGTTTCCCTGTCCGTTGAAATATCCCAGATACTTCTAACCAGAATACAGATAATCCCTTCTCTTTCTATATAGTAGGTAAGCTTATCTATGGCTTTATCATCCTTAAATACCGTATCAACAACATTCATATCATTCTGTCTTGCGTAATCTTCCATTCTGTCAGCAACATGGGTTTCCATGCTGCCGACAAACACAAGACACTGATTAGTTCCTGTCTGTTCCATCACTGCCTCCTTAATCCTGCTGTCTGCCTGATACCATACGGATAAGCTTGTCCAGTTCCTTAATAATCTGGGTATCATCCATACTGCTGTCATCACAGCCACAGTATCCATCGCTGCCAAGTGCATCATAATAAGCAGACATGTCTTCCTTTGCTGTCTCAACCGTAATTCCATAATGAGCCAGCAGATCAATCGTCTCCATAATCTCGTCATCCGTTGTGCCCACCATCGCACTAGAAAGTGTTACAACCGTATCAATGTCCTCAACCTCTGCCATGCCAATAAAGGAATACTTCATAGGCATACTCATACCTGACTGGGAACTTTCACCGAGAAGGGCAGCAATCTCATACCCGTGCTTCTCACAATATCTCTCAATCACTCTCACAACCATGTTGTCCACAGTTTCATTCATTGTTCCACTAATATAAATTACAGCTTTATTCATCGTAATAATCTCCTTCACGAAATAATTTTTGTGTTTACCGGAAGCTACTCTGAGCTTCCGTATATCTGATTTGATATTCGCGCGATATTATCTCCTCACATAAAGGGACTTAACTCTCATTCACTGTCTGTTGGTCCGGTAAAATATGGCACAGGTTGACAATGCTAAATCCCTTTGTGTGAGAAGACAATGTGGAAAGCAAAACCTTCCAATATCTTCTCAAGTCTCTCTGACTCATCCCCCGGCGGGGTAAAGCGATTCTATGCCAGCTGCAATCATTATGTAGTATCCATGCCCATCAAGGACTTGCATCGGTAGCCACTCCTCGGAAATGCTTTTCGCTGAAATCCGAATGCGTTATTAAACTCATTATCTCCGGGTGCTAATCCGGTAGGCTCTGCTCTCTGCTCTTAACCTTCACAGGCACACATAATATCTGTTTCTCATAATCAGCATAAAAGTGAGGTCAGTCATCGCACGAAACGGGGCATCGCCACCTGGCAAATGTCAGGCGAGAAATAATTAACGGAATCGCCGTGTCCTATTCAGTTTTCAAAGATCATGCAGGTTTTGCCGTTCTGCTTCATCAGTGTCTATTCGCTCTTTCCTTCGGAAAGTTGTTTCTTCTGATTTCGCTTAGGCATTAACCATGGTTAAATTGTATAAAAAAAAGACGCATCCTAACACGGAGCGTCCTTCCGAAATTCCAATTTTTAGTCGTAGGATTTTACGAATTTTATACGGCTACAGGTTTCATTCGTATTATTTTCAGCATTTCCATAAGCTGCTTCTTTTCAAACTCAGAACATTCTTCCAGCTCTTTTGTAAATGCATTGGCAATATTGTCATCCTCCACCAGAGGCTTGTCTATCTCAAAAAAGAAAAAATCAGCAGACACATTGAACTTCTGACAAAGTATCGTTATTACATCATGAGGAATTAGTGTTATTCCTCTTTCATAATTGGATATTGTATCTTTACTGAGATTCAATTTCTCTGCAAAGTTTTCCTGATTCATGCCTGTAGAATTTCTCAATTTTCTTAACTGCTTTCCCATAACTTCTTTATTGAATACTTTATCCTGAGTTCCCATGTTCTGCTTCACCTCCTTTGTACTAAATTTTTCTGTGGAGGCAAATAAAAAAAGACCTCCACAACAAAACAGAAAATTCTCTCAAAGTCTAAATTTCCACTTTTTCAATCGTTTCTAAAATTTTGTTATGTAAGTCTTTTAAATTATTCTTTATTAAATCAAATATGTATTAAAATCTATCTTATCGTCTTTGCCTAATCATTTTTTCTCTCTAATCATCTTTTCTAAATCAATCTCGGCATATGTCTTTTCACTAAATTACAATACACTTAAAATATTCATTCTTATCAATCAATTTCATTACATTTTTCTAAGTTTAATATTCATTCATTTGATTTTAGACATTTCAATATTCAGTTGTAGTTTTGTATTTTACCATTATTTTCCTGTTCTTGTCAACGGTTTTCGACAACTTCTCGACAAATTTCTTACAATCGGTAATATCGGTATCTTTGACTTACATAACACTAAAAGCAAAAAAGACGCAAAGAAAATCAGGTAAGAATCTTACCCAACTTTCCCTGCGTCTCTGGTGCTTGACAATACTTCACTACACCCTGTGTAGCTTTTTTATGAAATATGCCGCCCTTATCAGGTGAGCCATAATTCAGTTTTATAATTTAAATACACCTTTTTTACTGTGGCTTATCAAATAGCCTTCTGTGTATTTCTTCAATACTAAGGTTCTCTTACATCTGTCGCATTTCATGCAAACAGCCTGTACAACTACTAAATTATCATCATTCTGGATTAAATAATCCCAAAAATGTCTGCCGCATTTTTTGCAGCGAAATTCAATTACTCCATTTTTATCCATCTCAGTCTGCTCCTTTACAATACAAAATCAACAAGTTTCATTTTGTACTTGAAAAGGAAAGGGAAATCACCTTTGCAAGTCTTCTTACTGCCGGGAGTTCCGACGCATACTGTGTATGCCCCTGCTTATGCTGATCTCGAAGCCAACTGATTACATACCTTCGTATATAATCAGACTCCGGCTCTTCCCTCTACAAACCACATATTGTTATCCTCATAGAATAAATGGCTTTCTTTTCCATCTATAATACAGGTATATCTCATTCCTGCTCCACCAGCTTTTAGACTGGCAGCCCGCCTGATATCTGTAATGCGCTGAATCTCATAAATGTGTCCGTCCTGCCACATAACACTGACAGGCTTCAGCTGTCCCTCTTTACTAAACACAGCAGTCACATCTACATATACCTTATTCGTATTCATGCTTCAGCCACTCCTTTCTCCACAACTGTTATTGTTCTTGGCATTGATTCTATCCATGTGATATGTCCTGAATCTCTTAGATTACTTAACTGTGCTGCCATACTTGATGTTGATTTAAGTCCAACTAATTTGCACAGTTCCCTGACCGTCGGTGAAAAACCATTTTCTTTTTTGAATTTGATAATCTCTGCCAATATCTCCTTCTGTCTTTCCGATAAACTTTTTTCCTGCATTATTCCTACCTCCAATGCAAATTGCGAATACATCAGTGTATTACACCAAATGTACCGTTCTTAAAAGTAACCATGTGGATGAACCGTATGCTCTTCCTTTGCATTTACTGCCGAAAGAATCGTGTCACCCAGCATCAGTCCCCGTTGTATACTGTAGAAACCAAATCGTCTCCGTATATCATCAACCGCTGCATCCATCTTCATCATTTTGTCTCTCAGTTCTGCATTATGGAATAAATCCAGCTGTTCCCAGTAGTTGTCATTCACAAGGTCTGCTCCACGAATACCAACGCTTCTGATAGGCTTCTGCCAGCTATAGCTTTGCTTAAAAAGCTTAAATCCGGCATCAGCAATCTCTTTTGTAATATTCGTAGCATTTGAGACCTTCATCTGTTTTGTGTAAGAATGCAGCTCATTATCACGAATACTGATTTCTACAGTCCTGCAACGAAAACCATTCTCTCTAAGTCTCGCTGCAACGCTCTCTGCAAGAACATACAATACAATTTTTACATCTTCGTCACTCTCTAAATCTCTTGGAGTGGTTGTACTGTTTCCAATCGACTTAACCGGAGCTGATGTATTCTCTTTTCTTACTGGTGAAGTATCATAGCCATTGGCA
>JBGVOM010000150.1:0-35324 GCA_045126515.1 Lachnospiraceae bacterium
CGTGGGAACAAGAGAAAAATTAAAGGCGGTTGAACGCTATACAAAAGAATTTGATGATAAATCAAGATAAAAGTGAACATAAGCGATGTGTTTAAGGTTCAAAAGTGTACTATGTTCACTTTAACTACTGCGACAAGTTCACTTATCTATTCTAAAATTAAGTCAGAGCAAGGGAAACAACGCTCAAAGCAACTTGACAACTTAATTGTAGATAAGGAGGTACGCATGGTAAAAATGACACATGAACAGGAATTAAATCTGGAACGCTTTGCCAACTTAATGGTTGAACTTATAGAAAGACACGCTGATGCAGTAGACAAGGCAGAAATGGAAAATAGAATACTACAACTTAACGGAGGTGCTGGAAACGAGGAATTTCCAGCATCTTTTGTTGTTGGGAAATATTTGTGTGTAGTATTAGGCTTATAATTACATCGAAATATTTCGGTAAAATTATTGCTAGATGGGTTAAACAGACTTGTTATATGGCAGAGATGGAGTTAAAATAGGGTAGAACAGTAATTGTCTGTCCCGAAAAGAAAGGAGCAGTATTTATGGAAGTAAAAAAGACGAAAGTATATATATATACCAGAGTATCAACAGATATGCAGGTGGATGGTTATTCATTAGAAGCACAGAAGGACAAACTAAAAAAATATGCAGATTATAATGATATGATTATTGTCGGAGAATATTCGGATGAAGGTAAATCTGGAAAGAATATTGCTGGTAGACCAGATTTTCAGAGAATGTTAAATGATATTGCTTGTAAAAAGGATGATGTGAAATTTGTTTTGGTTTTTAAGTTGTCCCGATTCGGAAGAAATACAGCAGATACATTAAATTCATTGCAATATATACAGGATTTTGGTGTTAATCTGATAAGTACAGAAGATAAAATAGATTCCAGCGAAGGCACAGGAAAACTTATGATAAGTGTATTAAGTGCGGTTGCTGAGATCGAGCGTGAAAATATTCTGGTTCAGACAATGGCAGGAAGAAAACAAAAAGCCAGAGAAGGTAAATGGAATGGTGGTTTTGCTCCTTATGGATATAAACTAAACAAAGAAACCAGTATATTAGAAATTGCAGAAGATGAAGCGGAAGCAATAAGAATTATTTTTGACAAGTTTGTGCATACAGATATGGGATACAATGGTGTGGTTACATATCTGAATAATAATGGCATTAAGAAGAAAGTCAGACAGAACGGACACTTAACCAGTTTTACTACTTCAACAGTTAAAGCGATTTTAGATAATCCTGTATATGCTGGTAAAATTGCCTATGAAAGAAGAAAGAATACAAAGATAGAAGGTACTCGTAATGAATATCATATCGTGCCACAAAAAGAATATCCTGTATATGATGGTAAGCATGAAGCAATCATAGATGTTAAGTTGTGGCAGGATGCACAGGCAAAGAGAAAAGCCACAGCAAAACGCTTGGAAAAGAAGCATGGTGTAGACCACGAACATATTTTAAGCGGAATTATTAAATGCCCTGTTTGTGGTGCTGGTATGTATGGTAATAGAAAGACTGCAAAGAAAAAGGATGGTACATTTTATCCAACATATTATTCTTATGCTTGTAAGCATAGAACATATAAAAACGGACATAAGTGTGATTACCATAAACAATGGAATGAATCTAAGGTAGATGAAGCGGTTGCGGAAATAATAAAGAAATTAGTGCAGAATCCGAGATTTTCAGAAGTAATGAAAACAAAGATAAATACTAAGGTAGATACAGCCGAAGCGGAAAGAGAATTGGAAAATGCAAGGAAAATGTTAAGGCAGGCGGAGGGTGTAAAGGATAAGATTATTTTACAGTTGGATAGTCTGGATGTTTTGGATAAAAACTATGACCGCAAATATGAAGATATGCAGAAGCGTTTAGATAGCAGTTATGATAAAATATCTGAGGCAGAAGAACTAATTTCAATTTGTGAAGAAAAGTTGTATAATATCCAAAAGGATAAAATTACAAGTACAAACATTTATAATTACTTGGTTATGTTTGAAAGCATTTATGACGATTTAACAGATATGGAAAAGAAACAGTTCTATAATACATTGTTACATGAAGTGCAAGTATTTGAAAATGAACAGGAAAACGGACAGATTGTTAAGTCGATGAGTTTCAAGTTCCCTGTGTATTATAATGGTGAGTTTACCGATACAATTTTTCGGGACAAAAAAGAAACAGTCGAGACGGTTTGTTTGCTATCGCGTAAAGCCCCAGTTTAAGCGGGGTTCAGGGCTTTTTTGATAAATATGTACCTGTTTTTTTGCGCGAATACCGAGGAAAATGGCATGCTTGCATGCACATCTGACGAGCATCGCGACATCGAGTTGCTTGCAACGAGATAGCAGGAAAAATGTATATAGAAAATAGAAATTTAAGAGGGGTGCAAGAATTTGTTGAAACATCAGTTGTGCGCCGGAATAGTATCGGTAGAATTGTGGTGCCCGCGAATAGTTGCACCCCCCTATATTATTTAGCAAAAGGGGTGAAAATGATGAAGGAATATGATTGTGGTTTTACAAAAGAAAATAAATGGTTTCGATATAGAGCAGCAGCTATTATTGTTGAGGACGGCTGTGTTTTGTTTGCAGGGAATGAACTAGAAGACTATTATTACTCTATAGGCGGTGGTGTCCATATGGGAGAAACTGCTGAGGATGCAGTAAAAAGGGAAGTTTTTGAAGAAACAGGGGTTACGTATGATATTGATCGTTTGGCTGTAATTCATGAAAATTTTTTCGATGAGAATAAAGGAACATTGACCGGACTAGATTGTCATGAAGTATGTTTATATTATTTGATGAAACCAAGAGGTACGCAGGAACTGCATAGCAATAGTACAACATTTGGTGTAAAAGAAAAAATGTATTGGATACCAATTAATGAATTGGACAATTGCAAAGCATTTCCTACTTTTATGAAAGATTATTTATGTCGAGAGCATGTTGGAATTGAGCATATTGTAACGGATGAAAGGACTAGGTGATAATCTTGGATAAGCATTGGGAATTAGAACTAAATGAATATATTCGCCAAGGCGAACCAGAGAAAACCGATAAAAGTAATGCTTGGAAAACTGCTATTGGTCTTCAGGATGTAGATGGACTAAAAACTTCTGATTATCTGATTGAGACTGCCAAAGAACATATTGAGGGAAAAATCAGTATAACTGAGGCGGATAAACGTATTCATAGTTATTACGAAGAGCGGAAGGATAGAAATGAAATAGAAGAGGATACCAAGGAAGCGGATATTGTTTCTGTGAGAATTGCAAAACTACTTGGAGAGAAGACATTTCAGTTTTCACCGGTAGAATGGCAGAATATTCATCGTAGATTATTTGGAGGTCTGTTTAGTCATGCCGGAAAAATTCGTGATTACAATATTACGAAAAAAGAGTGGGTACTTAAAGGCGATACAGTAATGTATGCATCATTCGATAGTATTCGTGCCACGCTTGACTATGATTTTTCACAGGAGAAGAACTTCTCCTACGAAGGATTGACCATAGATGAATCTGTTCGTCACATTGCAAAGTTCACTTCTGGAATATGGCAGATTCATCCCTTTGGAGAAGGAAATACCAGATCGACTGCGGTATTTATTATAAAATACTTGAAAACTTTTGGATTCAATGTCAGTAATGAGACTTTTGCTGATAACTCATGGTATTTTAGAAATGCTTTAGTCAGGGCAAATTACAATGATTTGCAAAATGGCGTGTATGCTACTACTGAGTTTTTGGAATTGTTTTTTGAAAATCTTTTGATGAATGCGGGGCACGAATTAAAAAATAGATATATGCATATTGACTTCGAAAATGAAAGTGCAATTCAAAGTGCCAAGAGAAGTGTTTCAAAATGCCAAAATGGCACTTTGAAATTGTCACTAGAAGAATTAGCGATATTAAAAATTTTAAAAACCGAACCATCTGCAACTCAAAAAAGAATTGCAGAGTTATCTGGAAAATCAGAGAGAACAATAAAAAGAAGAACTGTTGAGATGCAGGAAAAAGGGTTAATTGTTCGAGAAAATGGAAAGAGAAATGGTAAGTGGAAGGTGCTAGTTGAAAAATAGTTTTGTTTGCATATACGGTGAGATACGAGACAGTCATATTGCTATCAGGGTGTAAAAACAAAATTGTATATTTTACTAGGGGTGCAAAAAACTATAGAAACACCAAATTGTGCGCGAATGTTAATGCGAGGTAAAGTTTCAATGCATGTGGAGACGGTTGTTCTCTTGTCCCAACGAAAAGCGGATGATTATGTTGAGGTGGAGTTGGAACTGGATGAGCTTGATTTGACTTCGGCTGAGAGTAAGGCGACTTATAAGGAAATTCAGGAGTATGTGCTGAAAGAGCATGGGTTAAAGGTCTCTAATCTGTATATTTCACAGGTAAAAAGAAAATGTGGAATATAGGTTGGGGAGAATTATAATCTTCCTAAATCAGAGGATAGCAGAAAGCCACAGTGTCCAGCGGAGAAGGAAAAAGCGATAAGGGATGCGCTGGAGCATTTTGGGATGCTATAGGGAGTTGGCTGCAGCAAAATTCCTTACGAAGGAGGATTATTTGTGAAAGAAATTAGTGATAGAAGAAGCATACGAAAATATAAAGAGGATGCCGTTAATAAAGCTGATATTGAAACTATTCTTAAAGCTGGAATAGTAGCACCGTCAGCTAAAAATAGACAACCCTGGAAATACTATGTATATGCAGGAAATGGAAAAAATAAACTGCTAGAATGTATGGAAAGTGGATTAGTAAGAGAGCGTGATGGGAATAAGTTATTACCTAATTCACAGAATGGTTTACCAGATGCTTTTAATACATTGAGAATAATGAAAGAAGCACCTATTCTTATTATCATTGAAAATACAAATGGATTATCTCCATATTCCGAAATTGATGCAGACAATAGAGTGACAGAAATATGCGACACCTTATCAATTGGAGCATCAGTACAGAATATATTATTAACAGCAACTGAGTTAGGATACGGTACATTATGGATTGCCAATACTTGCTTTGCATATGATGAATTGGTCAATTTTATTGATATAAAAGGACAGTTAGTAGGTGCGATATCTTTAGGTGTTCCTAATGAAATGCCTAATCAAAGACCACGAAAGCAGTTTGAAGATGTAGTGGAATTTAGAGAATAAAATTTCATCTGTGTTAAATATAAAATATGCTTGACCTTGCCCTTGAGGCAAGGTCTATTGTATGTTTATGGAAAGTTGCAACTTCTAAATAATGTCATTAGGAGAATAAAAAATGGATAAAGAAATATTATATACAACGGGTGAATTAGCTGATATTGCAGGAATTACTTATAAGAGTATAAGGATTTATGTAGAAAAAGGACTCCTAACCCCAGATAAAATCACAGAATCTGGTTACAAATTATTTTCAAGAAAAAGTGTAGAAAAATTACAAAGAATACTTATGTTTAAGTATTTGGATTTTACCCTTGAAGAAATTGGACAGATGTTAGAAGATGAAAATATTCAGGAATCTCTTGGTAAACAGCTGGAATTAATAGAACTAAAGATAACTCATCTTAACCAGATAAAAAAAGCGGTCGAAGATATGCAGTCATTATCAGATGAGAAAAATTGGGATAAGATGCTTGATATAATGAAATTAACTTCTCAGAGGGAAGAAGTAATTAAGCAATATATAAAGAGTGATAATCTTGAGAAAAGAATTAATATTCACGAATATAGTACATCTGATGTGAATTGGCATGATTATTTGTTGGATAAATGTGATATTAAGGAAGGTATGAATATTCTTGATATTGGTTGTGGAAATGGACTGCTTTGGTATAGAGAAAGAAATCTTTTGCCGGATAATATCAATATACATTTAGTTGATAATTCTAAGGCTATGTTAGATTCGGCAAAGCAGATTCATTTTAGTGAAAAAGATTTTTATACTGATAAAAATATAAAATTTTATTACCATATATGTGATGCCTCAAACATTAATGAATTATCAGAGATTAATTCTAAAAAGTTCCACCGGATAATGGCGAATCATATGCTTTATCATATTGATGATTCAGATAGAAAATTACTGCTTGGTGCTGTAAATGCTATGCTAACAGATGATGGAAAATTTATTGCATCAACAATCGGTAAAAACCATATGAAAGAAATATTTGAACTGGCACACGAGTATGACAAAAACGTGAAGGCACCGGAGTGGTTTTCAAGGGGTTTTAATTTAGAAAATGGAAAAGAACAACTTGATGAATTTTTCTCTAGTGTTGTAATGTTTTATCATGATAATGATTTATTGATTCCTGACTGGAGAGTAATCTATGATTATTTATGTTCTCTTCCGGGAATTGAAAAAGTTATGAGAAAAAATAAAGAAGCCAGTGTTAAGTTCCTAAAAAATAGAGTGACAGAAAGTAAACCATTTTTTATTAGTAAGAGTACGGGCGTGGTTGTTGCAAAAAACAAATTTGAAGGTTGTGGGTAATGATAATGAATAGAAAAGATGTACTAACAGACCCTAAGAAACTCGTCAGAGTAGAATTAAAAAATGCTGGATTTGATATCGATAAAATCAAAATACCAAATAGAGTATATCTTCTTGCTGATGACATTTTTGATGAAATGGTGTCAGGGAATGCAGGAGAATATAGATATCCATTAGGTGGTAAGTTGTATGTGTTTAATAAAAATGATAACATTGGTTTTATAAAATGGCATATGTGCTCACCCGCGATAGCTACACAAGCGGAGGATTTAATCGCCGGAGGCGTTAAAGAATTAATTCACGTTGGATATGCCGGGGGCTTACAACCAGAATTAGTTCCGGGAGAGATTATTCTTACGGACGGTGCTTTTAATGATACTGCAGTAGCAAGGCTGTATGGATATGATTATGAGATAATTCGTTCGTCGAAGGATTTAACGAACGAGATTGAACAAATGATAATAAGTGTTGAAATACCATACAAGAGGGGACTTCATTGGACAACGGATGCAGGTTATAGAGAGACATGGGGACAAATATTGGATTATCGAGATAAAGGAGCACTTTGTGTTGAAATGGAAGGTGTTGGTTTGTTTACAATAGCTAATTATAGAAAATGTATGGCAACGGGGATATATGTTGTTTCTGATGTATATTCAGAGAATGATTGGAAACTCGGATGGGAAGGCAATGATATAAAAAGGGCTGTTGGTGATGTTATTGATATGATAATTGAGTCTATAAGTTAAATGGGAGTGGTAAGATTGTTATGAAGTTTGAAAATGTATACTTTATTAATGGAACAGCATATGCTGGAAAATCCACAATGGTAAAACTTCTGGCAGAAAAATATGACGGAATTGCCTGCGAAGAAAATTATCAGGATAGGCTTTTAGAAAATTTGGATGCCAAGGAGTTTCCTAATCTTACTTACACAAGAGATTTACGGGATTGGGGTGAATTTGTAAGAAGAACTCCAGATGAATATGAGGCGTGGGTAAATGGAGTTACGAAAGAATGTACTGTCTTAGAACTTGAAATTTTAAAGGATTTAGTTTCCAGAACAAAGAAAAAAATATTTGTGGATACTAATATTCCAATTGAAATTTTACATGAGGTCTCAGATGAAAATCATGTTTTGATTATGTTAGCAGATCCGAATATTTCTGTGCAGAGATTTTTTGAAAGACCAGATAAGGAAAAACAGTTTTTGTACCAGTTGTTATTGAAAGAAGATAATCCTGAGGAGGCTATGATAAATTTCAGAGAATGTCTGAAAAGAATTAATTCACAGGAAAGATACATGATGTTCCAAAAATCTGGTTTTAATGTAATAACAAGAGATGAAAATCGGAGTATAGAAGAAACATTTAGTTTGGTTGAAGAAAAGTTGGATTTAAAGTAAAAAAATAAATATACTACTTTTGTGAAAAATGTTATATGCAAACTAATGCCATAATGGTGCGTATTTTACAATGAAGGTTTATTTTTACATCAGTTTTTTATGTGCTAAAATAGTTGAAAAAAAAGAGAAAAAGAGCACATCATTTTTTACGGTAATAAACCCAAAATTCATCGTATTTTGATGTAAAATGTATTTTTTACTTCAAATTTTACAACACTTTGAAAAGCTATTCATTTGTGATCGCAATAATATCACCCGTTTTTTACTGTAAAATGCTAGAAATACCCCGTATTTTAATACAAACGAGCAACTTTACTCCATATTTCACAGTAAAGGTCTAAATAACTAAGGTTTCAGGGGAAGCTCCCTGACAAGATGCATTGGAGGAGGCAGAGCCGTCTCTAATGCGTATCTTGCCATGGTTATCTTAAGTTCAAAATGTTCATTTTGTTAACGAAGATGTACTTTAAGCAAAGAAGTAGAATATGGTTGACAAAAATTGTTTTCGTGTATTTTTTACACTGTATATCGAGGTTATCAATAGAAAGATTGCTAGAAAGGAAGAATAATTTTCTGGTTGTCAGAATCATTGCTTTCTTTGTACTGTAGTTGTATTATATATGAAAGAAGTCTTAGGTGACTTGTTTATAAGAAAGGATGCAGAAGCGAGTATTGTTACTACGGAAGGAGGAAAGCTTTGAATAAGGAATTTGAACGCTGCTGCACATTTCTAGCTGAGATGATGGAAAAGTACGGTCGGGAGGTTTTGCGTGATATAATTGTAGAGCTTCAGCTTGAACCAGAAACTTGGCGTTATGATGCAGAAGTGAAAATACTTCGGTATGAGACTTATGTGAATAGATTCCGGAAACGATTTAGGGAAGTTGTATAAGGATTACCGACATCCTGCGAGAGTGGGATGTGATACATACGAAAGAGCGTTCAAATAGTAAAAGTTATTGAGACAATAGAATAAAATACAAATAAAAACTTGAATAAAATCCGGAAAAAGAATTGACTTTTTTTAAGGGAAATGATAGAGTTTATGTAGGCCGTAGGGAGGCAAGGGTAGTGCCCTAATCCAAATATCCTATTAGCGGGATTAAGAATGGTATATCCATTCTTTTTTTTTACCGAAAAGAGGTGATTTGATGGCAAATACAGAACCGCCAATAACACTTGAAGAACAAGTAATACAAATGAAAAAATATGTTTCTTTCAGACAGCGTAAGAAGATGAGAGATTTTCTAAATTATGCTGGATATTTTCGTGCGAGTAGATATGGAAAGTATTTGCTGTCAAGAGTCGAAGTGACTGGTGCGAAATCGAAACAGGATATACTGTTTGCTTTGTATAAGTTTGATGTTGAGCTTAGGCGGATATTGAGCTTTTATTGTAATAGGGCAGAGGTTCGTTTTAAAAGTGCTTTATCTAATGCCTGTTCAATAAAATTGAATAATGGCACGTTTTATTTGGATAAGCAGTCATATACACCTTCACAAGGTGAGAAGGATGCTAAGAAAAGAAAACAAAATATAGCTTTCTTTAACAATCATCTGTATAAAGATATACTTGATAAAGAGGAAAAGTTACGTAAAGATGTAAGAAAATATCCTGAATTGAAGGAATATAGAAAAGGTGGAAATAGGCAAAAGAATAAATTGCCGGTATGGGTTGCATTTAGTTACTTTGAGTTAGGGACTGTAACGATGATGTATAATTATTTGCGTGGTGATTTACGCAAGGTAATTCTGGTATATGCATTTGGAAAAACAAACTATGCTAAAAGAGACACAGAGGTCATGGATACGTGGTTGGATGCAGTAAGAAATCTGAGAAATTACTGTGCACATAATTCAATGTTAGTAGGTATGACATCGTCAGTTGTATTAATGGATTCTAATGATGATGCAACCTTGCTACCGGCAGATAATGATTTGTTTTCAAGAATATATGCATTAAAGAAATTGATTCCGATTGACGATACAAACAATATGAAGAAGGATATCAAAAAGTTAATCAATAAAACTCCGGTAGATATACTTTTACTGGGAATTCTTCCGAGAAATTGGGAAGATATTTATGACAAAATAGTTGAATTTTAAAATAGTGTAGATCATATACTATTAATGGCCGTAGAGAGGCATGGGTAATGCCTTAATCCAAATATCTCATTAGCGGGTAGACAGTCAGAATGATGGCTGTCTATTTTTTTGTTGAATTATAGTTGGAACAGAGGTATAATTTTGTTGGGACAAGAGGAAGGCATAAGAAAACAGTGGCACTGATTAATAGTGGTGTGATAACGGCTGCTGATTTGGAAGGTTTTAGTGATGAATTAAGAGAAAGTGTTGATTTTCTTTTGCATAGGTAAAAGGTGCGCGTACACATATATGAATTACAGGTGATATTTATGAATATAGAAGCATATGATGCTGAATCTTTAAGAAAACTGGTCAGACTTCTAGAATATGAGAACAGATTGCTAAAAGAAAAATTGAAAAAAGAAAATATTCCATATGATGAAGTCAATCCATTTGAAGAGACTATAGATAATGTAGAAGAGTATGACCCTGATCAGGGAGAGCGTATTAATAATCCGCCTTTTATTACAGAAGAGATGGCGAAACGCTTTTTTTCAATGTTTTGGGGAAGAGAAGATGTTTTTGCCAAGCGAGGTAAAAACGGAGGTTATTTTCCGCAATGCGATAATCGTTGGAATGACAGGCTTTGCCCGAAACAACGAGGCGAAAAGATGTTTTGTGATGAGTGTGAAAATACAAAATGGACAAAATTGGACGTTAAGAAAATTATTGCTCATTTGTTGGGATATAAAGAAGATGGTTCAGATGTGATAGGTGTATATCCGCTTTTGCCAAATGGAACATGCAGGTTTATTGTGTTTGATTTTGATAATCATGAAAAAGGAGCTGAAGCTACAGATTTTGCAAACACAGATAATGAATGGCATAAGGAAGTGGATGCTCTTAGGAAAATGTGTGAGATAAATGGTATTAAGCCATTAGTTGAGAGGTCCAGATCCGGTAAAGGTGCTCATGTATGGATATTCTTTAAAAAGGCAATACCAGCTGCTATGGCAAGAAATTTTGGCTTTTTATTATTAGATAAGGGTTCGGCTTCCATAAATATGAAGTCGTTCCATTATTATGACAGAATGTATCCCTCTCAGGATGTGGCAAGTAGCATTGGTAATCTGATTGCCTTGCCTCTGCAGGGGCAGTCACTTAAAAATGGAAACAGTGCCTTTGTGGATGCAAACTGGAATGCGTACCCAAATCAGTGGGATACTTTGCTTAATAAAACAGAAAAGCTGGGCATAGAAGATATTGAAAAATATATGACAAAGTGGCAGGGAGAGTTAGAGGAAAGCAGAGGTATGTTTTCTGGTACTGATATGAATAGCAGACCGAAGCCTTGGAAAAAGAAGTGTGAGTTTGTTAAGACAGATGTGGTTGGAAAACTTCATATGGTGTTAAGTAATGGTGTTTATATTGATACACTAAACCTTATGCCAAGAATACAGAATCAGATTCGAAGTCTGGCTGCTTTTGACAATCCGGAATTTTATAAGAATAAGAGACTTGGATATTCAAATTATTACAATTTTAGCGCTGTATATTTGGGAAAGGATGTAGATGGATACATACAGATTCCAAGAGGACTGAAGGAGCAAATTATAGAAGAATGTAAAAAGTCCGGAATTGCTGTGGATATATCTGACCAAAGGGAAAAAGGTCGACCAATCAGAGTTTCTTTTAACGGAGATTTGCGGACGCAGCAGGAGTTGGCGGCAGAGAAGTTATTGACTTATTCAGATGGTGTATTAAGTGCGGCAACAGCGTTTGGTAAAACGGTTGTATGTAGTTACCTGATTGCGGAACGAAAGGTAAATACGCTTATATTGTTACAAAGTAAAGATTTGCTTAGCCAGTGGGTTGATGAACTAAACAAGTTTTTGGATATCAGAGAAGAGCCACCGGAATATGAGACGAAAACGGGCAGGAAGAAAAAGAGGGATAGTGTTATAGGGATTCTGCATGGCAGTAAAAATACATTAACAGGTATTATAGATGTTGCAATGGTGGGTTCTATGTACAGTAAAGGTAAATTCAATGATTTAATTAATTCATACGGAATGGTAATTATGGATGAATGTCACCATGCGGCATCTAATACATCCATGGAGTTATTGCAGAAAATTAATGCGAAATATGTATATGGAGTTTCTGCTACACCAAAACGTGGAGACAGCTTGGATAAAATTATTTATATGATGCTTGGACCTCTCCGGCACCGATTTACAGCCTTGGAAAGAGCACAGGAGCAGGGAATAGGGCATTATTTTGTTGCGAGGTATACAAGAGTTGTGGATACTGCTGACAGTAAGGAGGATATCAACAAAGCGTATAGTCTGATTAGTACCAGTAAAGTGCGTAATGAGATGATTGTAAATGATGTAATAGCTTGTATTGCGATGAAGCAGACTCCGGTAATTTTGACAAGGTTTAAAGAACATGCAAAGCTTTTATATGACACTCTGAAAGAAGAAGCTGATCATGTATTCCTTTTGTACGGAGATAATACAGATAAAGAAAATGCGGATATACGAGTTAGATTGAAGCAGGTTCCTAAAAATGAAACCCTCATTTTGGTTGCAACCGGACAGAAGATAGGAGAAGGATTTGATTTCCCGAGACTTGATGTGTTGATGCTTGCAGCACCTGTATCCTTTGAAGGGCGTCTGGAACAGTATGTGGGAAGATTGAATCGAGATTATGAGGGAAAAGAAGCTGTTTATGTATATGATTATATTGATGCCCATATGAGATTCTTTAATAAAATGTATGGTAAAAGGCTTAGGACATACAAGAAAACCGGATTTTCTATATGGACGGGAGATGAACAGACTAAGCAGATAATCAATGCAATATATGACTCGGGTAATTATACAGAAAAATTTGAACAGGATATCGTGGAAGCAGAAAAAATGATTGTGATTTCCAGTCAGGATATTCGACAGGATAAGATTGACAGATTGTTATTACTGGTTAAATGTCGTCAGGAAAAAGGTGTAAGTGTAACAGTTATTACTACAGATCCGGAGGAAGTTGCATATGGCAGTGCGGATGTATATTATGAATTACTCAGAGAGATGCAACAGGTAGGAATTAATGTAGTAACAAAAGCAGAGGTAGTGGAGCGTTTTGCCGTTATAGATGATGAACTGGTATGGCATGGTGGCATGAATCTGCTTGGTAAGGTGGATGTTTGGGATAATCTAATGCGTATCAAAAATCATCAAGTGGCTGCAGAACTTTTGGAAATTGCACTTGGAGTTACATCGGAATCATAAGGAGGTGCCCATGAAAAAACAACTAAAATGCTACATCTACACCCGTGTATCCACCTCCATGCAGGTAGATGGTTACAGTTTAGATGCGCAAAAAGATAAATTGCATAAATACGCCGATTACCAGGATATGATTATCGCAGGAGAATACTCTGACGAAGGTAAATCTGGTAAAAGTGTGGAAGGAAGACCACAGTTCCAGCAGATGCTAGAGGATATTGAAACAGGTAAAGACAACGTCGATTTCGTACTTGTGTTTAAACTATCCCGATTCGGACGAAATGCAGCGGATGTATTATCTTCACTCCAGAGAATGCAGGACTTCGGTGTTAATCTTATCTGTGTGGAAGATGGTATTGACAGTTCTAAGGATGCAGGAAAGCTTATGATTTCTGTGTTATCTGCGGTGGCAGAAATTGAACGAGAGAATATATTAGTGCAGACCATGGAAGGTCGAAAGCAAAAAGCAAGAGAGGGTAAGTGGAACGGTGGTTTTGCACCTTATGGTTATCAGCTTATCAATGGCGAGTTACATATAGCAGAGGATGAAGCTGAGGTAATACGTATTATTTATGATAAGTATGCCAACACAACTATGGGCATTGCCTCTATTGCCACATTCCTTAACAACAGCGGATACAAAAAGAAACTTCGCCAGAATAATACCATTGAAAGTTTTTCAACATCCTTTGTAAAAGGTGTACTTGATAATCCTGTTTATTGTGGCAAGCTTGCATTTGGCAGAAGAAAGAATGAGAAGATTCCAGGAACAAGAAATGAGTATCATGTGGTGAAGCAGGATAACTATATGTTAAATGATGGTATTCACGAGGCAATTGTTTCAGAAGAATTGTGGAATCAGGTACACAAAAAGAGACAGGAAACAGGTGTTGCAAATATCAAAACTCACAGTCTGGATCACGAGCATATTTTATCCGGTATTATCAAATGTCCTATATGTGGAAGTGGTATGTATGGAAATGTGAATCGCAAGAAGCATCCAGATGGTGGTTATTACAGAGATTATTTTTACTATGCTTGCAAACACAGAACTTTTGTAAATGGTCACAAGTGTACTTATCGCAAGCAGTGGAATGAGGACAAAATCAATGCAGCGGTGGAAGAGGTAATCCGTAAACTTGTGAATAATGAAAAATTCAAAGCGGAGATTCAAAAGCATATTGGTAACAGCATTGACACGGAAGAATTGGACAGAGAGCATGCAGGCTTACAAGACAGATTAAAGCAGGTAACTGGTGCAAAGAATAAGCTTGCAAATCAGATGGATAATTTATCTGTATCTGATAAACACTACGATAAGAAATACGAAGATTTGCAGGTTAGGCTGGACAAGTTCTATGATGAGATAGAGGAAATTGAAACTTCCATTGAAGCTGTAGAGGCAAGGCTGTATAATATTAAGCAGGAGAAAATATCCGGCGATAATGTGTATCAGTTCTTATTATTTTTTGATAAGCTGTACGACAGATTTACAGATATGGAGAAGAAGACATTTATGAAGAGCTTCCTCGAGGAAGTAAATATCTATGAGGCAGAACAAGAGGACGGCAGGATTTTAAGAAGTCTCAAGTTCCGTTTTCCTGTATTTTCAGTAAAGTTTGTCCGCCGGAATGGTGCAATTTTTTATATGATTTAGGATAGATTGGAGTATTTATGGCTTTAAGAACAGTAATGATATTTCCGAAATTTGACAATATAGAGCTAATAGATGACATAAGAAAGCAATATGATCCTTTGGCTGATGTAATAAGGCCACATATTACAATAGTGTTTCCTTTTGATATGGATGTTACCAATGAGGAATTATTACAGATATTAGAAAAAAGATGATCACATATTAAGCCATTTCTTATTGAAGTATGTGGAATTAGCAAAATGTGAGGACCGTTTTGGAAACTATCTTTTTCTCAATCTTTCAAAAGGAACAGATGATGTAATAAAATTACATGATTTGTTATATAAAAATGAGTTTGCAGAATTAGATGTTGGGTTACAATATGTGCCACATATAACGGTTGGAAAATTTGAAAACGAGAACAAATTGAATGAAGCATATGAAAAAATGAAGGGATTTAATGGTAAGTTTTATTGTGTAGTAGATAAGATTTCAGTAGAAATGATAGGGACTAATGAAGAATCAATAATTATAATTGAAAAGAGGTTGAGTTAGCTGGTTTACACATTGTGTAAAATGCGGTACAATACACACAATGTGTACAAAGAAAGGATATACTAGTGTATGGAGAAAGATATAATTATTGATTGTCAGAGTGAAATAACGAAACTTAGAAAATCAACAGGAATGAATCGTAAGGAGTTTTGTGAATATTTTGATATTCCATATAGGACCGTGACAGAATGGGAAAGAGGAACTCGTAATGCACCGGATTATGTTATTCGCTTATTAGCTTATTATATCCGAATGGAAAATGTGGTTAAAAAGGAGGATGGCAATGGCGAAGATAATTAAAGATACAATTCATGCAAATGGGATAGATATTAGTGTTTATTCTGAGGATCTACAAAATGACTATATTTCGTTGACAGATATTGCAAAGAAAAGAGAAGGTGAATATCCAGGTTATGTGATTCAGAACTGGTTACGTAATAAAAGTACAGTAGCATTTGTTGGGTTGTGGGAATCTATTCACAATCCGAATTTAATTGTGTCGAATTCGAGGCAATTAAAAATGAGGCTGGGTTAAATAGTTTTATGTTGACTCCAAAGCGATGGGTTGAAACCACAAATGCAATTGGGATAGCAACAAAAGCTGGGCGATATGCAGCAACTTATGCACATAAGGACATAGCATTTGAATTTGCATCATGGATTTCTCCGGAATTTAAGTTGTATATAATTGAAGATTATCAACGATTGAAAGAAGGAGAAAATGCTAAATTATCTTTGGGATGGAATCTTAATAGGGAACTTTCGAAGTTGAACTATCGAATACATACAGATGCTATAAAAGAAAATTTGATTCCACCAATGTTAACGCCACAACAGATTTCATATACTTATGCTAGTGAAGCAGATTTGCTCAATGCAGTATTATTTGGAAAGACTGCAAAACAGTGGCGAGACGATAATCCAGATGAAAAAGGAAATATTCGTGATCAAGCGACAATATACCAATTACTTGTACTTGCAAATATGGAAAGTTATAATGCAATCTTAATAAAGCAAGGGAAGACGCAGGCTGAAAGGATGCAGTTGTTACATGAATTAGCAGTGCAGCAGATGACAACACTTATACGAAAATATAAAGAGGATGCAGTTAATAAAGCTGATATTGAAACTATTCTTAAAGCTGGAATATTAGCACCGTCAGCTAAAAATAGACAACCCTGGAAATACTATGTATATGTAGTCACTTATAGCGGTTGCCTGTAAGCTGATAAGAGTATTCCATGTGATTCTTACAAAGGGAATCTGTTATGACGCATCAAAGATGCTTGGAGATATCAGGCATCCAGGAACACAGCCAAGGGCTGCATAGTTCCACAAAAAGAAACAACCATAATGATTACAGGAAGCGTCTACCGAAAGGTGCTGTAATAGAAGTGTTTGGATTAGTAATGAAAGTACAAAGAATGAGTTGGCAGCCGGCAGGAATTTTCTCCAGAGGGCAAAACCCTGATAATTAGCTAATCTGGCACTCTGGTTATGGACAGGCAGAACGAGGAAGTGAGGACCCACCGCAAGGAGGATAATCCTATTGGACATGAGAGGTGAGCTGCCATATAGGGATGGGTATACATCGAGGCCATTTAGAATGAATAGTGATGACGTTTTATTTGGTGTACCTATAATAATTATATATCTGCCCTGTATGAGGTAAAGAACACTCCATAACCATAGCTCCATTCATTGACAGGTATCAAAAAAGTATTGAATTTATTGAAAAAACACTTGATTATATGGAGAGGGAGTGTGTAGCTAATCGCAACCGAATAGAGATACAGATATTAGGAGGAGTGTTTGAAGATGAATCAATTTCATATGAAAAAAAAGAAAGTATCTTTTATTATATTTATTTTTAGCATACTTCTTGGAGCAGGTTATGTAAAAGTAGAAACATATGGGAAAGAACCAGGTACAATTTATGTATTAGCATCGGCAGATGCTTCTAAGCAGAACGGAAGTAAAGAGTATCCCTACACTACAATTCAAGAAGCGATTGATCATGCTGCGAAAGGGGCAAAGATTATCATTGGAAAGGGAGAGTATGCGCCATTTTACATTCCAGAGAAATGCTCTGGTACCACAAAGCGCATGACCACTATAAAGGCTGAAAAAGGCATTCAGCCTATTATAAAGGTACCAAAAGGGAGTGCTTCAAAAGAAACCATAGGAATTAAGATGGAAAACGTTTCTAATATTTGTATTTCAGGACTGACCATTTCCGGAGGAACTCAGGGGATATACTATGAAAGTAATTCAAAGGCGAAGAGTAAGAAATTAAATCGCATTATTATTAGTAATTGTAAGGTGAAAAACGTAAAAGGTGTACACGGTATCGCAATATGGGCAACTAATGATAAAGTACCAGTAACAGGGCTTGTAATTGAAAAATGTAAGGTACACCATTGTTTTTGTGGAGATAGCGAATCGGTAGTTGTAAATGGAAACATAGATGGTTTTGTGATTCGTGGAAACACCGTTCATGATAACAATAATATTGGAATTGATATGGCAGGTTTTTGGGGAGTGGCACGCCATAAGAAATCTTATAAAGGCAACCGATATGATGTGGACTATGTTCGAAATGGAAAATGTTATAACAATAAAGTATATAATATCTCCTCTAAGGGAAATAGAGCCTATTTGAAGGATGGAAAATATGTGCTTTGTGCAGCTGGAATATATGTAGATGGTGGGCAAAATATAGAGATTTATAATAACGAAGTTTGGAACTGTGACATTGGAATTGAAGTTGCAACGGAGCAAAAGGAAAAAAAGAATGAGTTATTTAAAGTGACAGGGATAAAGGTACATGACAATATTATTAGAGAGTGTAAGGGCTTTGCCGGACTTGCATTTGGAGGCTATGATTCACAGCGAGGGTATACATTAAACTGCCGTTTTTACCGGAATATTTTGATAAACAATCCGGTTCAGATTGCAGTGCAACGAAGTAAAAATAATAGAATTTATAAAAATACTATCATTGGCGGAGAAGTAAAGGTGGAATATAGTGATGAAATACCAAAAAGTGAAATGAAGAATCTGTTTTACGAAAATAAGGAGGATACGATATGGCAAAAAAAAATTATTTGCAAAAGCAAAAGTGGATGAAGAGGAATGTGCATTAACTGGATATCCACCAAGAGATATACAGAATTCGTCATGTGTTGATTTTGAACTTGTGAATACCATATGTAATAAACTTCAAATGTTGGCTGATGAAAAAGAAATTTCAATTATTTTAGGAACCATATATAAAGATGATGCAATTTATAATAGAGTAATTTTATTTCAACCAAATAAGAAAAAACAATTTTATGATAAACGAGCTTTATGGGGATGGGATAAAGATAATTTTGCTGAGGGAAATAGTGAGGGGGTTTTTGAAATAGGAGATATTACTATCGGAATACGTATATGCTTTGAAGTGAGATTTCCAGAGTATTTTAGAGAATTATATATAAGAAAGACGGACTTAAATGTAGTTTTGTTTTATGATGTGTCAGATGTGAATGATATAGAAAGATATAGCATGATTAAAGGTCATTTGCAGACTCGTGCTGTAGAAAATATAGCTACTACTATTTCTGTAAATTCAATTAAGCCATTTCAAACTGCTCCAACCATAGTAATAGGAAAATCTGGCCAATTCATAAAAGAATGCAACAGAAATCAATCAGAATTATTGATATATGATTTTGAAAAGTTATCTGATGATTTTGATGAAATGGGTAGAAGAGAAATATCTGATAAATTTGTGCCTCATAATGAACATATATGCCACTAATCATTATGACACTGGATGGAAAAAATTAATTGTATATTAATAAAACATGCTTGACCTTGCCCTTGGGGCAAGGTCTATTGTATATTTATGGAAAGTTGCAACTTCTAAATAATATCATTAGGAGAACAATAAAAATGGATAAAGAAATTTTTTATACAACGGGTGAATTAGCTGATATGGCAGGGATTACTTATAAGAGTATAAGGATTTATGTGGAAAAAGGACTTCTCACACCAGACAAAATTACGAAAGCAGGATATAAATTATTTTCAAGAAGAAGTGTAGAAAAATTGCAGAGAATACTTATGTTTAAGTATTTGGATTTTACACTTGAAGAAATTGGACAGATGTTAGAGGAAGAAAATATTCAGGAATCTCTTGACAAACAGAGGGAGTTAATAGAACTAAAGATAACGCATCTGAACCAAATAAAAATCGCTGTCACAGATATGCAGTCATTATCAGATGAGAAAAACTGGGATAAGATGCTTGATATAATGAAATTAACTTCTCAAAAGGAAGAAGTAATTAAACAATATATAAAGAGTGATAATCTTGAGAAAAGGATCAATATTCACAAATATAGTACATCTGATGTGAATTGGTATGATTATTTGATAGATAAATGTGATATTAAAGAAGGTATGAATATTCTTGATATTGGTTGTGGAAATGGTCTGCTTTGGTATAGAGAAAGAAATATTTTGCCGGATAATATCAATATATATTTAGTTGATAATTCTGAAGCAATGTTAGATTCGGCAAAGCAGATTCATTTTAGCGAAAAAAATTTTTATGCAAACAAAAAAATAAAATTTCATTATCATATCTGTGATGCTTCAAACATTAATGAATTATCAGAAATTAATTCCAAAAAGTTTCAACGGATAATGGCAAATCATATGCTTTATCATATTGAAGATTCAGATAGAAAATCATTACTTAGGGCTGTAAACGATATGCTAACAGACGATGGGAAATTTATTGCATCAACAATTGGTAAAAACCATATGAAAGAAATATTTGAACTGGCACACGAGTATGACAAAAATGTGAAAGCACCGGAGTGGTTTTCAAGAGGTTTTAATTTAGAAAATGGAAAAGAACAACTTGATAAATTTTTCTCTAGTGTTACAATGTTTTGTCATGATAATAATTTATTGATTCCTGACTGGAGAGCAATCTATGATTATTTATGTTCTCTTCCGGGAATTGAAAAAGTTATGAGAAAAAATAAAGAAGCCAGTGTTAAGTTCCTAAAAAATAGAGTGACAGAAAGTAAACCATTTTTTATTAGTAAGAGTACGGGCGTATTTGTTGCGAGAAAAGGATTATGATTATACATATAACAAATACAGATGTAATGTTGATTAAGCGTGTTAAGCACCAGCTTTCTGAAATCTCAAACGGTACTTCATTCGCAATGCACACGGGTTCATTATTGCCAACCTTCTCATAAGGCAAATTATGAATGTATAAAATTGTACTTTTGTAAAAAAGTTTCTGGATGCAAATTAATACTATAATGGTGCGTAATTTATAGTAAAATATGGTTGACAAAAATAGTTTTTGTGTATTTTTTACACTGCGCATCGGGGTTATCAATAGAAAGATTGCTAGAGAGTAAGAATAATTTTCTGGTTGCCAGAAACATTGATAAATTCGATGCATCGTTTTTTTTCTTGCATTTTGAAGAATAATAGACCAAGTAAAATTATACTGTATAAACAATATCAATTGGTTTATAATTTGTTATATGTATGATATTCTCTATATGGAGGTGGAAATAAATTGAGCTCATTTGGAAATCTCTTAAAGAAACTAAGAAAAGAGGCTGGGTTATCGCAAGAGCAACTCGCCGGCAAGATGAACGTTTCAAAGAATACAATTCAAAACTGGGAGAAGGGAACTACTAAGGTCAATTATGATAGGTTTCCTCTCCTGGCGGATATATTTAATACTCCGGTAGAGTTGTTGATTGGTGAATTTTGCAGAGAAGAAGGGGAGAAAAGACCTAATAACTGGCCGTCTTTCCTGTTTGATGATGATATCAATGAGATTATTGAAACTTTGCATTTGAATATGAATCAGCAGGATTTGTTTGGACTATTATATATCTATAATGCAGAATATCTGCAGGAGGATAGAATTGATTTCAATACTATTTATGATGATCTTAAACTTATTCCATATGATTTTATTGGTAAAGTAGGTAGTATTCAGTTTATGAATATGGTTGACGGATTACAGCGCGTTATTAAATATGTTAAAAGCGATTTTCTGTTAAAGATTCTTAAACTGAATCCTGAAATTGAATTTGATGTGCGTCGTATGACCAAAGATCAAATATGTGAATTTATTGATTCGGGACACAAAGGGGGAGATGATTTTGCAGACTCTTTTGATGATCTGAATAGATATGAAGTAGATAATTCTTTTACGTTTGGAATCTCAATGGAAAGGGCAAAAGTAATTCTGCCTATTCTTGAAAAAGAAGCAATTCATATTACTGATAGACGATGGGCAAATAAGGTCAGAAAAGATATACCAAGGGAGTTGATTGAAACGTTGGGAATATCGCTCCCATACCAATTATGGTTGGAGAAATATGATGATCTTAAAGTAAATGATTATGGTAATTGGGGTGGCTGTATGAACAAAGGGCTTGAAACAGTCACGACATATCATAACATAGCTCCAGAAGGTCAGCCCGAAGAATGGTATTTGGAAATCAATGAGAAAGGACGTTCACTCTTGAAATGGTTTATTGAAAAGGAGTGACAAGAATGTATAAGAAAAGAAATACAGCAGTTTTTATAGATGGTGAAAATATGCCAGCAAAAAAGGCTGTGGCTATTATGAAAGAGGCGAAAAAAAGAGGAGTAATTGATACTGTAAAAGTATATGGTTTGCAGAAGGATCAGACAACAAAAAAATGGTCAGAAGTTGCTTTGATTACTGAAGGTATGAAAGATATAAGACTTAGTGGTGGTCCAGCCAGAAACAAAGTGGATAAGAAAATTAAGAAAGATACTATTCATGATGTAAAAGCAGTACCTAATGTGGATATAGTTATTATCGTATCTTCAGATCATGGATATACCGAAAACATTCGGGAGCTTAGGTTAATGGGAAAACATGTTGTTGTAATTGGTGAGGCAAAAGCGCCGAAAAGTCTTCGACACGCTTGCAACGAATTTGTACAAGTTTAGTATCTTTTTTAAGAAACGGTACAGATAATAGTTTACCATTCACGTTTTGTCATGATGCAAATGCATAAATCATCCCTCATTCAATTAATTTCTTGGCGGTGGCACCCGTGAGAGTGGGTGATACATCGGAAAGCTGTTTTTGTGTTAATTTGCATTTCTTGAGATATGCAAGCAATCTGTCTATCATTTCCTGCTCCGCCAGTTCGGAATATTTATCTGCCTGTGAAACGGCATCAAGGAATTGCAGAATAGTGGCGTTTTCAACTGTGATGTTAAGGGCGGCACGCCTGATGCGGATGGTCTGTCCGCCAATGGTTACAGTTCTGCCCTTGGTTGCTTCTTTAGAATAAGGTTTATGAAACTGTAAGTGACAGAGAGTCCTGTGATAAGTAAGCAGACTATTTTTCGAATTAGAAACATTGCTTTTTCTGTAGTGTGGTTGTATTATCAAGAAAAGAATTACTGCAACTTTTTATATGATGATATGCAGAATGTGATTACGGAAGAAAGGAACAGGAATTGTAGATGAACTGGTGGGAAGGTTAAGAAAAAATTCAAGAGAGTACAAGATAAGAAAAGGTTTGAAAATGGTTTATTTTAATATAGACGGATATCCTGTCATATATAATGGAACGAAAATGATATATTTGATGGTTGACAATTTGGTGTATTCATGCTACATTTTAGCTGTATTAATAAATTTGTTTAATACAATATGATAGTAGACGAATCGTCTGATCCACGCTTGATAGGGAAAATTCCTTATCAGGCTTTTTTTATTTATGAAAGAACTGGAGAATAAGGTTATGATTATAAGAGACGAAAAGGAAAATGAATTATTAGAAATAATAAATGTGGATGAGAAAGAGGCAAAAATGCAATATTCCCCCATAACTCACTGCTTGGCAGTAGTAAAAGTCGGAAATCAATATCTTATGGGATGGAATAAATGGAGGCAAGATTGGGAAATCTTTGGAGGCTGTATTGAGGAAAATGAGACAATTCGAGAATGCATAGAAAGAGAATGTAAAGAAGAATTAGGACTATCAAATGTGGAATATGAATATCTTGGACTTATGTATTATAAGATGGCTCCTGGATATTTTAATTCGGAATGGCATTATGAATATGGAGCATTATATGGCGTAACTGTTGAAGCAGGGATGCTTGAGCAGATTGAAAAGTATAGAACAGATAAAGAGGAAGTTGAAAAGTTGGCATATTGTGATACGATTAAAAATGAAAAGGTTGTAGCAATAGATGAAAAATTGTTAGAGTACTGGAAGTAATGTGCTATGTCGTGTGTTGCTTTTACCGGATTATTGTAAGGGGGTAATTTTTGCAATAAACTAAAGTTGTGTACGAACAGTATATTTTTAATGAATACTAACGTTAGAAAATAGGAGAAAGTTGTCGATGGGAGTAGATGGATTAAATGGAGTTAATTAAGCTTTCAATAAATGATAAAGAACAAATTAAGGATTTGTTTCAACGCGTTTTTACGGGTGAACCATGGAATGATGACTGGTCTGATGAAAACCAGCTGGATAATTACATAGTTGATCTTATAGGAAATAGAATTGTTTGTTGTAACTGAATTACAAGGGAAAGGAATTGGAAGTGATTTTATCAGGCTTATTGAAGCGTACCTTGTGGAAAATGGTATCCACAAAATCTTTTTACAAACTGATGTGGATATGCCGGCATATTCATTCTACCAAAAAAGAGATTTTTTAGAATTGAAAGGGCATGTATCGTTTATTAAAGATTTCTAAAGTGAAGTAGTGATTATTATTTAAAATTGGAGGAATTATGAACAAACAGATAATGATTGTAGATGATGATATGAATATTGGAAATATGCTTGAAGAGGTGCTCGTTCGTGAGAACTATCAAGTATTAAGAGCTTACTCTGGAACAGAGGCTTTGATGATATTAGAAAGGGAAACGCCGGATCTTATCCTGTTGGATTTAATGCTACCAGGCTTAACGGGAGAGGAAATATTGCCAAAAATCAAGAATATTCCAGTCATTATAATGAGTGCCAAAACAGCCATATCAGACAAGGTCAAGCTCTTGATGGATGGGGCTGATGATTATGTTACAAAACCATTTGAATTATCAGAATTACTGGCAAGAATCGTGGTTCAGCTTCGAAAAAAAGAATCCGTATCTAACGATTCGATCATTAAAGCAGGTGCAGTTATCCTTGATACGGAATTGTTAATATTAACAGTCAAGGGCACAGAAATTTCTCTGACAAAAACAGAGTGTGCTATTTTACAGGTACTTATGCTCAATGCAGGAAGGCCTGTAGGCAGAAGCACAATTTTAGATAAGATTGTGGATACAACCTTGGATTGTACGGAACGTTCACTCAAGCAGCATGTAAGCAACATACGAAAGAAAATGCAGGCAGTGGACGGAGAAGATTATATAGAAGCAATTTATGGAATTGGTTTTAAATTCAAATCTTGACCATTTCTTGACGTTTCGTTTACCGATTTTTTTAACCTTTGATGTCATAATGTGCGTATCGAAGAAAAGGAGGAAATACTGTGGAGTATATTTTTGAAACAAAAAACATTTGTAAAGATTATGGTAAATTTAGCGCATTAACTGACCTCAATATGTCAATTCCAAGAGGCTCTATCTATGGTTTTGTAGGAAAAAATGGAGCTGGTAAAACAACATTGATTCGTATTCTGTGTGGTTTGCAAAAACCAAGTAATGGTACCTTTAGTCTCATGGGAATGGATATGAATGATAAAAACATACATAAAATGAGACACAGAATGGGTGCTGTTGTGGAATCCCCGGCAATTTACAGAGAAATGACCGCACGAGATAATTTAAAGCAACAGTATTTAAATGTAGGACTTCCAAATTATGATGGAATTGACGATATCTTAAAATTAGTTGGATTAGAGGATACTGGTAAGAAAAAAGCAAAGAACTTTTCATTAGGTATGAGACAAAGACTTGGAATCGCCATGGCTCTTTGTGTACATCCAGACTTTTTGATTTTAGATGAGCCAACCAACGGGTTAGATCCACAGGGTATTATTGAAATTCGAGAATTAATCTTAAAACTAAATGTAGAGCAGGGAATCACTGTGTTGATCTCCAGTCATATCTTAGATGAGTTAGCCAAGCTTGCAACCCATTATGGATTTATTGACCATGGAAAAATGGTCCGCCAGATGAGTGCAGAGGAATTAGAGAGAGAATGTCACAAATGTGTGCGTATGAAGGTAAGTGATACAAGTGTTTTAGCAGAAATCATGGAAGAACTTCATTACGACTATAAGATTATTGATGATCAGATGGCTGATGTTTATGCATCTTTTGTGTTTTCTGATATTGCATCGATCTTTGAGGGAAAAGGGGGTACGATTTTTTCCATGGAAGAACACGATGAAACATTAGAATCATTCTATATCTCTTTGCTTGGAGGAACTCAATATGATGAACGCAATTAAAGTAAACTTGAGAAAGCTATTTATTGGAAAAACATATTTTAGTATCACGGCTGTTACTGGTGTTGTATACCCTTTTGTTGCGTTGATGTTTACGAAAATGATATTTGCGATTATCAATCAGCAGTATGTTTTGGAAATGTCAGCTTTTGAATCGTATTCTGCATATGCAGCATTCGTGATTGCATTTGGAGTAACGAAATTTTTTCATTCTGAATTTCGGGATGGAATTTTGAGAAATAAATTGGTTTCAGGACAGAAGCGCAAAGAAGTATTTTTATCTGCATGCTTTGTGTCATCCGTATTTGCAGTTATTACACAGCTCATATCAATTCTGACGATTATTATTTTTTCATGGATTACCAGAATTTCTATGAGTGAAATTGATTTTGGAGAGGTGATGGAGTATACATTTGTCATGGTATTGGCAGGTATTGCAGTTGCTGTTTTTTATTCCGCATTCTATATGTGCCATGGAAACAGCAAAATAGCCATTGCGGTTCCAATGGGAGTAAGTATTTTTGCAAGAATTGCGCTGTCGTATATTATGGATAAATTATATCCGGCAACTGGTGTATGCAAACTGACAGGAACAAGACTTTTCGTATATCAGATGATTGATAAGTATTCACCATATGCTTACTTTTTTGGGGAAATTCGTTGGAACTTAGGTAGTTATGTAATTGGTTCCGGTTTATTGATTTTGATTTCTTTGATAATTGGAATGATTGTATTTCAGAGAAAAGATTTAGTTTAGGGAGTGGAAAAATGTGGAAATTAATCAAAGGAAATGTGATTCGACTGTTTCAAAATAAATTATTTTTAGTAGGTTGTGCCATTGCCATGCTTGTTACTTTTACATGGTGCGCTGGGGTAATTGAAATCTTACCAGTTTTAAGCGGGAAACCAATGGAGCGGATGATTTTTATCTCAGGAACGATATTATTCTTTTTTACGTTATTTGTGCCTATTTATGTTGGAGTAGAGTACACAGATGGAATCATTCGAAATAAGATTATTACAGGTCACAATCAGAAGACAATTCTCGCAAGTGATATGCTCACTATGTTTGTGGGTGTTGTTTTTATGACGATTTGCTGGTTTGTGGGTGGGGTTTTAGCTGGAGGTTTTGAGTCATACAAGATCGCTGGTTTTGCACTAATCTCAATTATTTATACATGTGCACATACGGCAATTATTACAACCATTTCTTTTCGCATACGAAAACAGGTTGCTGCAATTTGTGTCAGTATGGCAGGTTTTATGATATTATTTGAGATCATGTCAATGGGAAATTTCTTTATCGATGGTATTGGTCTTCAGGCTGAAGTAAGAGATTTTGGAGTTATCATTTATAATTTAAATATTGTAGGACAGTGGTTCTCACAAACATATTTTTCATATGGCATTGTCAGCATTTCACCTGTAGTTCATGTACTGATTTCAGTTGCGATAATTATTCTTGCATGGATTATTGGGGTGATGGATTTAGAAAAGAGAGATTTGAAATAAAAAAATGGGAACAAAGAGGGGGAAAACATGAAGATTCTATTATGTATTTGCTTGTTTATTTGTATATTGCAAACCATAAAAATAATTTCATTGAAAAAGTCTGTGCGACAAGTCCGCGCAGATTTTTTCGCACGTTCAGAGGAAAATACCAATGCTATGATTGGAATCTCCACAAATGATTCCGATATCAAGGCATTGGTTTCGGATATGAACCAGGCAATCGATAAAATGCGGAAAGCTTATCATATTTATGAGCAGGGGAATGCAGAGATGCAGACGGCTATTACAAGTATTTCTCATGATATCCGAACACCACTGACAGCCATTAGTGGTTATTTGGAGTTGTTAAAGCCATTGGAAAAATCTGAGGAAGTGGAGAAATATTTAAACATCATCGAAGAGAGAACAAAACACATGAGAAAACTTACGGAGGAACTGTTCGAGTATTCTATGATTACCAGTAAGTCGGAAAATGAGATACAGCTAGAGGATGTGGAACTGAATCGAGCATTAGAAGAATGTATCATAGAATATTATGGTGCGCTGACCGAGAAAAATATTGACCTTACAGTAGAAATGACCGAAGAAAAAATCATACGCCGCCTGGGGAAAACAGAGGTGGATCGGATTTTTTCAAATCTTATTAGCAATGCTTTAAAATATAGTGATGGGGATTTGAAAATTGAACTGAGAGAGGATGGGGTTATTTGTTTCTCAAACCAGGCAGATAAACTATCACAGCTTGCTGTGGAGCGATTATTTGGACGGTTTTATACGGTGGAAAATGCCAGAAATTCCACAGGTCTTGGACTTTCCATCGCAAAAACATTTACAGAAAGAATGGGTGGAAAAATAGAAGCGGAATATAAGCTGGGAAGATTGTATATAATCTTGACCTTTTCTTGACTTTTTCTTAGCTGCTTTCTTGACTTGAGTATTTCATAATAGCATTATCAAATAAATGAATAGGGAAGGTGTCGTAAATGAAAACATATCCATTAAAAGTAATAGGAGTCATTTTAATTGCTATTATAATTTTGCTAGGTATTGGTATGGCAATGATTAAATTACCGGCTAAAACAGCAGAAAAAAAGATTGCAGATATTGAAAAATATGCGGAGTCAGTAGAAAATTTTAAAATTCCTAAAGATGCGGTAATCGTTGGAATCGGGGAAGCAACCCATGGCAATGTTGAATTTCAAATGTTAAAACTGACCGTGTTACAGAAGCTTGTAAAGGAAGGAAAATGTAGAGCCATCGCCTTTGAGATGCCTGCAGCAGGTGGGGCAACACTGAATAATTGTGCACATGAAAAAGGCAGTTCGGCACAAAATGCAGTAAAAGGTTTGAGCTATGCTTTGTACTGCACAAAGGAAATGACAGAATTGGTTGAATGGATTCAGGAATATAACATGTCTGTGGATGCAGCTGGGCAGATTAACATTTATGGAATAGATATGCAGTGTGCAACAGAGGATGCGAAATATGTAGCAGATTATATACGAAATAATTTCGTGGGAAATTTTTCAAAAGAGGAGGTTTCAAGAATACAAGAGGTGGCAGACTGGAATCTGGAATCAGATGTAACTTTGGAAGATAGGGATAGAGAAATATTTGCACATATACAGAGAGTTTTAGAAGAAAATGCATCCTCTTATGAAAATGATTATTTGTTTGACCAGGTCTTATTTAATACAAAAATTTTATTAGAAAGTTTTGATGCACCATCTTTTGATGAAAATCCAAATGAATACAGTGATTATAGAGATCAGTGTATGGCGAAGAATGTTCAGCTGGTAGAAGAAATGGAAAAGAACAGAGGTTTTTCCCAGGTTGTGCTCACTGGACATAACGGTCATGTTATGAGAGGAGAAGCTGTTTCCTATGGAGAGATTCCACTTGGTCAGCGTCTGACAGACATGTACGCAGACAAATATTTTGTCATAGGTACAGAGTTTTTCCACGCAGATGTTAATATTCATACGGCAGGTACATTTGGAGATGATTACGAAAGAAAAAATCATTATTTCTGTTCTGCGGATCCCATTGCTGCACAAGCAAAGGATACGGAAAATGGGATGTTCTATTTGGATTTTTCAAAGGTCACAGATACCAACAGCAAGCTCTATAAATTACTTCACAAAGAAATTGATATGGGAATTGTGGGAGAAGGATATTCAGATTGGATGATGTTAAGCATGTCTTACAGAACCAGACTGGTTCAGGCGGAACGCTTTGATGCAGTGATTTATGTGTACAGAGCAACGCCAATTGAACCATTGGGAGATTGAGATATTAATCTGTCGGTGAAAGGAGAACAAAAATAAAGATGCTTCTATGAAATAGGTTGAATTTATGGAGGTGAAATAGGGATGCATCCGAATTTATGGTTGGTATTGCTTTGTTCTTTTATAGCAGTTAATGGTCAAAAACCATCGACATCCGACCTCATGCACGATATAATATATGTAATCTAATAAGAAAATAGTGTTATATCAAGACTTTCCTTGACTTAGATTTACAGGTAAAGATATGTGTTTTCTGCATGGACTTGAACTCCTAAGACTCTATTGTAGGTTCGATTCCTATAGGGAACGCTCATTTTATAGCGAGGAAGGCAAATAAGCGACGGCGTAGCCGTCATTTATTTGTACCCGAACGTATACGAAATAAAAACAAGAGCAGGCAGTTTTTATGAGTAAGCAGTAATGACTAGAAAATCATTGCTGCTTTTTTCATGTTGAAAACTGATGATAGCATTGGATACATATATTTTTAGTGATGCTACGATGAAGGAAAACACCGGAAGCGATATCGAAAAAAGATTGAAAATTACTTTTAGTGATAGAGGCTACATCAGAAGACTTGATACATCGGATAAGAGATGGATTGATGAGGAAATTGATGTGGTTACGAGAGGGATTCTGGAGTTTGTAAGTAAAAAAAGCCACAAACTGAATCTTGGAGTAGAAAAGAATATATTGACAAAATCGACACGCGTGTCTATAATTAAAATCGACATGTGTGTCGAAAATATAAAGGGAGGCTTACACCATGACTTCTAAAAAAGAGAGAACCCGAGAACTTATATTAGAGGCTTCGTACCAGCTATTTGCGAAATATGGATTCAATAAAATCACCATGAAAGATATATGTGAGGCAGCAAATCTCAGCCGGGGAGGTTTGTATAGCCACTTTTCCAGCACAAAAGAAGTGTTTGAAGCAATACTTGAGAAGATAAATCAGAAAGATGAAATGAATTTTTATGAGGAAATAGAACAAGGTGTCCCTGCCACAGAGATATTAAATAATGCACTCGTTCTGATGGAAGATGAAATGAATCATCCGGAAGACTCGTTAAGTCTTGCCATGTATGAGTATGCCGGCAGTGTAGAGGCGGACCTTATGGAACATTTTAATAAAATTGGTGAGGAAAAATGGACGGCTCTCGTTGAATATGGCATAGCGCGTAGCGAGTTTAACAGCGTGAATGTCAAGGAAATAGTGAATATCATTTTATATGCCTATCAGGGTGTGCGAATGTGGAGCCGTATTGTAACCATGACGCCGGAAACGTTTGAATCAATTACTTCGCATATCAAAAAGCAACTTATAAAATCGATTGATGAAAGGAGAAAATAGACGATGGAATTTAGAACGGAAAGATTAATATTGAGACCATGGAAAGAAAGTGATGCAGAAATTCTATATGAATATGCAAAAAACCCTGAGGTGGGACCAATTGCAGGATGGCCTGTCCATACCAGTGTGGAGGATAGCCTTAACATTATTAAAAATGTGTTATCTGCACCGGAAACATATGCGGTCTGTCTGAAAGAAGATAACATAGCTATCGGCAGCGTGGGACTTATTCCACCTATGCAATCACATATGAAAGCCGCGGAGGATGAGATAGAAATCGGCTACTGGATTGGAGTTCCGTTTTGGGGTAAGGGTTACATTCCTGAAGCTGTAAGAAGGCTGCAGAAATATGCCTTTGAAGATTTGGGATGCTCTGCTATGTGGTGTGGTTATTATGAGGGAAATGAAAAATCAAAGCGTTGTCAGGAGAAATGTGGATTTGTATATCATCATACAGAAGAAAACAAGCTATGTGCACTGATGGGAGATGTACGGACAGAACATTTTACCAAACTTACAAAGGAACAATGGGAGAAAAACATGCGTGCATCTGAAAAGACAGCTGTTTTATACGTTCACGGTAAAGGCGGCAGTGCAGTAGAAGCGGAACATTATAAGAGCTTGTTTCCGGAATGTGATGTGTACGGATTGGACTATAAAACATTTACACCTTGGGAGACAAAGGAGGAAATACAGTCAGAGATAAATTCTCTTAGCAGGAATTATGGAAGTGTTATCCTTATTGCCAACAGTATTGGTGCATTTTTTTCGATGAATGCAAAGGTGGAAACTGCAATAAAGAAAGCGTACTTTATTTCTCCAATTGTAAATATGGAAAAACTCATTACGGATATGATGATGTGGGCAAATGTGTCAGAACAGGAATTGCAGGAAAAGCAGATAATTGAAACTGACTTTGGAGAAACTTTATCTTGGGAATATTTGTCTTATGTAAGAAATAAGCCTATTCATTGGGACGTTCCAACCGATATTTTATATGGAAGTATGGATAATCTCACATCCATAGAAACAGTTACAGCATTTGCAGAGAACCATAATACAAAGTTAACCATAATGGAAGATGGAGAGCATTGGTTTCATACAAAAGAGCAGATGAATTTTCTGGATAAATGGATAAAAGATGGCAAAAATTAAAAACGGAGGAATTTAAAAATGTTATTTATCGAATACCCAAAATGTTCCACATGTAAAAAAGCTAAGAAATGGTTAGATGACCATAGTATAGAATACACAGACCGCAATATTGTAGAAGATAATCCTTCCTACGAGGAATTAAAAGAATGGTACTTAAGAAGTGGTCTGCCATTAAAGAAATTTTTCAATACCAGTGGAATGCTATATAAAGAAATGAATTTAAAAGACAAACTTCCTGGCATGAGCGAGGAAGAACAGCTTAAACTGCTTGCTTCCAATGGAATGCTGGTAAAGCGTCCATTACTTGTTACAGAGGATATCATACGGACAGGATTCAAGGAAGCGGAATGGACTGAGATTATGTAACAATTCAGTCTTATTGCTTGGAAAGACGCTCATAAGTGCTACAAATTCTTCCTTGAAAGGCAGAGGCAACACGAATACAAACTAACTGTTAATTACGACTAAGACGCTCCCCAAAGTCGTCGCGCCTAAGTCTTCGTAAACAGTGGATTTCGTATTCGTTAAGGACGCCTCCTAAATTGCCTTTCAAGGAAGAATTGTATTGGCTATGGGCGTCCCGATAATCCAAGCGGAACTGGTTTCCCTATTGACAAGAAGTTTTAGTTGCACTATAATGACTATACAAACTAATTCAGTCAAAAAAAGCGGAGGTGATAAGAATGCCTAAATGCTATTCCGACCAGGAAAAGGATTATATCAGAAGACGGCTAAAGGAAGAAGCAGCCAAATGCCTTTCGCAGTATGGAATTAAGCGGACAACGGTGGATGAAATTGTGAAACGCGTGAAGATTCCAAAGGGAACATTTTATCTGTTTTATCAGTCCAAGGAACAGCTTTTGTTTGACGTTATTTTAGAACAGCATGATTTGATTGAAAAGAAACTGTTGGAGGAAATAAGCAGTATTGATGCCAAAGATTTTAATGCTGAAAAGCTTACAGCAATCATTGTACATTTCTATCAGCTTGCAGGAGAAATGCCTATTTTAAAGCTGCTAAATTCTGATGAGGTTGAGCTGCTTGCCAGAAAATTACCGCCGGAAGTTTTGGAAGAACACTTAGGTCATGACAATTTCATGGTGGATAAAATGTTTGAATCATTTCCTATAAAAAATGATGTGGATACCAAGGCAGTGAGTGCTGCGTTTCGAGCAATTTATTTTTCGACACTTCATAAAGAAGAAATCGGAGAAGAATATTTTGACGAGGCATTGCGCTTGATGGTTTTGGGAGTGGTAAACCAACTGATATAAAAAGCAACTGACATAGAATAAGTCCGACAAATCAAATGTCGGATTTATTGCAACACTTGATTTGACTATAAAAATAAATACAGTCAAATAGTATGGAGGTAATTATGATACAGGTAAAAAATATGAGTTTTAGTTATTCAAAAAAGCCGTTTATCAGCAATATGAATTTTGAAGTTCATAAGGGTGAAATATTTGGATTTTTAGGTCCTTCAGGAGCAGGAAAAAGTACCCTTCAAAAAATCCTAATTGGCATGTTGCCAACTTATCAGGGTTCGGTCACTGTGAATGGAATAGAGTGTAAGCGGCCAACTCAGAAATTCTATGAAAACATGGGGGTGGATTTTGAGTTTTCCACTTTATACGAAAAGTTGACAGCCAGAGAAAATTTGAAATTTTTTGCCTCTCTATACAGTAAGAAGCCTTCCTCTATAGAGAATATTCTTTCCTCAGTAGGCTTAGCGAATGATGTTGACAAGCGTGTATCGGAATATTCCAAAGGTATGAAAGCGCGCCTGAATTTTGTAAAAGCACTTCTCCACGACCCGGATATCATTTTTCTGGATGAACCTACAAGCGGACTTGACCCAACGAATAATCGCATTATGAAAGATTTGATTTTACAACAAAAAGAAAAAGGAAAGACAATACTTTTAACTACTCACAATATGCAGGATGCCACAGAACTCTGCGACCGGGTTGCCTTTATTGTAAATGGAAATATATATGCGCTGGACACTCCTCACAACTTAATTATGTCCCGTGGGGCAACGAAAGTGACTTATTCTTGGTTTGACGGAAAAGAATATACGGCAAGCTGTCCTATTGCGGAAATGTCGCAGGATCAGAAGTTAAATAGTCTGATTCGTGAAAACAAGCTGCTGTCCATTCACAGCAGTGAACCTACGCTGAATGATATTTTTATAGATATTACAGGGAGGACACTGGTATGAGGTTACATCGTCTTATTTTATGGGATTTAAAATTTCAGGCTAAGTATGGTTTTTATCTATTGTACACGGTACTTTCTGTAATTTACCTGATTGTGCTGTCGGCAATCCCGGCAGAATGGCAGCAAAAGGCCGCAAGTATTTTGATTTTCTCGGATCCGTCTGCATTAGGGTTGTTTTTTATGGGAGCAATCGTGCTTTTGGAAAAAAGCCAGAGAGTACCTTGCGCCTTTGCGGTTTCCCCCGTGAAAGCTACAGAATATGTCTGTTCAAAGGTTATATCTCTGGGAGCAGTTTCAGTTATTGTAGCAGCAATCATAGCTGTTTTTGCAAAAGTAAATCATGTAGGTTTTGTTTTGGCGGGAACCGCTGTCTCCTCTGTTATGTTTACCCTGGCAGGTATCATTATCGCAACGAAAATAGCCAGCTTGAATCAGTTTATCATTGCTACGGTACCGATTGAAATTATCGGATTTGTACCTGCAATTCTCTATTTCTTATTGAATGCAGACAGGATATTTAGTTATTATCCTCCAAATACCTGTATGGATCTTATTGCAGGGAGAAATCCTTCTGTGGTTGGAGTGATTTTTACTTTGGTACTTATGGTGATACTATTTATTTTTGCCAAAAGAAGCGTGCAGAAAATGTGGATGAGTATGGGAGGTGTAAAAGTTTGAAACAAATAAGTAGAGGACAACCAAGAAATAAAGGGCATAGCAAACAAACCATCTAAACAGGTGGTTTTGAAAATTGAATATAGACACAACACCTAATCAGGTAATAGGAACAGCATCATCCTTGATAGTGT
>JBGVOM010000151.1:0-18191 GCA_045126515.1 Lachnospiraceae bacterium
ACCTGTAATCACATTGATAATGCCCAATATTTCTTTGGACTCCTCTCCTAATTTCCAAATGATATCCTTACATTCGCTGGTACTTTTATGAATCTGCTCCATACTGCTCGTTGCATCATCCATTTTTTTCTGATTTTCCGCTGTTCTTTCGTTAATCTCTCTGGCAAGATCCGCAACCTGACCATTCATGGTTCCCAATGTAATCAGCTGAGTATTAATATCCTGTGTTCTTCCATTCATACCTGTAATTTCAGATGTATTTTCACCAAAATTCTGCATAATGTTGGTTGTTTCTTCCGCTATCTGCTCATTTGCCTTCATGGAAGCTTCCGTTATGACAGACAACTCTTTTACTACATGAAATAATTCATCGGAAGTCTGCCTGGATTTTTCCTGCATCTTCCTCATGTCATTCATCATTTTTTCCTGTTCTTCGGCATTCAAAAGATTCAAAAGCATTCCCGCCGTTCTCTCACAAAGCATGGTGAAAATCGCAGCAATTGCAATTAACACCAACGCTCTCGGTACAATTCCGTATACTACCAGCCTATATAAATTCGTAAAGTTTTTATCTGTAAACACATTTAGTGCAAAACAGAGCCACTGACCAAAAGAAACTCCCACAACTGATAAAATGGTGGTTATAATATTGAGTTTTCTTGAAAAATACAAACTTGCAATCGCAATGGCATATATGTACAAAATTACCACGTGATATCCCAAAGTAGATGCACAAATCGCAACAAAAGCTATTGCACAAAAAATCAGGATATATTTTACATAACTATTCTCCTGTTTTCTCACATTTACAACAAAAGTCGGAACCCATAAAAACACAGAACCTGCCACATAAGCTAATGTCATAATTCCCATATCAACCGTAAAAATTCCAAATACGTTAAGCAGATACACCAGTGTAAAAAGCAAAAACGTAATTCTCATCACCTTGGCAACTGCTCTGTTTGCCTGTTTCTCGTTTTGCAGTAATACCCCACTTTTTTCTCCCATACCTGTTTCCTCCACTTCATTAGTTAAAAATCTACAAATTATCTAACGGAAATCCCCACTTTCCATTCCCTAGAAATCGTTAGGTTTATTATAACTAATGAACGTTAGAAAGTCAATATACGTTCTCCTTTCACGCACAAGTGTTTACTTGCATTTAATTACTATTTCACTTTTTCTGCTTTAGAATATGGGCTTAATGAATTCTTATAATAAGCTACAATCTTATACGTATATGCACTTTGGGATTTAATCTTCCTGTCAGTATAACTAAGCTTTGATGAATTGTTAATCTTTGCAACCAGCTTATATTTGCCTTTTCCGGTTCTTCTGTATACTTTATATCCTTTCGCACCCTTTACCTTATTCCAGATAAGTTTTATTTGTTTTTCACTTCTTTCGACTGATTTAATCTTTGGAGTGCTAAGGTATCTGACTGTGATTCTATTAGAATCTTTCCCAACAGTCTTTCCTCTGTATGCTCTTACCTTATAGACATACACTGATTTCTTACTTATTTTTTTATCGATAAAAGAAGTTGTCTTTCCATTTGTTACAACTTTTATAACCTTATATTTACCTTTGCCTGTTTTTCTGTATACACGATATCCCGTTGCATTTTTTACCCGTTTCCAAGAAATCTTTATGCCGTTTCTTGTTGTAACCGCTGTCTTTACTGTTGTTCTCGAAATCTCATTTACAGAAGTGGTTTGTTTTTCTTTCTCACTGTTTGCCTTTGTTGGCTCTATTGACTTTGTTGGCTCTGCCGGTTTTGTTGGCTCTGTCGGCTTTGTTGGTTCTTCCGGCTTTGTCGGCTCTGACGGCGTTGTTGGTTTCTCCGGCTCAGATTCTTTTATATTATCAACCACAATATTTACTCGTTTTAATACATTGCTTCCATCTGTGGTGTAAGCACCAAGTACTGTCTGACCTGATTTTAATGCTTTTACCGTTACTTTATTTCCGTCAGTTACGATACCTGCAACACTTTCATCATCAATTTTCCAGTATACATCCTTAAATGTGGGCTCTATTTTCTCTGCCTCTTCTTCTGATGTTCCTTCAGGAATCTCAGGGTTAATCAAAGCATTGATTTCTTTCTCATCACCTGATTTCATTGCAAGTGTATCAGAGTCATAATCAAATGTTATACTTGCTGCCGGCACGAATTCAGGATACGAAATATAATGTCCCATATAACATTCTCTGTAATCCTGGTCATAAAAATAATCCGTGCCATCAAACTGCACAGGCGTTATGCTGTATCTGTAAGTAGTTCCTGCTGACACCTCAGTGTCTGTAAATGTATAAGTTTTTTCACCATTTTTAGGAATAAAAACATATGGTTTAAGAACCATTGTGCACGTTCTAAGCAGATAGTAACCGTCAATTTTTGATTCGTCCTCAAGACCTTCAAAAGTTATGGTACCATTCTTATAACCATTAAGAGTTGTGGTTACTGTATCATGCGCCACTTTACCTTCAACACATCCGATTTTTATAACTCCTTCTACGGAAAGTTCATCGTTACTCTTTACTATAAGTCTTGTTTTTCCACTGCCAACATAACTGATTTTGAATGTCAATTCGTTAGCTGCTGCATTTTCTTTTGTAATCCTTTCGACAGTTGCAACATTTTCATCTTCCACCTTATATGAAAAATCAAGGTTTTCAACATTTGCATTTTCCGGCAAATATTTTACGGATACCGTAGCCTCCTTTTTATAAGGCGAAAGGGAAACTACAGTATTATCCGGCTTGTAGCTTGTGATTACTTCTTTTGCAGTAGTAGCTGCATCAATTTCTGAAAAATCACCATAAATTAATCTTCTACTTCCAGTTTGCCAGTTTGAGAAAAATCCGCATACTGCAAATTTGTATGTTTTGCCACTCTCAAGATTATTTACAACATATTTTCCCTCTGTTGCGTATTTATCTTCGTTCACGCATTCATATTTTGCCTGCTCATCATTCCATTTAAATACATAATAACCATATGTATCATCAAGCTTGTCCCATTCAAGTGTCACACTATTATTGTTCCTTGAGGTCACTCTAAGGTTTTCAACCTTTGGATTTCCGATATAAAATGTAGTTCTTCCATAGCAGCTTTTATCTGTAGAATAAGCGTCTATCCATGCAACACCGTACTTCTTGACTGTCACCAGGCCATTATTATCTACTGTCAAAATATTTTCATTTGAGCTTTTCCATTTTCCTATCTGCTTATTTACAGCCGAATCTGGGAAGTAAGAACCAACTGTCAACTGCACTGTAGAACCTATCTGTGAATTCGATAACTCATAGTAGGATTGGGACATATTGATTTTTCTTACAGTTGTGTCCTCCACATGTACATTAACTGTTTTAATGATATCAGAACCATCAACCGTCTTTAATGTAATGATTGCATCTCCAAGGGCTTTTGCCTGTACCAGACCATATCTGTTCACTGTAACAATATCTTCATCTGATGACGTAAAAATAACTTCTTTTGTTGCGTTTTCTGGAACAACACTATAATTAATATAGTTCTTAAGTCCTATCTGAAGAGTCATATTCTCATCTTCAAGATGAATTGCCTGAACCTTCTCATCCTCAAAAGTAACAAGGCATTCTGCATAATTTCTTGTGCCATCCTCCGTTATGGCAAAAATCTTAACCGTTCCATTTTTGTGCTTAGTTACAACGCCATTGTCATCAACGGATGCTATGCTTTCTACGGAAGAATACCATTTTACATTTCGCTCCTTTGTTAACTCTTCCTTGGTAACCACGCTGTTTCCCTCTTCATCCGTTCCATATTCTGTGGGAATATAAACATTAGCATTAAGCGTCAGTTTATCATCTTCAGATGCTAATTTGGAAGTTGCCACTCCATTATGTACAATTTCAATTTTGGAAGCTGCCACATCCGATGTAAGTTCAGTTGTATCTATAAACTGGTTATTTGTAAGGTCGAAAGTGGTTTCTTCTTTTGAGCCATATGCTGTAAATCCCATGGCTCCTTGAAAAACATTGTCCTTTACATTTAAATTTGACACTATTTTTTCATCCGCACATCTGTAATAAAAAATTCTGTTGTAGTAGGTCTTTGTACCATCTGCATTTTCCTTTTTCGCTTTATCTGCTACAGATACCACTTCTCCATCTGCGTTTACATCAAGTACACCGGTACCATCAGATTTATCAAATGCCTTATTTGGTGCATAATATTTATTTCCAATTACATCTATCTGTTTTGCTTTTGCTGCAAATTTCATAAGTGCAGTCCAAGCTCCCCTTTGTCCATGGGATTTTTCCATATCATAAATTGTGTTGTTGCTAAATGATGCTGTAGCTGTATCTGAATCACTTCCAAAGCAGCAAAGCTCACTCAAGCCCCCATATGCCACCACTTTATTTCCCTCACATACACCACCATCACCTAAAGCTGCGATACCATGCCCCTGATTAGAGCCAAGCATCTTAAAACTGATAAATTCGTTATCCTTTAAGTAACTTCCATAAATTCCAAATACCAAGGGAACATCCATAAGCACGCGGTTTCCTATGAATTTCATTGTTCCACCGCCGCCTATAATATTTCCTTTTCCAAAATTTTCATAAGAAGAAATGAAAAATTCATTGTTCTTACATACAACACCGTCTTCGTTGAGACATGATGAATCGAATATTGTTGACCATGTGCTATAGGAACAATACATTTCCATAACATTATCTTCAATCAGACACTTTTTTACATTACCAAATGTCATGAATTTTGAATCACATTCAGAAATAAAATGATTTCCCGCAATGTGAATGTCCTCCACACCCACGGAATCGTTGTATGCAATTGTAAATCTCATAGTTGCATTTTTTACAACATCTACGTATTTAGGACTATAGGAATGTATTGTATTATTGATAAAATCAACATTCTTTACATAAGCTGTTTCCTTGGAAGTACTGAAAAAACCTATCTGCTCGTCACGGGCATTACCAACCATATCACAGTTCATAATAGTAATGTTTTCCTCACCATGTGACCAGATATCAAGAACACCCACATTTGCTCCTCGATATGTTCCACTCATCTGCTCAAAATAGCAGCCGTCAACAGTTATATTTTTGTTACCACAATAACAGCAAAGATTCGAGTACTGCTTGTCCTCAAAGTAATAACCACTCCAAGCCTCTTCCGGCACAACAAGGTCTACGTTATCTACATACACATTGTCACAATATGTCATTGTGAACTGTCTCATATAGTGATATAGGTCAACTTCTCTAGCCTCAACTCTAAAGTTTGCATAGTAAATATTATATCCTCGCCAGGTCTGGAAAAAATGCTCCTGATAGCCGGAATCTTTTCTATAATCATTGTCCGTAAAAAATACAGACTTATCGCCTTCACCTACAATGGATAAATTTGATGCTCCCATTGGCAGATACAATGTCTTGTCATGGCCTACTACAAGCTGGTCTGTACATTTGTATTCCCCCTCCGGAATGTATATGATTGCCCTATCTACTGTATCAGCATTTGCCTTCATATAATTTTCTGCAAAAAGTACAGTGTTGTTGAATCCTGCATTGTCCGAATTAACACCATCACCTTTGGCACCAAACTGCTTAATACTAAGTGCCACATAGTTCTCGTCACCAATTTTTGTAGTCACAGGTATTGGTTCCGCAAACAAGCCATTTGCAAGTTCTACACTAATCTGCTTTTCATTCTTGTCTTTGATTACGTATTCAAATGCACCTCCATCCCCTGGTTCATAGTAACCTCTAACCATTACGTGTGCACCTTTTGATAATCTCTTATCTGTACTTGCCTTTAACTCCTCTACCGAATCAAAGGTTTCCATAATTGTCGCATCAGTCGTAGCTAAAAAATTGAATTTTTTTAGAAAAGAATAATCAATTTCTTTATATTTTCCGGCTTCTGCTATTGTTGCTTTATTCTCCCATTTGTCATCCGGTCTTTCTGTTGTAGTTACAGTTTTTTCCTCATCTGCATACGCCTTAACGGTAGCAATAGAATTGTTGCTGAGTACACTACCGAATGCCATAATTCCCGCAAGAAGCAGTGCTAAACTTTTCTTCCTTTTCATATGTTTCTCCCCTTTACAAATTTTTACTATCAGATTTATTTTACAGCAAAAGAATTCGTATCGTAAAGTGAAATTTTACAGCAAATTGCAACTTTCCCTATCTTATGTTAAAGTATATAAGACTAACAACACAAGCTATGAATTACATTCTTTAGGAGATTATATTATGTATCGGATTTTAATTGTTGAAGATGATTTGATTATCGCCCAGTCCATTGCCCGCCATCTTGCCACCTGGAATTATGAGGTAAAATATGTGCAGGATTTCCAGAAAGTAATGGAATGTTTTGATGAGTTTTCACCGGAACTGGTGCTGATGGATGTAAATCTTCCTTTTTATAATGGATTTCACTGGTGCAGCGAAATCCGCAAAACATCAAATATACCTATTATTTTTCTGTCCTCCATTTCTGATAATATGAATATTGTAATGGCTATGAACATGGGGGGAGATGAATATATCGAAAAACCTTTTGATGTACACGTACTCACCGCCAAAATACAGGCTTTGCTGCGCCGTACTTACACATTAAATGAGCAGAAAAGACTCCTGACTCATCGGGAACTTTCTCTAAACTTAAATGACAGCACCGTAACCTGTAAAGATGAGAAGCTTTCACTTTCCAGAAACGAATATTTAATTTTGCAGCTTCTGTTGGAAAACTGTGGAAAAATTGTATCTCGTGATGAACTGATGAATTGTCTTTGGGGAAATGATGAATTTATCGATGATAACACCCTAACTGTCAATGTGACAAGAGTCCGGAAAAAATTAGAGCAGGCCGGCTGTGTAGACTATATCAAAACAAAGAAAGGGTTAGGTTATATACTGGAATGAAATTAAAAGATTATTGCAAAGAACGTTTTTCTTTTCTGTGGTTGATTTTTCTGAATGTTTTTATATATCTTATTGTACTTTCTGTTTATCAGGCTCCCTTAGAACCACTGCTTTATGCGTTTGTGCTTTCCCTGATTTTCTTTTTGGGGGTGTGTATTTATGATTACCAGCTCACAAAGCGGAAACATATCTCTCTATCTTCTTATGACCGACTGTCAGAGCAATCCTTAGAACAGCTGGTAGCAAACCCCACCATCACAGAGGGGGATTATCACCGGCTGATTCTGAATCTTGAAAAAGAAATTCAGGAATTACAGACAGCTTCCACAAAAGCCTCCCAGGAAAATGCTGACTTTTATATGATGTGGGTACACCAGATTAAAACACCGATTTCCGCCCTAAATCTGTTATTACAGACATCTCCGGAAGATATTTCTGCCATGAAAAGCGAATTATTTAAAATAGAACGCTATGTAGATATTATTCTTGGCTACTCAAGGTTAGAAGATATGAACCACGATTTGACTTTAAGGCACTATTCTCTGGATTCCATGGTGAAACAGGCTGTCAGAAAATATACCCCGCTATTTATTCACAGTAAGGTACGCCTACAGTTAGAATCAATTTCCCAGAAGGTGCTTACCGATGAGAAATGGTTGGTATTCGTGTTGGAACAGATTATTTCCAATGCTTTGAAGTATACACCGGAAGGTGAGATTCATATTTATGCCCATTCTGTACAGACGGAGGGAAGCAGTACAATACGGCTTACCATAGAAGACACCGGTATTGGCATTGCACCGGAAGATTTGCCACGCATTTTTGAACGGGGTTTTACCGGCTACAATGGGCGAATGGATAAAAAGGCAAGTGGTCTTGGACTTTATCTGTGCAAGACTATTTTAGGACATTTGGGACACACCATTACCATTACTTCTGCATTGAGAGAAGGTACCAAAGTAGTTCTGGAATTTTCAGAACTTAACATAAGCGAGCCCGTCTGACAGCACTTTTTCGTCTAAATTGTTATGTTAACCTTACGTCATTGTAAGGTTAGCCCTTGAAATTGTAAGCTAATCTTAAGGAAGTCCCCTCCTTTGCCTGTTATACTATTCATGAAATCGAACAAAACTCACAAAAGGAGGACACATTATGTCAATCTTAGAAGCTGTAAACATAAAAAAAATCTACAAAACCAAAATGGGCAGTGCTCAAGTGGAAGCCTTAAGCAACATTAATTTCTCCATAGAAACCGGTGAATTTGTGGCTATTATGGGTGAATCCGGCAGTGGAAAAACTACATTATTAAATATGTTAGCTGCCTTAGATACCCCTACTTCCGGGGAAATTTATCTGGAAGACAAAAGCTTTTCGAATATTAAAGAAAAAGAGCGGGCTGCTTTCCGGAGAAATAATTTAGGATTTGTATTTCAGGATTTTAACTTATTAGATACCTTTACCTTGGAAGACAATATTTTACTTCCGTTAGTACTTTCCGGAACTCCTTACAAGACTATGCAGGAAAAACTGCATCCACTGGCTACTTCTCTTGGAATTGAAGATTTATTAAAAAAATATCCTTACGAAGTCAGCGGTGGTCAGAAGCAGCGTGCTGCCGTAGCCAGAGCATTGATTACTAACCCCAAACTGCTTTTGGCAGATGAGCCTACCGGAGCATTGGATTCGAAAGCATCGGTAAAACTTTTAAATCAGTTTGAGAAAATTAATAAGGAAGGGCAGACAATTCTTATGGTTACCCACAGCGTTCAGGCTGCCTGCCACGCTTCCCGGGTATTATTTATAAAAGACGGTATTGTATTCCACCAGATTTACAAGGGAAATGCCACAAAGGATGAAATGTTCCATAAAATCAACGATGCGTTAACTTCCCTGCTGTCCGGAGGTGAGGAAAATGAATAAACATATTTACGGAAAATTAGCCTTGACTAACCTCAAGAAAAATCCCAAATTATATGTTCCTTATTTACTTACTTTGATAGGATGTATGCTCTTTTATTATATTTTCACTTCACTAGGGAACAATCCCTTAATTTATGATACAGCCACTGGAAAAGCTGCCTTTAAGGCCGCCGATGTTCTATGCCCTATCCTTCAGACCGGCTCTTTTGTAGCTGCCTTCTTTGGTTTTATTTTTCTTCTTTATGCTAACAGCTTTATACTAAAGCACCAAAAGAAGCAGCTGGGTCTTTACCGGGTACTTGGTATGGAACGTAAGCATATGATCCGTATTATCATTTTAGAAACGTTTCTAATGTTTGCCGTAGGATTCATTGGGGCTGTTTTCCTTGGCTTTTTATTTGATAAATTAATGCTGGTGCTTTTATTCCGAATTATACATCAGCCATTCCCAGCGGGATTTTTTATGAATACCACTGCTTTATCTCATACGGTAATATTAACGCTCCTGCTGGCATTATTGATTCTTCTTCGAAGCGTATTTACCCTTCTGCGCACGAAAGATATCGACTTACTAAAAAGCGAGAAACAAGGGGAAAAAGAGCCTAAGAATCGTCTGCTCCTTGCACTTATTGGCGCCATTTTACTTGGTATCGGATACTATGCTGCACTCTCCGCTCAAGGTGTCAGTCAGGCAATCAACAATTTCTTTCCGGCTGCTATTTGTGTGATTCTCGGCACTTACGCTTTATTTACGGCTGGAAGTATTGCTATATTAAAACTATTGAAGAAAAATAAGAATTATTACTATACCACAAGACATTTTATCAGTCTTTCCGGCATGCTCTACCGCATGAAACAGAACGCTGCCGGACTTGCTACTATTTGTATTTTGTCTGCCGCTGCCATCGTAGTTCTATCCGCAGGTGTATGCCTTTACGCCAACGGAAACCGAAGTATTAATGAGCAGTTCCCGCGTTCGGTACAAATTTCTACGCAAGGCACTGACTCTTCCGAAAATATTGACAGGATACAGGATATTTTAAATGTAACAGCTAAAGAAACCAATACAGCTTTCCAGAATCTGGTTTATTGCAATTGTTCCAGTGGTGTTTTTGATTTGCAAGGCAATGAATTATTACGGAAAAATACTGCTTCCTTTGCAAATATAGAAAGTATTCCTGATACTTATATACTAACTTTAGATGAATATAACCGCTTTAACGGTACTTCAGAAACACTGGGAGAAAATGAAATCCTGCTCTATGGCTCTGACAAGATATTTGAATACGATACACTTATTTTTGAAGGCGTTACCTATCAGGCAAAGGGAACTGCTGATCCTACCTGCCTTACTTACCTTGCCGACTACTCTATGACTTTATTTTCTAACCTATTAATTGTAGTTCCGGATGAGGAAACTTTGGACAGACTTATGCCAAAAGATTATGGTTTTTGCGGTTCTTACGCCTATTTCGGATTTGATGTAAACGCTTCTGCTGATAAAGTAAAAAGTTTTTCAACAGCACTTTCGAAAGCTTTGGATGCTGAAAATATAGCGCATAAAATTACTCTCAAATCTGATGAAGAGGAAGTTTTTTACGGTACTTATGGCGGTTTGTTTTTTGTAGGAATTCTCCTTGGAATCTTATTCTTAATCTGCACCGTAATGATTATTTACTACAAACAGATTTCGGAAGGTTACAGTGACCGGGAGCGTTTCTTAATCATGCAGAAGGTGGGGCTTTCTAAAAAGGAAATTAAACAGTCCATTCACTCTCAGGTGATGCTACTGTTCTTCCTTCCATTGATTACTGCCATTATCCACTCTGCTGTAGCACTAAATATTGTTGCCGACTGCTTAAGACTTGTGCTGGTTGTTCATATACCAACCTTTGTTGCCAGTGTGGCTATCACTTGTGTATTGTTTTCTATTTGCTATGGAGTGGTTTATAAGATTACTTCTAAAGAGTATTATTTGATTGTAAACGAATAAAATAACGCCCCTAACAACTGCAGAAGCAGCCAGAGCAGGATTTTTAACAGCTCTGGCTGCTTCTGTAGTTGTTAGGGGCTGTGTATGGTGGGATTTGCAAGGGGAAGTCTGTTTCTTATTTGCCTATATATTGGCAGGTTACAAGATTATTTTTATAATACACCGCATATTCCATATTCCTGAAAAAATTGACAATCCCTAAAAGATTAGTATATATTAGGTACGTAAATAATTTTTAAAGGAAGTTAACAACTATGAAAAAATTAAACTGCATTTTTAGTATTTTTTTACTAATCTTCTGCCTAGCAGCGTGCGGAAACAGTACAATGAAAAAAATTGAAGATTCTTTCCGGAAAAGCATAGAGAAAATCGAAAGTTCACAGGTAGAGATTCAGGACTTAACAGATTTTGAATGGGATTACTTGTACACATTCAGCCCATATACATCCACGGACCAAATAGAAGAAATTATTGGATTTAAGTCAGCGTATATCATGGATAACATGATAAATGAGGGCATCACATATTTACTATTTGTAAAAGACAATACGGTAGTTGCAAATATACAGGGTTACGCAGATTCCTTAGGATATTCCATTAATTTTGGCTGTTATGATAACTACTTGTGTATAGATTCTTCTGAAAAATGTACATTTTCCGTGACAAATGAAGATGATGTGAAATATCTTGAGTATCTGCCGGAAGAATAATGGACACTTTTTATCCTTCATCGAAATAGAGGCAGGAAATTTTTTCCTGCCTCAGAGTGTAGATAAAGTATTTTTATGTTATCATTGGTGGTAAACAAAAATTTATATTTTATGAATTTGCCAAATCGGGAGTTAAAGGAGAGATAATTATGCGGAGTTTTGTTTTACAATTATTGATTATTGGCTTGATTATGTTGAGTATAGGAATTGTAATGGCGGTATTAGCAATGAGATTTATAAAACGAGAAGAACACTCCATCCTTGCTATTTTGTTTTCAATCCTATCATGCCCATGCATTTATATTCCTATTAACTTCACGATTGGGTTTATATTTGCAAGACTCGTGTTAATGATATCGTTGACATATAGCATAATTATGGTGATATTGTCTGTAAGAAATATCACGAAAAAGAAACATTAGAATGGCTATTTTCTATATACAAAGAACTTGACAACTTCCAGTTTTCGAGATGACAATAGACAGAAAATTGACATTTAAAGTTGAAGGTTAATATCCTCATCAACAATGCAATCTGTTCTTATTACTCAAAATGCTACAATTAAATTACATTGTCTCATTTAATCATTGTCAATTTAATTTTATCATTTTCTCCTTAATGATAAAATTAAATTTTCTTTGTTCTAATTGAAAACAAGGATTCCAGCTTTCCCCCGTTCTAAACCGGTTGCTTCAACGTCATTCTGCATTGTCAAAAGCACCATACAAACGCATATTCAGTTCTTCTAAAAATTCATACAAATTCTGAATATATTCGTCTACGCTATTCGCTCCATTTTTCTCAAAGATCTGTTCATACATTTCCTCTACACCGCCTAGAACATAGGAATTATATAACTCATCATATTTTTTTCGCTCTTCGTCATTATAATCCAGTCTAAAGGCAATATGCATCATTTCTTCCGTACTTCTATTTCCAAAATGCAACGCCATTATATTACGATAATTAAACACTAAATCTCTTTGACCTTTTAACATTTTATCTGGAAAAATTTTTGTGTTTTCACCATTTTTATCTACGACTCCCCTCCTTTTATAGATCCATCCTACAAAGGGAGCCACCTGATAAACCTCATAATTTGTACCAAAAAATCCCCTTCCAATTTCATCACTGAGCTTTGCTGTCATTTTCTTTACCATATCTGCATGCTTACCGTAAAATACATATTCATTGTCAAACATTTTCTCACCGTCCAATCACTTCTGAATGAAGGCTGCTATTATTTACCTTCGTTACCATATACCGTTTTCCGATTTTACCGCTCATATATTCTTCTGCTACATCGCCATCCGTGTCCTTGATAAACATAATAACCTGATCAGCAATTTTAGGGATTTCTGTGCAGATACTTTTAATTCTGGTTTTATCAAATGCAGAAAGCGGCGCATCCATTACCAGTGGATATCCTTCTTTTTCCGTATCAATCATATCAATTTCTTCCAACGCATTATGATTGATTTTTTCTTTTGCCAGATCAATAATTGCAGAAATAAATGCAAAAATCAGTGCATAACCCTGTGCCGTATTCTTTTCCACTTCATCATCCGATGCAAACTCTTCTTGAACATTTACATTGATTCTGTATTTCGGATCAATGGATATCCGTATATTTCCATCATAAATTGTCTTGAAAATTTCGTTCATTCTGTTTTCCAGTAAAATTCTGTATTTATTTTCATTCTTGGAATAATTATCATAAAGTTTTTCATACAATTTTTCAGCATATGCTAAATAATTTGCATTTCTAATAGTGTCCTTATTAGTAATTACCAATTTTCCTTTTTCCGTTTCCTGACGCTCTTTTTCCTGTAGCTTAATTTTTAGTTCGGACTCCAATGCTACCAGTCTTGCATGTAACTTTTGTTCTTCTGCCTCCAGTATTTTTTTCTTTTCTTTTGCCTGTTCCCCTTTGCTGGTATTCCCTAAAAGTTCCATTTTGTCACTGGCTTCCTGCTCTTTACCGGATATCTGCGCATCTATACTTAAGATATTTCTCATTTTTCGGGACATATCTTCCATAAAAGTATTATCTTCTTTTCTGATATTGTCTTCCTTACTTCGATAATCATTTATCTGCATTCCAATGGTTTTTGGCTGTGCATAATCTAATAAACTCATAAGTTTCTCACATTCCTGGCTATGTTCTTTCAGCGGTGTCCCGCACAGGCAGGCTTTTCTTTCTTTGAGTAAATATAAAATCATTCGCTCTGTTAAATCAGGAATACTCTTTTCTCCCGCACCCTCCTCCTTGATTTTTGTTTCTGCTTCCTCTACTAATGTTCTGGCACAAAAGGCGTAAAACCCCCTGCTGAATTCTTTCAAAAAATCCTTTCCTATGGCTTGCGCTCGCTTTTGTCTTAAATTCGCAATTTCTCTTTGTAACTTATCATATTGCTCTTTCAAGTCCATTTTAGGTGTTTCTGAAAGAATAATCTCTTGACATTGTTTAATTTTTTCTCTACACATATACAAACTTCTTTTTGTATCTTCCGTCATCTTTGATTTTTCTTTAATTTCGTCCTGCAACTTCTGTATTTTTGTATTATATTCTCCCATTTTTATTGCAGATTTGTTGTTTTTTTCTATTTCATTTTTATAATGTTTTGTAACAGACATCTTATTTCCAACGCTTTTCAAATGTCCCATGGCATTTTGTGTAGCACGCAGTCCAACAAGACTATACACAGCTTCTTTAAAATCGTCACTTTTACCCTTTTGAATTTCTTTTGACATCTCTTCAATACGCTCACCGTCAAAGAAAAAGAACTTTGACAAATCTTTTGGCAAAAACTGCTTTATCATATAATCTCTTTTTCCCTCATCAAAATAATGCAGTTCTCCATTTTCATCTATTGTAGAAATAGTAAATTTATGGTCATCTTCCTGCAATTTCATCTGACCATCTTTCTTGTAAGTAACAGAACGCTTAATCAAATACTCCCGCTCATTATAACAAATTTCTATAGACACACTGACTGTTTTGGGCTGCCCCATAGTCATCTGTTCCCTAACAACACGATTAATAATTTCTCGAATCTGAAAGCTTGTTCCCCCATAAAGTGCCCACTGAAAAGCCTGTGCCAGAGTTGTTTTTCCTGTTCCGTTATCTCCCATGACAACTGTAATGTTTTTATCTGCATCTGTGGCAAAGTCAAGGGTAGTGTCTTTGAATTGTCTGAAATTTTTTAAGGTAATACTTTTAATAATCACTACTTACACCTCCTATTTGCTGAGTCCAACCTCTTTTTCTATGATTTTACAAATTTCTTTTATCATATCCCCATCGCTGATTTCGTGCGTTCTGGCATTCTTTTTTTCCATTCTCAGAACTTCAAATTCTATCATTTCCAGTGTTTTCTTGTTTATCTCCATCTGCAGTTCCTCCTTCATTGTCCTCATCCTCCGTTTCATACAAATTATAAGCATCCTTTATTTTAAATATCATTTCTGTGGAATCATAAGAATTTTCTGCTAATCTTTGGAACTCTAAAACGCGGTTTAATTCATTTTTAACTAACGACTTATCATATTTTATTTCCTCCTGGGAAAGATAGGGAACTAATGATAAATCTCTTGGCAACGTGACAAAATCATATATATTAGCAATTTCTTTTCCCGAACTGAGTCTGAGCACACGTCCTCTCCTCTGGATATATTCCTTAGGATTCGTTGTACTTGCCAAAATAAACGCCGTTTTGATTGCCGGTATATTTACCCCCTCATCCAGACACTTAATAGCCACCAATGCCTGCAATTCATCTCCTGTAGCAAATTCCTTTTTTAATAAATTTCTTTGCGCCGCATTTTCTCTGGAAGTAAACTGTGCAACCTTCATTCCCACTTCTAACCCAAGTTTACGGGTAATCATATCAATTTGACGAATATCATTTTCTGTATCTTCATCAGATTCATTTCCATGTATCTTAGCTGCTCCACAATATATTAAAATATGATTATCTTTCTTATAGTCCTGTATGGCTTCTATAAGTAAAGGTATTTTATTTACTGCTGCTGCCGCAATTCCTGCCCTTTTTATGGCAAGTCTTTTTCCTGCTTCATTAAGCTTTGTCTTTCCCCTTTTATCCAAAGTTACGTTTTTTGCAATTTCTTTGCTAATACGATTATAAGCTTCCAATTCATCTTCCGATAAATATACCAGAAGAGGATAATAATTATACTTTGTAAGCATTCCTTCCTTAATTGCCTGTTCCAAAGAATATTCTATACACTTTTTCCCAAAGAAACGGTACAATTCCTCTGTTCCTTCTATATCATTATGACGTTCAAAAGTTGCTGATAAAGCAAGCCTGTATTTGTATTTTTCATCTAACAGCGTACGATAACTTCCTGCTCCAATATTGTGTGCTTCGTCCACCACAAGCAACAGATTTCTTTTTATTTTCTTCAGCTGTTGCTGTATCTTATCTGTAGAAAATGTATCCAACGTAGTAATCAGACTAATAAATTTTCTGCTCTGCAGATTATATTCAAATACTGCTTTGCGAAGTTTTTGAGGGTAATCTTTATATTTCGGAGCACTGTACGCCACAATGGGACGAATTCCAAATACTTCTAAATCCTCCAACCATTGTTCTACCAGATGCTGAAATGGACACACAATTACCACTGCCATATTTCCTTTTAAATCATCGTATAACTGACAAATTGCTGCCAATCCGGTATAAGTCTTCCCAGTACCGGTAGCCATATCAAAAATTCCCTTGTACCGTTGCTCTTTCCAATTATTAATCGCCTCTCTTTGATATTCTCTGATTTCCACCCATTCCGGTATTTGAGGTTCTAGAAGTTTAAACTTTCCTCCTTCTTGCGAAATCATTTGGTCTGACTTCTCTAATTCTTTATCTAAATCATAATCAATTTCTTCATTCTTTCTGTAGCGAAATAATTTTCTTTTAGATGCTTCCGGAAATTCTAATACTTCCATATATGGCTGTTGATTATTCCACATATTCTGAAATGCCAATTGCTTATTTAATACCCGCTTTGCATCTGAGCCACCACTCCACGACCTATATACATCAATAGATTCGTAATTATGCTCAAAAGCCGTATTACTCTCATTCATAGAACCTGAAAATGCAACCACGTTTCCTTCCATATCTGTCAGCAAGCCCATTTTTTCATGATAAATTCCAAACTTATTATTTTTTTCTAGAACAGCTATCTTAATTGTCAGTTTATCCTGTGCAATCAAATTAATTAATAAATTGAGCCTTTTTTCCTCCTGCTCATTTTGTGGTTCCTCAATGCAATCATTTAGTCTTGCCTCTATTACTTCTTCCCTCAGTGCCATTCCCTTCTCAATAGCATCTACGTCCTCTTGCGAAAGTTTCGGCGAAGCAATCAATTCTATAGTTCCCCCATTTTGAATTAACCCGGTAATCCCCTTCGATATCTCTATCAATGCTGAGGAGGAAAAGAAACCCACTGCTCTTTGATATTTCTGTGCAGCTTTCAACAACGGACAGTAAAATTCCTTTACAATATCATCCTGCAATGATCGATATTCTTCTTTTATCTCAATCTCCCTAAAGCCCATATTACCCCTCCCAAGCAATCTCCTTCACAGCCCGTACCAACTGCTCCACGTCCTCCTGCCGGCTGAAATAGCTAAGCCCTGCCCGCACGGTTCCGCTGTATTCCCCATCTTTTAAATAGTCATGAATCAGGGGGGCACAGTGATATCCGGTGCGGACTGCAATTTGGTATTCTTCGTCCAATATCATTCCTACCTCGTCGGCACGGTATTCTGTCATGACAAATGATACGATTCCAATATGGTTCTCGCGTTTTTTAGGTACAAATAACTTTAATTTTTTGACTGTGCTAAGCCCTTTTACCAATTCCTCGGTCAAACGCTTTTCATGTTCATAAATTGCAGTAATCGTTTCTTTCTTGATAAACTGTATTGCAGCATACAAACCTGCGATTGCCACAATATTTGGGCTGGAAGGTTCCAACCCGGAGATACCTTCCGGCATATCTAACACAAGAGAATTACTTCCTGTTCCTCCGGCTAAAAACGGGGTCAATTTTAGCTGTCTGTTCTTGATAAAACCTGCAATCCCAAAAGGTCCGTATAAGGTCTTATGTCCTGCAAACACAAAGCCATCGTAAGGTGTCTTCTGATAATCCATCGGAACCAGTCCAAAAGACTGTGAGCCATCTACAAACACCAATGCCTGACTGTCAGTAATCTTTTTTGCCATATAATAAATTTCTTCTGTGGGAAGTATATACCCGGTTACATTGCTTATCTTTGTGACAAAAACATGAGTAGGCGGCTTTTCCCGAAACATATATTCCAATTTTTCCAAATCAATCTCCAGCGTTTCCTTATCAAGAGGAATAATTTCTATGGAAAATCCCAATCTTTTCTTCCAGAGATTCAAGGTACGCATTACTGCATTATGCTCAAAAGGCGATACATACACCCTATCCTGTGAATCGAGCATAAGACCGCCTATGATTTCATTGAAAGCAATCGTAGCAGAAGGGGTAAAGACCACTTCTGCCTGATTTCCTCCATTGATTAAATTTATAAGTTCAACACGCAATTTATCCATGCCTTCCATGGCAAT
>JBGVOM010000152.1:0-2412 GCA_045126515.1 Lachnospiraceae bacterium
CTGTAACCCTTTATCTTGGGGTAGTGAAAATTATAAAGAGACACCTTTTAAGCAAAAGAAAGCTTCGAACAGTCACAAGTGAACACATGCAGGAATTTATGGATTATTTAAGCTTCGGTGGAATAGCTCCCGATGGTACGGAAGCAAAACCGCTAAGTATAGACCGTATCCATTCCTTTTCAGCAGTGTTACAGAGGGCTTTCCGGTATGCGGTGTTTCCAAAGCAGTATATCAGTTTCAATCCTATGCAGTATGTAGTAATCAGACGACCGACGCAGGAAGTGGATTTGTTTGCTACAGAGGATGAAGATTTCTCGCAGGAAAAGACAATTACCCACCAGCAGTACAATGAAATCGTAGCTTATCTTACCAATAAGAAAAGCTCTTCACTGATGGCAGTGCAGATAGCATATTATGCAGGTCTGCGAATTGGAGAAGTGACCGGATTATCTTGGGATGACATCAACTTAGAGGAACAGTATCTGACGGTGCGTAGGAGCCTAAGCCGGAACAATGCAAGGCATAAGCTGGAGCTTGGACCTACCAAGCGTAAAAAGGTCAGAATCGTGGATTTTGGCGATACCCTCGCTGAAATCTTACGAAAGGCGAAAAAAGAACAGCACAAGCAACGCTTTCAGTACGGACAGCTTTATCAGAGAAATTACTACAAGGAAGTCAGAGAAAAGAACAGAGTTTACTACGAACTGTATTCATTGGACGGAACGCAGGAAGTGCCGGAGGACTACACAGAAATTTCACTGGTGTGTGTCAGACAGGACGGAATGTACTTAGGAAGGGAAGCACTGGACTGGATGTGCAGGTCAATCAGAAAGCACCTGAAAGGATTTGAAAACTTCCACTTCCATTCATTAAGACACACTTACACAAGCAATCTGCTGGCAAACGGAGCACCACCGAAGGATGTGCAGGAACTCTTGGGACACTCGGCAGTAAGTACCACAATGAATATTTACGCCCACGCTACAAGGGAAGCCAAGAAGAATTCAGCAAGGCTTCTTGATAAGGTAGTAGGGAACGATTAAGACGAAAACAACACTTTTTCCCTTATAGCTTCCTCACAAGGGAAAAAATAAGGGAAAAGTGCAAATTACATAGATGTTGATGGGCGGGAAAGCCCGTAAATACTGGAAAGTTGAGAAAATACACGAGAAATTTTGAATTTGTAGGTGAGATAATGGAAGAAAAAATAACTTTGTGTGGTGATAATTGTATAGAATGCCCAAGATATAATGCACATAGTGATGAGGAATTAAAGGCGGTTGCAGAACTATGGTATAGAGTTGGTTGGAGAGAATCTGTCGTTTCGAATGAAGATATTGCTTGTAGTGGTTGTTCTTCTCATAAACAGTGTACATATAAATTAGTGGAATGTATTAAAGAGCATCGTGTGGATAAATGTAATAAGTGCAAGGAATTTCCGTGTATTAAAATAAAGGATATGTTGGAACATTCTGCCGAATATAAGAGAAAGTGTAAAGAAGTGTGTTCAGAGCAAGAGTATACTATCTTAGAAAAGGCATTCTTTAATAAAGAAAATAATTTGAAGAAACAATAGAATTATGGAGGAAGTAACATGAAACATATTATGCATGAAAGGGAAGATATAGATAAGTTTGTAGCAGATAAAGAGTATATAGCTAATACATATGTTATGCGATGTTTTTTAATATCGATGATAGTGTATTTTATAGCATTCTTATTGAATATATTGGATATATTTATTGTGGATAAAAAAATAATGCTAAGTGGATTCATTCCATCAGTTTTTATTTATTTGACTATGCTATTAATTACAAAAAAGGTCTCATTATCATATTATAAAATAAAGTATTTTATACTTTTTAGCATAGTTTCTGTGTTTACACTTATAGGTGTAAGTATTACATATCATGTGGTGATTATCGCAGTATTGCCGATTTTATATGCGATACTATATTCTTCTAGAAAAGTAATGTGGTATGTGTATGGCTTAACTGTAGTTAGTACAATTATTATAGTATATGCAGGATATAATTATGGATTATGTGATGCAAATATGGCACTGCTCACAACTTTGAAATTAGATAATTATTTAATAAATGGATATTTTCCGGCAACACCTGTTAATGAGAATACATTTGTTACTCTTATGTTGTATTTTGTTATTCCAAGATGTTTGATTTATATTGCGTTTATGGTGGTTTGTAGCAGTATTTATAGAATTGTTAAGGCTGGTTTAGAAAAGGCAGAATGTGTTGTAAAAATGGAAGTATTCCAAAAGGAGTTAAAGAGTAAGGTAGATGAACAAACAGTTGAATTGCGTGAGCAGCAAAGAAAGTTAAATGAAGCTTATTGGCAGACAGTAACTGCCTTAAGTGAAGCTGTAGATGCTAAGGATAGGTATACAAGTGG
>JBGVOM010000153.1:0-3825 GCA_045126515.1 Lachnospiraceae bacterium
TACAGTAAAAAGAAACCAGATTATATGGCGAGGTTTGAGTATTTTAAAAAATTGGTTGAAAGAATAGAGACCACTCCGCATTTAAAATCTTTCTTAGAATTTTACGAATATTTTAGTGGATTGTGTGAGAAGTGCTCATAATTAATAGGAAAAATTGGAGAACTCTGGGAGAAAATAAATCATGTCAATGTTAAAATTAGCCCCAGCCGGCAAAGACTACCTGTGGGGTGGTACCCGGCTGATAACAGAATATAAAAAACAATTTATCTGGGACAAGTTAGCGGAAACATGGGAACTGTCCTGCCATCCGGACGGACCTTGCACCATCGCAGAATGTGAATTTGCCGGAAAAACCTTATCAGAGTATATTGCAGCAAAAGGAAACTCCATTCTCGGCACCAAATGCCAACATATGGAACAGTTTCCACTGCTGATTAAATTCATAGATGCCAAAAAGGATTTATCTATACAGGTGCATCCGTCGGATGAATACGCCTTAAAGTACGAGGGACAATATGGAAAGACAGAAGTGTGGTATATTATGGACTGTCAGCCTGGAGCTTTTATCTATTATGGATTTAAAGAAAGTATTTCTAAGGAAGAATTTGCAAGACGGATACAGGACAAGACGTTATTGGAAGTGTTAAATAAAGTAGAGGTAAAAAAAGGCGATGTATTTTTCATTGAGCCGGGAACCATACATGCCATCGGCAGCGGGATTCTGCTTGCTGAAATCCAGCAGAATTCCAACGTTACCTATCGTGTTTATGATTATGGACGGATAGGAGCGGATGGAAAGGAAAGAGAATTACACATTGACAAGGCAAAGGACGTCACAAAGTGTATTCCCCCAAGAAGCAATTATGACTTTGGCTCTCATTTAGTAAGCTGTGATTATTTTACGGTAGATAAGTTTGTTTTGGATGGAAAAACAAAAGGGAAAATGTCAGGAAATGTGGATACTGCTTCTTTTGCCAGCATTCTTGTATTGAGCGGAGAAGGAACCATACGCGCCGGAGAAGAACTTCTGGAAGTGAAAAAAGGGGACAGTATCTTTGTGGAAGCCGGAACCGGAGAGTTTGAGGTGATGGGGGAACTGGAGATGTTGGTTACCAGGGTGTAAATTGTGTCTTTAAGATAGAAGAGACCAGGCCGTTGTGGAATTTTACCTGTTATATCATTTTCAATATATGGATTAGACAAAAATCCCTGCTCTGTTGAGCGGGGATTTTTACGGCGTGTATGGTTGCCTTTTGGAATTTTCCAAGCTATAATAAACAATTAGAAGAATTATATTACAATGGCTTTTCTAAAATTTTTACTGAAATCAAATCCATGATGATAACATGGATAATATGGAATCAAATGCACCAAAATAAGAATATAATAAGGGAATGAATTTAAAAGGAGAAATAGGTAATGGCTATTCACGTTAAAAGTTTTAAGATTCAATCATATCGTGGGATACAAAATCTTGCATTAGAAAATTTAAATAGTATTAACGTTTTAACTGGGAATAATAATAGTGGTAAGACGAGTATTTTAGAATTATTATCAACAATTGATAATCCTCAAGATATAGGTGCCTGGGTGTTGCCGTCCAGAAGTTATAATAGCAGAATTCGCAGTTCCTCATTTTTTAATGGGTTTTGTAGTATGTTTCCTGTGGATAATGAGGAAAAATGTATATCATATGAATTTTTAAATTCAAATAATAATATTACGCAGATAAGATTTGAAGGTGAATTAGAATCTACCCAACTTCCTGAGAATGAAATACATCGCTTAAATGGTTTATTACGAACAGGCTCTTCTAAAGCTGAGAATGAAATTCTTGATACGACGTGTTTGCATCTGTCAACATATATTAACAATGAAAAAGTAAATAATTATACTTTGTATGATCTTCAAACCAGAATATCTAGATTTGTAAATAAAAAGCCTTTCTTTGTCCCAACAACCTATGTTTCCCCGGTTGATCATGCTACGGGTATGCTCTATCTTGATGATGTTTTGGCGAACACTCAATTATATGAGCAATTACTAAATATTCTTCAAGAATTTGATAGTAATATTATCAATATCTCTTCAATAAAAGCGAAAAATGCGGTACCTGAGTACATGATATTAACTAGAAACCATAATTCTGCAATTTCATTGAACTCATATGGAGATGGGATGAAAAAGGCACTATTACTGCTAAGTGCTATTGTACGTTCCCAGAATGGAATTCTGTTATTGGATGAATTTGAAACTGCTATCCATACTTCTGCGATGGATTCGATTTTTTCTTGGTTATTAAAAAATGCCCTTAAGATGAATGTTCAGATATTTTTAACATCACATAGTAAGGAAGCCATTGACAAGATTTTAAGAATGGACGAAACTATTCAGTCAAATATCAATGTATACACTTTGTATAATTGTGACGGTAATAACTATGCCCGAATGTTACAGGGGTCGGATGCAATAGATGCACAAGATAATTTAGGATTGGAGTTAAGATAATGAAAAATATAATAATATGCGAAGGCTCAACAGACTACTATCTTCTTCAGTACTATATGCGGGAAGCCTTAGGCTGGAAGGATAATAAGCAAATTCAATCAAATATTCTAAGAGTACCAGATCAAAAATCTAGAAATTTAATTAAAAATGCAGATATATTAACTATTATGTCTACAGGGGGATGCAGTCGACTTACAGAAGGACTTAAGGAAACATTAACAAGGAATTATTTAACACCTCCTGATTTGTCTGAAATGTATTCAAAAATTGTTATTGTTACAGATCGAGACGATCATGATACGGAAAATGATTTCATTCAATCGATTCAAGGTATATTAGATAACTTTAATGTGTCTTATCCAGAAACATTTTGTAATAACAAATGGTTATCCTGTGAAATGACAAGCCAATTAGGAATAGTAGAAAAAATTGATATTTTATTGCTTATTATTCCATTTGAACAAAATGGTGCTATGGAAACATTTTTGCTTAATGCAATTAGCAATGATAATCCTTATGATAAAAGGATTATACAATCATGTAACTCATTTGTCGACAATATCGATCCGGAAAACAAATATTTAACTTCTAGAAGGTATATTACCAAGGCTAAGTTTGATACATATTTCTCAATAAGAACTCCAGCAGAGCAATATGCTGAAAGGCAACAAATATTAAAAAGTGTCAAATGGGAACAGTACACGCAAATACAAACAGACTTTTTAAAATTGTCGGAAATATAAATATCATTGTGGTATTATGGTATTCGTCCGTTGCAATTCATATTAGGAAAATATTGGAAGTGCTAAATAAAGTAGAATTCCAATGTTACCTATCGTGTTTATGATTATGGACGGGTAGGAGTGGATGTTACAAAGAAAAGAGTATTTTAACAATTGTCTTACCGTTACAAATGCCTATGGTTTTGTGAAAAAAATACTTGACAAATGGTGCACAAAATTTATAAACGGTAATGTTTTGTAATGGCTGGGTGAGTAACCCGGCCTTGGTTTTTGCTCTTTGGGTCAGTCATCTGGTCCGGGAGAATCCGGGATTTCCGTTCCAGTGGCAAGACATGTAAAGACTGGTGCGAAGAACACCAGATTTCGGTTTCAACAATGACATACTGGCTCCGGAAGATGAACAGGGAAGGTGAATGCACTAATGAAGATACACCGTAAACGCTCCACAGTGAGTACATAGACTAGCCTATACTTTTTTGAGATAATAAAGTTACTTAAAAATTGTCAAAAAAGTATAGTCTATAGTTTTTTGACAACAGTCAGGAGGCTAGTATATGAAACAAGAAACATCCGT
>JBGVOM010000154.1:0-2237 GCA_045126515.1 Lachnospiraceae bacterium
TATATACTATAGGAGAAAGCAAGACATTTATTATCCTTAGAAAAGAGGCGGAATTATGAGAAATATCGGTGAAATCATTTCTTCTAACAGAAAGAAACTGAAGTTATCTCAGCCAATGTTAGCTGAATTACTACAGCAGGAGGGAATTAATCTTACGGTAAAAGCAATCTCCAAATGGGAGACAAATGCTACTGAACCCAGTGTGGCAACCTTCCTTGCAGTATGCAAAGTATTAAACATCACAAATATCTATGAAGAATATTTTGGGGCAAATCCGGCAGATCCACTCTCTTCCCTCAATGATGAAGGGAAAGAAAAGGCTTTGGATTATATTGGATTGTTACATGACAGTGGCAAATATGAAAAACAGACTGCAAAGATTATTCCATTTTGCAGATATATTGATGTGTATGATAATGCAGTATCTGCCGGAACCGGTAACTTTCTGGTAGACGAACCGAAAGAAACAATTCAGCTTACGAAGGATATCATACCTGAATCCGCAAGCTTCGGTGTAAAAATCAGTGGTGACAGTATGGAACCGGAATTTGAAGACGGGCAGATTGCATGGGTATTAAAGCAGGATACAGTTGAAAATGGAGAAATTGGTATCTTCTATCTGAACGGAGATGCCTATATTAAGAAATTACAGGATGATAAGAATGGTGTATTTCTTGTTTCCCTCAACGAGAAATACCCTCCTATCCCTGTTAATGAAAATGATCGTTTCGATATACTTGGAAAAGTGGTTGGAAAGAATCATCTGGATGAGCTTAGAGATTTTCTGCAATAAACGAGTCCGTATTTTAGGACAACATTTTTTGTATCCTTGGTAATATAAGATATGCATGAAAGTAGGTGTTTACTATGGCGGTCGTTAATAACCTTAAAACAATTCGTGAAGAGCGAGGTCTTCTCCAAGAGGATTTAGCCTCTGCCACCGGGTTCTGCACAAAAACTATCGGCAGAGTGGAACGTGGTGAACGTGCACCATCCGCTGAATTTATGCTTCGGATTGCAGCATATTTTAATCTGCTTGTGGAAGATGTCTTTAAGTTAGAAGAGCACTGACTTTGGTCGGTGCGCCTTCTACTTCATAATGAACTTGCTTTTACACACATGTCTTCAATATACTCCTTTTGCACTATCTCATCTAACCAATCTTTCGGTATTGCATCTACGCCATAATACAGTCCAGCAAGTCCACCTGCAACAGCTGCCACTGTATCTGTATCATGTCCCATATTTACTACTTTTAATAAACACTCTTTCAAGGAATCCGTGGTAATCAGGCACCATACTGCTGCCTCTATCGTTTCAATCACGTAACCGCCGCTTCTCATATCCCTTTTCTCTGTCTGCTGCAGTTCATCCAAATGAAACAGCCTTGTAAAATGTGTCATCTCATAATAATTATCCTTGTCCATTCCGTAAAACTTTAGTCCTTTATCAATACCCGTTTGCAAAATGTTCTTAAGTGATGATTCACTTTCGGAATGAAGCAGTGCATCAACCATTGCATAATATAATCCGCATGCCATTTTACTTCTGAGATGATTATGGGTTAATCCGGACACTTTATGAATAAGTTCCATCTGATTCTCTTCCGAAGTCTCATTATCTAATGCCAGAAATATACATGCCGGGAGAATCCTCATTAAGGAACCATTACCATTAGAATTTTCGTCTGTGCATCCGCAGGTATCAATATTCTTGTCCTTTATATAACGATAAATGGCTTCTGTACAGGTATTTCCCTGATCAAAGGCTTCTCCATACTGCGTATATTTTCCTTCTAATTCCCACTTACATAAGCATTCCATAATGTCTAGCAAATCAATTTTCTTATTATTTACTATACTGTCAAGAGTAGCAAGTGCCATACTTCCATCGTCCGACCATGTACCTGCCGGCATATTATATACACCCCCGGATTCCATTCCCTTTACCGGTCCTACTTCTCTTGTAATAATTTCTTCTTTCTCCATAAACTGTACCGGAACACCTAATGCGTCCCCTACAATCAGTCCCATCATACCGTCAAGCCATATATTCCTGTCCATATCAAGACCTCCTCACATTCATCAAGAAGAAAATAGGCGTTTGTGAAACGCCACGAGCCGCATAAATACGGCATTTTTTGTTACTAAAAAACAAATAACTCCTCACCGGATATGGTATAATAGAGTTGCCAAAAACTAAAATCCACCGCCCAAGAAAGGAGTTATTCTGATACC
>JBGVOM010000155.1:0-31298 GCA_045126515.1 Lachnospiraceae bacterium
ATTTTCCACTCAAAGTATTCGTTTGGAGAAATCTCTCCATTATTTAATTTCGTTTTCATTTCACACCAGTCTGACAAAAAGTCATTTACCAATCCATATTCAAAAGTTAATGCAATGGGTGCACCTGCGCAGTCATAATCATCTTCGTTATAAGTTGGTTTTGCTGTTTCAGAAGGTTTTGATGGTGTCATTGCGGTTAAGTGTATCAAATTACCAGGTGCGGTGTACTCAGGAAATCTTGTCCCTTTTCCACGTGCAGGAAGAGAAGAGGCACTTTCCTCAAGCCAGAAGAGTGTTTCGATAATATCTTCCGCAGCACCTAAACTGTAGTCAGAGATTGCTTTGTAATTACAGTGCAATGCGTCGGCGAGCTTTTGAATCATATCATCACCCGGAATGCGGGCACCGGTTTCGTATTGAGAGATGCGAACAGACATATTCTTTCCCTCAAAACCGAGAGCACCACCCAGGTCATCCATTGTCATTTTGCGGAATACCCGTATTTTCTTTATTCTTTCACCTATTGTCATAGTGTAGTTCCCTCCATTTAGATGTGTTATGAACTTTTAAATAGAGTATAACACGAAAAAAATAAAATGAAAAGTTTTTCTATACCCAAATATTAGAAAAACTACTTGACAATTCAATACGACATGGTATAGAATAATCACAATCTATTTATCTATACTATATGGTATTGGAAAAATTGAATGAGCGATATCGGAATACTAACAGACATTTGCCAGGACCTTTCAAGAAGCGAGCAAATGAAGACACTCCCCTAAGTGGACTGAATACCTCGAGCAGGAGCGGGCGGTATTATCTGAAAAATTCTTTCAGATAATGAGGCAGGTTGGAACACCAGCAGAACCGATATGAGAACGCCAGCATTTTTGAATGCTATGGAATGTGAACAGTTGGACGGAAAAATCTGATTACAATTCCTACAGACAAATACATAATACAGAATTTATGCAGCAGTTATTGTGACAGTTCATAAATCTCTGTATTTAAACATAAGAAGAAGGGAGGCAGAATGCATGAATGAGAAGTTTTTAAAAGTAGATGATGTGATGCAGATACTTGGCATTTCCAAATCGGCTGCTTATAACATTATGCGACAGTTGAATAATGAACTGAAAGAAAAAGGCTATGCAGTTATTCGTGGCAAGATTAGTCGTAAGTATTTTGAAGAGCGATTTTATGGAATGACAGATGCTGTGTAACAACAAAAAGTATTAGAGTACAAAGCTGGCGGGACTTATGATGTCCTACCGGCAATAGGAAAAGGAGATGATGAATATGCCAGCATACAAGGATAGTAACACTGGTACCTGGTTCGTCAAATTTTATTGCAAGGACTGGACTGGGGAAAACAAACAGATAAAGAAAAGAGGATTTGCAACAAAGAGGGAAGCGTTGGATTATGAGCGTAATTATAAGATTCGTCAGGAAAATAATCTGGATATGACATTTGGAGAATTCTGGAAGTTATACACAGAAGATGTGAAGAATCGGGTTAAGCTCAATACCTGGCTTACGAAGGAACACATTGTGGAGACAAAGATATTGCCGTACTTCAAGAATCTGAAGATGAATGAGATTACAGCAGGGGATGTGAGAAAGTGGCAGAATGAAATGGTGGGATTTCGATATGAAAATGGTGAGAGTTATTCTCAGACCTACAGAAAAACCATGCACAATACGCTGAGTGCAATTTTTAACCATGCCTGCAGGTTTTATAACCTGAAATCAAATCCGGCGAGACAGGCGGGGAACATGGGAAAAGAGGAAAATAAGGAAATGCTTTTCTGGACTACAGAGGAGTACAAAAAGTTTTCTGATGCAATCGTGGATAAGCCTATATCATTTTATGCATTTGAAATGCTGTATTGGACTGGAATGAGACTTGGAGAGTTACTTGCTCTTACAACGGAGGATTTTGATTTTGAGAAGAATACAGTTCGTATCAATAAATCGTATCAGAGATTGCAGGGGCAGGATTTTATTACAACACCCAAGACTCCAAAAAGCAATCGAACGATAAAACTACCGAAGTTTTTGTCAGATGAGATGCAGGATTATTTTGCAATGCTTTATGATCAGGAACCTACAGACAGAATCTTTCAGGTGACGAAGAGTTTTCTTCACCACGAGATGGAGAGAGGCTCAAAGCTTGCAGGGGTAAAGAAGATAAGAATTCATGACCTCAGGCATTCACACATTTCACATTTGATTGACCTAGGATTTTCAGCTGTGGCAATCGCTGACAGAGTTGGTCATGAGAGTATAGATATCACGTATCGCTACTCACATTTATTTCCATCAAAACAGGTGGCTATGGCAGATAAATTGGATGAGGTCAATGCAAGCTATGAGGATGGCGTGCAAGATGAAGTGGCGGAAGATGTTGCGGTAAATGAGATTATGGAAGAAAAAGCAACGTCGAAAGAATCAATCGAGAACGATAATAAGATTCTTAATATACAAAAGTATCTTGCAGGATAAAAACAAGGGGATGTGGTGGCATCCCCCGGGTAGGAGATGGTTCAAATGAGCGAAAAGAGATTAGATGCAAAAAACAGATGGAGAAATGTGGTGGTAGCATTTCGCATGTCACCGGAGGAAGCACAGGAACTTAATGTGAAAGTTGCGTTAAGTGGTCTTTCCAAGCAGGACTATATTATTCAGTGCTTATTAAAGCATGAAGTGAGAGTGGTTGCAGGAAAGAAGGTTGCAAGAAAAATGGAAATGTATCTTGAAGCGATGCTGGAAGAATTGCAGTTTTTGCAGGATGAAAATATGAGCAACATTGATTTTGATGAGATGCTCATGCCTTCGAAGCATATTTTAACAATTTTAAAAGAAACGGACTAGAAAGGATTGGTGGTTATATGAATACAACAGAAACTGATGAAATGACATTTTTTGAAAAGAATGGAATCAGGTACGAACAGAGAGGAGATTTTTTATATCCTGTTCTTGGAGCAAGTGACAATGCAACAATTACAGGTGTTGGCAAGTATGGAACACTGTGGATGACATGGTTGTTTGAGTTGGACAGAAGACTCCATCGGAAGTATCTGTTAGGGGGAACATTGATTGAAAAAGCTATGGAATTTCAGGAGTATGCCTGTGAACTTGAGAATGAAATAATTAATGCGACAGGAATTTCACTTGGTTCAACAGATGATTATTTGTCGGTGCTTGCGCAGCAGAGACAGAGATGGGAAGCGGCACAGGAAATAATTACCCACGATGGACGTGTTGCAATTATTAAAAATAAAGAGCTTCGTGAAAAAGAAATAAAGAAAAGATTGGAGGAAGCGTGATATGAGAGAACTTAGAATTGACGGAACTTTGATTTTAGCTGTGGATCATGGTTATGGAAATATAAAAATAGCTAATACAGTATTCAGCAATGGATTTGTGGAGAGAGATACAGAGCCTGTAATGAGCACAGATTATTTGTATTATGGCGGGAAATATTATGTGCTGGACCAGGGGCATAAAAATTATACGAAAGAAAAAGTGATGGACAATGATTTTTACATCCTCACTGTTGCAGCAATTGCAAAGGAACTGTACCTGAGAAATGTTAGATGTGAGAAAATTCACTTGGCAGTGGGAGTGCCGCTTAAATGGATGGATTCACAAAAGGAGTCCTTTCAGGCATATATGCTTCAAAATTCTGAAATTAGATTTGTATATAAAGGCAGAATATTTGAAGTGGAAATTGCAGGTTGTAGTGTTATGCCACAATGTTATGCTGCGGTTGCGGAGATTCTTCCAGAATTCAAAGGTTTGAACATGATTGTAGACATTGGGAATGGAACGATGAATGCCATGTTCTTACAAGATGGCAGACCGGTAGAGAATAAAATGTGGACAGAGTTGTTTGGGGTGCGACAGTGTGCCTTGAAAATTCATCAGACGTTATTAGACAAGTTTCAAGAAGATGTGCCGGATTCAATCATCAACACATTTTTAATGAATCGTATGGCAGATATTGATCCGGAATATGAATATTGGATGGAGACAACAGCGAAGGAATATGTGAGGGAGTTGACTGCAAAGATATTTGATTTTGGATACAACGAAAAGACAATGAAAATGTATGTCTTGGGCGGAGGAGCAAAGCTTTTGGAACATTTCAGCACATTTGACAGAAGCAGAATCACATTCAACTTTGACATCAATGCAAATGCAAAGGGCTATGAGTATTTCTGTTATGTGGCATTGAAAAAGAAGAAACTTGGAATTGCCGGATAACTGAGAAGTGAGGGCAGGTGAGACAATGAAGAAGAAAGAACAGAAAATTGTCAGATTCTATTCAGATAATCCTGAGCATCGAAAGGCGTTTGACATTCTCCAGAAAATTAATGCTGAAAAACATTCTTCCATACAGGATTTCATAATTTCAGCAATCAACCTTCTTGGAGATATGGAACTAAATGAAGAATGCCCGAATGTTGACAGGAAGGATTGGGAAGAACCGCTTATTGAAAGAATAGCTAAGGCGGTTGAAACAATCATTGATGAAAAGCTTTCTCAGATGATTGCATCGTACCTTCTTGGAATCAAAACAGGTCAAAGTTTAAATCCTTTGCCTGCTTCTGACTTACCATCACCAAATGTAATGTCTGCTGCTGAAAGAGTAGCGAAAGAAGTCGGTGAGAATGAAAATGACATGGAAAAAGATGTTGAAGCAAATGACATGCTGGATTTGGATAGTTTTTTCTCGTGATAGCATGGCTACTATCACAATCAGGTGAAATGATATCAAAACTAGCACTTATGATAGCAAAGAAAACTGAAATGGTGTAGTGCTATCAAAAAGTGCCGGAAAGATATCAATATCATAATATCTGCTATCAAGTGTGATAGCAGTAAAATATATCGGGTGCAGGTGCTCCTGCCAAGACGGAAAATGATGTAAACGCTGAGGGCGTTTATATATTTTTCGGGAAAAGGTCCGACCTTTTCCGCATCTTGCAAAAGCAGTGAACACTACGAATTTCATGCTTGCATGAGAATGAGTAGTGTGAACGCCAAACACACCGAGCATAAAATGCGAGGTGCAAAACCTATGAACACAACTTTTAGAAAGGATGAAAAGCAATGGGACAGATAAAAAGAAATTGGTTTAAGACAACTTTTTTAAAACACGAAAGGGGATTTGATTATGGCAGAAGGAAAGAGAAGATACAAGTCTGATAGGAAAGACTATAAGATTTCGGTGAAACTGTCGGAGAAGGATATGGATATTCTGGATGTAGCAGTTAGAAAAAGTGGAAAGACTGTAAGTGAATATGTGAGGGAATTGATTCGGTTAGGTGGCAATGTTGACTTCCGATATCCAGAGGACAGGGCAAGAGTTATCAGGATTTTTTCTGGTATCGCAAATAATATCAATCAGGCAGTTAGACTTGGAAATACACAAGGAGAACTGTACTTCAGCGATATCGATAAGTTGCAGAGAAGTCTTGATGAAATCAAAAGCTTATTCAGGGAGGTGCTGGAGACATGGCGATTACAAAGATCCTGAATATAAAGGAATCAAAAGGAAGAAATCCGGTATCACATCTAGAAAATGCTTTGCAGTATATCCAAAATCCAGACAAGACAGAAGAATGTGTTTTGGTGGGCAGTATCAACTGCCTGCCGGATACTGCATTTGAGCAAATGGTAGAAACAAAGAATATATTTCACAAGACAGGTAACAGACAGGGGTATCATGTGATTATTTCTTTCTCACCTGAGGAGAAAGTTTCGGCAGAACAGGCGATGTATGTGCTGGAACATTTTGCGAAGGATGTACTTGGGGATGATTATGAAGCTGTATTTGCGGTTCATACAGACAGGGAACACATGCACGGTCATTTGATATAGAACAGTGTAAGTGTAACAACCGGGAAAAAGTATAATTCACCTAAAGGAAACTGGAAAAATCATTTGCAACCGATTACCAATAAGTATTGCAAAGAGCTGGGTCTTGGTATTACTCCAGCAGAATATAGCAAGAATCCAAAGAACATCAGCAGGGATAAATGGGAAAAAGAAATGTCAATGAAAGAAGTTATCCTGCGTGACGCACAGATGTGTGCTTATGCCGCCGGAAATGTGGAACACTTCAAATATCTGATGAGAAGCCTAGGCTATATATTTAAGTCAGGTGCGTGGATGGAGGTGCAGGCTCCGGGATACAGATATTATCACAGCCTTGCTAAAATGGATGAAATGTTTTCAGAAAATAAGATTAGATATTATGTAGATATGCCTTGGATGGTGCATCCGCATTTTTATTCTAAGAATATTCGGTACTTGAAACACACAAATCTTTCAGAGTTTCAGAAGAAATACTATGCCAAGATGTATCGACTTCGTATCGTGGAGCAGAACAGATTTAAAGTTAATGCGGTAAAGTATGCGGAGGATTTGAAAAGATTTCATCAGTTGCAGGATGAGTATTTGATGCTGGTGGATAATAATATCAGAGATTTTTCTGATTTACTGGATTATAGAAGTGAACAGGAAAAGAAAATGAAGGAGATTGATGACAGGCAGCATGAGATTTATAGACTTAGTTCCAGTAAAAAGCGAGCAATCAAGACTGATGAACAATATCGGGATTATCAGTTGTGGCATATGGATATGCAGAAAGAGCTGGATTTGCTGAAGCAACAGAAGAAAGATGCTAAAAAGCAGATTGGTCTGGTGGATATGGCAATAAAGGAAAATCTGTATACTGCATATCATGATGTGCCAGAGATGGAAGAATTGGTTGGGGATAATGAGATAGTGATACCTCAGATGGAAGAAGCTGTGGCTTGTAATGTACAAATAGATGAGGTTGTTGCGCTGGAAGTGGAAAGAGCGGATGTAAGTGTTTCTGTTGTAGATACAATACATCGGGAGAAAAAACAGGAGAAGGATGCTTCGGAAGATGTGTGTGTTGATGCCTTAGAGTATGTCGAAAAGGCGAGGGATGGTGAAACTACTATTGATGTGCCTGTACAGAAATATTGTGGAGCTGATTTGAAAGAATCATACGAAAATAATACAGATGATATGTATCGCAGTAAATCGGAGCCTGCAATGGACATGGAAGTGGTAGTGGCTGAGACGAATGTAAAAGATAAATCATTTTATTCGTATGCAGATTATCATGTCAGTACTGATGAGGAGAAGGTACGAATGGTAGGTGTTACTGGAAACGATGATGTACTGGCAGTATATGAGAAATTGAATAGCTTCTTTAAGCAAATTGGTCACGAAGCTGATTTTGACAGGCTGTATGAGGAATCAAAGCGTTTAGTAGATGCTGTTAAAAAGAATGTTGTGGCAGATAAGGCAGAAAAGGTAGCAAGAGAACTTTTGGCTTGTGGTCCATATAAGTACCTGAAGACGTCGGTGAAAGCAGATGCTTTTAAGTTCGATGTAAGTGATGCTGGTGGAAATTTGAAGCTTTTTATGAGTGTGCTGGATAAATTGGGGGTGAAACTTGATGGGAATCAACTGTATGAGGAATATCAGAAAATTTATGATGAGACAGTAAGCGGGAATGAGAGGCATGAGATGGAACAGGAGAAGCAGTGGAGTAGGGGCAGAGGGAGATAATTCCTCTGTCTATTTCATGAACTATTATGATGGTTTTGGATTACATTATTGAAGAGAAAGAAGAGAAAGAGGTAAAATAAAGCATATTTTGAATTTCGAGAAGTCAAAAGTTCTAATTGTAAATATGAAAGATAGATGATATAATTATTTTTGAGAAAAAAGGACTATTTGGCGTGAAAAATCGGAGGAAAGAACATGTCAGAAAATCAGGTGAAAATATCTTATAAGCCCTTATGGAAACTATTGATTGATAGGGATATGACGAAAACTGAATTAAGAAAAAGAACGCAAATTGCACCAAGCACATTTACGAAGATGAATAATGATCAGCAGGTGTCACTAGATATCTTAGCGAGGATATGTGTTGAGCTGGAATGTGGATTTGATGACATTGTGCAGATTGAGTCTGAAGAATAGAAATAGTATGGAAAGAGAGGATTTATTGTGGCGGATAAGAACAATGCAAATATAGGATTTGAAAAAGAAATATGGGATGCGGCTTGTGTGCTTTGGGGCCATATTCCAGCAGCAGAGTACAGAAAAGTTATTATTGGACTTATTTTCTTAAGATACATATCAGCGGCATTTGATAAAAGATATAAAGAACTAGTAGAAGAGGGCGATGGTTTCGAGGATGATATAGATGCATATACTATGGAAAATGTTTTCTTTGTACCAGAGGAAGCAAGATGGTCAACTATAGCATCTGCAGCTCATACTCCGGAAATTGGAATTGTGATTGATAATGCTATGAAGGCTATTGAGGCAGACAATAAAAGTTTGAAAGATGTTCTTCCAAAGAATTATGCTAGTCCAGATTTGGATAAAAGAATCCTAGGTGATGTTGTTGATATATTTACAAATAGTATTGACATGACTGATACAGAAGCAAATGAAGATTTGCTTGGAAGAACATATGAGTATTGTATTGCACAGTTTGCAGAAAAAGAAGGTGCAAGTGGAGGAGAATTTTATACTCCTTCAAGTATAGTAAAAACATTGGTTGAAATCTTAAAACCATTTGAAAACTGCCGCGTATATGATCCTTGTTGTGGTTCGGGTGGAATGTTTGTACAGAGTGCAAAGTTCATTCAAGCACATAATGGAAAAAGGGGAGCAATTTCTGTATATGGGCAGGAAGCGAATGCTGATACATGGAAAATGGCAAAAATGAATATGGCAATCAGAGGCATAGATGCTAACTTTGGACCATATCAGGCAGATACATTTACGAATGATTGGCATAAGACTTTAAAAGCAGATTTTATACTTGCGAATCCTCCATTCAACTATCATCCATGGAATCAAGAAAGGTTGGTAGATGATCTACGTTGGAAATATGGTCTGCCACCAGCAGGAAATGCTAACTATGCATGGATTCAGCATATGATTCATCACTTGGCACCGAATGGAAAGATAGGATTAGTACTTGCAAATGGGGCATTATCTACACAAACAAGTGGAGAAGGAGAGATTCGTAAGAAGATAATTGAAGATGATAAAATTGAAGGTATTATTGCGATGCCTACGCAGCTTTTCTATAGTGTAACTATTCCGGTAACTTTGTGGTTTATTACAGATAACAAAAAACAGAAGGGAAAAATATTATTTATAGATGCTCGTAATATGGGGCATATGGTAGACAGAAAACATAGAGATCTGGATGATGAAAAAGATATTAAATTATTGGCAGACACTTTTGAAGCATTTCAGAATGGAACATTGGAGGAGAAAAAAGGCTTCTGTGCAATAGCAACGATAGAGGATATCGCTAAACAGGATTATATTCTTACTCCGGGACGATATGTTGGGATTGCAGAACAGGAAGATGATGGAGAACCATTTGAGGAAAAGATGGGAAGGCTTACATCAGAACTGTCGGATATGTTTGCAAAATCACATGAACTAGAGGATGAAATAAGAAAAAAATTGGGGGCGATTGGGTATGAAATATAAATTGCAAGATATAGTAGATGTTACTATGGGACAATCGCCAAAATCTGAATTCTACAATAATGATGGAGAAGGTGTTCCGTTTTTGCAAGGAAATAGAACATTTGGTTTCAAATATCCGACATTTGATACATTTACAACGATGGTTACAAAAGAAGCAAAAGTTGGCGATGTAATAATGAGCGTTAGGGCTCCTGTTGGAGATTTAAATATAACACCTGTTGATATATGTTTGGGAAGAGGTGTTTGCTCTCTAAGAATGAAAAATGGGAATCAGGAATTTTTGTATTACATGATGAAATACTATATTCCACAGTTAATAAACAAGGAAAGTGGAACAGTATTTGGTTCTGTGAATCGAAATGATATTATTGAATTAGAAATTGATATACCTAATGATGCAGAAAAGCAAGGGAAAATTTCAAGATTTTTGTCAATGCTTGATGAAAAAATTCAAATTAATAATAAGATAAACAATAATTTACTGGAGCAAGTGCTCGCTATATATCGTAATAGTTTTGTTAATACCATCAATGCTGAGCGTAAAACATGTCGTGCTGATGAGTATTTTGATATTTCTATTGGTAAAACACCGCCAAGAAAAGAAACTCAATGGTTTAGCACTAATCCGGAAGATGTAAATTGGGTATCAATCTCGGATATGGGGACTTGCGGTCTTTACATAAGCAGCACTTCTGAGCAATTAACAAAGGAAGCTGTTGAGCGACACAATGTAAAAGTCGTACCAGATAATACAGTTTTACTTAGCTTTAAACTCACAGTTGGCAGAATAGCTATTACAAATGGTGAAATGACCACCAATGAAGCTATAGCACATTTCAAGACTGAAAAAAAGGTAATAAATGAATATCTCTATTGTTATCTGAAGTGCTTTAACTATCAATCTATGGGAAGTACATCATCAATCGCAACAGCAGTAAACTCAAAGATAATCAAAGGTATGCCTTTTGTTGTTCCAACCGATGATGAGGTGGAAGAATTTCATGAAATTGTTGCACCAATGTTTGCTCAAATAAAGGCTAACCAAATTGAAATTGAAAGTTTAGCAACACTAAGAGATACTCTTCTGCCGAAACTAATGTCGGGTGAAATAGATGTATCCAGCATTGAAGTTTAAGCTACTAAATTATTGTTTATAAGATTGAAGTGTTTAGGCTTGCAGTGCAAGGGTTGGTTGCACCAATAGCTATTTCATCGCTCGTAGCCCTAATTATTGTTTCTGTTGTTAAAGCAATGAAAAAGGTGAAAGGAGATGACGCCATGGAAAATAGAAAGAAAGAATTTGTAAATACAGGTTTGGATGTTTTAGCTACTATGAGCGCTAATTTAGCAGGAGGTGCACTGCTAGCCTAAACACTTCAATTACAGAATAGATAAAAGCTCCTACCAACGGCAGGAGTTGATTAAAAGAACTGCCGTTGCGAGTCGTTCTCTAAATTAAAAGGAGGAACGACTATGAAACAAAACCTAATTAACGATGTTGTCAGGGATATGTTGCCATACCTAAATAACGCACAAATTGAAAGATTACAGGCGGTGATGCAGCACGCACTTTTTAGTTATGAAGTTATCGAGAATGAAAATAAGGATTCTTCTGTGGAACAGGATTTCGTGGAGCTGTTCCTATCAGCAAAGCGGATTGAGGGATGTTCTGAGAAATCTCTTAAATATTACAAGGCAACCATTGAAGCAATGCTCAATGAACTGCACAAAGATGTTAAGCACATTGTAACGGACGATATTCGAGTATACCTGACCGAGTATCAGGAAAAGAAGAAGTCGAGCAAAGTAACAATTGACAATATTCGCCGTATTTTGTCCAGTTTCTTTTCATGGCTGGAGGACGAGGATTACATTCTGAAAAGCCCGGTCAGACGAATACATAGAGTTAAAACCGGCACAAACATCAAAGAAACCTATTCCGATGAAGCGTTGGAACTTATGAGGGATAACTGCACGGAACCGAGAGACTTAGCAATCATAGATATGCTTGCTTCAACAGGTATGCGTGTTGGCGAAATGGTATTGCTGAATCGAAATGATATTGATTTCAACGAACGAGAGTGTATTGTGTTCGGTAAAGGTAGCAAGGAGCGAGTGGTCTATTTTGACGCTCGAACAAAGATACATTTGCAGAATTACTTAGAGAGCAGAATGGACGATAATCCGGCGCTATTCGTGTCGTTGAAATCGCCGCACGAAAGGCTGAAAATCGGTGGAGTTGAGGTTCGCCTGCGAGAATTTGGAAAACAGTTAGGATTGCAAAAGGTACACCCGCATAAGTTCAGGCGTACACTTGCGACTATGGCAATAGATAAGGGAATGCCCATCGAGCAATTACAACAGCTCTTGGGGCATAGGAAGATAGATACGACCTTGCAATACGCAATGGTCAAACAAAGCAATGTTAAGATTGCTCATCGAAAATATATAGGATAGAGAGGATTATTATATGGCTGAATGGATTGAATGTAAAATTTCTGATATTGGAACTGTTGTAGGTGGTGCTACTCCTTCAACGAAAAAAACTGAATATTATGAAGGTGGGAATATCGCTTGGGTAACCCCGAAAGATTTAGCTACATTCAGTGGTCGTTATATTCAGCGTGGTGAAAGAAATATTACCGAAATCGGTTTGAAAAGCTGTTCCACCCAGCTTTTACCTCAAAACACAGTTCTGTTTTCTTCAAGAGCGCCAATAGGATATGTAGCTATTGCGGCAAATGAAGTATGTACTAATCAGGGATTTAAGAGTGTTATTCCGAATGAAGTTACTGACCCACTTTTCCTGTTTTATTTACTCAAATACAATAAAGATAGGATAGAAGGTATGGGGAGCGGTACGACTTTCAAAGAAGTGTCTGGCAATACTATGAAGAACATAGTAGTAAATGTACCTGCTGATAAAGAGATTCAGACAAAGATTGCTTCGTTATTGGGGGCTATTGATGACAAAATTGAAGAAAATGAGAGGATAAACAATAATTTAGCGGCTTAGATTTCGACATTGGAAACATCAAGCTCACCGGACATTAGTTTTGGTAAAAGAGTATCACGCATTTGCTTTAATGCTTCGTTTTCTTGGCAATTAGCAAATATTTTTTTCGTAATATCACGAGCGACGCTATCAAATATTTCTATCTCTTCTTTTGGAGCAACATAGATAGAATGTTTGATTATATGAGTTACCTTAATACTTGGCTGAACAGAGCCAATGTTGTATGCTACCAAGTCGTTTTTTATGTAATTCAGATATTGATACAAGTAGAGTGGTGATATACCTTTTGTTCTAAACCCTACAACATTTTGAGCAATGCAACCTGTGTTTCCAAGAAATATTTTCATTTCAGCCAAACTACCTACGGTTGAAATAAGAATATCATATTCTTTCGGGTGCCCACTTCTAAACCAGTTATTGTATGTCTCTTCGGAAACATATTTTGTGCAGTTGGTGTAATCAATTATTCTTGAATTACCAGATAATGCTCTAACATCAATTATAGGATAGGCTGTTGGTTCGTCAGATAATGGTGGCGTTTTTCCTCTGTTATCTACACTTTCGATTAAGTCACCTAATTTAGTGTCGCTATCATCAAGAGAACCAATGGAATGACCAAACATATTTACGAATAAGTAACTTAGTTGTTGCTCTAAATTATTGTTTATTTTAGGTGATGATATGATAGAACACAAAGTAATAAGGATAGTCATTGATTTTATAAATAATATTTTATTTCATACTCCGAACGAAGAACTTAATGAACAGGAGAAAGAAATGGTAATACAAAATGGGTTAGTGCATTTTTGTAACAGTGAGAATGTGGATAATATACTTTGTGAAGGAATAAGAGGAGACCTAAAACTTCCGATGAAGAAAATTGAAAAGGGTTATACATGGTTCTATATATACGATGAGATGACTTTTGATGAGAAAAAACAAATTATTCACGGAAAAGGAGAACGAAAAAGTTATGATGCATTTATTGTAGTAAAAGGGTTGTCAGAACAGCAAATGAGAAAATTAAGAATACGTCGAAAAATTGATGATGCAATTATCTATCCGGGAACGTTACAATCTAATGATATGACGGCAAATTATATAAATAAAAGGAGTTGATACACATGTCCACAACATTTACAGAAGCAGACTACGAAAATTCCATAATAGAGTTATTCCAAAATATGGGATACCAATATGTTTACGGACCGGATATCGAACGAGATTTCTACAGTCCATTATACAAGGATGTACTTATAGAATACATACATAGACTAAATCCTTCTCTACCAGAGGAGGCTATTTCTGATGCAATGTACAAGTTACAAAATTATGAAAATGGAGACCTTGTACAGAAGAATGAAGTGTTTATGGACTATATTCAGCATGGAATTCCTGTCAGATATACGGCAGATGGAGAAATGTGTTTTTCATTGGCATACATAGTGGATTATAAAAATGTGGACAATAACTCTTTTATCGTAGCAAATCAGTGGACATTTATTGAGAATAGCAACAAGAGACCGGATATCATCTTGTTTATAAACGGGCTTCCGGTTGTTCTTATAGAATTGAAATCACCTTCCAGAGAAGAAACAGATGCATCAGAAGGTTATTTGCAGATTAGAAATTACATCCATGAGATTCCTTCTATGTTTATCTATAATTGTATTAGCGTTATTAGCGATCAGTTGACATCGAAGGCAGGTACAATTACTTCAGGTGAAGACCGTTTTATGGAATGGAAAACGAAAGATGGAAATTATGAGAATACGCAGTATGCTCAGTTTGATACATTTTTTGAAGGGATGTTTGACAGAGCAAGATTGCTCGATATTATCAAAAACTTTATCTGTTTTTCAGATGAGGGATTGAAGAAGTACAAAATACTAGCGGGATATCATCAGTATTTTGCGGTAAATAAGGCTGTTCAGATGGCAAAAAAGGCGACCGTTACAGATGGAAAAGGTGGTGTTTTCTGGCATACACAAGGCTCGGGAAAATCTTTATCAATGGTATTTTATGCTCATTTGTTGCAGGAGGCATTGGACAGCCCGACTATAGTTGTTATTACGGATAGAAATGATTTGGATGACCAGCTCTTTGGGCAGTTTGCAAGATGCAGTGCATTCTTAAGACAGGTTCCGGTTCATGCAACATGCAGAAAACTAGGACCAAGTTCAACGAAGGATGATATTGGATTAAAGGATTGGCTGAATGGTAGACAAGCTAATGGAATTATATTTACCACAATGCAAAAGTTTGAAGAATCAGAAGAACCATTATCTGAAAGACGAAACATTATTGTCATGGCGGATGAGGCTCATCGTGGACAATATGGTTTAAAAGAAAAAATAAAAATGGTAGAAAATGAAGATGGAGAAAAAGAGGCTAAGATTGTAACAGGAACAGCCAGGACTATTAGAAATTGCCTTCCAAATGCTACATATGTGGGATTTACTGGTACGCCTATATCTATGAAAGATAGGAGTACAAGAGAAGTCTTTGGAGACTATATTGATATATATGATATGACGCAGGCGGTTGAAGATGGAGCTACAAGACCAGTTTATTACGAAAGCAGAGTTATCAAGTTAAAGCTGGATGAAGCAACACTCAAATTGATTGATGCAGAATATGATTTAATGGCATCAAATGCAGATGCAGAGGTTGTAGAAAAGAGTAAAAAACAATTAGGACAAATGGAGGCAATCCTTGGTAATGACAAGACAATAGACTCATTAGTATGTGATATTTTAGATCATTATGATAACAATAGAGCTAATCTGCTTACAGGAAAAGCTATGATTGTTGCATATTCACGCTCTATTGCTATGAAAATATATAAGAGAATTTTGGAACTTCGACCGACATGGACAGAAAAAGTCGGGGTTGTTATGACTGATAGCAACAAAGATCCAGAAGAATGGAAAGAGATTATTGGAAATAAACGTCACAAGGATGAGATGGCAAAGAAGTTCAAGGACAATGATAGTCCACTTAAAATTGCGATAGTAGTTGATATGTGGCTTACAGGATTTGATGTGCCAGCACTTGCTACAATGTATGTTTATAAGCCTATGAAGGGTTATAATCTTATGCAGGCAATAGCCAGAGTTAATCGAGTCTTTAAAGATAAGGAAGGTGGTCTTGTTGTTGACTATGTAGGTATTGCATCTGCACTCAAAGAGGCAATGAATGATTATACTTCACGTGATAAGAAAAACTACGGAGATACTGATGTTGCGAAGGTTGCATATCCGAAATTCTTAGAAAAACTTTCAATATGTCAGGATTTCTTCCATGGATATGATTATTCTAAGTTTATGACAGGCTCAGATTTGGAAAGATCAAAAGCCATTAGCGGAGGCGTAAACTTTATAGTTGGTGTTAATAAAGAAAAAGAAAGAACAGAGTTCTTAAAGGAAGCACTACTTTTAAAACAGGCACTGTCATTATGTTCATCAATGGTAGAGGAATCACTTCGCATCGAAGCAGCTTTTTTTGAATCTGTCAGAGTACTTGTAATGCGACTTATGAATCAGGGACAGGGAAAGAAAATATCCCTTCCAGAGATGAATGCCAGAATAAATGAATTGCTAAAGGCAAGTATAAAGAGTGATGGTGTAATCAATCTGTTCTCTGATGTATCGCAAAATTTTTCACTATTTGATCCAAAGTTCTTAGAAGAAATATCAAAGATGAAAGAGAAAAACCTCGCAGTGGAATTACTAAAAAAATTGATTGCAGAGCAGGTTCAAATATATCGAAGAACTAATGTTGTAAAGTCTGAAAAGTTTAGTGAAATCATCCAGCAAACCATGAATAGATATCTTAATGGTATGCTTACGAATGAACAGGTAATAGAAGAACTTCTGAATTTGGCTAAGCAGATTGCAGCAGCAAAGCAAGAAGGTGACAAGCTGGGGCTTACAGCGGATGAATTGGCATTCTATGATGCCCTTACAAAACCGCAGGCTATTAAGGACTTTTATGAAAATGAAGAACTTATAGCAATTACTAAGGAGCTAGCTGACACACTTCGTAAAAATCGAACAATCGACTGGCAGAAGCGTGATTCAGCACGGGCTAAGATGAGGATGATGATTAAGAAACTTCTTAAAAAACATAAATATCCACCAGAAGGTATGGATGATGCAGTACAGACTGTTATGACTCAATGTGAACTTTGGACGGATAACAATGATATGGGGCGAGAAGAAAATGTAGTGGATTTTCATAGCAGTGTTTCCTATGTGAATGAGGATAGAAGTACGATGATGGTAGCTGAGTCACAGACGAAATACGGACAAGAATAGGAGGAATGAGCATTGGATGCGACAAAGGGAAATATATATTCAATACTAAATGGGAATAAGCAGTTTCTGATTCCGGTATATCAGCGTTATTATAGCTGGGATATTGAACAGTGCAGAAGACTTTGGAATGATATTGTTGACATGCAGAAAAAGAATAAGCAGGGACATTTTGTAGGTTCCATTGTTAATATAGCAGAACAGGCGATGCCAACAGGAGTTCAGAAATATATGATTATTGATGGACAGCAGAGAATGACAACCTTGACTTTGCTATTGATAGCACTTAGAGATTATGCAATAAATCATCCAGAGGATACCAGCATTAATTCTCGCCGAATAGATAACATGTTGTTAAAAAATGAATATGAAAATGGCGATGAAAGATACAAATTGTTATTAACAGAGAATGATAGAGATATTCTTATAAGATTGGTAGAGAAAAAACCGATACCTGAGAATACTGTGTCACGTTTGTTGACAAATCATAGATTTTTTGTAGAGCAAATAGAGAAGAACGAGTTGATGCCGGCAGAAATTTATGAATCTATAGGAAAATTACAGATAGTAAATATAACGTTGGATAGAGCTGTGGATGATGCACAGGCAATTTTTGAAAGCCTGAATTCTACCGGTAAAGAACTGTCAGAATCGGATTTGATCCGAAATTATATATTGATGGGATTGGAAAACGATGAGCAGAGTTATGTATATGAACATTTTTGGAGACCAATGGAGTTAATGTTTGAGTATGAAAAACAAGACTCTGTTATGGATAAATTTTTCCGTGACTATCTTACAATGAAGTTAACCAGAATTCCCAAAATAGACAAGGTATATGAAGAGTTTAAATTGTATCATGTGAACTGTGAATTCTCATCAGTTCGTGATTTGTGTGAAGATTTATTAAAATATGCAAAATATTACACAGATATGGTTTTTGCTAGAAGTTCAAATCCTGTAATTAAAAATTTGTATGTGGATGTGAATGATCTGCGAATGGAAGTTGCATTCCCGTTTTTACTTAAAGTACATAATGATTGTTCAGAGGGACTTATTACAGAAGAGAATTTTATTGAAATACTTAAGATGTGCATAAGCTATGTTTTTAGAAGAAATATCTGTGATATTCCAACAAATTCGTTAAATAAGACATTTGCTACTTTGCGGAACGAGATAAAGCAAGATGATTATATGAATTCCATTAAAGCGTTCTTTGTTTTGCGAGATGATTATAAACAGTTCCCGGATGATGATAAATTTGAAGCTGCATTTGTTTCAAGAGATATTTATAATATGCGTTCAAGGAACTATATTTTAAGCCATCTGGAAAATTATAATAATAAGGCTCCGATTATAATTGAGAATTACACCATTGAGCATATTATGCCACAGAATGCTAATCCTAATGATGAATGGAAGCAAGAATTGGGACCAAATTGGAAGGATGTGCAGAAAAAATATCTTCATACAATAGGAAATCTCACGCTTACGGCTTATAATTCTGAAATGAGCGATAAACCATTTATGGTAAAAATGGAGATGGAAGGTGGATTTAAGGAAAGCGCCTTACGATTAAATTCATATCTCGTGAAATTGACGGAATGGAATGAAAATCATATTAAAGAGAGAGCGAAATTATTATCGGATAAAGCAAAGGAAGTATGGGAGTATCCTAAAATATCAGAAGAAGAACTTGCACCATACTGTGTGGAAGAAAAGCCGACACAGAAGTATTCATTGGATACATATGATATTAATGTGTTTACGAAGACATTATTTGAAGTATTAGATAAGCGAATTATGAATCTTTCCTCAGATGTAAAGAGGGAATATAAGAAATTGTATATAGCTTATAAATTGGATACGAACTTTGTGGATGTGGTTGTACAGAAGCAGAGATTAAGAATATCTGTGAATATGAAGTTTTCAGAAATTCATGATCCTAAAGGCATCTGCAAGGATATTACTGGTCTTGGACGATGGGGTAATGGTGATGTCGAGTTATTTATGGAGCATACATCAGATGTAGATAATGTTATGGAGATAATTGAGCAATCGTATAGGATGCAGGCAGAATAGAAATTTTTTGCCAAGAGATTATTGTAGGTTGCAAAATATATTATTTTGCCTTATAGAAGTGGCTATAAGGGGATTATGTATTCTATGTCAAGAACGTTCTTGACCAGAATTAATAGTATACAGTTGATAATATTAAGAATTATATTGTCCATTGTATGACCTCCTATTACCAGTGAATTATAGTAGCTGTTAATATTATTATACAATACATCGTATGTGGAGGATGGTAGAGTTCCTTGTGAAAACAAGGTCCAATTGATTTTAATGCTTACTGATATTAGATATCTACCGGTCGTTACTCAGTAAGCTTTTAGGAGAAAAATGAGTAGAAAGATATATAAAGATAAATATTATACGCACTTAGATGTGAAGAAACATCATAAGGACTATCAGCAAAGAGTCCAGAATATTAATTGGGTCAGTAGACATGGCTTTTATCCATTTATTCATTTTAAAATGGATTGCAGTAAATATACTGTTATTGAAAATGGAAAAAAAGATATTAAGCCAAAGGAAAGAGATATATATTATGCTGCACATATTGACAGATTTATATATGAGTATTATGGAAACCGTCTTAATAACAGATACAATGAGTATATGAAATCAAATGGGATAAGCCGTGTTTCAACAGCTTATAGAAATTGTACACCAGGAAAATGTAATATTGATTTTGCAAAAGAAGTATTTGAATATATTGTAAAATGTGAATCGGCTTACATTTTTGTGGGTGACTTCAGCCAATTTTTTGATAACCTTGACCATAAATATTTAAAAGAAAAAATAAAAAGTGTAATCAACGAGGAGTCATTAGATGCTGCTGATTATGCTATTTACAAAAATATTACGAAGTTTACATATATTGAAGCTGATGATATAGAGTCTGAGAAGGGTCTGTTGAGAAGAGATATGCGAGGTATGGATAAGTATTTTGAAACAGATGAATTTCATGAGTTTAAGAAAAATCATCTTCGCAAGAACCTTAAAGATTATCAGATTCCACAAGGTTCATCTATAAGTGCTGTATATGCTAATGTTTATATGATAGATTTTGATAAAAAAATAAATGACTTTATCACTTCACAGAAAGGGATGTATAGAAGATATTGTGATGATATTATAATTGTTGTTCCTATGACACAAGAAGATGTAAAAGGAAAAAATGAGGAGATTGCTAAATTTATTTACAGTACCAGAGATGGCATTCCTAATTTAGAATTAAACGAGGATAAAACTGAACATTTTTTCTACGATAATGGAATTATAGAAAAGATAAAGGGGAAAAGTAATCTTATTAATTATCTTGGCTTTACATTTGATGGAAAAACTGTTCGGATAAGAGATAAGAGTTTGTTTAAGTTTTATTGTAGAGCATATAGAAAAATAAAAAAAGTAAAAGAGAATACTGATGAAAAGTCTTTTAATGCAGGAAAGAAAGCAATTTATCATTCATATACACATTTAGGTGTAAGCAAGTATTCTAAAGACCATGGGAATTTTCTTACATATGCTTATAAGGCAGATGAAATATTTAGTCAGAGTAAACTGCTTGTTAGCGATATTAGGAATCAAGTGAAAAAACACTGGTATAAGATTGACAGTAAGTTAAAAAGTGAAAGTTGATAATTAGAAGTCAAATAATATTACAAATCTCAAAAATAAAAATGGGAGGTGTTGTTATGGATTTCAGCAAAGAAAAAATAAGAGAAGAAATATATGAAATCTATGAAAGAATGCTTTTATTAGCTTATTTGAATGGAGCAAATTTGAAAGAAATACTTTCGGAAGTTGTATCAGAAATTAAAGAATTTCAGATAAGCAAGGATAAAAATGATTGGATCCCGAATGGTTATGAGGAACTATGGTTTATTAATAGTATGGCAAATAAGTTGAATACAACACCCGCCTTTTTCTTTATTCCGAATCCCAATCTTAAGGAGAAAGTTGTAAAAGAGTTGATTGAAAGAGGAAAGCAATCAACTGATTTGATGGATATTGATTTTTATGACGAAGATAATCCTTATTCTGGTGTGGAAATTAATTTTATAGTTAAGAAGAGAAATAGATATTGTTCAAATGCTGATTTTGCAAAATATGAAGCTGAACTTATGGGAGTATCGATAACGGGAGAACTTGCATCCGAAGATAAAATTACGAGTTTGTATTCTGTAATGTTTAGAAAATGTGATGATTTTTATGATATTGTACTGTGTTATAAACGTTTATTTTATATGGGTGAAGAGAATGATTATTTTTTCTCTAATATGCAAATTTATAGTGAAAAGGAAGGAGAACTGTCTGATTTTATAGAAAATTGTATTCAGAAAAAAGTAGAAGAACAAGTAAAGAATAATAAACCAAAAGTTTCTGGAATTGAAATAGACAGAATTAATGAAGATAAAGATGAGAAAACTGAAACTGCAATTAAACAGGGTCTTGGTACAATGGAGACTTTTGGAAGAAATCTTGCACAGACAAATGTGGATGATAGAAGAGGTACAGAACTTGTAGTACCAGTGTATGATACGTCCAGAACTGTAGATATATTAGATAAATATGAAGGGTTGAATGGTAAAGATGATAAGCCATATGAACGGTTGGTTATTTCAAATGGAAATCGAGTTGTTATGAATTATAAGTATTGCATTCATTATGTTATTGAACGAAGTAGAAAAAAAGATTATGTTGGAGATATTACTTTTACTGAGTTTAAAAAAGGATATACATCGGAGTTGAATCAGCATGTGAGGAAAGAGTTGGAAAACATAGATGTAAATCAGTATCTTGATAAGGACTGCTTTTTTAGATTTAATAAACCATATCATTTACGAGCTCAAAATAGTCGTAATAGGACAGGATATGGTTGGGAGTGGGATTGGTCTGGTGGATACGGAGATTATACTGAGGGAACTCTATATGGAGAAACAACAGATTATGTCATTGCAGGAGTTTATTTAAGTTCTGACTATACCTACAATCCGAAAAAAAGAAAAGCTTCTGCAAAAAAGATTTCCATACAGAGTGCGGAGAAAACAATTATCCAGAATATTAATGTTGCTGGCTATTTAAATGGTACATATAAACTTGTTGCAAAATCAGGTGCAATGCCCAAGGAGAACAGTAAGAAGAAAAAACGTATACAATTATTTATTAAGGCTAGTCGTTCGGGAAAGGATAAGTATGTTCCTGTTGTTTTTGATGAAACAGAAGGTAACTTGTACATAGATAGGAAATCTTTTGATTATTACAGAGCACAAATATCTCGTCAAAAGCCGGTGATATTATATAAGACAAGTATGGAGACTTAGAGAAGATTATGAATCGGGTAGATGTTTATGATGTAGGCTTGCTGTATTTCATAAAAAATAAGATTTTTAGTCTAAGATACTATTGCAATACAACGTTTTATCCCAATAATATCTGTTTTTAGCTCAAGATTAGCCCAAGATTAGTCCAAGATTAGCTCAAGATTAGTTCAAGGCGGAAAGGAAGTAGTGTGAAAAATAAGTCTGAAGACCTTATTTTTCACACGGCTATTTGTTTGTGAGCAAAAACAAATAGCTTTGATGGCAGATGAAAAACTGCAATGCAGATTTTTCATCGCCTCTTCGCAATAAATTGCTCAGAAATGAGGATTAATATGATATATACAGATCAACAATTGATTGAGAAAATACGAAAAATGATAATTGACTTTGAAGATGAAGTTGTCGAATTCAAGGAAGCTCGTACAAATTATTCATTCAAAGATATTGGGAAATATTTTTCAGCATTAGGAAATGAGGCAAATATACGTGGTTTTAAAGAGGCTTGGCTTATCTTTGGAGTGACAAATAAAAAAGAAATAGTGGGTACGGCCTATCGTCAGGATGGAAACCTTCAGAATCTAAAAAAAGAGATTGTTGGTGGTACAAATGAAAGAGCTACCTTTATGGAAATTTATGAAGTGAATATGGATGGACATCGTATAGTAGCTTTTCAGATACCACCGGCAACGAGAGGAATTCCTAGAACTTGGAATGGTGCGGCGTATGCGAGGGAAGATGAGAATATAAGTCCTCTGCCAATGGACAAGGTGGACTTAATAAGAAGTCAGGTTGGAGTAGACTGGTCCAAAGAAATTGTAGAAGGTGCTACTTTCGAAGATTTAGATCCAGAAGCAGTTTCTTATGCAAGAGAGCTTTTCATAAAAAAGCAAAATGCATCAAAGAAGTCAACCGATATGTTGTTAAAAATGAATGATGTTGAGATACTGAATAAGGCAGGAATTCTAATCAAGGGAAAGATAACCAACACTGCATTGATATTATTGGGAAAGGAAGAATCATCATACCTTTTTGATGGATTTATACCGAGAATAACATGGACTTTATATAATGGTAATGGAACAGTAAAGGCATATGAGCATTTTGACATGCCACTGCTACTAGCTGTTGATAGAGTATATTCTAAGATTAGAAATGAAAAGTATAGATATATTGCTGGACAACAAACACTATTTCCAGATGAAACTTATCAGTATGAAGCTGATGTTGTAAAAGAAGTTCTTAATAATTGTATTGCACATTCAAATTATCAATTGCGAGGGAAAATAAATCTTGAAGAATTTGAAGATCGTCTGGTATTTATTAATGAAGGTAATTTTATTCCTGAAACAGTAGAGAGAGCTTTGGAAGAAGGCTATAAGCCTCCGTATTACCGAAATACTTTTTTATGTAGAGCTATGGTTAATTTGTATATGATTGATACAAATTCCATGGGAATACCAATGATGTACCAGATACAAAAAGAAAAATGTTTTCCTTTGCCAACATATGATTTAAGTGATCCTAATCGTGTAAAAGTAACTTTGTATGGGAAGGTTTTGGATAAAAATTATACTCAATTGTTACATGCGAATGCGGATTTGGATTTATTAACAGTATTTTTACTTGATAAGGTACAGAAGAAGGAAGTTATCTCGAAGGAAAGTTACTTAAAACTTAAGAAACAAGAATTGGTGGAAGGAAGATATCCACATATATATGTTTCGTATAAGGTTGCAAATATTGTAGGACAACAGACGGATTATGTCAAAAACAAAGGCTTAAGTAATGATGTCTATAAACAGATTATTATTAATGCATTGGAAACGATGGAAAGAGCAAGTGTTACTGAGTTGAAAGAAATATTGTTGGGTGCATTGCCAGCAGTTTTGAATGATAGGCAACAGTCAAAGAAAGTATCTAATATCCTTCAGGCGATGAAGCGAGAGGGGATCACTGATGTTGAGGGAACCGGACATGCTGCAAGATGGTATTTGAAGAAATAGTTTTTGAACTAAATTAATTCAGGCAAAGAAATTTTAGTCCAAGAGGAAAGGCAATTATGTAGACAAATAGAGGATTCTTTCTTGGACTAAACACAGAATTAGTTCAAGAATAGGATAAATGATGTGAGGAAATAGAACACTTGATGTATGTGCTGGAAAGGATGAATAAACTGAGTGGAATAATTCGTCGCTAAAAAAGCGACGAAAAAACAAAAAGATTCTTAGTAAAAAGAGAGAAGGTGGTTTAGTGGTCAGTGTATTTGATATTATTCCAAATAATTTTTTTAATCCATTATCAAGTAATAGTAATTATAGGACTAATGCTGCTTTACTCCAATTTATATATGAACAATATGATAATGAGATATCATATAGAATAAAGAGAAATATACTGCGAGACGAATTGGCATATTATATTTCGGAACATTCTGAAGATTTGTTATCAGACAGTGATATGTCGAATAAGAGTTATCAGGATATATCAAGCGATTATTTAAGAAAATTCGCAAGTAAAGAAGTAGGATGGCTGGAAGAAGAGTTTGATGAGACAACATTTGAAAAGTATATAGTTATAACAGAACAAGGAGTTATGTTAGCGGAATTACTGATACGTTTAGAACGGCCTGAAAGAGAAGAACTCTCAAGTTATATGTATAATATTTATAATACTTTACTGAATCAGGAGCAGTGGAATGGTGATCCATATGTAGGTGCGTTGAAAAACGTATATAAGAATGCAAAAGCACTGTCAAAATCTCTTAAGAAAATGTCTACTTATATTCGCAAAACAATTGAAAAGATAATGAAAGAAATTTCATATGAGAGCTTAACAGAAAACATTATTGCTTATTGTGATGGCGATTTTATCAAGGAGTATGCCAGACTTACTAAACCACAGAATAACATTCACATATATCGTGGTAAGATAATAACCATGTTAGATCAGATGCAAAATGATGATGATATGTATGAGCTAATTACAATTGGATGTGTTAATGAAGAAGATATTGAAGAATGGGAAGCTCAAGAAAAAATAGACTTAATGTTTGAAACAATTAAGAAGTTCTTGAAGGATGATTATTTGAGAATCATTGCAGATATAAAGCATAAACTCAATCTTTACATAACAATGGCATTGGGAAGATTAAGATATTTAAAAAATCATGAAGTTGATATGCGGGGACATGTTGAAAGAACATTGAAGTATATGTTGGATATGATGACTGAAGCGGGATTGAAAGAAGAGTTACCAAATCAAATGAGTGAAATGATTCGAATAAATCAAAACAAATACATCGATGCACAATCAATTCGAATGCCACAAAATAGAAAAAGAGTACGACAACAATCAGTAACGGAGATAGAAACTCTTACGGAGGAAGACTTATATAATCTTAAAAAAGTATATGAGAAAGAGGCTAAAAACCCATATTCCAAAAAAATAACAAAACAGTACATAAAAACATTGATTGGAAATAGGCACGAGTTGTCAAGTGCTGAGGTTCCTCTTGAAACAAAAGAAGATTTGTTGATGATTTTATCAGCTGCAGCTTATGCAGAAGAAAATGGGTTTAAGATTGAAATAGAAGAAGGGTATTTTGAGGCTGGAAAAATGGTCTTAAGGTCATTCAGAATATTGGAGGTGTAATATGAATATTGTAGAAGCTTGGGATGATTTTACTTCTTCGGAAAAGTTAATGTTTCAAAACTGTTGCAGGAAGATATTAAGAAGGACATTTTTGGTTAGAGATAAGCAGGATGATAGAAAACATTATTTTTTTGTTGTTAATCATATAGATTCATTTTTAAATTATTTTTCTTTTATGGGATTTGAAGTTAAGTGTGATAAGGATAATGGTGTTGTCATGCTTGACAATTGTTCGGAAATAGGTGATAAAGATAAATTGCAATCAAATAGGTATCGTTTCACTAAAGAAGAAACAATTGTGTTGTGCTGTCTATGGTTGCTTTATGTGTCGAGAATAAAAGAGGGAACTTTGTCTTCAGTAATTGTAATTGGAGTGTCTGATTTAATTTACGAATTAGAAAAGTATGATGCAAGAGATATGGTAAATAAGACTGCTTTAGGCAATATTTTTAAAGTGTTTAAAAATTATAGTTTAATGGATGTTGATGGAAATGTTGGAGATATAGATTGTAAACTTATTTTGTATCCTTCATTGCAATTTGCTTTAGACACTAATGAGTTTGAAAGGTTTGTAAAAGAAGTTGTAGAGGTTGTACTGGAAGGAAAAGATAGTTTGGAGGAGGATGCGGATGAGCAAACCGATAATGTTGAGTGAAAATAGTAGAAAAAGTGCAACAAAACTCTTATTGGTTAATTGGTCTCGATTTTCTAATGTACCTATTACATTGGAAGGATCAACTTTGTTTACAGGAGTTAATGGAAGCGGTAAGTCTACGATATTGGATGCAATGACTTATATGCTTACTGGTAACACTCAGTTTAATAAAGCTGCATTAGATAGAGATAGAAATGTGGTTTCTTATGTTCGCGGAGATACAAAGAGTGAAGGAAAAAATAGATTTATTCGCGAAGGAGAAGTAACATCTTATATTGCAATGGAGTTTTGGGCTCCTTTAGAAAATCAATATTTGGTAGTAGGTGTATGTATTGAATATGTTAATGAGACAAGTAACACAAAAAAATGGTTTGTTTTCAAAGATACTAGGATTGATGATTGTAGATTTTATACAGTAAAAGAGAAAGAAGTAACAGTATATCCTCGCCATGAATTGACAGTAAAGGGAAAGAAAGTCCCAGCAGGTGAGTTTATGAATCGCGATAAAGGTACTGAACAAGTGTTGAGGGCTTTAGGTCTGCGTTGTGGAGTTGAAAAGTACAGAGCTAAACTAGTGAAAATGATGGCTTTCAATCCAGAGAATAATATTGATAAATTTATTCAGGAATGCGTTTTGGACGAACATCCAATTCACTCAATGAGTGATATTCGAGAACATCGTAATCACTATAATGAGGCAAAAAAGGTATATGAAGAATTGGCAAATGGAAAGATTCAATTGGAGGTTGTGCAATCAAAAATAGCTGATTATGAAGCTTCGGAGCGAAAATATGAGGTGAGGCGAATTCTTTTATTATATCAGGAAATGAAATGGCACCAGGAACATAGAGTACAGTTAGAAGAGAAAATTGATGTTGATAAGGCAAAGTTACATCAATTACAGAGCCGGTTAGAAGATCTGACTGAGAAGAGAAAGAATGCACTAGATAGAAAAATAAATGCTGAAAAGAATGAACTATTATGTAGTATTGAAGAAATAACCAAGTCATTAGAAAGCAGTATTTCCGCGATTGAAAAAGAAATAGAGAAATATGAAAAAGATTTAAAAGAATTACAATTGTTGGAAACAAGAATTCGAGAAATTATGGATTGGCTCGAAACAGATGGTGAATTGACGGACAAAGACGTTGCAGTTATTGAAACTATTGCGGCGACTACCTTTAATGTTGATGAAAAAGTCGCAGCATTTATAAAGTTTAAAAATATAGTAAGTGGAAAAAAGGCGAATTATCAAACAGACAAAGTACATATTTCAGACAGAATTGAGGAGATAAAGCAAGAACTGGAAGAAATACAAGAAAAAATATCTAGGTTAGAGTCAGATGTACTTCCTTTTGAGAAGAAATATGAAGGGGCTAAACAAATAATAAAGTCAGAACTTGCAAAACTAAATATTCGAACAGATGTACGGCTGTTTGCAGAGTTGGTTCAACACGTTGATAAGGATTGGCAGTTGGCAATTGAGACGTTTTTAGGGAAAAAGAGGTTTGATATTGTAGTAGATGGGCAGTATTGTGAACAAGTAATGGAGATTGTTCACGAACATCAACTAAGAGATATTAAAGTTGTAATTACTGACAAATTACCAGAAACAGATATAATACAAGGATCAGCTGCTGCAATGCTTGATATTCCTAATGAATATGGAAGAAGATATGCAAATTACCTTCTTAATGGTATCCACTTGTGTAATGATATTCAAGAATTACATCAGTATCCTAAAGGTGGTTTGATGATTGATGGTACATTGGCTAAGAGTTTCACAATGACTTGTATGAATTTGCAAAGAACTCAAATATTTATGGGACATGATGCAATTAAACAGCAACTCAAAAAAGCAAAATCAGATAAAGTTGTTCTTGAGCAAGAAGAAAATAGGTTAATAGAGGATTCGAAGATATTAACCCAATATATAGCTGATATTGATGCAGTAAATTGGGATGAGACAAGATATATATTTGACATTCAAAAGCGTATTGATGAAAAGAAAACGGAAGTCCAAAATAAAAAAGCGGAATTGACAAAAATAGAAAATACTCCAGGATTTGCTGCTGCATTACAAGAAAAGGAGAGTGCTGATAAAGAATACAAAGAAGTCGACGGACAATTCATTAATGTAAATAATTGCATCAGTACATGTAAAGAAAAGATTCGAGATAATGAGGAGAAGTATGATGAATCTGAGCAACAAATTAAAAAAGCTAAGCATGAATATGATAATGCCATTTTACAAAGATTAGAATTAAGAAAAGAAATGGTTGAATTGTATGACAAGCTCCGTATCAAGAGTGATAGTGCACGCGTTATGACGACTAAAAATGTTGAGAATGTTCGTGGGGAAAAAGAAAGTGCTATAAGGATTTTAGAAAATGAACAACGTAAATATTGGCATATCATAGGTCAAAGTGACGAAAAATTTGGCATAGGATTTATTCCTTTGTTTAGAGAACAATATAGAGATATTGCCAATGTGAAAATTGAGGAAGCAAAACAGAAATTAGAGGAACAGCAACATGTACTAGAGAATGCTTTTATGGTTGATTTTGTTGCAGAAATTAATGAGGCAATTAGGGAAGCCAAAGAAGAGATTGATGAAATAAATAACGCACTTAAGGATATTCCATTTGGAAAAGATACATATCAATTTAAGATGCTGGAGAAACCAGATAGGATGGTATTTTTTAATCTTTGTAAAAAACTTGAAAGTTATATGAATTCAATGGATGTGTATCGTGCTATGAACCAGGACGACGAAGAAATGGAATACAACATAAGACAATTCATGGATACTATATTAGAGGAAGAAAATGAGGAAGAGTACACAGACTATCGAAAGTATTTCAAGTATGATATGCGTATATTATCAAGACAGGATGGAGAAGAAGTGCTGGCAGATTTATCGAAAAAACAAGGGTCTGCAAGTAATGGTGAAAAGCAAACACCATATTTTATTATTCTTGCAGCCAGTTTGCTACAATGTTACCCAAAGAATGTTTCATGTGCAAGATTAGCATTTATTGATGAAGCATTTTCGGCTCTTTCAAGGGAAAGAATCGAGCAAATGGTTAAGTTTTTTGAGGATAATAAATTTCAGGTGATTTATGCAGCTCCACCAGAAAAAATTGATAGTATCGGTTCCCATATTAACTCAACTATAAGCTTATGTATGAAAGGAAAATATACATGGGCTGTTGAAGGGCTGGTGAAATTGGATGAGTTTAAGATTGAGTAAAATACAAAAAGATGCTTTGAATATGCTATTAGATGTGTATGAAAACAGTGTTACATATAAAGGGCAAAATATTAAGAATCAAAGCTTTGCTATTAAACCAGAAAAAATATTTTATGAATACAACGGAGATTATACAGATCAAGATGAAGTAAATCAATTCAATAGGGAAATGCAATCTTTGATGGAATTTGAGTTTGTGATTTTGGATTATGAAAGAGGTATTCCAGTAATTTCTAAGATTAAACTTAATACAAATTCGATAAATGAGATATATTCAGTATTGAAGCGAGAAGATATCACAGTAAAACGTAATCGGGAAATTAAAATGTATACGCAATATATGGGTGTTCATGATATTATGGATGCGTTTTGCAAGAGCCAGGTAGAACGACTTAATGATTACAAAGATGCTAAGTATACGTCTGACACTGCAATAAATATTCTGAAATTGTTAAAATATGTGCTTGGAAATAATAGTGACATTATGGAACGTGAATTATCAGTAGCAGTACTAGGAGATACAAAACTCTTTGAAAAAAGTTATAAGTCGCGCATTTGTAGCATAATTGAAGAGTATGGAGAGTTAGAATTAGATTTATCTGTTTTGGACAAAAAAGAAAAAGAGAAAGCAATTCTGGAGGAATATCAAGTTTTTTCAAATCCTTCATATATTTTTTTCAAAGGAAATGTAGATATTCATTATGTTGATGGGAATTCTATTAGCGTTACACCAGATAATCCGATAGCTATTTTATCAGAGGCAATCGCACGGATAGAAATGATAAAGGTAAATTCAAATCGAATAGTGACTGTTGAAAATCTTACTTCATATAACAGAATTAATGATAATAAATCAACATTTATCTATCTAAGCGGATACCATAATACTGCAAAGCAAAGATTTTTAAAGAAGATAGCAGAAAATAATAGTGGTGTTTCTTGGTTTCATTTCGGGGATATTGACCCTGATGGATATTATATTTTAAAGAATCTGGTTGAAAAAACTGGAATTGCATTTGTTCCATTATATATGGATGTAGTGCAATTGAAGAATTATAGACAATACTGTAAGCCGCTTGAAAAGAATGATATGGTAAAGGCAAATTCACTGTTGAAAGTTCATTTCTATGATGAAGTTATGGAATTTATGCTGGCAAACAATTGTAAATTGGAACAGGAAATTATTAGTTGGTTAACTGAAAGAAATTGATATAATTGTGGTGCTGATGGTTATTATTGTACTATCGAATGATATAGATTAGTAACACAAAATTGTATGTTGCTGAATCAACTTTTTTGTATTATAATCCCCATAGGTGAACTTGCAAGCCAGTGGACGATTATTCTTTGAATAGTCCAACCAACCTGCAAGCCACCGGAACTACATACAATAATGACAATATAGTGCTGGTACTGGATTGGTACTAAAAGTGTGTGAAAC
>JBGVOM010000156.1:0-8803 GCA_045126515.1 Lachnospiraceae bacterium
ATCCTGATAATCCATATACAGATGCAACGAACTTCTTACCACCTTCTAAAGAGTATTCCTTCTGTCCACCATGGCAAGATGCATAACCATTTCTGTTTGCAAGAGCCCAAGCCATTGTAAGAGTACCTTTCTTATGTTCACCAAAGTATCTCATACCAAGGATTGCTGCACAGTTTTCATTTGTATCAAAGTAGCAAAGTGTAAGTGGATCACTTAAGCAGCTGTAATCAACATCCGGAGCATCATGTGGAGCCCACTGTGGATCTGAGAAAATGTAGATGTCTGGTTCTTTTCCATCCCCGATTGGTTTGGAATTCTTATACATCTTTACATATTCATCTGACATATACTGGAAGTTAATCATCCAGTTGTAAAGAATATTTTCTTCTCCTTCTGGAATCAGAAGATGAGCTTTTACCATAAATTCAGGATCAAGACCTACGAAACATTCAGCATGATACATTGTTTTCCAACGTGTTTCATAGATTGCATCCATAACTACTTTATCCAGTTTAACTTCATCAACACCTGGTTCACCTTTGATACGGCGAGCTGCTGCGTAACGTCCTGTTACTGCACCATCGTTGAATAATAATACTTTAGCATCTTTTTCAAGACCAAAAGTTTCACCGTCTTTTACAGGCATATCTGTAACGATTGTTCCAGGTGAATTTTTAGCTAATTCATAAGCTTCCTTTAAAGTATTTACTTTCACTACGTTATTTCCGTAGAAAGCAGCTTCGATAATAGAACGTGTTTTTGAAAAACCTGGTTTTCCGGCACCAATTTCTGAAATTGGATAATAAGCTTTTGTTGACATGTTGTGTCCTCCTTCATGATTTTATATTTCACTCTTAAGAATTTAAAAAGTGGAAAGCCTTACTGAAAATTTCCCCCAGCTATGCCCACCATTTGCTCATGATTATCGCATTTTTTTTGAAATTTGTCAATAATCCCTACCGTTTTTTACGCCTTTTTATATAAATTTAATATAAATGCTATAATTATTCTCACTTTTCCGTAGAAATTTCTTTGGTATATTCTTCCAGCCACTGCTGTTCTTCTGCATTCATCTGGGGAGCCAGTTTTTCATAGACCTGTTTTTGATACGCGTTTAACAATTCTACATCCCGTTTTTCCATGTATGTGATATCTATTGCATCTCTTTCCACCGGTACAAAAGTAAGACATTCAAACCTCATAAACTGTCCCCACTCATTTTGCGTATCCTTCACACACAACAGTTCATTTTCAATTCGTATGCCATACTGATTTTCCAGATATACTCCCGGCTCATCTGTGGTAATCATTCCTTCTTCTAAGACACACTCCATCAGTCCTTTGCCCTGTTTCCACCGAAAAGCATTTGGTCCCTCATGAACATTTAAAATGTGTCCCACCCCATGTCCTGTTCCACAACGGTAATCTATTAAGTGTTCCCATAATGGACCTCTCGCAAGAATATCCAGATTTCTTCCGGTACATCCATATAAAAAACGTGCATTCATAAGGCGCAACATTCCCACCAGTGTCAGTGTATAATGTTTTTTCATTTCCGGAGTCAGACTTCCTACTGCAATGGTTCTTGTCACATCTGTAGTTCCTTCTTTATACTGCCCACCGGAATCTACCAGAAGAAAGCCTTCTTTTTCTATCACTGCACTTTTATCCGGTTTTGCACTGTAATGCATCATGGCAGCATTAGCACCATAAGCAGAAATCGTTTCAAAGCTTAAGTCAAAACAATTTTCCGTATCCCGGCGCAATTGGTCAAGATAAGCTTCCGCCTCATATTCCGTGATGCCTGTTCCCGCATGACTTTTCACATAATGAATAAACCGGGTAACCGCCAGCCCATCTCTAATATGGGCTTTTCTGGTATTTTCAATTTCTGCCTTGTTTTTCACCGCCTTCATTTTAGTCGATGGATTCATGCTGTTTTTGATACTGCACTTTTTGGAAATACTCTGAAACAAACGGTAATTTATCGTTTCTTTATCAAGTAAAATCCTATCATTTTCTTTAAATAATGTTACATCTTTATATATGTCATCATAACTTTTACAGATAATATTATTTTCTTTCAAATATGCTTTCACAGATTCACTTGCTGCCTCCTCCGCCAGATAAAGACAAGCTGTATCCTCTGTAATCAGTGCAAAAGCCAAAAAAACAGGATTATGCTTTACATCATTTCCTCTTAAATTAAATATCCAGGCAATATCATCTAAAGAAGCAATCACATGTGCCTGCGCCCCCTCTTTTTTCATTTCTGCCCTTATCCGGCTTATTTTATTGGATGTACTTTCTCCTGTCTGCCATGGCTCTAATACATAAATTTCTTCTTTTGATATAGACGGACGCATAGTCCAGATTTCATCTACGAAATCTCTCTGATAAATTACGGCATCTTCCGAAAGTTTTGTTTTTTCCAACAATCGCTCCACAAAAGAAGCCGCTACCACTCTACCGTCAAAGCCCAAAGTGCTGTGCTTTTGCATGTACACTTCTATATACTCTTCTTCGCTTGGAATGTTGGCTTCTCCACACTTAAACAAATGAATACCACTATCCTGCAGCTCACGTTCTGCCTGTATATGATATCTTCCATCCGTAAAAAGACAGGCTTCTTCCTTAGTAACTACCAAACTTCCTGCAGAACCTGTAAAACCGCTCATATATTCCCTGCATTTAAAGTATTCTCCCACATATTCTGACTGATGAAAGTCAGCTGTAGGAATATAATACAAATCAATCTTTTCCTGTTTCATTCTTATGCGCAATTGTTCGATTCGTTCTCTAATCATTAATAGCCTCCCGATTCTTTTCCCTGAAGCAAGGCAATTCCGGAACTTGTTCCTAAACGTTCACAACCTGCTTCTAAAAAGTCTTCCATGTCTTTCACACTTTTAATGCCGCCTGCCGCTTTTATTTTCACCTCAGCTCCTATATGTTCTTTCATTAAAAGCACATCCTCCATAGTAGCCCCGCCGGTTCCAAAACCTGTAGAAGTTTTGATATAATCCGCTCCGGCATTCGTCACTACCTGACACATCTGTATTTTTTCCTCTTTTGTCAGATAGCAGGTTTCGATAATTACTTTAAGTATCTTTTCCCCGCAGCACTCCTTTAATGCACGAATTTCATCTTCTACTTTTTGAAACTCCCTGTTTTTTACATGGCAGATATTTATCACCATATCAATTTCCGAAGCTCCGTCTTCAATGGCTTGTTTTGTTTCTGCCAGTTTTGCTGCTGTATTACAATATCCCAGTGGAAAACCAACCACAGTGCAAATATTTATTTTATCCTTAAAAGTTTCTTTCACTCTTTTTACATAGCAGGACGGAATACATACAGATGCCGTTTTATAGTCCACAGCCTCTCTGCAAAGTTTTTCTATGCTTTCCCAGTCTGCTATAGGTTTTAACATAGTATGATCAATGTGTTTTACAATATCTTCCTGTTTCACTTTGTTTCCTCCTTGTCTTTCCTAAAAACAGCATAAGTATATAGCACTTATCACTATTTTTCAATAGATTTTCTTACATTTTTATTGAAAACGCACAAATTATATAGTAAAATGTAACTAGATTATGTGTGGTAAGTAAATAAATTTGCCCAAACCAAGGAGGAAAGAACATGACACTAGAAACTATCAAAATTTTAATTTGTGACGATTCCATTCTGGCTCGCAAAAAACTGAAAGATTTTCTTCTTTCCATTGGGTGTAGACAGATATTACAAGCTTCCGATGGTCAGGAGGCTATTAATATATACAAAACAGAAAAGCCAGATATTGTATTTTTGGATATCGTTATGCCGGTGAAAGATGGAATTACGGCCGTAAAAGAGATTATGGATTTCGATTCTTCTGCCCACATTATTATGACATCATCCGTAGGAACACAAGAAAATTTAAAGGAGGCTTTAAAGGCTGGTGCAAAAGATTTCATTCAGAAACCTTTGGATGACACGCAAATTAAACATGTACTGGAAGCGAAAATAAAAGGGGGATTATAAATGTTTTCACAATTCTTTGGCAATTTTTTATTAAACCGGAATCTTGTCACACCGTTACAGTTAGCTGACGGTATTCAAGAAGTTCAGAAAATACATAAAAAAATCGGGGAACTGGCAATCCGGTATGGATACCTCTCAGAAGAACAAGTAGAACAAATCCATATTCTGCAGACTAGCCAGGACAAGCGTTTTGGAGAACTTGTAGTGGAATGTGGCTATATGAGCGAAGCTGAAATGGAGAAACTTCTTGCCTTGCAACACAATGACTATGAATTGTTATGTAAGGTTCTGATTGATAATAAGGTTCTTACAAAAGCAGACTGTGCCCATGCATTAAGCGATTTTAGGGCAAACTATAAATTAGACGATTTAGACACTCTGACCTTACTACAAACCACGAAAATCAATATATTAATCAATGATTTTTATGATTTAACCCGGTTAGATAATGCACCTGTTTTCATGAAGTATCTTACTCTTCTGTTTAATAATATTACACGTTTTATTGGAAGCGATTTTACGCCATATAAAGAATTTATTATGACAGAACCCACCAATTTAAAATACTTCTCTCAGAATATCAAGGGAGTGTTTTCTGCCTGCTCTGCAATATATGCCTCTGAAGAAACATTTATTGGTATGGCATCCAGATACGCCCAGGAAAATTTCACTGAATTTGACGAGTATGTGCAGGCATCCATCTGCGACTTTTTAAATCTTCATAATGGTCTGTTTACAGTAAATGCATCCAATGAAATGCAATTAGAACTGATGTTGGAACCTCCTTTAGAAGATGCCTGTAATTTAGATTTTTCTAACACCGTTTACTGCATACCAGTTAGTTTTTCTTTTGGTACAGTTAATTTTATTATTACTAATATTTAATCACTTAATTATAAAACCCTGTGACAAAAGCCACAGGGTTTTATATTATGTCATTCATTAAATTCCAAGGAATTTCTTTACAACATTCTTCATTTCATTTACTTCACAAACAGTATCATGTACTACTGCTGCAGAGCGTATTTCTTTAATCGCATTTGGTTCTGCTACACCAGAAAGCTTTGTAAGCTCATCAATCAGCTCAAAATCTTCCATTCCTTCATACTTAGAATCGATAGCAGACATTACTGCTCTTGCAAATTTGTATGGACTTGCTGTACTTGCAATGACTGTTTTTCTTACATCGTTTGTATCAGCTTTGTATTTTTTGTATACATTTGCTGCTACTGCCGTATGTGTATCTAACACATAATTCGCTGCATCATAAACTTCTTTAATTACATCTGCTGTTTCCTTTTCTGTAGCATAGTTTCCATAGAAATCTGCTAACTGTGATTTCATTTCAGCTGTAATCTCATATTTTCCATTCTGAGTTAATGATTTCATAAATTCAGAATTCTTTTCTGCATCATTTCCGGCAATACGATAAATTAATCTTTCTAAGTTGCTGGAAATCAAAATGTCCATGGAAGGTGATGTAGTTAAAATAAAATCTCTGTTCTTATCATAGCAGCCTGTTGCAAAGAAATCATACAATACCTTATTGTCATTGGAAGCACAAATAAGTTTTGCAATCGGAATTCCCATATTCTTTGCATAAAATGCAGCTAAAATATTACCGAAGTTTCCAGTTGGTACTACTACATTGATTTCTTCACCGCTTTTAATCTCATTGTTGGCAACCATTTTTGCATACGCATATACATAATAAACTACCTGTGGTACCAAACGTCCGATATTGATAGAATTCGCAGATGAGAACTGGAATCCGGCTTTATCCATAACTTCTGCCAACTCTTTGTCACCAAAAATAGCCTTCACTCCGCTCTGTGCATCATCAAAATTCCCTTTAATTCCAACAACAAATGTATTATCACCTTTCTGGGTTACCATCTGTTTTTCCTGTACAGGGCTTACTCCATTCTTTGGATAGAACACAATAATTCTAGTGCCCTTCACTTCTGCAAATCCTGCCAGTGCAGCTTTTCCTGTATCTCCTGAAGTTGCTGTTAAAATAACAATTTCATTCTTTACGTTATTTTTCTTAGCTGCTGTAGTCATTAAATGTGGCAAAATGGATAATGCCATATCTTTAAACGCAATGGTTGCACCGTGGAATAACTCTAAATAGTATGCATCTTCTGCCTTTACTAATGGTGCAATTTCTTTGGTGTCAAATTTAGAATCATATGCATTATTAATACATGTTTTTAACTCGTCCTCTGTAAAATCGGTCAAAAACAGCTTCATTACTTCATAGGCTGTCTGCTTATAATCCATTTTTGAAAGTTCCTCAATGGTAACATCCAACTTTGGAATACTTGTTGGAACAAACAATCCTCCATCTTCTGCTAACCCCTTCAAAATAGCTTTTGAAGCCGTTACAGGTTCTGAATTACTTCTTGTACTTTTGTATAACAATTCCATCTTCTTCATCCTTTTCTTTTATAAACTAAGGTTTTTGTACTTCTACATACGCCACTATGGGTTAGTATATCATAGATTATCTATTGAAACAAGAAAAAGATTATCACATTTTTAATTTCTGTGTAAACTTACGGTAATGTATAAAATTCATGCCCGCCATAAGCAAACAGCCATTTCAGATTTTTGTCAAACCAACTCATATTATCCGGATCTGCCTTGGAACGTGCTGAAAAGAACAATGCCCCCTGGGAATCATCCGCCCCGGCAAGTACCATATCTACAGCCTCTACTGTTTCAGTGCTAATTTGAACGCTTTCAAATCTTCCGTCAATTGTCGGAGAAAATTGTGCGTGACCTCCTGACTTTTGAAAAACCACTTCCTCGACAGTATTTGGAAATGATGGATGGTTTACTCTGTTTAATATTACATTTGCCACCAGCTTTTTGCCCTCCGTACCTTCTCCTGCTGCCTCTGCCTCTACAATTCTTAAAAGCACCTGATAACTTTTTTCGTCCAATCTCACTTCACCATATGCACATATTTGTTCTACTTCCTGCATTGGCTCCGGTGTTGGTGTAGGTGTGAATGTTGGCACTGCTGTAGGTGTAATTTCAGGCTCTGCCGGTGTGATTTCTTTTTCCTGACTCTGATGGTATTTTATTTGTCCTGATTCCCGGACAAAAACTTCGGTATCTCTTACGGAAACGCTTACAATTTCTTCTGTCTGCAAAAGTAGTTCTTCTTCACTGCTTTCTACTTTCTTTACCAGCATTCCTGAACTTTGTGGTTTTATTGTGTCTGACTTGTTTTTCCCAGAACCTCCAAATTCCTTAGAATTAAAGGAAATCAGTGCTATTACTGCTGCTCCGGTCATAAGTACGGCACAGTTTCTATAAGCTTTCTTGGAAACATTGCTTATAATCCCCCAAAAGCTCTGGAAGACTTTGTAAATTTCCTGCATATCTCTACCTCGCATTCCTTTCCGCTGTATCACTGTTTCTTACAGCTCTTTTTTTGGTCGTCAGGAATTTTATAACAACTCCTGCTTTGCAGCCAATTTCTGCTTAGTGCATTTGAGATACTTGTTTTAATATACGGAACCCTTCTGTTTCTGTCAATACGATTTGGTTATTTTTGGGAAATGTACCCCACTAATTTTTTCTCTATCTTCATATGCTTATGCATTTCTAATAATATTCGCAGCTTATTTTCTTTCACATTTACTAAGATTTTTTCGTTTTATCCTTTCTTCCTTTCTAAAATTTTATTACATATTTTTTACAGTTTTTACGAATATTATTCATCCATTTCGCATAAATGTTTTTTTTGCCTTTTTCTTTAATTTTAGTAGCAACTTTTGTCCACTTATAGTAAACTTAAAAAGAATTAAAGTTCTTAATAAGGAGCGTTATATGTTACCAGGAGTTTATAAAGCATCAAAAAAAGATGGAACTATTTACTTTCGTTCTTCTTTTACATATCAGAATAAGCACATCAGTCTTGGAAGTTTTCCCACCGAATGGGCGGCACACACTGCTTATGCGGAAGCCTGTAATATCATGTCTTCTGCCTGTTCTGTGGAAGACTATTCTGATGTTTTTACCATATCCTTTGAAAAATATGTAATTTTAATTAATTTCCGCGACACCGGAATGTATTTCAAAACACCAATTTATCTGAAGCAAAAATATTTTTATTACTACTTTTCTAAAAAGGATTATCTTATCTTTGACACGGATGATTTATTTTATTATTCCAGTCACAAAATCATGCGCAGAAAGGGCCATCTTTTTGTAGCCGATTATGGTATGCAGGTAAATATCCTGTCGCGCTACGGCATCAAAAATTATGCTGTTCCCGGAAAAGATTATATTTTTATCAATGGAGATTCCTCTGACTACCGTTATGAAAACATCACCATAATCAATCAGTATTATGGCGTATCCATGTTTCTACAAGAGGGGAAAGAATATTTTAAGACAAAATTACATATTCACGGTGACTATCTGGTAGGTATCTACGATACAGAAATCCAAGCTGCCATCGCTTACAACAAGGCCGTAGATATGGTTAAACGCAAAGGATGCACTAAAAATTTTACTACGAATTACATTGAGGATTTATCACCTAGGGAATATGCTGAGATTTATTCTTTGCTTAAGATTTCTAAAAGTATTGAGGATTATCAGGGGTAAGAAATGCAATATTCGTAAACGCTCCACAGTGAGTACATAGACTAGCCTATACTTTTTTGAGATAATAAAGTTACTTAAAAATTGTCAAAAAAGTATAGTCTATAGTTTTTTGACAACAGTCAGGAGGCTAGTATATGAAACAAGAAACATCCGT
>JBGVOM010000157.1:0-2254 GCA_045126515.1 Lachnospiraceae bacterium
ATTACCATTTCCACATAAAACAATGCCAAATGTCAGTAAAACTGTCATACACAGACAACCTATTTTTGTACATAGCCTTCTTCCATTCATTACCCTCACTCCTTCTTTCTATTAGTAGAACCATTATAACATGATTTTACTTTGCTGCGTCATGGTTCGCGCACATTTATTTTCAGTTTTGACAGGTAAAAATAATTCGCACTAAATTATTTAGAATTACTGCGGTTTTCTCTGTGATGGAGTAAAATTAGGAAAAAACTTTATCGCAGAGGTGTCAAAATGAGTCGTGAACAGACAAGAATTAGAAAAAAGCTTGAGAATAATCCTATTGTTGAATGTAATAAGATTCAAAACAGATTTTGTCCTGAACTATTTTCCATGTTTGGCAAAGTGAAGGATCCTCGCCATCAGAGTTACGTTGATTATTCCACAAAAGTAATGCTTGGAACTATGTATTATAAAAGCATTGCAGGGATTTCAAGCATGCAGGAAATGACGAGAGCTTTTAATGATGAAACAATAAGTAGAAATCTGTATAGGTTCATGGGTGAGGATGCAAGGGATTATCTGCCCCACGGCGTTACAGAAAATGATTTCCTTGAAAGGCTTGAACCGGAGGAACTGGAGAATATCCAGCAGTATATTGTGTATTCGATGATTCGGCGAAAAACTTTTGATGGAGCTAAAGTCTTCAGAAAGTGGCAGGTTATTATAGATGCATCAGAACTGGATGAAGGCTTACAAAAGAAGAATGATTACTATCTGAGCCGCTGCTACAATAAAGGGGAAGAGAATGAGCTTATTAAGTACCACAGAAGTGTTCTCGAAGCCAAGATTTATTTTGGAAATAACATTGTATGCAGCATAGCTACAGAGACAATAGAAAACTCTGATGAATATTTGAATCAAAGTGATGAAACTGTAAAACAGGATTGTGAAAGCAAAGCCTTTGTAAGACTTGCGGAAAAAATAAAGAAGAGGTTTCCAAGGCTGCCAATTATCATCACAGCAGATGGGCTGTATGTTACAAAGAATGTTTTACAGATATGCAAAGATTATCATTGGGACTATATAATCCGGTATAAAGAGGGAAGTGCCTCATCAATAGCCAAAGAATACCGTGCACTTCCCGAAAAAGAAACAGTAGGAACTGATATTGAGTATCAGAATCAAATCATGTTTCATGATTTTGATGTGAATCTTATCTATTACCGGGAAAAGCGGATTGTAAAAGGTGAGGAGAAAGAAACAGAGTTTGCCTGGATTACAAGCATTGAGATTACAAAGAACAATGCAAGGAAAATAGTATGTGCCGGACGTAACAGATGGAAAATAGAAAATCAGGGATTTAACCGACAGAAGCACTGGCAGGGAAATATAGAACACGCATGCAGTTTTAATGAGCGTGCACAGAAGAATCACTATCTGATGGAACAGATAGCTGATTTTATAAAACAGTTGTATGAATACTTCTATTTGAACAAAAATGAGATAAAAAAACCACAAAAAAATATATCTCCTGAATTGTTAGCCAGCTTTGGACGGCAACTAACAGAAACAGAAGATATAAATAAGGAGCTGCATAATGCAGTTCTAAACTGATTTCATTTTAGCAAAGAAGGTGATGCCTGCCAAGAGGAAAATTGAAATTTTATAAAGTTTTCCACACAAAATAGGGAATTGGCTATTCATAAATATGGGATGTGGATAACTTTAATAAAATAGAGAAAAAATGCTAAAAGAATAAACATCCTCAAAAAAGGCAGGCTATAAAATAAATTTACCTTTCAGTGCTGATTTCAGTGCTGATTAAAGAAATAACCCATTTTACAATCCATAATAACGTATTATCTTGCTTTGATTTGTTCTGTTTTTTTACTTCTCTTTCTTAAGTTAATAGTTTCAATGAAAATAATAGGTGCTAATAGTTTAAGTTAATGACATTGCCACTGAACAGTAACCTCTGCACCTACTATTCATATTAGTTCACTGAATAACTGTATTTTTATCCTATTATTTTACTCATCCGTATAAAAACCGTAGTCCTCCACCTATCACTCCACCACGATTTGCCCCGCTTTATCGCACTTCATCGCCACTTATAACTGTACCCAAAGCCCTGCCGTGGCAGATGAATAATATACGAATCATCTATATTAAACCTCCTGAAATGCTTGATTTTACTGTATTTTCGGCACTTTCAACAGTTTTGTTGTATTTTTGTGATAGCGTGTTTGTACACCTTTTTTAGCAT
>JBGVOM010000158.1:0-5382 GCA_045126515.1 Lachnospiraceae bacterium
TTCATATGTATTCCTCCATTCATTTGATGATATAAAGGTACTTCTTTTATCATTAAAATAACATCCCTTGTAAGTAGAATATAGGTGGAATCTCTGTAAAATAGCCAAATATACCATAGTAAACTCAACAGAAACTTCAAATTTTCTTTATTATCGCTCTGCGAGTTTGAAACCAATTCCCCAGACTGTTTCGATATAGTCTACACCGCTGACATCCTGCATCTTTTTACGAAGATTGCTGATGTGCTGTTTCAAAGAACGCTCGGTGCAGTCGGGGGTGTCCAGACTGATTCTGTCAAGCAGAACACTCTTTGCGATAACCTGTTTAGGATTCTCCATCAGCAGCTTCAAGATGGCATACTCTGTTCGGGTCAGCTTCACAGCTTGTCCCTGTACCGTCAGAGAAAGGGAAACCATATCCAAAATCAAATCGCCAACGGAAAGGGATTTTGTTTCACCATGTTGTTCTGCCTTGCGGAGCTGAACGGTGATACGGGCAAGAAGCTCCTTTGTATCAAAAGGCTTGGTCATGTAATCTGCCGCACCGCCCAGCAGAAGATTTACTTTGTCCTGCACATCCACTTTTGCGCTGAGAACAATAACCGGGATATTCTCAATGTGGGGCAGAACTTCTTCTCCGGACAGTCCTGGCAGCATCAGATCCAGAAGAACCAGATCCGGCTTGCTATGAGAGAGTAAAAGAACAGCTTCAGTTCCGGAATAGGCCCGCAGCACATCATAATCATTTCCGCGAAGCAACTCTTCAAGCATATTTCCAATATAAATATCATCATCAATGACGGCAATTGTTTTCATAGGACACCTCGATGATTTAGAATATATCAATTTTACAGATCTGCAGATCCATATTCAAGATAGAAATCCTTAATTTTTTCAAAAATGAAAAAGGACAGGCATGGCTGCCTGTCCAAAGCTATTTAGTCATCCCACATATGTCGTTTCCAGTACTCATCCGTTGCCTTATCATAGGCAAAGCGGACGCTGGCAATGTTTTCGCCGTTCAGAATGGAGAAATAGGCCTTCTGGGTGATCTCGCTCAGCTCCCGGTTATGGTTAAAGAGGGAAGAGGCGATCACAACGGCGAATACAGCATCCGGATATTTAGCTTCAATTTCTGCTTTCTGGGCAGGGGAGGCCTGCAGCAGCTCGTTCATGCCCGGGATCGTACTGAAGATCCGATACTCCTGAGCCTTGATATCCTGATAGGTCCGTGTATTACCCATAATCTATCTCTCCTTATCGTGACGCACACTAGGCGGCATTATAGCATGGAAAAAGGGGAACAACAAGACTTGACTTTTCCGGAAAAGCTGTTCTCCGATCTATAAGCTTATTATCCGGAAGATTAAGTCCAATAAAACGGCTAGGTTTGCTCCCAGACTCATTTTCCAGCTCTTTGCATCTTGACTTTTCGAACATCTGTTTTATAATAATAGCACATATGTTCTAATATAGCAAGTTCAAAAATGAGTATGACAGGAAGGGGAGAGTATCATGCCGGAGAGGCAGTATCTGTGCATCGATCAGAATAATGCCGAAAGTAAAGTAATGCCGACAATTCAAAGAACGCAACCCTTTTCAACATAATAAGACAGAATATTCGGCATTTCTGTTATAATTGAAAGGCATCAATTATAACAGGGAGGCACGATATATGGTAAAAATCGAAGATGCCGTGGACGGTGTGCTAAATGCCATGCGCTCACGTGGATGTGTCGAACAGTCTTTGAAAGAGATCAAATGGAGTATCTACACCCCCATTATCCGTTATCATTATGACAACGGTACTGATATCTGCTCATCTGAGCTGTTGGACGGTATATGTCAAAAGCAAGAAGCCCGGTATTTGAACGGTGAAATCAGCCGCAAATTCTTCAGATCGTTTGTTACGGCGGCTTTTCGCATTCGCTCGTTTGTTGATACTGGTGTAGTTGATTTTTCCATTGTAAAGGATAGCAAGGTATTTAAGCCACGCAAAGAGTACCAGGATCTCATTGATTCAGCATTGCTTGAAAGCGGGGTGTCTCAGGATCAAAAATACAAGCTGGAAATCACCATGAGACAGTTCTTCTGCTTTTTTGAGAGACGCCATGATAGTATTGCGGATATGACGGATAGAGATTTTATCGAATTTATTCCGGTACTGGCGGCCAAAAATCCCAATAATATGAACTGCTGTATGCGGTCTCTTCGCTACCTGGTACAATATTTGAATGAACATCGATTGGCAGAAATCAAAACGGATCTTAGCGTATTTGTTCCGAAATCTCCACCCCGTAGAATGATTGCCCCATTTACGCAGGAGGACATCAATGCTATGTTGGGAGCCATTGGGTCTCATTCTAAAACGCCTAAACGGGATGCTGCTATAATTCTGCTTGCATTTAATTCCGGACTGCGCAGCGTCGATATCAGGAACATGCAATTACATAATATTGACTGGAAAAAGCAAGAGTTGCAGATTATTCAAAGCAAGACGGGTACCTATCTTAAAACTCCGCTTACTGGGAAAACACTAAATGCCATTGCAGAGTATATTTTAGAAGAAAGGCCCAAAAGTGAAGATAAGCATATCTTTCTGCGGTCTTCTCCGCCGTATGGTGCAATAACAACCACCACGCCATTAGATTATATGGTTGATAAGTACTGCAGGTTAGCGTCGATTGATAAGATCAAATATCGGTCATTCCACAGCTTGCGTCGAGCGTTCGGAACAGAACTTGCTGTTGCAGAAATACCGGTAACATCCATATCTCAGATGCTCGGCCACAAAGATATGGGTGCCGGCAAAGCATATCTCAGCTTCAACAACACCCAAACATCAATGTGCGCATCAGATTTTTCTGAGGTGCCCATCACGAATGGCATGTATGCGTTGCAGTGCCAGGCCTCCTGCACAAGTCCCAAGGAAGGCGGTAATCAGGCATGAGTTTTAAGTATGAGCTGGTTTCAGCATATAACGATATGCTTGACATTAAGGTTTCATTGGGATTCTCCAGACACAACTATACTTCCCACATATTGCCGTTTATTGATTTTTGTACTAATAAGTACCCTGACGCAAGCGAAATCACAAAAGATATGCTTGACCAATGGTTAGTTTCAAAAAGCTTTAATACTGACAATACCCGTCGCCTTGCAATTATCAACATCAGGCACTTTGCCCGTTATTTGAATGCCACCGGAATGCATGCCTATGTTCCTTCCTCCGAATACAATGTAAGGGTTCGGAGATACCAGCCCTATATTTTTAGCGATAATGAGCTGACCCAGCTCTTTGACTCAATCGATTTATTGAAAAACAGAAAAGGCTTTGACTCCAATCCTGACCTAATTCTCCCCGTTGCGTTTAGGTTTGAATTATGTTGTGGCATGCGACCAGCCGAACCTTTCAACCTGAGGGTAGAGGATGTTGATCTAAAATCAGGGGATATTTACATCAAAAAGAGCAAGCGTGGCAAAGACCGTCACATCATAATGTCGGAAGATATGCGGCAACTCTGTACAGTTTATGATGGTCTTGCAGGCAAACGAGAGTGGTTCTTTCAATATATGGATGGTGGAAAAGTTCCAACTCGTTGGGCGCATTGGAATTTCACAAAAGCATGGCAAAAGACAGGACTGCGCTCCCGGGGAAATAATCCCAGACCATACGATCTTCGACACAACTTCGCTACCCGGACCCTTATGCGTTGGGTCGATGAAGGCCGCGATGTTATGACTTTGATGCCATATCTCCGCACGTATATGGGACATTCCGGCATGGAAGAAACCTTGTACTATATACATCTTCTTCCGGAAAGGATAAAAGCCTCACCTGGTATTGATTGGGGCATGCTGAGTGACATTTACTGCGCAGAGGAGGATTTTTATGCGGAAGATTAAAGATCCTTCTCTGTTTCAAAGTATTCGGAAGTTTTTAACGGAAGATATGCCTGTGGTCCGAAAAAAGAGTGCAAATACCGTCGAAGCATATCGCTATACACTTAACCTTTTCTTGACATTCTTGGGAGAAAAACATAATAAACTGCTAAGCGCTGTCACCGCAAAAGACTTTTGCCAAAGTAATGTTTTGGGCTTTATGGATTGGCTTCTGGATGAGCGTGGAAACAAGGCAACCACAGTCAATTTGCGTTTGAGGCATATTAAGAGATTCTGCCGCTACTTAATGGACGAAAATATCCTGATGATATCTGATTTGGCATTCATTCAAAAGATTGCTGAAATACCGAACCCCGCCGATGACACAATTAAGTTTTTGACCGTGCAGGAAACAAAGCTGATTCTTTCTCAGCCGGATATAAAAAAGACAATTGGGCTGAGAGACAACTTTTTTATGTATCTTCTTTATGACAGTGGGTGTAGAATTCAGGAAATACTGGATCTTAAACTCAAAGATTTTGTTATCCAAAAAGGATCCGCTGAACTGCATATCGTTGGTAAGGGAAACAAATACCGTGTAACCCCCATTTCACAAGAACTGATTCCAAAGTTTGAAAGGTACTGCAGCACATATCACCGTAGCAGTAGCTATGAGGATTTCTTATTTTATACTACTCGTAAAGGTGTACGTTCTCAAATGTCCTGCGATGCAGCACAGGCTTTTATAAAAAAGTATGGTGATAAGGCAAGAACTTCTGATCCCGAAATCCCTCATTTACATCCGCATCTGTTCCGGCATACACGTGCGATGCACCTGTATATGGCTGGTATGCCACTTGAACTTGTCTCTCAATGGCTTGGACATTCTCAAATGGAAACATCATTGATTTACGCTAGAGCAACTACGGAAATGAAACGTAAGGCCATTGACAAGATTTCTAAGGCTGAAAATTCTGTTTTTAGGGAAGATGAGAAATTTAAGTATGCTGACAATGAAACTGTCATTCGTCAACTTTATGGGCTAATGTAGTTTGTAATGCCGATATTTTACACAAAATTCGTAATACGCTAGTATCTTTTGTGAAGGTATCGGCATTACTTTACTTTCGGCATTATTCTGAAAAAGCCGAATTCGGCTTTTTCAGAAGAGCTTCTATGCAACCGTGGAATGCGTGGCACGTGGTTTAGATCCAATGACCACCAATCTGGTCGTGGCAGATCCCACGAGGTCGGAAAATACGATATGTTATCTTTAGTTGAAAATGTCTAGTCGGTATTACAACTTTGTATTGCTTTGGATGGGATGGCAGATTATAATGTAAATACACACAGTTAAGAAAACTTGAATATGTCGAACAGTTAAACAAATAAGAATTTGAACGGGTGAGCTTATGGGACCAAATCCTAATCACATTTATCCAAACAAAAACATCAAGCAAGTTGTGTATATCAAGAATGTAATTACAAGGTCGAACATCG
>JBGVOM010000159.1:0-3499 GCA_045126515.1 Lachnospiraceae bacterium
ATAGTAAATCATATTTATCCAATCAACAAATAAATGCATTTTACGTAACTGTTCAGAGCCACCTCCAAAATGCTACGCATTTTACGTCTGTTTTATGAAATTTTGCTTGGCTCTGAACAGTTACCATTTTACCTAATAATAGATATTACCTTCTCTATCTATATTATATGCAGCTCAAGTCATAATGCAAGCATCTTATCTCATTTATCAAGATTTTTCAAGAGGTTTTTGGTCTTTTCTTCACGCATAGTGCTTAATACAATCAATACTATCTCATGTTTTGAGATAATATTGATGTTAATAATTCCATGAGCTGTCACAATCCTTCTCATACTCTCTGTCACAAACCCATTCATTTCTTTGTCACAGTTTCCGGGGCTATTGCCCCGGTTTTCTTATTCTATTCCTCCAAACATTTCATGGTCTGCTACATATCTTACCATATGCTCATCAATCAATCTCTTTTGCTGTTGATATGCATACATTAGTGTTTTATCACAGATTCTGTTTATCATCCTTGGTATACCGGCTGACACCTTAAAGATTTCGTCTTCTGCTCCGCTTGTGAATACATCCTGTTTTATTCCTGCATATGCCATATGTGCTGTGATGTACCTGCCGGTTTCTGCTCTGTCCAGCCGGTTGAGTACGATATTCATATCAATTCGCTGTCGTATGGCGGCATATCTCTGCAATCTTAACTTCTGATCCCACAGTTCTGTCTGTCCTACAAGTATCAGGCTCATCGGACTTGATGAATCAAATCTATAATTCAACAAAAACCTGAATTCTTCCAGTGTTTCTTTGTCCAAAAGATGTGCCTCATCCAGCACAAAGACCACTTTCTTTTTCTGCACTGTTCTGACATTTTCGATTTCTTTCTGTAACTGCCTCTTTGAATCTCCACGGTAAAATCTCGCTTCCAGTCCCATCTGGTCCAACAGTCCTGCATACAGCCATCGTGGTGTAAGTTTCGAATCTGAAAGATACAAAAGCATGTATTTATTTTTTTCAAGCCTTTCTCCAAACATTCTGATAAGTGTTGATTTACCACACCCCGGATCTGCTGTTACTACTGCAAACAGCTGTCTGTCAGCTACATACATAAGTCTTCCCATGGCATCTTCTATCTGTTTGGAACTATACAGTCTGTCAGCTGGTATGTCCCTTGTAAATGGCGTATTTTCCATCTCAAAAAAGTTCTCATACATTCTGACCACCTGTCTTTCCATACTCTCCGAATGAAAGGGCATCTGCCATCATTTGATGTTCTTCTTTATATTTCTTTTCAAGTGCATCCAAAAATCTTGATGTCTCCGGTACCTTTTCTGTCTTCATGCCAACCGGAACCGGCGGTGTTTTATCGCAGAAAGCATCTATTCTCATCCGAGATGCATAAATCGGTTCCATATCCCGGTACATCACTTTTATGACATCCGTATTCATGGGATCATAAGCGATTTCCACTTCTGCATTGGCAAGCGCTGCACTAACTTCGTATTTCACATCCCCAAAAGAGAAACATCCTGCCCGGTCCAGTTTCCGTGTTTCATGATGTAAAAATGCTTCACTCACTAAAGCAGTATCAAGATACACCAGGCCTCTGGTATCCCTGATAAATTCCCTCATCGGCGAGATTCCTTCCGGTGGTACATCAACACCCTGTGATTCGTAGTACTCACGGATTCCATCATGGGCTTCCTTCTGATAATCCTGTTCCAGAAAATATTTCCATTTGCGATTCAATTCTTCCAACGAATGCACCTTTGACACACGAATCTCCGCAATAAACTGATCAACCTTTTGGTGAAATTTTTCTACCTTCCCTTTGGATTGACAAGCTCCTGGTTTTGCATGAATTACGCGGATTCCAAGCCTTGCAAGGGCTTTATGAAGCTGATTGGTAGTATACTGTGTTCCATTGTCCAGATAACAGGAATCACATTTTCCATACTTTAGGATTGCCTTATGAAAAGTATCTTCCACCACTTCCTGTCTCTGGTTATCATAGAACTCTGACTGTACAATAAATCTGGAATGATCATCGATTAATGATGACAGATATGTTTTAATCAATGTTCCATCACTGAGCCGGATATCCGGACCATACTTGATATCTCCCTGCAACAGTTCCATGCGATGCAATCTGCAGAATCTCCTTGAACTGCTTTCCCTTTTTTCCGTGTAGCGTTTCATCTGTTTCACTCCAAGGCCTGCATTGTACAGATATCTCTGCAGTGTGGATGCCTTGATTACCCCTGGAGCAGCATATCCTTCAATTTCCAGTATCTTGATAATCTGACGGACACTTCGTTTGGGAACTTCCCTCTTTAACTGTATTGCCTCTGCAACGATTTCATCGTAATTTTCAGGAAGATTCTGATTCCTTCTCTTTGTACGATTCATCGGACGCAGTCCATTAAAAGAATCCTCTCGGTATTTCGCTTCATACCGGTACAGACTTCGTTTCGAAATCTGATATTTCTCTGCGATTTCTTCCCGGAGCTGCCTTCTTTTCGCATCGTCCAGATCTTCATCCAGAAGAGGTGCTATCATCTGATACCGTTTTAATGCTTCTTCATCCTGCCATTTCTTTACTTCCTTACTTCGCATAAGCGTTACCTCCTTTTGAGACAACCTTATTACAAAGTCTTTATGACAGCACACAAAAGTAGGTGCATAATCCTACATCTCCGGATTGGGTTCTATTCGGCCTCCGGAGTTATATATAAACCGGGTTACTACAGACAACCACCCGGGATTTATCCTTTTTCTGAGTCCCTTCAGCAAAGACTCTCTGGATTTCAGGAACTCTGTATTCAAATCCAGGAGATGGTGCAGCATCGATTTCATCTGTCCGTTGATATTTTTTTCATTATGTAACATCCACCATTTCCAGTGGTTCATGGTTGCTTCACATGGATAATTCTCTGTTTCCAGATCATCCGGTCCGACAACCTCTTCCACCACATCCTCAATGATTTGGGAGCCATAATGCTTGTATGGAATCATAAAGTCAGGCAGTTCATTATGAAGTTTTCCGCACTTTTTATTCTTGCATTTCAGGCGATTTATTAAGTACCAGCTTTTCTTTCCGCCAGCCTCCTTGTGCACCCTCAAACGCATATCCCTCTTGCATAGAGGACTTCCACACACAGGACAGATGGTATCTTCTTCACTGATTATTAAAAATATCCTCTTTACATTCTAACCGATACTTTGATATGATAACCATGGTAGCAATACCATCTTTGATCCTGGAATCGATCGTCTCGCCAAAGAAGAAGGATTTCAGGATCCTTTCTTTTTATTCTTTGGTGACATTATATCGGTTTATTCTGTGACAGGCAAGAGAGTTAGTTGTATGTCATACTGTGAGATTCGCAACATCATTACCATATCATCTGTAATATTTTCCTCTGTACAGTCTATGACATACGCTCCTTCTAAAGCCATTAGTTTGTTTCCATACTTTGAACTATTTTTGCTTAAATGTCTA